>JBEKMJ010000056.1:0-50913 GCA_050008575.1 Bryobacteraceae bacterium
TATGGAGCCACCCTCCGGGATCGAACCGGAGACCTGCTGATTACGAATCAGCCGCTCTACCAACTGAGCTAGGGTGGCCCGTGCTTTCGATTCTACCAACTTGCGGGGAATTCCCGCAATTGCAGTTCGATCAGCCGCTCCACACGATGCCTGGGCTGGATCTACTCTTCGCGCCGGTCTTCACAGGAACGCTTCGTGCGCGCATCGTCGATCTGGTCCCGCAACCGAGGGTAGTGACCTTTCCCCGGTGACGCGCGGTCGCTGCGGCTATCGCACGGGGAACGGCTCGCCATTGTGACATGGATTTCTTGCGGCCGGCGATGTAATCGAAGGAACGGGCGCTGCCCGCAAAATGCGGTTTGCTGGAAGGGGCAAGGGGAACGTGGCGGCTACCGGGTAATAACGTTCTTCTCTGGGACAGACATTCCGGTACCTCACCGCCGTGATTTTCGCGGCCCTGGGCGATGTCGGGCGCTCTCAATCATTCGTTCGCCCGCCGCCGGTTTCCTTTTCCTCATCTCGACTCCCTGCCCAACCTGTAGGTCTCCACTATTCGGTCTGAGTAAACGGACCTTGGAACATTGGGAGCATGGACGGCGAGTCCCCGGTGGCCCGGCTCGGGCCTTCCTTACCGCGATCGCGCGTGAACCTGACGCGGTTCGGCGTGCGTTGCTTGCGTGAGGGGGAAGTTGGATTCAAAATCGGATTCAATAAGCGGCCGAATCAGCCGCTCTACCAACTGAGCCAGGGTGGCCCACGCCTTTGATCATAACAACTCGCTCGCACGCGGTTGCGGGTGTAAGTCATCCCTCACGGCGTTCTGCTATCCTGGCTCGTTATGTTGGTCGAGCAACAGATTGCCGAACGGCGGGAACGAGCGGGCGCCGCCATCGCCAAGATTCTGGAACGGCCAGTCGGGGCGCCGTATGGCGACTATCGCGTCAAATCCGCGAGCGGGAAGACCTACCGGGTTGCCATGCGCGGGCCGGGGCTGTTCGAAAACTACTGCTCGTGTCCGGACTTCGCCGTCAACACGTTGGGAACCTGCAAGCACATTGAGGCGCTTCTTTTGCGGCTTGGCAAACGATATGGCAGGACCCTAGAAAGCAAGAGGTATGCACGGTCGCGCGCATCCATCTCGCTGCAATACGGCGAAGCCATTGACGTGCGGTTGCGCCTTCCAGCCGCTCCGTCGCCCGTTCTGGCGAAGTTGGCCGAGGAGTATTTCGATCCAGCCGGGTTGCTGCGGAGGGAGCATTTCCAGAGTTTTCATCAAGTGATCGAGTCCTTCCGCAAGGCCGACGTGGAAGCGGTCATCTACAGCGACGTGCTCGAGTACCTCGACCGGGAGAATGAACTTGCCGAGGGGCTCGATCTGGAACGTCAGTTTCTGACCAAGCTCCGCCGCGGGCAGGACCCCCTGAATGGATTGCTGAAGACGAAGCTGTTGCCTTACCAGGAAGTGGGCGCCATTTTCGCCGCCTGCCGCGGCCGGGTCGTTCTGGCCGACGACATGGGCTTAGGTAAGACCGTCCAGGCCCTTGCCGCTGCCGAGTTGTTGCGGCGCCGCCGGGGTATCGCGAGAGTGCTCGTAGTTGCTCCGGCCTCGGTGAAGTATCAGTGGAAAACCGAAATCGAAAAGTTCACCGACGTTCCGGCACAGCTAATCGACGGCTTGCTGCCGCGGCGGCGGGAACTGTATGCCTCACCCAAGTTCTTCAACCTTTCCAGCTACGAACTGGTCCTCAAAGATGTGCGCTACATGCGCGAACTGGCGCCCGACCTCATCATCCTCGATGAAGCGCAGCGCATCCGAAACTGGACCACCGCCACCGCGCGCACCATAAAACAACTGAAAAGCCGTTACGCCTTCGTCCTCACGGGGACCCCTCTCGAAAATAAGCTGGAAGAATTGTTCTCCGTGGTGGAGTTCATCGATGGCCGGCGGCTCGGTCCCGCCTTCCGTTTTCTGCACGAGCACCGGACGGAGGACGAACAAGGCCACTTGATCGGCTACCGCGGTTTGGATCGCATCCACGATCGACTGGGGCCGATCCTGCTGAGGCGCACCCGGCAGGAGGTCCTCAAGGACCTGCCCCAGCGCACCGACCGGATCCTGCACGTACACCTGACCTCGCAGCAGGCGGAACCATATTGGGAACAGAACGACATTCTGGCCGCCTTAATGCGCAAGTGGGAGCGCCAGGGTTGGCTCTCGGAAATCGATCAGAAGCGCGTGCTCTGCTGTTTGCAGAATATGCGGATGCTTTGTAATTCCACGTTCCTCTTCGACAAGAAAACGAATCACTCGCCGAAGCTCGCCGAGTTTCGCGAGCTCGTTCGCGAGTTAGTGATCGAAGAGAATCGCAAGGTGGTGGTCTTCAGCGAGTATGAACGGATGACTCACCTGGCCGGCGAGGAGCTGAAAAGGCTGGGAATAGGATTCGTGTCGCTGCACGGCGGCGTCCCTTCGCGCAACCGCGGCGCGCTCATGGAGAAATTCCGATGCGAAGCGGAGTGCCGCGTTTTCCTTTCGACGGACGCGGGAGGCGTTGGCCTGAACCTCCAGGCAGCCTCGGCAGTCATTAATTTTGAGCCCCCGTGGAATCCTGCCCGTCTGGAGCAGAGGATCGGTCGAGTCCACCGCCTTGGGCAGGCGCATCCGGTTCACGTGGTGCACCTGCTGACCGAGGGCAGCATTGAAGAGCGGGTGTGGGAAACGTTGAAGCTAAAGAAATCCCTGTTCGCCGGGGTGTTCGATTCGCCGACAGGCGAGGTGAGCTTCGCGGCGCTTGGAAAGAAGAGCGTCTTCCAGGCAGTGAAGGAAATCTTCGCGGATCAAGCCGGCCGCCCGAAGGCTGTGACCGACGAAGAGCCCCCCAAGGCGGTACCCATGCAACCCGTGCCGGCGTTGACGCCTCCGGCCGCTGCTCCGGCGGCAGCGGGCCAGTTGGCCGAATTCGAACAGGCCGCGGCTGGGCTTCTCGAAACCGGCGTGCGATTCCTGGAATCGTTTGCGGCTGTGGCACGAACCGCACCCGCCAGCCATGGCATTTCGAGCTTGATATCGCGCGACCCAAGCACGAACCGCCCGGTCCTCTCGATTCCGCTGCCCCAAACGGTGGATCAGGATCGCCTCGCGCGGGCGATCTCGACCCTTCTTGGCGCGTTCGGGCGGCCCGCTTAGGGACACTCAAGGAATTTTGGCCTCCCCCTCCCAAGGGGAGTCGCGCGAGAATCGCCAACGGCCGCGGACGGCCGCGGAGGCTAACGCCCCACCGAAGAGTTCGATTCAAAATCCGATTCGATTAGCGTCCGTCAGGCCGAATATGCCGAAGGAACTTTGGGTAGTGGGTCAATTTGGTTTTGGAGGGCGGCCAATCTTGGCCGCAGCCGCCTTTCAGGCGGCCAGAGCCGGCTGAAAGCCGGCTGCGGGCAGAATTGCCCGCCCTCCATTTTGTGAACAACGTGACGTTGGGCAGGATTATCTACGGCACAAGTACGGCTGGATTCCAAGATTACGAATCAGCCGCTCTACCAAGTGAGCTAGGGTGGCCCGTGCTTTTGATTCCACCAACTTATGTTGAATCCCCGCAATTGCAGCTCGATCAACCGCTCCACGATGCCTGGGCTGGGTCTATTCTCCCCGCCTGTCTTCCCAGGAGCGCTTCGCGCGCACATCGTCGATCAACAATCGGATGCCTTGATTGTCCGACGGGTTCAGCCAGAGCATGCGCTTGAAAATTCGCGCGGCTTCCGGAAACTGACCTAGACGCCAAAGGCAAAGCCCGAATCCATGCATGCACCGAAGGAACGGCCGATTGTCGAGGTGTCCCCAGGGCAGGACGCCGTCAAAGCCGGCGGGCAGCGATAATTCCCCGATCCGGAAACCCACTTCGTAATGGCGTACCGCATCGTCAGGCATACGGTCGAAGGCCAAGTTACCCAGGTGGGCGTGGGCGTCCAGGCAGCGGAGATCCGCCCGGCAGAGTTCCATCAGCATCCGATACGAACCCTCGATATCCCCAGAGTCTTTGAGGTCGTTGGACACACCGATCGGGTCGCATTCCGGATCGGCGAAGTCATATCCGGGCAGCACCTGCTCCATCTCGAACGCCTGTCGCGGGCCACGGGCGATGATTGCCTTGGCCCACCGTGCGATCGTCCCCTCACCCCAGTATTCGTTGCGCGGATCCCATGTGCCACGGTCCTCCAACCGGAGCGGCGGCAACGCCAGAGCTGCCGCATCGATGCTAGTGCACTCGATTTCCGCCGAGAGGTGCGGATTTCCTTCGCTCCACTCCTTGCGAGGCCTGACTCGGACGATTTCGCCGGGCACCCAAACCCTTCGGCTTCGCAGTGTGACGGTGCGGCCGCTGTCGAGGAATCGGCAATGCGCGGTCTGTTGTCTCACCCACAGGACTGCCAACTCCAGCAAATGTCCCGTGCGGATGGGCGAGGCTCCGGTCATCTTCGGCGGAAATGGCGCGAGCCCCATCCATTTGCGGTACGCGGCGACGTACTTCCGGCCGTCCGTTCCGTGCGGAAACACTACATCGGAAGCCGCGACGACGTACTCGCGGCCATCCGGCCGACGACATTTGGCAGTTAATCCGCGCCGCTCATTGCCGTCGTAGTCGAACTCCACCACGGAAACTGGCTCGCCGATGACGAAGGCACCGGTGGGCACGGCGACATCATCCTCGAACGCCTGCCGAAAAGCCCAGAGTTGCTCGTCCTCTCCATAGGCATCGACGACGATCCGCGCGATCGGTTCATTCAGAGCGGCCTGACTGGCACGGCGCGCCTTCGGTGCGGGGATTGCTTTCTTCACGACGATTCCTCCTCTATTGTCCGCCACAGTAGGCGCGAGCGTTTGCCGCGCCGTCCGATTTGCGTTACATTTGCTACATCGAAAGGAGACGCGCCATATGGCAACGGACAAGATCGGCAAGAAGGGCGACACCTACGGAGTCAATCTGGAATTGCAGCGGGAACTCACTTCCGAAGAGGCGGACTTTGTCGCCAAGACTTTGGAGATGACCGCCAGCGCCCTGCGCTTGCACCTGAAAGACGATGTGGCCTTTGAAAAGCCCAACAAGCCCAAGCGTCCCCGCTGACGTCGGGGCCAACGGCACGGCCCGGCTGAAGGTCTGCCTGGTCAGCATACCCACCGCCACCGACTTCGAAGACCCGGTGCAATTCGAGAGCGAGGGCGTTCGCGAAACCGCCGCCGACATCCCGCTCGGCGTGCTCTCGCTCGCGGCCGTCTTGGAAGAGATTGGGGTTGTTCCCCAAGTTGTCGATTCCAATGCCTGGTACATCGAGTATCTCGATTCCGATGCGCGCCTGAACCGTGCTTCGTTCAGCCAATATGCGGCCGCGCGCCTGGCCGCGCTGGATGCGGATCTGTACGGCTTTAGTACCATCTGCAACAGTTACCCGGTCACGATCCAGACGGCCGGGCATCTGAAGGAACTACGCCCGAGTGCCGTCACGCTGTTCGGCGGTCCGCAGGCGTCCGTGGTGGATGTAGCCACGCTCCGGCATTTCCCCTTCGTGGATTTCATCCTGCGTGGCGAAGCGGATCGCAGCCTGCCGGAGTTTGTCACGCGCCTCGCCGCCGGACTGCCGCCCGAGACCGTGCCCGGCATCACCTATCGCAGCGCCGGAGAGCCCCGCCGCCATCCGGATGCGCCCCTGCCGGTCGAGATGGACGCGCTGCCGCTGCCCGCTTTTCACCTCTATCCCATGGCGACGCCCACCCGCAGCATCCCGCTGGAACTGGGAAGAGGCTGCCCGTTCGGCTGCACTTTCTGCTCCACCAACGACTTTTTCCGCCGCCGCTTCCGCTTGAAGTCGCCCGCCAAATTGATCGAGGAAATGGATATCCTGGCGGACCGTTATGCGGTTGAGTATTTCGACCTGATGCACGATATGTTCACCGTGGACCGCCGCCGCGTGGCAACTTTCTGCGAGGCCATGATCGAGAGCGGCCGCGGTCATCGCTGGGGTTGCAGCGCGCGCACCGACTGCGTAGACCAGGAGTTGATTGAACTGATGGCGCGCGCCGGTTGCGTATCGATTTTTTTCGGCATCGAATCCGGATCGCCGCGGATGCAGAAAATCATCGACAAGGGGCTAGATCTGGACGAGTCCCGCAGAAACGCGGCGCTCACTACCCGCAACGGGATGCGCACCACCGTTTCCACCATCATGGGCTTTCCGGAGGAAACCCTGGACGACGTTAGGGCGACCGTGGCATTCCTGGCCGAATCCCTGCGCGAACCGGAGATGGTCACCCAACTCCATCTGCTCGCGCCTCTGGCCGGGACGCCGCTCGAAGTCGCATACCGCGACCGCCTGGTGCTGGAGGATGTCTACACGGATATGTCGCACTCCGGCTGGGTGCAAGGCGATCGCGAGCGCCGGTTGATTGCCGCCTATCCGGATGTGTTCCAGAATTTCTACGCCATTCCGACTCCGCACCTGGATCGGCGGTATTTGCAGGAACTGCGCGAATTCGTGCTGCGTACCACCAGCCGTTTTCGCTGGATGCTGGCCGCCTGGCAGGATCGCTGCGGGGACTTGCTGACCCTCTACGATGAATGGCGGGCGTGGAGCCGCGGCCTGGTGCCGCATCAACGCGGCTGCGATATGCGCCGGTATTACGCGATGTGGGACTTCGATCGCGATTTCGTCCGCTTTCTGCGCAGCCGTCCGGCCGCGGCGCGCGGCGAGTTCGAATGCGTTCTGCTGGAGTTCGAGGAAGCCCTGCTGGAAGTCATTCGCGAGGAACCCTACGGAAGCCGTACCGCCGATGTGAAAGTGCTCGCAAGCGATATGCGGCTGGGACTGAATCCGCATGTTTACGTTTTGCACCTGGATTCCGATGTCACTCGCGTCGTGGAATTGCTGCGTGCCCACCATCCGCCGGATGAGTCCATCCACCGCCCGGCCATCGTGGCCACGCGCGGGGTTTCCGAGGATGAGATAGAGGTGGTTAGAATATCTCCACTCACCGCGGAGTTCCTAGAGTTATGCGACGGCAGCCTGACGGTGGACGAGGCGCTGCAACGATTCGCGCCCAGGTGTACGCCGGTGGGAAGCCTGACCGCCTGGGACATGGCTACCTGCGCGCTGCAAAGAACCTATCGGAATAAGCTGGTGCGGCCGTTTGCCGGAGAGCGCGGCGCCGCATGCGCCTCGCCGGTCGAGTCGATGAGTGCGGCGTAGAGTTCCCGCAGCCGCCGGCAGTCGCGCTCGAACCACTCGCGCGTCCAGTTCTGGCAGGCCGCCGCGGCCTCGAATTCGGTGGTGACGCCGCGCACCGCGCGCGCGATCAGGTCGCCCGCCAGGATGCCCGACATAATGGCTTTGAGGACGCCATGCGAAGCCGCGGGGTCGAGCACCGAGGCGGCGTCTCCAATGGCAAAGAAGCCGTTGCCGGCGCAGGCCTCCAGCATCCGCCAGGTGACGTCCGCCCCGCGTACGGGGCCGGATGGTGTCAGCCGCCGCACCGCTTCGGGTGGATCCCGCCGCAATTTGGTGAACCCCAATTGGGTCCACGCAACTAAGCCCGGCCGCACGCGGGCCGTCCACGTCCAACCCGTCGGATCGCCCGCCAGCACGGGATCGCCGCCGCAGTCGCCTGCGGCATACCCATATGTAGCGATCAATCGCCGCGACGCGCGGTGCATGCCGATACCGGCGTGCCGGTGCAGCCAGTGACGGGACCCGCCGGCATCGATAACGAACCTGGCGCGAATCTCCCCGGCATCGGTCGCGAGCCCCAGGATGCGGCCGCCTTCCATGATCGGGGCGAGGGCCCGGCATGGCTGCAGGATTTGCGCCCCGGCCGCGCGCGCTCGCCGGATCAGAATCGAATCCAGATCGGCCCGCCAGGCCTGGAACCCGAACCATGGCCCGCCGGGACCCTCCCGGAATGCCTCGAAGCGGGGCGCGCAGCATGGCTCCTCGCCCCACTGGACCCAATGCCCGCGATGCCGCAAGAAACCGGCGGCCCGCACGGCGTCTCCCACGCCCAGTTGATCGAAAAGCGGTTCGATGCCGGGATGCAGGCTCTCACCCGGGCGGTCGCGCGGAAACGGCAGCGCCTCCAACAGCACCACGTCCAGCCCGTTTTGCGCGCACCAGATGGCCGCCGCGCTCCCCGCCGGACCGCCCCCCACAATCGCGACGCCGTGCTGGTGGGGCGGGACTCCAGTCCTGCGGCCGGCTTCCACGCCGGCCTCAGCGGGACCTGGAGGTCCCGCGCAGACCTGGAGGTCTGCCCCACTAGAACGCACGACTCTCCCAGCCAGCGTTCAGCGTATCCAAAAACAGCACGTGCTGCGCCGTGGCGAACGCCACCACCGATCGCTGAAATGCCGCGTGGACGAACGACGGGTCCGCCTGCGGCACCACCGAAATCGGCCAAATCAAATCGAACCGGTAGGCATCGGCCGGAACAATACCGGTCGCACACTGTGCTTCTATCAAGTCCGGCTCGTCCGGGACGGCCTTATCGAAATAGCGCACGGCCCACTGCGTCTTAGTCACGGTGCTTGTGGCGTTCAGCGTCTCATAGACGCGCGCCATCAGCAAGGTCCATGTCTCGTATTCGGCTGCGGTGGTGACGCCCAGCTTGGAGAAGTCGAATCCCCGGCCGAGGACCAACTCCACATAATCCGAGTAGGCCCGAGAGACAAACCGCACCACGCCCGGGGCTACCAGTTCGGGAGCCGGCAAACCGTCCCACCCCAACCGCGACTGCGGGATGGGCGTGACCGTGGGGTAAATGCCGGGCTCGTACAAGCGCGTATCGTCCGGAGCGATGGCCGGCCAGAATGCGTTCAACGCGGCACAGAGACGCATATCTTCCACGAACGGGCTGCCTCCGCCATAATTGGCCAGATGTAGGACGCCGTTCGGGGATTTCTCATCGTCGTTCAAGTCCATGCTGACGTCCCACCCGGGCGCGAACAATCCGGAGGCGCAGTCGGGGAGCGGCGAGCTGCGGTGATGTGCCACGATGTCCAGTGGCGTGGGTACATCCTGGCCCGCGTCGAGACCCGAAACGATGGACGTGTAGCTATCGTCGTCGCTCACGAAGATCGCTCGGCTGGTGGCCACGTTGGCGGTCTCGCGGAAGGTGATGTTCGCGGTGATGCGGGCATCGGAAAGCGGTTCGGCCGGAAGAGATCCCATATAATCGGGAAACAGAGTCGCACGCACATCGGGCGGCGCCGATTGTTTCCACCAGTCGAAGAAGTCCGTCTCCCGGATGGCCGTATACGGGTCCGGCGCGGAGAGCATGGAGTAAGCGGCCAGGCTCTGCGGGAGATCCAGCGACAAGCCTTCGCATTCAGCCTGCACCCAGCCATCGCCGGTGTAGTCGAGATAGTGTTGCGCCTGGTAATGGCCCAGATTGACGATCCTGGTCAAATCCGGCGACCCATTGAGACTCTTCGTTCCGCCGTCCGCCTGAACTTCCCGCCGCACGTAGATATACTCCGGCGCGCGGCAGGCGCCGCTGGGCCGGCATGGAATGCGGAACGAGGAGCCTTCCTGCACACCGCCGGGAGGCACGTCCAGAACCAGCCGCGCGCCATCCAGCATGGCCTCTTCGACTAGCGCGCGCGGCGCGGGAGCCACCAGCAGGGACGCACCCGGAGAGTCCGTTTGCACCAGCAGGCTTTCGGGGATCACAAATGGATACCGATGCAGTGCGGCGCCGGCATATTGCGTGGGCAGAGCGTGCTCCGCGAAATAGAGATGAATGCGGCGCAGTTTCTCGTTGTGATGGTACGTGCGGAAGCGCAAGTTCACGGTGCATCCACGAATACACTCGCCGCCGCTGAAGACTTTCTGCAACGGTACCCAAAACAGTCTGTCACTATCCGGCGCTACCGGATTACCTTCTGCATCCACACCTCCTGTGCGGAAGCGCAGTGGACCGAAGCTTCGCTCATCGCCCTTCAGTTGCGCCGCGATGTAAGCCGCGAACCGGCAGGGGATCGCATGTATTTCGCCGCGGTTCGCGGAAATGCCGGTATATCCGCGCGCGGCGGCATCGTAAAGCGGCGCGGCGTTGCCGACCCGCGCGATGCCCGTCCGCGCATAGCACATATCCGCGTGATTCCGGTGCACCGTCTGCGGCGCCAGCCGGTACTCGGCGGCGTACACCACCATCGCCAACGGGGCGCCCGACGCCCGCAGCCGGAGATCGGCGATGGATGGCGGACTGACTCCGTAAACGTAATTCTCAACCGCCTCGATGTCTTCGTGGATGGGGAAGCCCTGCACTTGTCCCACGCCCAGTTGCGGCGCGGCCAGAGCGTGGAAAAGCAGACTGTGGGCCGGCTGCCCCGGTTCGATGGCGCGCTTGCCCTCGACGGCAAAATCGCGAAATCCCGGCGCGCCCCGATCGATGTGCCGCAGTGGCCGCGACAGTTCGCGCGCCAAGGACTCGGCGTTAGCCTGCGCGATATCCAGATCGGAGACGCGCAAAAGGTACTCGCGCCAACCGTCAGCTTCGAGGCGCCGGCACGTTTGTATGACGGCATCGATGAGCGGCATAGTGCGTGATTGTAGCAGAACGGACGCCGGCAAGCATGGCGCCCTGCGTGTAGAATATCCACGAGGTGGCCGATGCCGTGTAATCCGGAAGTGCTGCAAGATGTCCCGCTCTTCGCTCTGCTGGACGCGGATGAGAAGGCCGTATTGGCGGGGCAAGTCGAGCTCAAACGATTCGCCGCGCGCGAACGGATCTACAAAATGGGCGAGCCGGGCGGGAAAGCGTACGTGGTGGTCTCCGGCAGCGTCCGGCTGACCACCGTGGACGACGATCATCAGGAGGTGGTCGTCGATCAACCGGGCAACGGCGAGTTTTTCGGCTTTGCCTCGATGCTCGACCAGACACCGCATCAGACCGATGCATGGGCCGTGGACGAATGCGTGTGCCTGGAAGTGGAACGTACCGACATCGCGATTCTGATAGAACGCAAGCCGCATGCGGGAATGGACATGCTGACGGTGCTGGGCCGCCAGTTCCACGCCTCGCAACAGCTTGTGCGCATGCGGGCGACGCGCAACCCGAACGACGTGATCGAGGAAGGTGAAACGCGCGGCGAACGAATTGCCGATCTGGTCGCACGCTTTGGCGGGTCCTGGTCCTTCATCATCGCGTTTTCGGTGGTCATCGCCGTCTACACTTTCATCAATGTGGAATTAGGCGGAACCGCTTGGGACCCTTATCCATTTATCCTGCTCAACCTGTTCCTTTCCATGATTGCGGCTGTCCAGGCGCCGGTCATCATGATGAGTCAGAACCGCCAGGACAAGAAAGATCGCCTGCGCAGCGAACTGGACTTCGACGTCAATCGCCGCGCCGAGGCGGAGATCCAAGGCGTGGCGCGGAAACTAAATCAACTGGGCGAGAAGCTCGGCGACGTCGAGGATCTGCTCCGCGAAAAACTGTTGCGGGACGGTCCAGGGGCCGGACCGCGTTCTCTGCCTCAGGATTGACGAGTAAACGGCGGAGAATCGCCATGTCACGAAAAGCGGAGGAAACTTTGAGACCGCCGGGGCCGGATTCTGGTCACCATTCCTGCAACCAAGTTTTTTGTAGGAGGCGGTAGGGGCCTGGTCAAAATCGATCGCCGAATTGCCCTGCAGGCCGAAAAACGACGCGGCGGATCACAGCCCGAGCCGGCGCCGGACTTCGTCCAATGGGACATCGTCGCCCGGTTCCGCACGGGCCAGATCCAGCTTGGTCGCTGTTTCGGGATCGAGTATTTCCCGCTCACCCAGTTCCGCTAGAAAAGAAATGGCCACCTGCACCTCGCTGTCCGGAAGGGCGTCCACGAGCGATTGAAGGCGGCTGCGATCGGAGAACATGTTTCAATTATAGCCTTTGGGGGGCGCTAGCCGGTTATTTCGGATGAGGGATGATGTCCACGATCAGCGCGAGCTGCGTTCCAGTCCCTGCGCCGTGCTCTCGATGAAGATCGTCCCACCGACTACAAGCTCTTTTCGTGATCCACCGGGTGGTACTGCATTTTCCGCGGCGGCTTCGGCTCTTAGTTCAAGGCAACTCGTCGCTCGGGGCTAGAGAATGGCTATTGGGTGAAACTCCAGCGAAGGGCCACCGTCCCACTTCTTAATTACATCGCCGAGCACCAAGAGCCGCCCGCGATCTGGCAGCAAGCGAAGTCCGTCCTCGTCGCGTAGCACAAAACGAAAAGAGATCGGGTGAGGATTCGGTTTGAATTGCTCTTCGAACTCGCCCGTATGAGGTCCCAGCGCCATACGTCTGAACTCTCCTTCGACGATCACTAATCCAGAAACCTTGCCGAGCTGTGCTCTGATCCCGCTCTCGATCACCATCGGTGGTGTGGTCTTTCTGATTTCGGCCATTTGTTTGAGCATGGCAGCGGCACCCGGCTCTGGAGGCCTACTCGTGAACAGAGATTGGCTGTGCAGACCATCGTGAGCTGACTTCATCAAGGCCGCCGCCTGCTTCAGAAGCTGAAACGCGCTGAGTTGATCGAACGTAGAATAGTAAGGTGGAGATTGGCGCGCGAGTAGGCCGTTCACCAACTCGATGCATTCTCGCGCCGTGGTTGGGTTCACCCTCTGAAACTCAGCCGCTTGCTTTGTGTTTCTTGAACCGCCAAAGTTCAGGGTAACGGGCTTTCGCTGTACACCGAAGCTGTTGTCGTTTTTATCCTCGGAAGTAACTGTGCGCTTCTCCTCTGCGAACTCCGGACTCAACTGGCTATATAGCATAGCCACGCGATCCTTGTCCGCATAGAGAACATCGACAGGCGGGACGACTTGGGAGGGAGGCAGTGCCGATTCGGCCAGCACTGTCACCGTCTCCAACATGGCTTCGACTATATTGCGAAGTCCCCAGTAGGTCTCGTACGTCAGCCGCTGACTCTTATTGATCCAATATGCATCTACCGAGACGGCAACCACGCAGCACAGGATGACATAGATACCAAGACGGTCCAGGAAAGCGGCGGCCTTAGGCAGCCAAGCCCGAAAGGCTAAACACACCGCAATAGCGGCTAGGGGCAACGCAACCATGAGCCAGCTAACATTGTTAAGAAGGTATGTGAATCCGTATTCGTACAGGTCCCAGTTCAAGAATCCCCGTTTGCGGAAGAACTCAAACCACCAAAGAGGATAAACGATCGATCCGACCACGACCCACACTGTGAGCAGACTGATCAAGATGGTGACGGAGCGTAGCAGGATCGACCCGACCTTACCTTTTCCTTCAGGTGCTGCGCGTGGCACTCTCTGGCTGGTATCAAGAAGAAAAGCGAATCGCACATCCCACCGCCTCTGAGTTTAGCACCGTCCCGCTCGGTTCCGCGTATTTCTGTGGCGCGCGCTCACGTTCCTTGTCCTGTTAGGTATACGTCGCACCGCCAAAAGCAACGCGCAGCGCCTTTGAATGACGGTCGCGCGGGGTCGAGGGGGTAAATTCACCGGGGCGGCAAAAGCGCTAGCCGCTAAATGTGAGCCCACGCGCCCACCCGAAGTCGGGTTACTGGGGTTGCCCCAAACATCTTTCGAGCCATTGATCAGGTGGGCGCTCGCGGTAGCAACCTGCGAGCCTGCCCACAACAAAAAAGCCGCGCCCCCTTTTCGGGGAGCGCGGCCGATTGATCAAGTTAGTGCCGGACTTAGTAATCCATGT
This sequence comes from Bryobacteraceae bacterium, assembly GCA_050008575.1. GTDB lineage: Bacteria > Acidobacteriota > Terriglobia > Bryobacterales > Bryobacteraceae > Bog-159. The sequence goes on from JBEKMJ010000056.1 coordinate 13,715, forward strand.
CCGGGCCGCCGTGGCCGCCGGGACCGGCCGGAGCGGACTTCTTCTCCGGAATCTCGGCCACCATGGCTTCGGTGGTCAACATCAGCGAAGCGATCGAAGCGGCGTTTTGCAGCGCCGTGCGGGTCACTTTGGTCGGATCGATCACGCCCGAAACCACCAGGTCTTCGTACGTGTCGGTCTGGGCGTTGAAGCCGAAGTTGGGGTTGGCATGTTCGCGGATCTTCTCCACCACGATGGCGCCCTCGGTACCCGAGTTCACCACGATCTGGCGCACCGGATCTTCGCAAGCCTTGCGTACGATGTTCACGCCGATCTGTTCGTCGCCATCCGCCTTAAAGCCTTCCAGGGCCTTGGCCGCGCGCAGCAGAGCCACGCCGCCGCCGGGCACGATGCCTTCCTCCACAGCCGCACGAGTGGCATGCAGCGCATCTTCCACGCGAGCCTTCTTTTCCTTCATTTCGGTCTCGGTGGCTGCGCCGACTTTGATGATGGCCACGCCGCCGGCCAGCTTCGCCAGGCGCTCCTGGAGCTTCTCGCGGTCGTAGTCGGAGGTGGTCTCGTCAATCTGGCCGCGGAGCTGCTTGATGCGGCCTTCGATGGATTTCTGGCTGCCATTGCCGTCCACGATGGTGGTGTTGTCCTTGTCCACCGTGACGCGCTTGGCGCGGCCCAGGTCGTCCAGGCGTACGCCTTCCAGCTTGATGCCGGTTTCTTCCATGATGGACTTGCCGCCGGTCAGGACCGCGATGTCGTCCAGCATGGCTTTGCGCCGGTCGCCGAAGCCGGGGGCTTTCACCGCGCAGGCGTTCAACGTGCCACGCAGCTTGTTCACCACCAGGGTCGCCAGGGCCTCGCCCTCCACTTCCTCGGCGATGATCAGCAGGGGCTTGCCGGAGCGCGCGATCTGCTCGAGCAACGGCAGCAGGTCTTTCATGTTGCTGATCTTCTTCTCGTGGATGAGAATGTAGGGATCTTCGAGCACGCACTCCATGCGCTCCGGATCGGAGACGAAGTAGGGCGACAAGTAGCCGCGGTCGAATTGCATGCCGTCCACGGTGCTCAACTCCGTGACCATGGTCTTGGATTCTTCCACCGTGATCACGCCATCCTTGCCCACCTTCTTCATCGCCTCGGCGATGATGTTGCCGATGGTGGAATCGCTGTTGGCGGAAATAGTGCCGACCTGCGCGATCATGTCGCCGGATACCGGCTTGGAGAGCTTCTTGACCGCCTCGACGGCTACTTCCACGGCCTTATCGATGCCGCGCTTGAGGGCCATCGGGTTGGCGCCCGCGGCGACGGCTTTCACGCCTTCACGGTAGATGGACTGCGCCAGGATGGTGGCGGTGGTGGTGCCATCGCCGGCCACATCCGAAGTCTTGGAAGCCACTTCGCGCACCATTTGGGCGCCCATGTTCTCCAGCGGATCCTTGAGCTCGATTTCCTTAGCCACCGTCACACCGTCTTTGGTGATATTGGGGCCGCCGAACTTCTTCTCCAGAACCACATTGCGGCCCTTGGGGCCGAGGGTAACCTTCACTGCGTCGGCCAGTTGGTTGACGCCGCGCAGGATTGCTTGACGGGAATTTTCTGCGTATACAATCTGTTTCGCCATTGATGTCTCTCCTCCTTAGGAAGCCTTCTTGGCCACCACGGGCTTGCTTTCCAAAATGCCGAGGACTTCGTCCTCGCGCATGATCAAGAACTCATCGCCATCCAGCTTGATGTCGCTGCCGGAGTACTTGCCAAACAGGATGCGATTGCCAACCTCGACGTCGAGCGGCACGAGTTTCCCGTCTTCCAGGCGCTTGCCCTTGCCGACGGCGACAACTTCGCCTTCCTGCGGTTTCTCTTTGGCGGAGTCGGGGATGTAAAGGCCACCCTGCATGGTTTCCTTTTCCTCGATCCGTTTGACCACGATGCGGTCGTAAAGCGGACGAATCTTCATTAACGTACAACCTCCATGTTTCGGTTTGATGTCTTGGGGTCTGTCGGCATCCGGTTAACGGAAGCCGAAACCCATTATTAGCACACTCTGGTGGCGAGTGACAAGATATGGCTGCAAACTATTGAAACTATGGACAACTCTAGTGCTTGACGGCAAATGCCGGAAATGCGCCAAAGGCACGCTTTCGACCGACAGTGGCGGCCAATCTTGGCCGCAGCCGCCTTTAAGGCGGCCAGAGCCGGCTGAAAGCCGGCTGCGGGCAGAATTGCCCGCCCTCCAAGACCAAAATGACCCGCCACCATTCGACGACCAAGGCTTACTCGGTCGAAGCGATCCCGTGCCGGATGGCGTACGCCGTCAGGGCGGCGTCGGTGTGGAGCCCCAACTTTTCGGTGAGTTTCTGTTTGTGGAATTCCACCGTCTTGACGGAGACACCGAGCATTTGGGCGATTTCCTTGCGAACGCGTCCTTCCGCCAGTAACTGGAGCACCTCGCGTTGCCTCGGCGTGAGATCGGCGGAGAGCTTTTTCGGCCGCCGCAAGAAAGCGGGCATGTCCGTGCCGAGCCGTTTTTGGATCTGCAAACTGACGTAGCTGCGGCCGCTGTCCACATCGTGCAGCGCCGTCACGAGTTCGGTCGCCGCCGACTGTTTCAACACGTATCCGGAAACCCCCGCCTGGAAAGCCGCCCTAACAAAACTGAGGTCCGCATGCATGGTGAGGATAATCAGTTTCGCGCCGGGATTCGATTGCTTCAACCGCCGTGCGGCTTCGATGCCGTTCAGGCCGGGCATGGAAATGTCCAGCAGAATGAGGTCGGGCTGGTATTTCTTAGCCGCTTCCAGAACCGCCCTGCCATCGGCGGCCGTCGCCACTACCTCGAATTCCGGTGCCAGCAGGGCTTTCAATCCTTCGAGGAGGATGGTGTGGTCGTCGGCAAGCAACAGCCGCGGCTTCTTCATGGCGCGATCGATTCCGCCGCGACCGCCGGCGGAATTGTCTCGAGAGGAATCCGGATCTCGATGCGGGTTCCTTCGCCGGGCTTTGGAGCGATCGAAAACGTCCCACCCAGGTGCCGCACGCGTTCCTCCATGCTGATCAGCCCGAGCCCTTTTCCTTTCACCTGGTCCAGGTCGAATCCGTGGCCGTCATCCCGGATGGCGGCGCGCAGGGCATCATCGCGGCCGGAGATCGATACCACGACACGCTTAGCCCCGGAATGTTTGGCGACGTTACCCAGCGCCTCCTGGACCACACGATAGACGCACAAGGCCACGCCGGACGGGATTGCCCCAGGCAGGGCACGCGCGACCAGCCGCACCTTGACCTGCCTCAGTTTGGAGAACTCCTCGCAATACGCTCGCAGGGCGGGTTCCAGGCCGAGATGCGTGAGCATGAAGGGGTGCAGATTGCGGGCAGTGCGGCGGAGATCCTCCGATAGCACCTCCATCTGCTTCTGCAACTCCCCCAGTTTGCGCTGCAGTTCTTCGGGCGAGATTCCGTGCGCCCGATGCAACACCTCCAGTTGAATGGCCAGCGCCGCCAGCCTCTGGCTGATATCGTCGTGAAGCTCCTGCGAGACCCGCCGGCGCTCCTCCTCCTGGGCCTCCACCAAGCCGGCTGTCAGCGTCCGCAGTTGCTCCTGGCTGTGCCGGAGGATCTCGGTTTGTTGCAGCGCCTTTTCGGCCAGCCTGGCCTCGGTGACATCCACGCCGACCCAGACCAAGTGCCGCGTGGTGCCCTGCGCCTCGGTAACCACGGTGCTGGACCAGGAGATCAAATGCCGCTGGCCGCTCTGGTCCACCCAATGATTCTCGTATTCGCGCGCGGCCCGGCTCTCCGTGAGCTCCTTATACACCTGTTTGACGGCTTCAATTTCTTCCGGGGGCACGAGTTTGTCCCACACGGGCTTTCCCTCCACCTCCTCGAAGGAGTATTCGCTAAGCCGGCGGCAGGCGAGGTTGAAGCGGGCGATGTGGCCCTCCAGGTCGGTGACCATCACCAGAGCGGCCGCCGATTCCAGCACCGCCGCCGTGAAGGTCTGCTCCCGCTGCAATTCCAGATGGATTCGCTTGGCGGCATCGATATCGATAAACGTCATCACTGCGCCGTCAGTCTTGTTATCCATGGTCCGGTACGGCCGGACCCGCATGGAATACCAGCGGCCTTCCCGGTCCTGGACCTCCCGTTCGCGCACACTCACGGTATCGACGACCTCGGTGACCAGCGCGGCCAGGTCCGGTACATCGATGTTCGGCCGGAGGTTGACTATGGGGCGGCCCACGTCGCCGGGCAACAAGTTCAGCAGTTTTTCGGCCTGCGGGGTGAAACGCCGGATGCGCCAGTCGCCACTCAGCATCAGGATGGGGATGTTGACGCTCCCGATCAGGTTCGTAAGATCGTCGTTGAGCTGCGCCAACTCGAAGTTGCGGTTCCCTAGCTGCTCGTTGACCGTGACCAACTCCTCGTTGGTCGACTGCAGCTCCTCTTTTGCGGTTTCCAGCTCTTCGTTGGTGGACTGCAGTTCCTCGTTGCTCGAAAGGGCTTCTTCGTTAGCGGATTTCAGCTCCTCGTTGATGGCTTCCTGCTCCTGGACCATCGACTGGAGGGACTCCTTGGTTGCCTGCAAATCGCGGCGCAGGCGGGCGTCCTCTCGCGATTGCCGCGTGCCGCCGGCCGGCCCTTGGCCTCCTGCTTCCGGACCGGCCGGCTCGCGCGCCGGCATTTCCTGGAATAAGATCAGAAAGAAACGCTCGCCCAGATCGCTCTTGATCGGAACCACCTCCAGGGAGACTTCCCAGAAATGGCCGTCGCGCTGAATCCGGATACCTTCCTTGCGGACGGCGATCTCCTGTTTTTTGGCGTGGTGCAGGGCGGTGCGCAGTTCCACGGCTAATTCCGGGCGCACCATGCGGAGCAGGCCCAAGCTGGCCTGGCCCGGCGGAGGAGAGAGGTAGGGGCTCGTTTGCCCGCGGAAGTGGAGAATATGCAGGTTCTCATCGATGACCAAGCCGGCTGGGGAGTATTGGCCGAGGACGATCCGGTCCGCTTCCCTCTGCACGTCGAACCGCAACTGTGTTTCCGGCTTCGCAGCGTCCGCGCGCATGGCTCTTTCGTAACTTGAGGCGGTGGACAGATCGAAAACCCGGCCGGGTTCGCCAGGCCTTTTCGAACAAATCTTGTGCTCCCGGTCGATCACCGTGAAGAGGTCCGCGAAGCCGCTGATGGATTCCGACTTCCCCTGCATCAGGAAGCCGCTGGGCTTGAGAGCGTAGTGGAAGATGGCCATCACCTTTTTCTGGAGCACCGGCCCCATGTAGATGAGCACGTTGCGGCAACTGATCAGGTCCAGCCGCGAGAACGGAGGGTCCTGGGCGAGGTCCTGCCGCGCAAACACACACATCTCGCGCAACGATTTCACGATCTGGAAGCCTCCCTCCACTTTGACGAAGAAACGCCGCAGGCGCTCCGGGGAGATCTCGCCGAGGCTGCTCTCGGTGTATACGCCCGCGCGCGCTTTGTCGATCGACACGGCGCTGATATCGGTGCCGAAGATCTGAATGGGCACGCTGCCGACGCGGTCGCCCAGGCATTCCAGCAGGATCATGGCAATGGAGAACGCCTCTTCTCCCGTGGAACAGCCCGGGACCCAGATGCGAAGCGACTCGCCAGGCGGCTTGGTGTCGAGAATCTTGGGGAAGATCCTTTGCGCCAGCGCCTGAAACGCTTCCGGCTCCCGGAAGAAGCCTGTCACGTGAATGAGGATATCTTCGCATAAGGCCGCCGCCTCGGCAGGGTTCTCGTGCAGGAACCGCAGGTACTGCTTCGGACTTTCCAGTTTGTGCAGGAGCATCCGGCGGGCGATCCGCCGCTTGATGGTGCTGTACTTGTAATACGTGAAATTCACTCCGGTGGCCCTCTGGAGGACGAGGAAGATCTTGTGCAGATCGTCGTCACTACCTTCGGGCGGCTCCTCGGCCTGCGCCGGCGGTTCTAAAACCAGATAGGGATGCCGGCCAATGCGCGCCAGTTCGCCGGCGATGGCCTCCGGCGGCAGGACGAAATCCACACATCCGGCGGCGATGGCGCTGCGTGGCATGCCGTCGTACTTCGCGCTTTTGAGGTCTTGGGCGAAGGTGATGCCACCTTCGGTTTTGATGGCCTTCAGCCCCATGGTTCCGTCGGAGGCGGTTCCGGAAAGAATCACGCCAATCGCCCGATTGCCCCGGTCTTCGGCCAGCGAGCCCAGAAAATAATCGATGGGCAGGTGCTTGGTCGTCGGCTCCCCGCGGGCCATCAGGTGGAGCGTTCCGTTCCGGATCCCCATAGTCCTATTCGGGGGAATGACGTAGATATGATTCGGCTCCACCGTCATGCCCTCTTCCACTTCCGCGACGGGCATCGCGGTGGCCTTGGAGAGCAGCCTGGCCAGCAGGCTCTCATGTCCGGGGTCGAGATGCTGCACCAGTACCAACGCCAGGCCCGTATCCGAAGGCAAAGCCGTGAGGAGTTGCCGAAACGCCTCGAAGCCTCCCGCCGACGCCCCTACGCCTACTATGGGCAGCGGTTTCTCCTGGAGGGAGAGTTCAGCCGGGTGCGCAGCGGCCTGCGGTTCGACCTTGCGGCCGGGCTTCGGTCGAGGCGTCACACCGGGCGGATGCTTGGCCCGGGGTCGACTGTTCTTTCCTGGCCGCGCCGAACTTTTGCGAGTTATAGTCTTCCTCCTCTGGAAACGCACCCAGTGGTGCAAGGCCGCCGCCCGACGGGGGCGTGCGACCATTTTCTCTCATAACAGCCCAGACAGGGTAGTCAATTTCACTTACAGAGGCGGGTGTGCCAGCCAAGCATACCTAGGCACCCTCCTAGTTCCACGATTAGACGCCAAACCTTATCATCAAAGAAGCGACGATCCATCGGAAAACGTAGGGTGCGGTTCGCTCGCATCGCTGGGTAGGCGATCGCTGCAAAGCGGAATAGCCCTGAACCGCATCGGGGGACTGCTGGAGTTTTTGTTTGGGTACAGGGAACTGGAATGGCTGGCTACCGGACCTGGCTTCGTCAGCTATCGGGGGGGACTTTTCATGGCAAAGGTTATGCGGGAGACCACAAGGGTCTGCGATAGATTAGCGCCGCGCGACATCGCCTCCGCCAAGCAGCGGGAAATAGCTGCATTGGCATATAAGCTGTGGCTCGCACGAGGGTTTCAAAACGGATCGCCACAAGAAGACTGGCTGCGGGCCCAGCGAGCAGTATGCCAGCAGCGCCCACGCGCCCGAGGGGCTGGGAGTGAAAATTAGCGTCGGGCACTTGGGGGGCATTGGTTGCACCAACTTACCTAGGCACTCTCCTAGTTCCATTTGCCCCAACTCAAGCTCTACGATTAAAGAGAAACATATCCGATTATTTCACAATCCGGGCCAGCGGCAGCGCCTTGCCGATCGCCGGTTTGCCGATCTCCAAGGTACCGCCGAGTGAAGTCCTGCGGGGCCACGTTTCGTGAACCCATGAGGCAGGGCGTGCGGGCGTACCGACGCATGCGGTTAATTAATAGCCCCGTTTGCTGCACTTGTTCCTGTTGACCCCCGCTGAAGCGGGGCTTGTACCGGTGATTGGAGGGAACGTGGCAGAGAACCGATCGCAAACAAAAGGATGGGGCGACATGCAGAGGTCGTCTCGACGTGAGAATGCTCTCAATGTTGTTTTATCCATCAGCGCCAACGTTGAAGACTGCGCTTCTCTGGAGCGCATCTTCAAATCCAACTGGACCGTCAGCTCGAGCTCCACAATTGCTTCGGCCCTTTCCGTGTTGCGGGAAACACCCATTCCAATCGTAATTTGCGATTGCGATATCACGCCGGGTACGTGGAGGGAGATGTTGGACCACATCTCGCTTCTTCCCGACCCCCCGCTTTTAATCGTGACTTCCCGGCTGGCGGATGAACGGTTATGGGCGGAAGCCCTGAATCTGGGAGCATGGGACGTGCTGGCGAAGCCGTTTGATACAAACGAAGCGACTCGAATTGTCAGTGCCGCCTGGCAACATTGGCAGGATCGTCACGGCGTCCATATCAGCCGCACTGCACAAAGGAAGTCCGCCAATGGAACCGAATACCTGGCTGCGACTGGAACATAGCTCTCGTGAAGAGAACAAAATGGAAGCGATTGTTGTGACGGACGACGAACTGCAGCGTCTCGAAACGCGATTCGGACCGGTTGTGCGGCAAATGGGCCCGTGGAATTCCGATGGTGTGTTCGGCTATGCCAGCGTTCCGATCGTGGCCGTGGAGAAGGCTGCGGAAGCGCTCGACAATCCCAATCTGCTGGTAGCGGTTCCCCGTTTGCGCGCCACGGACCAGACCAAGACGTTCATCGAATTGTTGGAGGATTTCGGCTCGGTTTTGGTCGAGAGAATCGTGGACAAATACAGGGAATCCTCGCTTTGGCCCCATCCGTCGGCGCCGATGAATTCCAGGAACCCATGGTAGGTTTCGTCATGCCGCGACAGTCCGCGATCCCCGGCCGGGTCCTCATCGTCGATGACGACGAGCGGCAGCGGGGCGCCTTGTCGGCCATGCTCTCCGAGCGCGACTACGACACCCGCAGCGCGGCCGACGGACAGGAAGCGTTGGAACGGCTCACAGCCTTCCAGGCGGACGTCATCGTGTCGGACTTAGTCATGCCGCGCATGGACGGTTTTGAACTTCTGCGGCACCTGAAGGAACGCGGCGACCTCACTCCGGCTATTGCGCTGACCGGCTTCGGCAGTATGGAAAAGGCGCTTTCCGCCGTCCACGACCTCAAGGCATTCTGGTATCTGGAGAAGCCGGTGGAACCGCTCGCCTTCAAAATCCTTCTGGAACGCGCCATTCGCTACAAGAGAAGTCTGCAGAGAACCGGCGAACTCGAGCGCGACCTGAGCCGTCGCGGGGTCCTAGGGGACATGGTAGGAACGTCCCGGGCGATGCAGGAGATCTTCTCGCTCATCCGGCAGGTGGCGCCCACGTCGGCGCCCGTATTGATCCGCGGACAGAGTGGCACGGGGAAGGAGTTAGTTGCCCGGGAGATCCATAAGTGCAGCCTCCGCGGCGATGGACCTTTCGTCGCGATTAATGCAGCCGCCTTGCCCGAGGCTTTGGTTGAGAGCGAGCTATTCGGCCATGAGAGAGGCGCCTTTACGGGCGCCATGGAACGTTCGGCCGGTTGCTTTGAGCAGGCTCATGGGGGCACTTTGTTTCTTGACGAGATCGGCGAGATGCCGCAGTCCACGCAACCCAAGCTGCTGCGCGTTCTCGAGGACTTGCGGGTGCGGCGGTTGGGCGGCAAACACGAAATCGCGGTGGACGTTCGGGTATTGGCCGCCACCAGCCAGGAAATCGGATCGCATTTGCGCGAAGAACTTTACTATCGATTGAGCGTATTTCAGATCGTGCTTCCGCCGCTGCGTGAACACAAAGAAGATATCCCGGCGATCGTCGACGCGATGCTGCGGAATCTGAACAAGAAGTACGGCACGCGCGTTATAGGGCTCGACGCCGAAGTGCTGGATGAGTTGCATCGCTACGATTGGCCTGGCAATGTGCGGGAGCTGCGTAATGTCCTGGAGCGAGCCAGCATCCTGACAGGAGAAGGTTGGATCCGCCTGAAGGATCTGCCGTCCCCTGTGTTCAGTGTAAGCCCCGGCCCGTATACGCGGCCGCCAAATGGCCATGCCGGCTCTTTAGTACTCCAGCCTGGCCAGGCACTGACGGAAATCGAGGAGGCTTACATCAAACTCACCCTGGAACACGTGCGCGGCAATCGCAAACTGGCCGCCGAGATGTTGGGGATTAGCTTGCGAACGCTGCAGAACCGGATCGCGGGACTGCGGGAGGAGGCGAAGGCCGCGACTGCCGGCGCATGATGGCGTCGCGAACAAGGTCCGCTTTTCGGAGCCGGATCGGCAGCCCAGGTTTCAAGGTGTGCGAATCGGATACCGCGTCAGTGCGATCGAATGACGGATATCATGAGTTCGGTTCGCTCCAGTTTCCTGTACGCTTTGTCCACTTCCGCCCGGACGCGGTCCGTGATACGGCGTAGGTTCTCTTCGGCCTGCGTGAAAAGCGCGTCGCGCTGTCCCACAATATCCTTGCGCTTTCCCCAATCGAAGATGTTCCAAGTCATCTGGAAACCGCGAATGCGCCGATGTCGGATGTGCTCATCGTGGGCGGCGCGCAAACCGCTGCGCGCTTTATCCAGCGTTTCCCAGATCCGGTTCCATATCGAGGGGTAGGCCGAGCGCGTTGTCCATATCCACAGTCAGATCCGTGTCCTGCTTGCAGCGTCTGTTCGGTAATGCGACCGAATCGGGTAAGATAGAAGACGGAGGAATGGCCGAGTGGTTGAAGGCGGCGGTCTTGAAAACCGTTAACGGGGTGACTCGTTCGGGGGTTCGAATCCCTCTTCCTCCGCCACTCTAACTTGCTGACGGCAGGCGCTTTACATTAAGCGCCGGATGGCTCGTGTACCCAATACGTACCCATGACACATCCAACACCCTTATTTTCAGCTATTTACATCCATCCTATTCTGTCGTAAGACTCAGAGACGGAAAAGTCACCAGAGGAGTCAAAAATGGGCAATTGGACACTCGTCATTCAAGGCACCGGCGCGCATCACAACTTCAAACAGCTTGATGCCAATAAGCTCGTCCCGGATGGAGACGGCGATTATGAGCGTCATTGCAGCGATGCCGATTACATGGCAGCCAAGTTTGTCCGCGAACTCAAGGAGAAGGGCCAAACCATTACAGCGGCCACGTTCACCAGCGACGGCACCGACGATGTCAGCAAAGATCGACACGTTCTCAAAGCCGAAGTCTAATAGCGTTCGTCTTATACCCCTTCTCGTGATAACCATCCCGCAGCACCCCAGAGCGTCCTGCTCATGAAACAGCTCGCGCGCGACGAAACTGCGAAGGATTAAGATGAACCTGTGAGCGTCGTCACCAACATCGTCTTTAAGACATCGGTCGGGGACAAACACCGAATCGCGAAACTAAATGCGGCACTTCAGGAGGGCGCGAAATTCGTCTCGTGTGACGACGAGTCGCTGCCGCGTGGGTGGTATGCAGGCAACAAAATGCTTGAGTGCGAAATCTGTCCCGGCGCTTTCAATGATCTGAACCTCGCCGATCTTGTCCGGGCGATTCAGGAAGTGGATTGGGATGATCCCTGCAGTGTGCAGTTGTTTGTTCAGGAGCAAGAGGCGGACCGCTTGAGGGAGATTGATCTGGGACTTCTCGACAGTAAACAGTGAGGAATGCCGCGTAACCAATACGTACCCAGACCTCGCTTTTTTGCCCGTTCTGACCAATTTGCCCGAACGTAGAATCCGCAACTTACAGAAAGCGCATACCCCCGGAATGAACGAATCCCTCTTCCTCCGCCATTAATTCAGCGTTTTTCGTGAACTGCGTGTGCGTGCGCTCTGGCGAGCGGCTCGCCTTGCTGCGACGGCACCACGCAAATCGCGGCGCCGTCGAACGAGGTTTGTCCACCCACGCTGACCGTCAAGTTGGCCTGCACCGTACCGTTGCAGGCCGCGACACCCACGGGCGGCGGCGGTACGACGAAATTGATCTGGTACAATCCCGTGTACCCCGGCACCAGCCCGGCGTACAGCGGAACGGGCACTGTTACCCGTGAAGGCTGTACGGGCTCGGTGGGCAGCGCGTTCGGCCGGAAATTGAAATCGAGGTAGAAGGTCTCACTCGCCGGCGTTGCAGTAGGCGCGGGCTGGCCGGTCTTAACCGCCGGAGTAGTCAAGCCCAGCCCGACCGCATAGGCGACTACCTCCTCGCCGCCTTGTGCCGGACTTCCCGATGTCACCAACGACCCATCGGCGTGGGTCACCAGAGGCGCACAAGGCAAGCCTCCAAGTGGCGCCGTTCCGCCCCCGCCGGGGAGCACGGTGTCGCAGGCAGTTAGAATGTGAACCTGGTCGGGCAGCGGAGTCAGGTCGACGGGTCGCCCGCAACGCCGTTTATCGTTACGATTAATTGCGTCAGAAGCACGACGTTGCACACCGGGTTGATGAAGCCGCACCCCGGGTTCAACTCGTAAGGAATCTGGATGGTGACGGCCGTCAGACCGGAACAGAGGCTCGCGGACGCGCAGCCAGACCCCGGACGCACTTCCAACACCGGCGCTGCGAGGTCCTGCACAGTGGCACTGATATCGCCCTGCGCATTCCCCGCCAGGAAAACCGTAATCAATTGGCCGGGCGCCACAGTGACCGACGGATACAGGTATCCCATTCCCGTCACCGGATTCGCGGGTATGTTTTGTCCGTGTGCGGCGGCCAAGAAGGCCGCGCAGAAGATAATAAATACCGTCAAGTACCTCATGACCTCGAAGACCTCCAACGCCGTACTTTCCCGACACTCGATCGGATTAAGAAGAAGTCGTTACAGGAGATTCCGCCGCTCCGCGCCCGATCCACTTTCCCCGATGGGTATAAGCGCCGCGCGCGATATCGGGCACCCGCTCGATGGCTGCGTCGATGCCCAGATCGCCGATACGCAACAAATACGGCAGGATGGCTTGCGCCACCGCCACGCTGGTGCTGCGTCCCATGTCCGCGGTCAGGTTGGGCACGCAGTAGTGCGTCACGCCGTGGTAAGCGAACGTGGGTTCGGAGATGGTGGTGGGCCGGCTGGTTTCGACGCAGCCGCCCTGGTCGATGGCCACGTCGATGACGGCCGAACCCGGTTTCATGCTCTCCACCATGGCGCGGGTCACCACGTGCGGCGTGCGGCTGCCCGCCACCAGCACCGCGCCAATCACCACGTCCGCCGCGGCCACACAGGCCGCCACCGATTCGCTTTCCGCCAGGCACGTCTCCGCGTTGGGGATGCGCTCCATCAGCGCGCGGAGTTTGCCGGCGTCCACATCCAGCACGGTGACGCGCGCGCCCGCCGCACACGCCGTTCGCGCCGCCCAGGCACCCACCACGCCGGCGCCCAGGATCGCCACGCTGGCGGGCGGTATGCCGGGACTGCCGCCCAGCAGCACGCCGCGTCCGCCCAAGCTGGAACGCAGCAGGTGCGCCGCGATCGGAACGGTCATCTGGCCGGCGATCTCGCTGACAGCCCGCAGCACCGGTAAGCATCCGTCATCCTGCCGAATCATCTCCAGCCCGATGGCTGTGATGGATTGCTCCAGCAGCCGGTCCACTACCACGCGGTCGGCCACGGCCATGTGATAGAAGGCCAGCAGGATCATACCATGCGGACACTGCCGCAACTCCGACAGCACGGGCGTGGAGATGCGCACCACCAGGTCCGAGCGGTGCAGCACATCCTCTTGTGAGTAGACGATGCGGGCCCCGGTGCGCGCGTACTCGGCGTCTTGAAACCAGGCGCCTTCGCCTGCCCCCGATTCCACCCACACGGAGTGTCCGGCCTCCATCAAATGCCGCACTACCGGCGGAGTCAACGCAACCCGGCGGTCAAACGGCCGGCCTTCTCTGATCAACGCAATGTTCATAGACTTTTTCGGGCGGCGCGCCCGACTCCGCGCAGCACGGCCCCGGAAGGCGGCTCGCCCAATTCGAAACGGCTGGCCTCTATCCCAGAGGGCGTGCGCCGTCGCGCGGGAGCGGTATCGTTGAGGATGCAGAAGCCGTGGCCGCTACGCTCAGACGCGACGACGTCTGCCTCGGCTGGATACAGGAATCGCTTCCACCCCCGTGCGCCGGCCGCGCAACCAAAAGGCGCGCCATCGTCCCGCCGCTTCAGAAAGGCGCTCCCGCCGACCGCGGGACCCACTACTTGACGTCCGCGGCGATCGAGCGATGGAAAGAGCTGTGCCAGTTCGGCGGCCTGCAAAACGAAGGGAGCGCCGATGGCGGGCCGGTTCCTAATCATAAAGGTCTCTCCCGCCTAATAGAATGACATACTTCGACCTGCTTGTCTGTAATATGGAAAGGCTTTTGGAACCGGCGGCGGCCCACAGGACCGCCGCCGGAGTGACCTACGGCAATGGGGAATGCGGAATCAGTTGTCCGCTGACCGTACCGGAAGACACTACCTTCGTGACGCTGCCAATCACCTGGTCGGTGGTGTACGAGCCGCTAAACGTATTCGTGCTGCTCACCGACAGCGTCATGGTGGTGATGTTCCGGGCATACAGCGCTCCATCCGTGTCCAATACGAGGCTGATGTATTGGACAACATAAGTAATGGGCGTGTTACCCAGTTCCCAGATGCCATGGCCGGGACTGGAGACCGTGACAATGGGAGTTGTCGAGACCGATTTCAGAAACTCCGAACCGTCCGTCTCGATGACCGAGCCATCCGAGGTGAATGTGGCGAGACCCGGGTATTGCACAGGCGGAGTAGCCGTATTGGTTGGCGTCAGAGTAAATTGCCACGACCCGGTTAGACCGGAAGTCGCGGCGGCCGCGGACGTGGGCTGAACGGCGATGGCGAGCAGCCCGCAAACGATCGATGCAGCAAACGTTCTAATAGACATAAAACCCTCCTGGGCTGCATTGTAAACCGGAGGACGCTGGCTTGTACCGTGTTTTTCGCGAAAGCAGTACTAGAAGGATCGATTCGTAACCTACATTACAATTCTTTACACGCCGGACAAACGCGCTTTGCAAGCGGCGCCTAAGGTGGAAACAGGAGAGTAGGAATATCATGAAGATCACTTGGTTACGTTTTGCAGCAGCCGCGGCGATAGCGGGAGGTATGCTGTTCGCCGCGCAGGAAGTTAGCCAGCCGGCCCAGCCGGCCGTGCCACAACATCGCCGTGGCGTGCGCATCGCGCACTCCCTGGATCTGACCCCGGCGCAAACGGCGCAGGCCAAGGCCGAGTTTCAGGCGGTGCGGCAATCCGCCCAGCCTATCCGCCAGCAGTTGAAACAGGTTCGCTCGGGAATGTCCCAGGCGGTGCGGGTGAACGATACCGCTAAGATCGACCAACTGAGCGCGCAGGAAGCCGGACTGAAGGGACAGATATCGGCCATGCGCCACGAAGGGTTCGCTAAACTCTATAGCACCCTGACACCGGAACAGCGGGCCAAGGCCGATCAACTTCCGGCGCGTTTCCGGCAGATGCGGCAACGCCGGATGGAGAGCCATCAGCCTTCCAGCAACAGCTAGGCAGATGTGGGGCGGACTTCCAGGACCCGCTCGCCAGGGGGGCGTAGACGCCGGCCGCAGGACTGGAGTCCCGCCCCACGCTCGATCACCGCTCGTCGGACTCGAAGCCTAGACGCCAACCCAGCTTTTGGGCATCGAACCACGAAATCCGCATACCGAACCAGCGGGTCTGCGCCGCCGCCCGATACTTGCCTCGCCGCTGGTCCAGCACAAATGCACAGGGCGCTTCGCCAAACCGCTCCAGCCGCTCGGCCAGCCACGAGTCCGCATTCAGCGGCTGCGCCAGCACCACGGGCGCGCCGCCCAACAGCGCCAGGTGCGCGCCGAAGGCTTGATCCACTTGCTTGATCGCCGGCGGCGTGCCGTAAGCCTGGCTATAGCGCTTCAGGGACGCTTCCAAATCGTGTACCGCGATCACCACTTTGATCACGCCGCCGAAGTCTCTGTTCAGCGGCTTGCCCTGCGGGAAAACCCGCTGTTCGCGAGGCGTGAAGTCGCGAATCAGGAACGGGAAAAACGTGCCGTTCGGTTCCGTGCCCACCTGCGCGGTTTCCCAATCGAGGCGCACACCGTCCGGCCGTTGCCGCCCATTCCGGAGCGGAGCCGAAACCGCGATGCCCGCCGCTCTTAGCCGCTGGACTTCCGTCGCTACATCCTTCTCACGCGCGGCCCAGGAGCAGGGTCCGCCGTCCGCCTGCAGGAACTTCGCCCACGGCTGGCGTGCCAGCGCTTGCGGATCGGCGTTGGCCCGCGGCGCCATCAGTTCCAGATAAGAGCCGTCGGGAAAGCTGACCAGCGCCATCTCGGTGGCCCCGTTGCTGTGCGGGCCGCCGTACACGCTCTCGATGCCGACGGCGGAGAGATTGGCTTGGAGTTGTTTCAAGCTGCTCCCGGCGGCGGTGACATGGTCGATTTTCAAATCGGCGGCGGCCAACATAGTGGCGCAGAGGGCCAGCATCGGAACACAGCGCATAGAGCGATTGTAAAACGCCGGGGCGATGCCCGAAACCGGGAGGATCATTCCGGGCCTTGCGCGGGCATCCAGTCTGTGAACGTTTTTCAAGAGCCAACACGCGGTACGGCGGCTGGCGCCGGGCTGATGGAAAACTCTTACGCCCGCGCAAAGGCCAGCGGGAAACTAACGTCATACTCGTCCGCGGCGCGCAAGGCTGCGATATACCGCGCCCGCATCGCGCCGGGATGGCGCAAGCCCTGCCGTCCCCACGAGAACCGTTCCCGCCCGAGTTGCATCGCCAGCAGATCGGCCATCAGGCGCGAGTGGCGGCCGTTACCGTTCGGGAACGGGTGAATCCGGACGAGGCGATGATGGAACCGCACCGCGATTTCATCGGGCGGGTAGGTTTTGTATTGGATCCAGGCTTTGGTGTCGTCGAGTAGCTGGCGCAGGGCGACCGGGATCTGCCAATGATCGATTCCGATATTGCGCTCGCTGATTCGGAACTTGCCGGCCCAGCGCCATACGTCGCCGAGCATTCGCCGGTGCAGATCCTTGACGAACCTCTCGTTCAGCACATCGCGGCGTCGGCTGAGGGCCCATTCCTGGGCACGCTGGATGTTATCCTGCTCGGCCTCGTTCAACTCGCGGCGATAGGCGATATGCGCGGGGATGAGACCTCGTATTTCCGCCGGAGTGAGAGGGGTCGCGGCGTCGTCTGGTTGCGCGAAAGGTCCGTTCACGGATTAGTCCCAAAACAATCGTGGGTTTGTCTCGCGGATAATCTCCTCAAGTTGCGCCTTGGAATACCTGGATTTCGGCGAGACCCTCTGGTTCTCCAGCAGCATGGAATGCTCTACCGGCTCCAGACGCCGGCGTCCGAACGCGCTCGCCCGCTCGCGGACGATGGTTTTCAGCGGCTGGTTGGGCAGCAGCGCGTAGACCAGCGTGCAGTCCAGGGCCGCGGCTACCCGCCGCAACGTGGCCAGCTCGATGGTGCCCTTAGCCTCCGAGCGTTCGAGATCGATAACCGTAGGTTGCGTGATGCGCAGCCGGCGCGCCAGTTGGACTGTGGTCATTCCCAGCGACTCGCGGACGGCCTTGACCCATCCGCGCACGGGCGGCGCAAATCGGGTGGCCGGGCCCAGCGCCTTGAAGCGTGCATCCAGGTGCCCGCGCGATCGAGCGGCAAGTTTGGCTTTTTTCATAGGCTAGGGCCTATTATAACAGTTACAAATAATAGGTTGTAGCCTATTTTCTGGCTTAGCGATAATAGGCCATGGCCTATGGCTAAAGCGTGCTTGATTTCGCACGCGACTGGCAATAGAATAAGACCTGAAAGACCTATATATGAAATCGAATTCCCGCCGCTCCTTCCTCCAACTGGCGGCCACATTGGGCGCGCTGGCGCCCGCCACCAAAGCCCCCGCCGAGTCCACCGCGCCGCTGCCGGCGCTGCCCAGCGTCAAGTTCGGCAAATTCGAGGTCAGCCGCCTGATCGTCGGCTCGAATCCGCTGTACGGCTACTCGCACTTCAACCGCACGCTCGACCAGCTTATGCGCGAGTGGTACACGCAGGATCGCAAAATGGAAGTGCTGCACGCCTGCGAGCGGCACGGCATCGACACCTGGCAACTGCATTACAACGACCAGCCCGTCGAGGATTTCAAGCGCTATCGCGCGGAGGGGGGCAAGATGCAGCTCATACTGCTGGCCGACTTCGCCCTGATGAAAGATCCCAAACTGCTGCCGGAGGTGGCAAAACTGGGGCCGCTGGGCATCGGGCACCATGGCAACCGCACCGACGAACGCTTTCGCAACGGCGAGAAAGGCAAGATCAAGGACTTTCTCAAAGCCGTGCGCGACACCGGCGTGATGGTCGGCCTATCCACGCATAACCCGGCGGTCATCGACACGGCCGAGGGCGAGGGCTGGGACGTCGACTATTATCAGTGCTGCCTCTATCGCGTGCCGCGGACGCCGGACGAGGCACGCGCGGAGTTTGGCGAGTCGCCCATCGGCGAGACGTTCATGGAAAAAGATCCCGAACGCATGTGCCGCATGATCCGCCAGACGAAGAAGCCCTGCCTGGCATTCAAGCTGTTCGGCGCGGGACGGGCCAGCGGCGACTCCGCACAGGTCGAGCGGGCGTTCCGCTTCGCTCTAAACGGCATTAAGCCTACCGACGCCGTGATTGTCGGGATGTACCCTCGGTTCAAAGATGAAGTGCGCGAAAACACCGATCTAGTGCGCCGCATTTTGACCGCGGCATAAGAGGCTGAGTCGGCTACTGAGTACCGATTTCGGCCTCGTTCGAACTTACACCGCCAATAGCGATGACCAGCATGTGCTCGCCGGCAGGCAAACCGGAGGGCACCACTACGTCGACTTGCCCGACGCCGACATACCCCGGCGCGAGACCGGCAAACAGCACCTCGGCGGATTGCCCAACAATCGCCGCTGTGGCGGTGGCTGTCACTTTCGAAAGCGGCTGAGCCGGAGCGGCGAACCGTCCGCCGACGATTTGCATGCCGACAGTGGCTGGCTGTCCCGCTGGATACGACAAATTCGGCAGGGCATTCCCGTGTCGCAGTACCAGCCGATAGGCGGGTCCACGCGCCACCCAGGCGGAGCCGGAGCGCTCGAAGTCGAGAGGAAACACCGGCGTCGTCGTTTGCGCCGGCTGAAGCGAAGGCGCACCGGGCGCAGCGATATTCGCAAAGAATAGCAGCAGAGCCTGCGAGGGTAGGCGCGCAGCCGGCGGCAACATCCTGGTAGCGGCCATGCGCCATCATATCCCAGCCGGACGAAGCGTACCGCGGCGTCCAATAGAATAAGGGCTGAAAAGCCGATATTGCAGAGAGTCGAATGCCGGCGCGAATCCGGCATGAAACAGACAGGACCGGGCCGCCGCGAGGTATGCGGCGATTATCGGGCGTGGGCGGCGGGCAACTGGATACCGTCTCCCAGTTTAGCCACGCCGGGGATGGAAACAGGTGTGTGGCCGCGAATGGCGGACTCGCCGAATAGCGCCTTGACGGCCGCGGTCTCCGACGGCGGCACGGTGCTGAAGGTCAGCAGGAAAGCGGCGGCCTTGGGGAAGCTGCGTACCAGGTACGGATTGCCCAGCGCGACGAGGGCCACCGGTTTGCCCGTGGCAATGAGGGCGTCGAGCATGCGCGGGAAATCGCCGCCCAGCGCCACGTCGCCACGATAGGCCGCTACCGACGAGAATGCGGCCACCGCCACGCTCTCGCAGGCCTCGGTTTTCTGCACGGCCGCATCCAGCGACGCGGGCGGCAACGAGGCATCCAGCTCAATCACGGTGGCGTTCTTCTCGCGGCGGTGCACTTCTTGGGCGAACTCCAGACCTTCGTTCGAATAATGCCTCTCCGCCAACGTCAGGAAGCAGGTCTTGGCAGGGGCGCGCAGGGGCAGCAGGTTGCCGTCGTTCTTGACCAGGGTGACGGCGCCGCTCGAAATCTCTTGCGCGCGTTCCTGGTCTTCGGGCATGTCGATCTGGTCGCCGATAGCCTCCAGATCCACCGTGGCGCGGAGGTCGAGGCCCAACCGTTCCTTGGCAGCCAACAGGCGCGCGACGCTTTCGTCGATGCGGGCGCGCGTGAGGCGTCCACTTTGGATTGCGGCGAGAATGGCCTTGACGGCCGCCTCGGGATCGGGCGGCATCACCAGCGCATCGGCGCCGGCCATGAGCGCCAGCACGGCCGCCTCGCCGCTGGAATACCCCTGCGCGATGCCGCCCATCTCCAGCGCGTCGGTGACCACGATTCCCTTGAATGCCATGTCGCCGCGCAGCAGGCCGGTGAGGATGGCGGGCGAGAGAGTGGCGGGCAGATTGGCGGGAGCCAGGGCCGGCACCGCGATGTGCGCGGTCATAATGGCATCCACGCCCGCCTGAATGGCCGCGCGGAAAGGCGGCAGCTCGGTGCTCTCGAGACGCTCGCGGGTGGCGTTGATCACGGCCATGTTCAGGTGCGTATCGACGGCCGTATCGCCGTGGCCGGGGAAATGCTTGGCGGTGGTGAGCACGCGATAGTGCGCGTCGGCGCGGGCGCCTTCGATGAACGCGGCCACCAGCGCGGATACCTGCTTGGGATCCTCGCCGTAGGAGCGGATGTTGATGATGGGATTATCGGGATTGTTGTTGACGTCGGCGACCGGGAAGAAGAGCCAATGCACGCCGATGGCGCGCGCCTCGCGGGCGGTGACTTGGCCCTCGAAGCGAGCCAGAGCCGCGTCGCCGGCCGCACCGAAGGCCATGGCTTGCGGAAACACGGTGGTGCCATCCACGCGCATGGATGCGCCGCGCTCGAAGTCGCCGGCCACCAGCAGCGGCACCCGCGACAGTTTCTGCATGCGGTTGAGGAAGGCGGCGAGTGCATAGGGCTGCGCCTTCTGGGTGAGGCGGCCATTGTTCCAGTTGACCAGCACCATGCCGCCTACGCGCGTCTCGCGGACCAGCTTCATGAATTGGCGGTATTCGCGGGAGCGGGTGTTGGGCGCGGCGCCGTGAAACGGAATGAAGATCAACTGCGCCACTTTTTCGCGCAGGGTGAGGGCTTTCATCCAGCGGCGCACGAAGGGCGATTGGCGGACGGGCTTGGGCGGCGGCGATTTGCGTTCGGCGGCGCGTATCGCGAGTGTTAGGGCGAGCAGGATGAAGAAACCGCGGAGGCGGGGCACTACTTTAGTGTACTAGCAGCGGCTTCGCGCGCCTCGCGGCGGCGCATCGCGCCGCCCCACCGTCAGCGCTCGCCCGGTTTTCCGGTGTAGTGCATGGCGCGGTGGACCACCTCGTGATCGTCCTGGGCCTCCAGGTGGGTAAACACTTCCGAGGGTTGTCCCAGCGTTTCGGCCAAGCGCTCTTCCAGTAGCGTGGCCAGACGATGCGCCTCCGCCACCGTCTGAGAACCGGCGAACAGCAGATGCACTTCCACCAACAAGCGGTGCCCGGTACTGCGGAACTTGACGCCGTGATACTGAATGCCGAGCTCGCCGCAGAGCGCGTCCAGTTTTTGGCGCAGCAGGTTGCCGGTTTTCGGATCGGCCGTATCGAGCAGACCGGTTGCCGACCGCCAGATCAGATTGCCGCCCGACCAGAGAATGTTCAGTGCCACAGCCAGAGCGCAGATGGCGTCCCAGGGCTTCCACCCGGTCCACATCACCAAGGCCAGCCCGGCAACCACTCCGGCGCTGGTCCAACTATCCGTCAGGACGTGTTTGCCGTCCGCCTCCAGGATGAGCGACTGCGTGCGCTTCCCTGCCCTCAACAGATACCATCCCAACCCGGCGTTCAGCACCGCTGTAAACAGCGTAAACAGGGTGCCCGCGCCAACATTGTCGAGCGCCAGCCCGGCCAGCCATTTCCGTATGGTCACGACGATGATGAACAGAGCGGCCAGCACGATCATGGCGCCCTCGAATCCGGCGGAGAAGAAGGTGATTCTCTCGAAGCCGTATAAGTAACGCGGATTGGCCGGCTTCAGGCTCAGCCACAGGCTGAACCAGGCGAACACGACCGCCACCAGGTGGACGACAGACTCCGAAGCGTCGGAGAGAATCGCGGTGGAGCCGGTGATCAGGTAGGCGGCTGTCTTGCCGATCAACATGAACACGCCAAACGCCAGCGACAGGCGCATGGCCAGGCGCATGTCGTGCGCGGTCTTGGAATCCAGGGCGCCGCTTTGGGACATCTGCGTCCGATTCTAGCAGGTTGTGCGGAAACGCGGCGCAGGCACAGCCTGGAGCCAAGTCAGGCGGCCTACGAGGAGCCTGCCCCACGAAAATAAAGCCCGCCCTCCACCGCTCTGCTACCTTATCCTTTCGGAGTTTTGTACGTCGGAGTCTTATGCGCTTATCTAAGTTCGCTTTGTCCTTTCTTTTGGCTCTCACTGCGCCGCTATGCGCTCAAACCAAGCTGCTGCGTTTTCCGGACATTCACGACGACCGCATCGTGTTCAGCCACGGCGGCGACCTATGGGTGGTGAACGCGGCAGGCGGCACGGCCACACGGCTGACCGCACACCCCGGCGTGGAATTGTTCGCGAAGTTCTCGCCCGACGGCAAGTGGCTCGCGTTCACCGGCCAATACGACGGCGACGAACAGGTCTACGCGATGCCAGCCGATGGCGGCGAGCCCAAGCAGTTGACGTTCTATCCAGCGACGGGACCGTTGCCGCCGCGCTGGGGCTACGACAACCAGGTTTACGGATGGTCGAACGATGGCCATTACGTGATCTATCGCTCCATGCGGGACGCCCGCTCGCACTCGCTCACCCGGCTCTACCGCGTTCCCATGGGCGGCGGACCTTCCGAGCCGCTGCCCATGCCGGTCTCCGGCGCCGGATCGTATTCGCCGGGTGGAAACCAGATCGTGTATTCGCCGCAAGCGCGCGACTTCCGCACCGAGAAGCGCTATAGCGGCGGCGAGGCCAACAGGCTTTACATCTTCGACACCGAAACGCACGCCGCCAAGCTGATCAGCGAAGGCGAGCGGGCCAGCCGCGACCCGATGTGGATCGGCCAGGAGATCTACTACAACTCGGACAAGGACGGGCACTTCAACATCTATGCCTACGACACGGCCAGCGGCAAGACCCGGCAGATTACGAAATACCCGCTGTGGGACGTACGCTGGCCCTCGAGCGACCGCCAGCGGCGCATCGTCTACGAGCTTGACGGAGAACTGCAGGTGCTGAATGTGAAGACGGGCAAGAGCGCGGCCATCGCGGTGCGCGTGCCGGACGACGGCATCAACCGGCGGCCGAGCTACGTGTCGGCGGCCAACCTGATCGAGCAGGTGGAATTCAGCCCCAAGGGAGAGCGCGTGTTGTTCGCGGCGCGGGGCGACATCTTTTCGGCGCCGGTGGAGAAGGGGCCCACGCGGAACCTGACGCACTCGCCCGGCGCGCACGACAAATGGCCGGCCTGGTCGCCCGATGGATCGAAGGTGGCGTTTCTATCGGACGCCAGCGGTGAAGAAGAAATCTACGTGGTGGCGCAGGATGGCGCCACGCCGCCGGAGAAGATTACCAGCGGTGGACACGCCTTCCGGTACGATCCTAAGTGGGCGCCGGATAACGAGCGCATCGCGTTCAGCGATAAAGACGGGCGGCTGTGGCTGGTATCGCTGAAGGACCACGCGACGCAGGAGATCGCGTATTCGGCCGAGGGCGAGATTCGCGACTATGCGTGGTCGCCTGGCGGCGGATACCTGGCGTTCAGCATGAACGATAATAAGACGCTCTCCGCTCTGTATATCTGGTCGGTAAAGGACAGCAAGCTGCATCGCGTGACCAGCGGGATGTTCTTCGACGATACCCCGGCATGGCATCCGGGCGGCGATTACTTATACTTCATGTCGCACCACGAATTCCAGCCGCAGCTTTCCCAGATCGAATTCGACTTTGCGGCCAATCGGGCGCGCGGCATCTTCGTAATGGCGCTGCGCAAGGACGTGAAGAATCCGTTTCCGCCGGAGAGCGACGAAGTGACCATCAAAGACGCCTCCGCTAAGGAAACCGATAAAAGCAAAGACGACAAAGACAAGACCAAAGACGAGAAAGACAAGAAGGCAGAAGAGCCCAAGGATGGCGGCATCGATTTCGACGGCCTGGAGCAGCGCGTGGCGCGCGTGCCGCTGGATGCGGAGAATTATTTCGGCCTGACAGTGACTCGCGATGCGCTGATTTATGGCGTGGCGCCTGAGCCTTACTACGGCCGAACCGCGGCCACCAAGGCTTCGCTGCGCACCTTCACCTTCAAAGACCGGAAAGAGACCCGGCTGGTTGAAGACATGGGCGGATTTGTGGTTTCGCGCGATGGATCGAAAGTGCTGGTCCGCCAGGATCAGGCCTGGAATGTCTACGACGCCGCGTCCACCGGAACGAGCGCCAAGAAAACCGTTTCCACCGCCGGGTTGATGCTGGAGAAAAACCCGGTGGCGGAATGGAACGATATCTTCAACGAAGTGTGGCGGCGTTATCGCGATTTCTTCTACGCGCCCAACATGCACGGCTACGACTGGGAGGCCTTGCGGCAGCGCTACAGCCAACTTCTGCCCTACGTGGCCCATCGCACCGATCTGAATTACGTAATCAGCGAGATGATTTCGGAGTTGACCGTGCAGCACGCCTATATCGATGGCGGCGATGTGCAGCTTTCGCCGCGCCCGCACGCGGGCCTGCCCGGCGCACGCTTCGAGGTGGACGCCAGCTCGGGGCGCTATCGCATCGCCACGATCTTCCGCGGCCAGAACGAAGAAGAAGTCTATCGCGCGCCGCTGACGGAAATTGGCGTCGACGCCAAGGTCGGCGATTACGTCCTGGCAATCAATGGCGAAGATGTGACCGCCAAAGACGACATCTATAAATTCCTGCGCCACGCCGGCGATGCGCCGGTGATCCTGATGCTGAACAACGCTCCGTCGCCAACGGGGGCTCGCAAAGTGACTTACAAGCCCGTGCTCAGCGAGACTAACTTGTTGTACCTCGATTGGGTGGAGCAAAACCGCCGCCGCGTGGACGAACTGTCGCATGGCCGCATCGGCTACATGCACTTACCGGACATGGGAGAGGCGGGCATTCGCGAGTTCATCAAGTGGTACTATCCGCAGCTTCGCAAGGAAGCGCTGCTGGTTGACGATCGCGCCAACGGGGGCGGCAACATTTCGCGCATGGTGATCCAGCGGCTGACGCGCAAGTTATTGGGAGTCGACTTTCCGCGCACCATTGCCACGGCGGAACCTTACCCGGATAGCGTCTTCATAGGGCCGAAAGTCGCGCTGCTGGACGAAAACTCCGGCTCGGATGGCGATATCTTCCCGTGGATGTTCCGTACGGCGGGGCTGGGGCTGCTGATCGGCGAACGGTCCTGGGGCGGCGTGGTGGGAATCAACGATCACGGACAGCTTATCGATGGGGGAACGGTGAATGTACCCGAGTTCGCTTATGCCACGGCCGAGGGCAAGTGGGCGATCGAAGGCCACGGCGTGGACCCCGACATCGCAGTGGAAAACGATCCGAAGTCGGTGATGGAGGGCCACGATCCGCAATTGGAGCGGGGCGTGGCGGAGTTGATGAAGGCGCTAGAGAAGACCAACCCGAAGCTACCGGAACGCGGAGAGTATCCGGTGAAGCTAAAGTGATTGGGGGGCGGGATTTATCCCGCGCGGGGCTTGAGCCCCGCACCTCGCGAATGGACGCCCGCCGGACCCGCGCTACAGCGCCAGTTCCTTGCGATACCTCATCTCTCTTAGGTTGAATTTCGTCTTGATCTCCAACCTTCCCAGTTGCGTGGTGAAGGTGACTTCCTTGTCCTCGGCCGTTAACTGCAGCAGTTCATGCGAGAACCCGAACAACAATACGTTGGTCTCGAATCCGGCCGATCCTGCCTGCACCTTGCCAGGCTGCGCCGGAGGCTTGCCCTTCGGCTCAAGGTAAGTCAGAGCCTTGATACGGTCTAGCACGTCCTGGCTGGGTCCCTTAGCGCCTGTGTCGCCGGAATCGCCGTCATCGCCGCGCTGGCGGTCGCCGGTGATAATCGGGAAACCGCTCACGCCGACGACGTAAGCGTTCGCCAAGCCCTCCGGAACAGGCGACTTCAGGACTTCCTGAATTGGCTTGGCGCTGACCCAGCGCACCACTCCGTGGTATTGGACTGGCGCCGGCCCGCCCATACCGCCGCGTCTTCCGCGTCCCATGCCGCCGCCGCCCATACCGCCGCCCGGGTATCCTCCACCGCCGCCCGGGTAACCTCCACCGCCGCCCGGGTATCCCGATCCGCCGCCGTTTGCGCCGCCGCCCGATTGGCGCAGCGAGACGCTGACCGCTTTTGCCCAAGGCGACTTGGTCTTCAGCTTTTCAATTTCATCACTCGACCACTGCGACGGATCTTTCTTGTTCCAGAATTCCGATTCGCCCGCGTTTAGTCGAAAAACGGACGCGACGCAGGCTCCCGAAGCCAGCATCAGCAGCTTGCGGCGCGTGGGTCCGTATGATTCAGCCATAGTCGTCTCCTGACCTTCGTGAGACGCCGCTTGCGGTCTCAGAGGTTCCAATGTTAGCACAGCGCCGGCACAAAGGATCGTATCGCACACATGAAAACAACCGGTTTTTACAAAGCCTTAACAGCAAATGAGTAACGCCCCCGCCGACGATCTCGTTTCTCTCTATAAGAGGAAATACCAATCATGAAAAGAACACTCGTCATATTTGTATTTGCAGCGGCATATGGAGTTTCAGCTTTAGTCGCTCAGAACGCGGGTACCAGCGGCAATCCGGGCAACTTTGTGCAGCGCCATGTTAAGTTCTTGACCACTCTTCTGAGCTTGACCGGCGCGCAGCAGCAGCAAGCCACTACTATATTCGCCGACGCGGCCACCGCGGACGCCTCGGTGCACAGCGGCATGTCGGCCGCGCGCCAGGCGCTGAAATCGGCGGTGCAAGGCAATGACACAGCCGCGATCGAGCAAGCCGCCGCGACGATCGGCAGCCTGACGGCGCAGACGACCGCGAACCAAGGCAAGGCGGACGCCGCCTTTTATCAGATCCTGACCCCCGCGCAGCAAACCAAGCTGGCCCAATTCGAGAGTCAGAGCCACGGACGGATGGGCGGCGGCATGGGGCCTGCCGGTTTCCACGAAAGATACTGACGGCGAGACGAAGCCCCGTGCAACGTCACCGTCAGCGATTCCCCGAGGCGGCAAGAGGTCCTCGGAAAGAGACCGCCCAGTGGAAAAAATCGGCGGCCAATATTCGGTTTTGATTTTCGCGTTGGGCCGGATGAAAAGCATATCTGGCCGCCGATGAACGCCGATAAAATACAAGCAATAGGCCAACCCTGAATCTGGCGAAGGCGCTTGGACAGCCGGGCGGCCTCGCGTCTTTCGCCTTTCCACTTTTCAAGTCGCGCACCCACACCGACGGCTGGGAGCGGAAGACGTTTCCCGTTTGCCTGTTCATGCTACGATGACCGCAACCTTATACGATCTGCATGGCGTGCGCGTGTTCGCAGGCGCGCTGGAAGGAAGGAAACCGTCCCTCAGGGACTTTGTGCATGAGGCGGACCGCGGCGCGCACGTTTGATTTGTTTGCCTTTCGATGATCTTGGGGGGGCGTCGCCGGAATTCCGAGTTGTAAGCGGCGTCTGGCCCTGGTTGGCGGCATTGTGGCGAACCCGGTGCCGCCAACCGCGCCCTGACGGTCGCGGCTCGGTAAAGAACGGCCGTGGCTCGGTAACCGGCACAACATGTATAATCAAGAGCGTGAGAATGCTCCTACCCGTGCTGGTCTGCTTTGCCTTGGCGGGCTGCCATCGCGACATCCAAAATGAAGATGCCGTAAAGCGCGGCGTCATGGATTACCTCGCTACGCGCCAGGGTCTGAACATAGCGTCGATGAACGTGTCGGTCACGTCGATGGTGTTTCGCCAAAACGAAGCGGATGTCACCGTGGTATTCACGCCGAAGGGTGCGAACGCCCAGCCCATGTCGATCCCCTACACACTGGAAAAGAAAGGGGACCGCTGGGTAGTGAAGCCGCGCGCGGGCGGCGGCCAGAGCCCCCATGGCGGCATGGGCGCCAGTCCACACAGCGGCGGCATGGGTATGCCGGAAGGCGCGGGCAGTCCCGCGGGCGCGCTGCCGCCCGGACATCCCACGGTGCCCCCGCAGAGCCCCCCGCAATGAAACTGGTCGCCATATTGGGAGGCGGTCCGGCGGGCGCGTTCGCAGCCGAGCGACTGGCTTCCGCGGGTCTGGACACGGTGGTCTTCGACGAGAAGCTGGCGTGGGAGAAGCCCTGCGGCGGCGGCCTGACTTACAAGGCCTACCACACGTATCCGTTCCTGATCGAAAACAACACGCCCAAGAGGGTCGTCACGGAGACCATTCTGGCCGCGCCGCATACTAAGGCCGCCACGCTGCGTCTCAGCGAGCCGCTGCTGATTTATTCCCGCATGGATTTGAACCGCATGATGCTGGAGCGCGCCGAGCGCGCCGGGGCGCGCATCGAGAAGGCGCGCGTGCTGGAAATCAATCGCACCAGCATGGGCTGGCGTTTGCGGACCAATGCGGGCGCGCTGGACGCGGATTTCTGCGTAATCGCCACGGGCGCGCGCAATCCGCTGCGCGATTTCGGCACGCAGCTTACGTCGCGGGATTCCATGTCGGCGCTGGGCTACTACGTCCCCGGGGATCAGGCGCAAATCGATATCCAGTTTCTGCCACACCTGGAGGGTTACATCTGGATCTTCCCGCGCTGCGGGCATCTCTCGGTGGGTATTTGCGGGAAGGGCGAGCCGGCCGCGTCGCTGCGCAAGCGTCTGGAAACCTATATGGCGCAACGCGGCATCTGCTGGAAGGGCGCGGCGTTTTATAGCCACCTGCTGCCGTCGCTCGACACGCCGGCGTGGAAGAAGAATCGCGTAGCGGGCGATGGCTGGCTGGCGGTGGGGGATGCCGCCGGCCTAGTGGATCCGGTCACCGGCGAAGGCATCTATTACGCCTTGCGCTCGGCCGACTTGGCGGCCAAGGCCTTGCTCTCGGAACTGGGCGGCCTGGCGGAGAAGCTGCAGACGTACCGGCGTAGCTTGCGCCGGGATTTCGCCGCCGACCTGGAATTCGGGTCGCGGCTGGCCAAACGCGTCTTCCTGGGGCGATTTCTGTTCGGGTCCGTGCCGGCGCGCATGGTGCAATTCACGCGGCGCAGCAGCCGGTTCAGCGGCGTGATGCAGGATTTGTTCGCGGGCACGCAGCCTTACCTGGGGCTGAAGAACCGGTTGATGCGAAATTTGAACGGCAGCTTGTACGAGATCGCGATGAGCCTGGGGCTGAGCCGGCTGCTGCCGGGGAAATTGCAGCCATGACGTTCGGCGGAGGGCGGGCAATTCTGCCCGCAGCCGGCTTTCAGCCGGCTTGGCCGCCTGAAAGGCGGCTGCGGCCAGGATTGGCCGCCCTCCAGTTGGTTTTCGACGGTGCCCACTCCTATGACACATAGGAAGTCGGAAGCGGCCTTTCAGCGGGCGCAGCAAGTCATTCCTGGAGGCGTTAACTCGTCCGTGCGCGCGTACCGCGGGGTGGGCGGCAATCCACCCTTCATCGCGCGCGGCGAGGGATCCCACATCTTCGATATCGATGGCAACGACTACATCGACTACGTGGGTTCGTGGGGACCGCTGCTGCTGGGCCACCGCCATCCGGCGATTGTGGAGGCGGTGCGCGAGGCGCTCGAAACGGGAACCAGTTTCGGCGCGCCCACCGAGCGCGAGAGCGATCTGGCCGAAGCCATCCGCGACGCAGTGCCATCGATGGACATGGTGCGGCTGGTCAACTCCGGCACGGAAGCCACGATGTCGGCCGTCCGGGTGGCGCGCGGTTTCACGGGCCGCGACCTCACGGTCAAGTTCGAAGGCTGCTATCACGGCCATGTGGATTCGCTGCTGGTGAAGGCCGGCTCGGGCCTGGCGACGCTGGGCATCGCCGATACGCAAGGTGTACCGAAGGGCTTCACCGATACGACGCTGGCACTGCGGTTTAACTCGGTGGAAGCGGTGGAAGCCGCGTTCCGCGCGCACGGCGAGAACATAGCCTCGGTGATCGTGGAGCCTGTGGTGGGCAACATGGGATGCGTTCCGCCGCAGCCCGGGTTCCTGGAAGCGCTGCGCGAAATCACGGAGCGGCACGGCGCACTGCTGATCTTCGACGAAGTGATGACGGGTTTCCGCATAGCCTATGGGGGCGCGCAGGCACGCTTCGGAATTCGGCCGGATATGACCACGCTGGGTAAAGTTATCGGGGGCGGGTTGCCCATCGGGGCTTACGGCGGGCGCGCCGATATCATGCGATGCGTGGCGCCGGTGGGGCCGGTTTACCAGGCCGGCACACTGTCGGGGAATCCGCTGGCGGTGGCGGCGGGACTGGCCATGCTGCGGTATTTGAAGGCGCATCCGGAAGTGTACGGCGAGCTGGAGAAAAAATCGGCGGCCATCGCGGGGGCCGCGCCCGCGGGCATTACGGTGAACCGCGTGGGGGCCATGTTCACGTGGTTTTTCACGGAGCAGCTCGTGACCGACTGGGACTCCGCCAAGCGCGCGGACACCGCGAAGTTCGCCACATTTCATCGCGGCATGCTGGAGCGAGGCATCTACCTGCCGCCCTCGCAATTCGAAGCGGCGTTTGTGTCGGCGGCGCACACTGACGAAGACATTCGCAAAACCACGGAAGCCGCAACAGAAGGCTTTGGAACCACGGATGGACACGGATGAACACAGATAAGACGCCTGGTTTTCATCTGTGTTTATCTGTGTCCATCCGTGGTTTCATTTCCGGATGGCTTTTAGCAGCTTGCGCGCCGAAAGGCTCACGATGGCAAAGAACACTCCGAAGCTGATCACGATGACCGCGAGTTGCCGGCTGCGCGAGAGGTAGCGCACGTTCGGCTGCTCCAGGAAGACGCGCAGGCGCACGCGGACCGGCTGGGGCGCGCGATTCTCGATGGCGACATAGGTGTCCAGGTCGTGTATCGACATGCGCAGCACACCGTGCGGACCGGCCGGCGTGGCGGCGACTTCCTGGTGGTCGCGGCCCACGCGCCAGGCGTTCAAATCGGCATGGCTGAGCAGGACCAGCCGGACGCGCGCATCCGGCCGGTCGGATTGAAAGACGCAATCCACCATGGCCGGCTGTTGTGTGACCGGACGGGGCACGTACCGCCAATCGTGCGCGGGGATCTCGAAGGTTTCATCGACCAGATCCACGTGCGAGAACACAGCCAGCAGAATAAGCAGTGCGGCGATCATTTCGTTAAAATAGAGACCATGAACCACGGTACCAGTTGGAAGACCGCGTTGAGTTGGGTGGGTGCGATTTTGCTGGCGCTGGTGTTTCTGGTTTCAGGCCTTTGGAAGCTCTTGGACGCGCATGGCGCGGCGGTGCGCTTGGCGCAGGCACGCGTTCCGCAATCGTTGAGTCTGGCGGCGGCGATCGGCTTCGGCATCGCGGAGACCTTCACCGCGGTGCTGCTGCTGGTGCCGCGTTTCCGGCGCTGGGGAGCTTGGCTGGGCGGCGCGCTGCTGATCGCTTTCATGATCTTTATCGGCATCAATTACAA
Source organism: Bryobacteraceae bacterium (assembly GCA_050008575.1). GTDB lineage: Bacteria > Acidobacteriota > Terriglobia > Bryobacterales > Bryobacteraceae > Bog-159. The sequence goes on from JBEKMJ010000056.1 coordinate 44,892, forward strand.
GGCGCTGCGCGGCGCGGAGTGCAGTTGCTTTCCATGGGTGAAGCGGGCCGTGGGCCCTAATTTCTTCATCGGCGACGGCATCATGCTGCTGCTGGCGGTGGTGGCGGGCGTGTGGGCCCGCCGCGCGCAAAGCATGCGTACGGCGGCGACGATCCTGGGCGCGATTGCGCTGTTTGCAGCGGGATCGTACGGCGTAGCGGCGATGCGCCAGACCGGCACCAAGGCGCCGGATGCGGTGACCGTGAACGGCCAGCCTTACTCGTTGCAGGAAGGCAAGATCCTGATCTTCTATTTCGACCCGGAGTGCCTGCACTGCCTGGATGCGGCCAAGCGTATGTCGAAGCTGAACTGGGGCGATACGCGGATTGTCGCGGTGCCCATCAATGTGCCGCAGTTCGCGCAGGGATTTCTGGACGACACGCATTTGAAGGCGGCGATCTCGAACGACCTGCCGCAATTGAAGAAGATCTTTCCGTTTGTCAGCGCGCCGGCCGGAGTGGCGTTGATGGATGGGCGGGAGAAGATGGCGCTGACGCAGTTCGAGGAGCCGGAACCGGTGGATACTTTGAAGAAGATAGGATTTATTAACTAAGTTGGAGGGGCGAGAGTTTAGGCTCCGGCAGGCGGCCTACGAGGCCGCCGCAGGCTGCGAGCCTGCCCCACTAAATTCCGCCCTCCAGGGGCATGCGAAAGCGATAACCCAACCACGGCTCGGTCAGGATGTAGCGGGGACGGCCCGGATCGGGCTCGAGCTTCTTGCGCAACTGTTTGATGAACACGCGCAAATACTGCACTTCGCTGCCGTAGTCGGGGCCCCAGACGGCTTGCAGGATGCGGTCGTGCGGCAGGGCCACGTCGTCGTTGGAGATGAGGAAGCGCAACAGGTCGAATTCTTTCGGCGTCAGCCTGACTTCTTTCGCGTCCACCAATACGCGCCGGGCGGCCATGCGAATCTCCACGTTGCCGAAGCGGATGATGTCCGCCCCCGGCTCTACGGCGTTGGTGGATCGGCGCAAAGTGGCCCGAATGCGCGCCAGCAGCACTTCGATGCTGAAAGGCTTGGTGACGTAATCGTCGGCGCCGGCGTCCAGCGCCGCCACCGCGTCCTGGTTGGCGTTGCGCACGGTCAACATCATCACATGCACGTCGGATAGCGCGCGAATTTTGCGGCAGGCTTCGATGCCCGTGATGCCCGGCAGGTTGACGTCGAGCAGAATCAGGTCGAAGCGCTCGTCCCGCAGCTTTTCGAGCGCCTCCTCGCCGCTGCGCGCCTCGGCCACCAGGTAGCCCGCGCCGCCCAGAGTGACGCGCATCACGCGCCGGATTTGCGGCTCGTCATCCACCACGAGTATGCGGCCTGCGTTCATCGAACCAGAGTAGGGCGCGGGCGGTAAAGAAGTCGTTAAGGCGATGTGAGGATTCCATAAGTGCGGCGGGTAGACCTGAGTGGAGCCAGCGGGCCGAAAAACCGCCACACGTTTGAAAGCCCACCGCCGATTGCAAGAAGCGGGTCTGGAGACCCGCCGCAGGCGTGGACGCCTGCCTCACGTGGTTCTGTGGTTTCATGGATCTATGCTCTCTCGACGCCAATTTGTGTACCTGTCCGCGGCGGGCGCGCTGGCCGCCACTGACGCGAAAATGACCGGCAAGCAGCGCGTGGATCGCGCGCTGAAGGGACAGGACGTGGACCGGACGCCGTTCACTTACTGGCATCACTTCGGGCTGGAGAAGCAGCCCGGCGATCGGCTGGCAGAGGCTACGCTCGCATTTCATGTCCAGTTTCACACCGATCTAGTGAAGGTAATGAGCGACTATGCGTTCCCCAAACCCGAGGGAAAATGGCACGAGCTGAAAGTGGTGAACGATCCATTTCCCGAGCAATTGCGGGCGCTGGAACTCATTCGCGACGGTCTGCGCGGCCAGAGCTACTTTGTGGAAACCGTCTTCAACCCGTGGAACGTGGCGGAAAAGATGTCCTCGCCGGAGGAAGTGCTCCGGCTGAAACAGGAGAACCCCACGGCTCTCGCGGCGGCGCTGGAAGCCATTGCCGAATCCGAGGCCAGCCACGCCCGGAAAGCGGTGGCGGCCGGCGCGGCCGGCATCTTCCTGGCGATCGCCAACGCGCAGGATGGCATCATGACCCAGGAGGACTACGCGCGGTTCAGTGAGCCGTTCGACCGCCGGATCCTGGAGGCAGTGGCCGGCGCGCCGCTCAACATTCTGCACCTGCATGGCGACAGGGTCTACCTGGACCGCTTCGTAAAAGGCTGGCCGGCCGCCGCGATCAACTATTCCAATTTCGGCACGGGAAGGACGGTAGCGGCCATGCGTGCGGAGTATGGCGGCGTGCTGATGGGCGGCCTGGACGAGAAGAATTTCCGGCAGCTTACCGAGGCGGGTCTGCGGAAGCAGTGGGAGACCGCGCGCGCCGATGCCGGGAAGAAGTTCATCCTGACGCCGGGATGCTCGGTCCCCAACGATACCACGGACGACGAACTGATGCGGCTGGTGAAGGTCGCCGGCGCATGAGCGGAGCCTCGCCAGACCGCGTGGAACTGCTGCAGGGCACGCTGGATATGCTGGTTCTGCGCACGCTGCTGATCGGTTCGGCGCACGGGCACCAAATCGCCAAACACATCCAGCGCACCACGGAAAACGTGCTGCAAGTCGAACATGGATCCTTGTATCCAGCGCTGCACCGGCTGGAGCGGAAGGGCTGGATCGCGGCTAAGTGGGAAGCCATCGGGGAGCGCAAGCGGGAGTTCAAGTATTATCGGCTGACGCCGGCGGGAAAGAAGCAGCTTGCCGCCGCGGAGTCGAAGTGGAAGCAACTGGCGGGTGCCATCGCGCGCGTGATGGGGCCGGCCCAGGAAAGCTGACCCGCTCGGTCTCTAACACAGGAACTTACTCAACGGTACAGGTGTCGAATTAGTCAGACCGGCCGGAAATCGAATAAGTCACATGGAGGCTGAAATGTTCGACGCTATAAGTGTCTCTGAACGAACCCGCAAACCGTGGACCGTAGCGGTTTCATTGATCGGCCAGATGGCCATGGTGGGCTTGGCGATTCTAGTTCCGTTAGTGGGCACCGCCGCGCTGCCGCACCGTCTGTCCTGGGTGTCGGTACCTGAGCCGCCGCGGGCGTTGGCGCACAAGCCGGCACAGACCGCCGCGAAGCAAGCCCGGATGGTTCCACCGCAATTCACTCCGAAAGGCCTGGTGTTGCCGGCGGCAATTCCCGCCAAAGCTGTGATCATTGAGGATCCCGATTTCACGCCCGCGCCAGGCGATGTCGTGGGGGTAGCCGGAGGCATCGGGGATTCAAATGGACCGGGCAATGGGGTGATTAATGGTTTGTTGAGGGCGCTGCCGGCCACGCCGCCGCCGCTCGCGCCGGTGGAGAAACCGACCGCGCCCGCACCGCCAAAACGCATTCGGCTGGGCGGCGTGGTGGAGCACGGCAATCTACTCTCCGGACCGCAGCCCGTTTATCCGATCCTGGCTAAGACGGCGCGTATCGAGGGGACCGTGCGGCTGGAGGCGGTGATCTCGCGCGAAGGCACGATCCTGAATCTGCGGGCCGTCAGCGGGCATCCGTTGCTGATTCCGGCGGCAGTGGCGGCGGTGCAGCAGTGGGTCTTTCGGCCTACGTATCTGAATGGCGATGCCGTGGAAGTGGCTACGGAGATCGAGGTGCATTTCACGCTGCGGAAGTGAGCTGCGGGCCACGGCAGCGCATGCCGCTGCCCCACTTCCCTGCCCCGCTTAATTGCGGGGCCCGATGCCTTCGGTGCGGCCGGCCAGCGCTTGCACGGCTGTTCCGCCGCAGACCGCCACGCCCGTCTTCATCAGCGCGCTCAGGAAGTTGAATAGCAGCGCGTAGAGGACCTGCTCGGTAAGCGGCTGTTTGCCAGGCAGGCGGAAGCTGGCCGGCAGCTCCTTGGCGATATTCACGCGCACGGAATTGGGCTGCGGCTTTCCGCCGCGATCGCGCTTGTTGGCCAGGCTGATGGGCGTCTGCATCACGCCGCCGCTGCGGCCGTCGATGTAAAACTGGCAGCGCGAAAACCAGCCGAGGTTGGCGGGATCGGCGGCATCGAACAGCAGCAGGGGCGCCTGGCGTCCGGGCGCCGTGAGATCCAGCGTGATACTGCGCTGCGTGTCCTTCAGCTTAGTATCGAATCCGGCCTGCTTGGCGATGTTGGCCACCAGATCCGGCTCGAGCTCCAGGAAGATCAGCTTATGTTGTCCCGCTTGCAAGACTTGCATCTGACACTGTTAGTGTAGCGGGTTTCAGGGGCGGGCGTGGGCCTATAGTATAATGGACTCCGGCAAAAGCTCAACACGGGAGGGTCCATGCTTACGGGCAATGTCTTGAAACCGGCGGCAGTCTTGTTTTTGATCTTGCCTGCGCTCCGTGGGCAGCAAATGGGCATTGGCGCATACTCGGTGCCCACCTACTTCAGCACGCCGATTGCGATCGCCGCCGGATCGGATGGGGCGCTGTGGTTCACAGAATCAACCGGGTGCAAGATCGGACGGATCACCACACCTGGGTATATCAACGAGTACGCGCTCACCGATGTGGGTTGCTCGTACTGGATTACGGCGGGGCCGGACGGCGCCTTATGGTTTACCGCGGACGGGATCGCGCGCATTGCTACGGATGGGACGCTCACGCCTTACCCTGCCGCCGCCGTGCTCGAACCGGCGCAGATCGCGACGGGGCCGGATGGGGCGCTTTGGTTTACCGGGACTAAAGCGATCGGACGGATCACCACGGCCGGCGCCGTCAGCAGCTATACGGTTCCCACCGCCAACTATGGCGCCAGCGGTATCGTCAGTGGACCGGACGGCGCACTGTGGTTCACGGAATTCAGCGCCAACAAGATCGGCCGTATGACCACGGCCGGAGCGGTGACCGAGTATGCGGTGCCCACTTCCGATAGCGGACCCATCGAGATTGCCAGTGGGCCGGATGGCGCCCTCTGGTTTACGGAATTCAACGGCAACAAAATCGGGCGGATCAGCACTGGTGGGGTGATCGGCGAGTATGCGGTGCCCACGGCAAATAGCCAGCCCTGGGGCATTACAGTCGGACCCGATGGCGCGCTTTGGTTTACGGAATCCAACCTTTATTCGGGGTTCTACTCGAACATCGGGCGCATCACCACGTCTGGTTCGATCACTGAGTACCCCGTGCCGGTGCATAACGCCAGGCCTATTGGCATCACGGCTGGACCGGACGGCGAAATATGGTTTGTCGATAGCAATGAAAACAAGGTTGGCGAAGGTTTCTTTCAAACGGCGAGTCTCGGTCTGAACCCAGCAACCGGCTCCTTTGGAACCAGCCTCAGCTTCAACGGGAGCGGATTCGCGGCAGGCGAGACAGTTCGGATTTACGCTCGGGGGGTGGGGTCGAACGTACTCGTTAGCGCTACGGCCGATTCGACCGGCGCGCTTGCCGCAACGGGCGGCGAACCGCAAGCGCCCTATGGCCCCCGGCTGTTCGTAGCGACCGGCCAGACCAGCGGCAAGCTGGGAACGGCAACGGTTTCGGTGGCGCCGCAGATTCGGGTGAACCCGCCCTCGGGGAAAGCGGGAGATTTTGTAGTGGCGCAGGGGAATGGCTTTGGCTCGATGCAACAGGTTGAATTCTATTGGGACGATACCAGCGACGGGTTGGGCTACCGCCCGGCCGACGTGAATGGGACGGTCTCCGGCGACAATGCATTCGGATTCGCGATTCCTAAGGGATCCACGCCAGGCACCCATACTCTTCTCGCCGACGGACCTCTCTCAGGGGTTTACGCCGAGGTAACTTTCGTCGTGAAGTAATCTCGCCGGCACCTTCCTCATCGTTAACAAAATGGAGGGCGGGCAATTCTGCCCGCAGCCGGCGCTGGAGATTGGCCATTTCAGCTGGGTAGCCCTCGTGGCGCACGCACTCGTGCCGTGTCGGCACTCTCCAGAAACCTTCCCCTGTAGGTTTACGCCGTTTGCTGGATAACTAATTGAAACC
>JBEKMJ010000057.1:0-58014 GCA_050008575.1 Bryobacteraceae bacterium
CAACGAGAAATCGATCCTTTCCGGGATGAACTGATGGCGCTGCGCAGAGCGTTGGGAAATCGCATCCGTGAACTGCGTAAGGCAAGGGACTGGAGTCAGGAGCAGTTCTCCGCCTACGCTCACGTGCATCGGACCTTCGCCGGGGCGCTGGAACGCGGCGAGAAGAACGTCTCGTTCCACGCGCTCGTATTGATCGCGCGTTGCTTTGGCCTTACGCGGGCTGAACTGTTGGCCGGTATCGAGACGGGAAAATCGGCCGCGTCACGAGTGGCATCGCGCACCGAAATGGACCGAACTCGGATGCTTGCGGAACTCGCCGCGGCAGAACGGAGCATCCGGACGGCGAGGGAAATCGCATATTCAGCCAGAGGCCGACCGGTTCCAACCGGTGGGAAGCGCCGCAAATCCTGAACGGATAATCGCGCCAACGGGCTGGGACGCCCGCAAGGAATTGCACGACAATTGACCGCGCCCTGCGCCTGCCAGGCCGGCCGTGCGTGCTGGACGAACGTCAAACCACCACGGAAAAGGTCGCGGCAGCCGCCCGGTGCCCGTGCTGATCTCCGTTAGTTCGGCCTGCTACGATCAGGCGTGGCTCTTAAGAGTCTATCCACCGCGCAGACCGTTGGCTTGGCGCTTGCCTGTGTCTTCTACGTCGCTGCGGGCACACTGCACTTCCTCAAGCCCACGCCCTACCTAATGATCATGCCGCCATACCTCCCGTGGCATATGGCGATGGTGCTCATCAGCGGCGGATTCGAGATTCTTGGCGGCGTCGGGCTTCTTGTCCCTCAGGCGCGCAGGAATGCGGCATGGGCACTGGTAGCGCTCTTGATCGCGGTCTTTCCGGCCAACATCTATATGGCCACGAACCCAGTCGAGGCGGGCGCGGCTGCGATTCCGCCCGCTCTGCTGTGGCTACGGTTACCCTTGCAGCTTTTTTTGATTTGGTGGCTACTCTGGTGCACGCGTCCACGCGCTGTCCTCCGTTGAAAAGGCTTTGCCCGCGCGCACGCCAATCAACTACGCACGGTTCACCCAGGCGGTCCGGGCGGCCGGCTTCGGCTGCCACCAGGCCATTGATAGAATGGATTTCGGGAACAAAGCCATGGCTTCAAGCAATTCAACAAACGGGCCGAGCCAGGTGTTGATCGTCCGGCACGGCGAAAAACTGGGAGATCCTTCGAGCGATAACGACGGCGGGCCGCATCTCTCCACACCAGGATCGGCGCGCGCTACGGCCCTGCCGCAACTGTTTGCGCCTGCGCAGCCGCTCTATGGTTGCGCGTTGAGTGCCGGAAAGGGCCAAAGCTTCACCGGCAACTATGTAGCCGTGCAGATTCCAGGAGCGGCGCCGCGGTTCTCCACGCCGGATTTCTTATTTGCAACTCAGGCGTCAAAAAGCAGCAACCGCCCGGTGGAAACGATTACTCCACTATCGACGGCGCTGAATCTCACCTACGACGATAAGCACGCCGACGGCGACTATGCCAAAGTCGCCAGCGACATTCTGACAAATTCGAAGTACACGGGCAAGGTGGTTCTGGTGTGCTGGCATCACGGCAACATTCCGAACCTGGCGACGGCGCTGGGCGTGACAAATCCGCCGGATTGGCCTGGGTCGGTATTCGACCGCGTCTGGGCGATTTCGTATTCGAACGGTGCGGCCTCGCTGGCGAATGAAGCGCAGACGCTGCTCTACGGCGATTCCACCAGCTAAGCGCTCAGCGGCCAGCCGGGGAGGCACTAAACCAAGCCTTCCATTCCGCCGCGCGGCTGTAGCCACGGCGAGCCCTGCGCCCCGGACCGACGGTGCGCGAAGTACCGCCATGCCCCTGGAGCCTCTGTCACTATTCCCGGATCATCGCTAAGATAAAACATGATGCTGAAGTGGCCTGACGTGCTCAACCTTGCCAGGACCGGCAATCCCGCCCCGGATCGTAAGGTCGTCAAGACGGACGCGGAGTGGCGTAAACAACTCACCCCGGAGGAATATCAAGTAACTCGCCAGGCTGGTACTGAACGCCCCTTCAGTTCGCAGATGTGCGGGCTGTTTGAGCCGGGAATCTATTCCTGCGTCTGCTGCGCAACCGTTCTCTTTGATGCCTCGGAGAAATTCGAGTCGGGCACAGGCTGGCCGTCGTTCACGCAGCCGGTGGCGGCCAACGCAATTGCATACCGTTTTGACGGACCCGCCTTCCTGAAACGGGTAGAAACCGTCTGCAACACGTGCCACGCGCACCTCGGCCACGTCTTCCCGGACGGACCGCCACCCAGCGGCCTGCGGTATTGCATGAACGCCGTTGCTCTCAAGAAAGCCTCCGCGTCCTGAACACCGGCCCGAGCGGCGACCGTTCTGTAGTTAACGCGTGAAGACGTAAGTGTTCAGGAAGTCGTTGCGGAACTTCCCTTTCGCGGCGTATTTCGCCGCCAGCCCGATGAATTCTCCCAGCCTTTCATACCTCGACCGCAGTTCCCTCGGAGACAGGGTGAACAGCTTGCCCCAGTGAGGGCGCGGCTGAAATGCGAGAGTTCTCTTTCAATGACCGGAAGCAGACGCCTGACTGCTGGCCAGTCCGGCTTCCAGGTGAAGTGGATCGCCACGCTTGGCCGCCGGTAGCAGGTGCTCATCCACAGATCGTCGCCCGCGATGGTGCGGATTTCCGGGATTAGCAATATCCCAATCGAAGCTCTCTTTCTGGCGTGGAGTCGGCGACTCTTCAGGCGGCAGGCCCAGTTCGATCTCGAAGGACCCTTCCGCGGCAGGGTACCGCAAGAGGTTTCCAATGGGTCGCTCGCGGTGAATCGCCGCAATGATTAAGGGTATGTCCCTCCCGTGCAATCGCGGCGTCCTACTTCAGACCGGCCAGCCATTGCAACACTTCGCTTTCGAGCGCCATCCGATGATCCGAATAGCTGTGATCGGTGGCGAAGTGTGCCGTCTTGATGTTCTTTCCGCCCTGCGCTTCAATCGCCTCGACCAGCGCAGCGACTGCGGGCGCCAGACCATCGTCGGAAGTAATCACCAGCAACGGGAGCCTCGCGAGGCCCGGCGCCGCATTGCCGATGCTGAACGCCTCCGCATTGGCCGTTATCTCATCCGCCATGGTCTGGGGCGTGACACCGGCTAACGATTCCATGTCGTCTGCCATGGAGGCGACCAGTTGCTCCCCTGTTCCCCTTGTCCGGCCCATGTCCGCGGCCGAGATCAGGATAGCCCCGAAGAGACCGGAGTCCTTCGATGCCGTCATTGCGGTCACCCAACCGCCCATACTATGGCCTGCGAGGACGATCCGGCGCGTGTCGATTCCCAGAGCGGCGGCGTTGGACGGCGCGCGCAGATACTCTACGACCGACGCGGCGTCTTCGGGGTTTTGAGCAAAGCGGAAGTTGCCGGGACTGCCCCAGGAGCCCCGGTAATTAAACGTTACCGCGTTCCAGCCCGCGCGCCGCGCCGCCTGGGCGAGATCCAGATTCTTCTCATTGCCCGGCAGGCCGTGGCAGATCACGAATCGTTGGGTGAAGTCCGGCTCCCGATGCCTGGTAGACCACCCCGTTGATCAGCAGGCCGTGGGTCGGAATGTGCACCACCGTCATCTTTGCCGGGTGCGCCTTGTCGGGCGGAGGATCGGTGAAGATTGCAGCGGGAATGGACTGCGCGAGCGCGGCCCCTTGAGAGAAGATCAGGAACGCGGCGAGGACAGCGCTCGAATCCACCTTGCCGAGGGCGAGTGTCATAAAGTCGAGTTTAGGTGAACAGGACGCTCTGTGGTCATTGACATCCTGCTGCGTCCAGTTCGTCGGCACGTGGATGCCCTCCTCCACGTCCGGTCTCGACAGCACCAGAAACCGCTGGCCGTCCGCCGAAACGGCGTAGCTGAATTCATTCAAGTCGGGCGCGCGTATCGAGGTGGCGTGACTAAACAGCGGCAAAGGTGTTCCTGCCACGAACGCTCCGTTTGCTCCGCCGGTCACGGGCAGCGCCACCAAGTTCCATTTGGGCAAGCTTCCGGATTGAGCTTCTTTTCCTTCGTGCCGTCGGAGAGCGCGTGAGTTCGCCAGCCGGTGAAAGCAAGCACGGTGTCGCCGGCGCGTAGTCCGGATTGCGTGGTCACGCCTGGACGGCACGCTCTCGAGCAACGTGACCTTCCGCGTCACCAAGTGATTTCGATCCCGCGGCTTGAGGGAACTTCTTGAGCGGGCAGGCGAAACCGCCTGCCCAACCATCGGCACGGGTCGGCGCATTTCCCTTATAACTGGTATATGCCCCGCTACGCCGCCATCGACATCGGCAGCAACTCCATCCGTATGGCCGCGGCCGAAGTCCTGCCGGGGTCGGGCATGCGCGTGCTGGCCTCCGAACGGGTGGTCACGCGCTTGGGGGAAAGCGTATTTCGCAGCGGCGTGCTGGCGCAGGAGCCGCTGGAGCTGACCTGCTCGGTGCTGGCGCGCATGGCCCAGCAATATCAAAAGCTGGACGTCGTGGGCGTGCGCGCGGTAGCCACCAGCGCGGTGCGCGACGCGCGCAATCAGGCCGAATTCGTGGAACGCGCATCCAGCGCCATCGGCGCGCCGGTCGAGATCGTTTCCGGACGCGAGGAGTCGCGGCTGATTCACTTGGGCGTCGAGGCGCGCTGGCCGCATCCCACCCGCCGGCTGCTGATTGTGGATATCGGCGGCGGCAGCGCGGAGCTGATCGCCGGCGAACACGGCAAGCTGCGCGACTCGTTTTCGAAGCCGCTGGGCGCGGTGCGATTGCGCGAGATCTTCCTGCGCCACGATCCACCCTTGCCGGACGAGTTGCACCAGATGCACGAATATATCGAAGAGAAGCTGGCGGGTATCGCGAAGCGCTTCGGCAACACGCATTGGGACCGCGTGATCGCTACTTCGGCCACGGCTTCGGCGGTGGTCTGCGCGGTGAACCGCATCCCCCGCACCAAGCGCGACCAGGCCGACCGCATGCGCGCGTCCACGCACGAGGTGCGCCGCCTTTACAAGAAGCTGAGCGTGCTGGATCTGGCGGACCGCCGCAAGGCCACCGGCATCGGGCCCAAGCGCGCGGAGATTATCGTGCCGGGCGTGAGTGTGCTGCTGCGCGTGCTGGAGGATTTCCGCCTGCCGTGCCTGTATTATTCGGCGGCCGGGGTGCGCGACGGCATCATCGCGGATCTGCATGCGCGGGGCGTGGGACGCGAGTTGGCTCAGCTCAGCCGCGACCAGCGCAAGGAAGTGGAACAGATGAGCCGCCGCTATGGCGTGCCTTTGCCGCACGCGCGCAAGGTGGCCGGACTGGCGCACACGCTGTTCACCGACTTGCATCCGCTGCACCAGTTGCCGCCGCATTTCGGCAAGCTGCTGGAGGCCGCCGCCTATCTGCACGATGCCGGCCACTTCGTGTCCGACTCCAACCATCACAAGCACTCCTACTACCTGGTGAACAATTCCGACATGCCCGGCTTCACCAATCGCGAGCGCGCGCTGATCGCCAATCTGTGCCGCTATCACCGCAAGAGCATGCCCACGCCGGTACACTCCAACTGGCAGTCGTTGAACGCCGAAGACAAGCGCGTGGTGCTGCTGTTGATTCCTTTGCTGCGGCTGGCCGATAACCTGGATGTCAGCCACGAGGAGCGCATTCAACAGTTGAGCTGCCATATACGCGACGGGCAAGTGGTGCTGCAACTCTCCTCGGCGGCGGATATCAGCCTGGAGCAGTGGGCGGCCGAGCGCTCGGGCGAGGCGTTCCGCCAAGTGTATAACCGGTTGTTGGCGACGGAGAAGAGGTGATGGGGTGCTGGGTTCCGGGTGCTGGGTGCTGGCCTGCTCACGCCAAACGGTCGACGAGTTTGCCAGCACCCGGCACCCCGAGCCCAGCACCCGGTATCCTGCTGCTTCTGCCGATACTGCTCCTATCGGCCTGCCGCGGCGGCGAGCCGCGCGCGCCGGCGATCGGCGAAGCCTACGCGGGTCCTGCCACGTTGGCCTTGCGCCGCGACATCCCTAGGCAATCGCCGGTGGTGGCCACCGTCAAGCATGGCCAGCGGCTCGAAATCGTGCAGCGGCACCGCCGGTTCTTGAAGGTCCGCGCACCGGGCGGCGTAGAAGGTTGGATCGAAGACCACCTGCTGCTGAGTTCCGAAGAGATTGCGGCCTTGAAGGAAGTGGAGCGCCGCGCGTTGACGCTGCCCTCGCAGGGGGTGGCCAGCACGTACGAGCTGCTGAACGTACACACGGAGCCGAATCGCCTGTCGCCCAGCTTCCTGCAAGTGAAGGAAGGCGAAAAAGTGGACGTGGTGGCGCACGTCGGCGCTTCCCGCGCGCCGCCCGAACGCAAGCCGCTGATTCCGCCCAGGCCCAAAGCGCCCCCACCGGCGCGCAAGCGGGCGGATTCCAAATACCCGCTCCCGCCGATGCCGGCCCCGCCACCCCCGCCGCCGAACTGGAAGGAACTGTCCAAGACCCCGCCCGAAGTGCAGCGGGAAATCGCCGAGCGGCATGCCGCCAGCGCACCGCCCAAGGAAGACTGGAGCCTGGTGCGCAATGCCAAGGGAGAGAGCGGGTGGGTGCTGACGCGGGGACTCTATATGGCCATCCCCGACGACGTGGCGCAGTATGCCGAAGGCCATCGCATCACCTCGTATTTCGCGCTCACGGATGTTCAGGACGGCGGCGTGGCGAAGCACAACTGGCTGTGGACGACCATCGCCAGCGGCGCGGGCGGCGACCATCCATACGATTTCGACAGCTTCCGCGTGTTCACGTGGAGCCTGCGGCGGCACCGTTATGAAACGGCCTTTATCCAGCGCAATGTGCAAGGTTACTTCCCGGTGCTGGCGCGGCCGGCGGGTTTCTCCGTCTGTGTGGTGGACAAGTCCGGCGCGCGCATGCGGCGGAGTTATTCGTTCGTCGTGACCACCGTGCGCTTCACCGGCCAGCAACTCTGCGAGACGCCCGGTGGCGTGTTGCCTGGCGCGGAGGTTGCGGGAAACAGCCCGCACGCGCCAGCGCCAGGCCCAGTGGCTGAGAGTCGCTCTCTTTACGCCCGCCTGAAGGTTATGGTCAAGAAATGGCTCGGCGGCCGCCAATCGTCCCCATGAGTGGGGACGCGGCACGCACGAGTGCGTGCGCCACGCCGCAGCCACGTTGCAGCCACGTTGCCGGCACGCTGTCAGCCACGTTAGGCGGCGCTGGCCGCTCCCACGGTCAAGCAGCATCTTGCCTGCATCCGGATGCTTTTCGACTGGCTGGTTACCGGCCAGGTGGTGGCGTTCAATCCCGCGCACGCCGTTCGCGGGCCGCGCTATTCGGTAAGCAAGGGTTCAACGCCGGTGCTGTCGTCCGAGGAAGCTACCGAGCTGCTGCATGGCATGGATATCTCGGTGCCGATCGGGCTGCGCGATCGCGCGATCGTCGCGGCCATGACGTACACCTTCGCGCGGGTCGGTGCGGTCGTGGCGCTCAAGGTCGAGGATTACTAGTGGCTGGAACTCACTGAGCGGGACATTGAGCCGGCAACCGGGTATCTGGCAAAGTATCTGATCGGCTACGATCCGCAGCAGAAACGCCTGGTCGAGTTCGATGCCAACAACTTCGGCGCACTCACGATGACTTCGCCCGTGGCGGAAGATCCGAAAGCGCCCATGGCGGCGAACCGCTTTCTTTACTCGATCACGGCGCAGGATTGCTTCACCATGGACTGGCAGATCGGCAAGACGTCGGCGTTGAACTGGATGCCAAGCGATCATTTGGTTTGCAAGCGCGGAAGCCAGGCGTCCCGATGAGCCGGGACGCGGCATGCACAAGTGCGTGCCGTGAGGCGAGCTTCGCGCGCCGAAGAGCGGGCCTGCGAGGCAGGCTGCGAGCCTGCCCCACTACGGCCACAATCACATAATCGCCTTGCGCACGCCGGCCAATGGCGCGCGATCGTCGAACAGCACCCTGCCGTGCTCCCGCGCGACCCCGAGTTGTTTCCATAAAGCGGGCAAATCCACCATCGCGGGCTGCGCGCGCATCTTGCCGTACAGTTCCATCAGCGTCTTGCCGTCAGCCGCCTTGTCGCCGATTTCGAAAGCGCGCTCCAGCGGCCAATCCGTTTCGATGCTGCCGCCCGCGCGGTTGATGGCCCGCAAAGCGTCCTCGAGGCCCTTGGCATTCGCCGTATTCTTCCGGATGCCGATATCCGCCAGAAGGCAAAAAAGCGCGCCGCCCCAATAGGTCCGGCCCCAGGTGTGCGTATTGTCCAGGCCTCGGTCGCCTTCTTCGGGCAGCCCTTGATGCATGTCGCGCAGCATATCGCCCCAGACGCGCGCGGCCGTCAGGTTGCCGATTTGAACGCGCGCGATGGGCTCCACATAGGTGGCGGTACCCTCTTCGATCCAGTGATGGCGGCGCGGCACCGACGGGAATGCGTAATGCACCATTTCGTGCGTCATCATCCAGTCGTCGTCCAAGTCGTCCGCCGTGGTGTGGCCGCCAACCGTGATGCGGGTCCACGCGCCGTCGTCGCCATAGCTGACACCGTGCGAAACGCCTTGTCCGCCGCCCGCAAAGACGCGTACACGCGCGCGCGGCACGGGAAACCGTCCGTAGTACTTGCTCACGGCGCGCGCCGCCCGGCTTACCCAGGCGATCAGGGTAGCTTGCGGCAGATCGAAATGGTCGGATTCGAACGAAACGTCGATCTCCGCGCCGCCCTCTTTCACCGTAACGGATGGGGCCGAAGCTCGCATCGCTTTGGCCATTGCGGACGCCGCGGCCAAGCCAGAGCATCGCCGCAGCGCCGATCGCCTGGAAATTACCCTCACCCTTCTAGAATAGCCGACACCCACGGGAAGGTTCGAATGCCGAAGCGAAGAGTCGTTGAAAATGTGACACAAACGTGACACTTTCCAGGCCAGATCTCCACATTCCGCCGCTTATAATTAACGATGGAGAGCGTGGATGGAAACGCTTGCGGCGCGCGGCGATTCCGGCACGGACCGGCCAAATCGGAACAATCTCCAAGTCAGGAGCGAAGCGATGCTATTGACGAATTCTTTCGCGCGAGGGTTTATCCCGATGGCATTTCTTGCCTTCCAGGCTCCGGGAGCGGTACGCACAATTATCCCGAACGGAGGCGCGGGCCACGGAAGCCTGAGCGTCATCAACCCGGCCACGGGCACGATTGAACGTTCGCTCGCGACGGCAACCAGCAGCGGCCCAATTATAAACTCCACGTTTGCAATCACGAAGACGGGCGGCAGCGCCGCCGTCCTAGCGTACTCTCCAAGCGCCTATCTGCTCTCCGTCGTTAACCTGAGCACCGGAAAGATCACCGCGCAACAAGAGCTTTCGGTTCCGCCGCCGCCAGCGCCCGCGGTTCTTGCGGCGAACCCCAAGACGAGCTTCCTCTATCTCACCTATCAGGATTCGAGCCACAACACGCACCTCTGGAAGATCGACGCCGCCACTCTCAGTGTGGTCCTGGATTCGAACCTGGGCGGCAATGCCGGCCTGACCATGAGCGTCTCGCCGGACGGCGAAACCATCTATCTCACTGGCTACGGCTATCCTGAAGTGGCGGCGGTCAAGGCCTCCAATTTGAAGCTGATTGGTACCGTTCCCCTTTCCGATGCGTGGGACGCCGTAGTTTCTCCCGATAGTTCCACGCTCTATGTTGCGGATGGCGAGTACCCCGGGATCGCCTTGACTTATGTCGACGCAGCCACGCTCAAGGTGACGCAAAAGGCGCCGCTGGACAACGTGAGCGTGGTCTTTGGCCTCGCGATCTCGCCGGACGGAGCTCAGCTCTACATGCCAGGCCAGGCAAACTATCAAGGCACGGACATCTTCACGATCGATGTCGCCACACAGGCACTGATGGCCGTGCCGCTCGTCGTCACCGGGAACATCGCGGTTTCTCCGGCCGGGACTGTGTACGTTGGCGACGGATCGGATGTGGTGGTGTTCGACCCGGCTTCCCAGTCGGTCATGGCGACCTTCCCGGCCTTTAGCAACGGCACTCTGGCGTTGAACTCCACGGGAAGTGAGATCTACTTCCTGAATGAGTTCAGCTCAACCCTGGCGGATACCGGTGCACCGCCATCGCTCACCGTAGTGGCGACAGCCGTCACCGGATATCTGTCGAGCGCGGCCTATGATGCGACAGACCATCTTCTTCTGGCGGCGGACAACGCGAATAACATCGAGGTGCTGGACGCCGGCACGTTGCAACCTGCCGGGCAAATTTTCGTTCCGAATCTTGCCTACGCGTTCTTGAACGCCGGCGGCGGTTCCGGATTTGCCACCAGTTCGACGCCGCAAGTGTTCCGCTTCGATCCGGTCTCTCTCGAGGTAACCGGGACTGCGTCCATTCCGAGCCGGGATGGAGACACGAATTTCAATTATTCGCAACCCGTACTGAGCGGAAGCACGCTGTACGTACCCTTCCAGTTTGTCGAGGAGTTAATCACAAGAGGCGCCGGCACGCTATCCGCCGGGTCGCCGCCGAGCACGGGCATTGCGGCGATCGATACGGTGCAGATGACGGTGACGGCAACCTGGCCGTTCAAAGGCTTGCCCCTGATCGGTTCGTCCCCGGGGGGCCAGGTGGTTTACGCAGTGGTTCCGGAAGCGGGTCAGGTGCTGGATCTCGATCAAATCGATCCGAGTACGGGCAAGATCGTCAGGCACGCGCAAATACCAGGCCTGAACACGTCGGGCATCTATTCGAATCCCGCGGTTTCGCCGGACGGCGGCACAATTTACTTTTCGAACAACAACACGCTTTACACGTTCAATGCGAAGACTCTCGCGCTCACCAACACGGTCGCCGGCATCGGTCTGGTCAACCTGGCGGTCAGTCCGGGCAGCGATTATCTCTACGGCGCCACGCCTCCTCCGTGCTATGGCTGTGCTATAGAGTACAGTCTGCAGGTTGTTTCCACTTCCTCGCTCTCAGTGGCCGGCTCCACGCCAACCGCTTACCAGGCGGGACCGGCGCTGTTTCTCGGAAATTGAGACGGCGCCGCGCGGGATTTCGACCTGTCCCAAGGCCCAATCCATCCCGCGTACAACTGTCGTATACTCTAAGGGACCCGCGCACATGTTTGCTGTCTTGCCGCGGGTGTCCGGAAATTTTGAGGGATTCGGGAATAACCGACAAAGGAAGGGGATTACAAGACCATGAAAGTTTCCAAAAGCTCGTTAGTACTAACCGCGGCGTTCACCGGCCTGCTGGGTGGCACGATGACACGCCTAAACGCAAGCACCGTTTCCTCTAGCTCCACCGGCCAGAGGCTTTCTTCCAACAGCGCGCTGGCCGGACAGTCCTCCGGGACCATCTCCCAGTTCGCCAAGGAAAAGCATGCCTGCAAGGGGCAGAACTCCTGCAAGGGCAAGGGCGGATGCAAAACCAGCGATGCCGGCTGCAAAGGCAAGAACTCCTGCAAGGGCAAGGGCGGCTGCGCCACCGACGGTTCCAACAAGAAGACCACATAGTCTGGCGTTGCGGCGTGGCGTACGCACCGGTGCGTGCGCCACACTTTTTTCCAAACCAGTGCCTGCAAATCGATTCAACGGATTCACCGAATACGGTATCGGTGTGGGGCTCCGCATACCCCACTACCAGCACATCCTGGAGAAAAAGCCGGTGGTGGGCTGGTTCGAGATCATCTCGGAAAACTACATGGTGGATGGCGGCCGTCCGCTGGCCATGCTGGACCGGATCCTTGAACAATACCGCGTCGTACAGCACGGCGTATCGATGTATTTCGGCTCGGCCGAGCGGCTCAATCGGGATCACCTGCGCCGTTTGAAGGCGCTGGTGAAGCGCACTAAGACGCCCTGGCTCACGGACCATCTTTGCTGGGGCAGCGTGGACGGCCGCTACACACACGATTTGCTCCCGATGCCGTACACGTTCGAAGCCGCCAAGCTCACCGCGCGCAAGGTGCGCGAGGCGCGCTCCTATCTGGAAGTGCCCATCGCGGTCGAAAACGTCAGCAGCTATGCCGAGTTCCATGAATCGGAAATGACGGAATGGGAATTTCTTAACGAAGTCGTGGAGCGCGCGGACTGCGGCATACTCCTGGACGTGAACAACATCTACGTGTCGTCCCGCAACCACAGCTTCGATCCTTACGATTATCTGAACGGCGTGCCCGCCGAACGCGTGGCGCAAATCCATATTGCCGGCCATTCCAAGTTCCGGAAATACATCCTGGACACGCACGACCATCCGGTGATCGATCCCGTCTGGAAGCTGTACGAGCATGCCATTCGGCGCGTGGGGCAGACCGCCACACTGCTCGAATGGGACGACCGCATTCCGTCGTTCGACGAGGTGCATGCCGAGGCGCGCAAAGCGGAAAAGTTCATGGCCGCGCCCACGCCGCTCCACGCCGCACAAACGCCGGTGGCGCCGTGAATCTGCTCACTCTCCAGAAGCGCATGGCCGGGGCCCTGATGCTGCCGTTGGCCGCGGGGGACCATATCGACCCCGCCGCGCCGGTGGACTACATCAAGCCGAACGACCGCCTGACATCTCTCGAGCGGCTGGAAATCTACAGCCGCAGCTACTGGTATCGCCTGTTCGATTCGCTCTACGAGGATTTCCCCGGCTTGCGCGCGGTGCTCGGCCAACGCGCCTTCGCGCGACTGGCGAAAGCTTACCTGACGGACCGTCCTTCGGCATCCTGGACGATGCGTAACCTGGGTTCGCGCCTGGAAGAGTGGCTGCGCCGCAACCCCACGTTCGCGGGCGATCGGCTGGACTTGGCGCTGGATATGATTCGCCTGGAATGGGCGCATACCGAGGCGTTCGATGCGGCCGAGAAGAAAGTCCTCGGTCCGGAGGATCTGCTGGAGTTGGGACCCGGTATGCGTATCGGGCTGCAGCCCTATGTCCGGCTGATCGAGCTGCGGTATCCGGTTGACGACCTGCGCGTGAAGGTGAATGCGGCATCCGAGGAGCACGGGACGGCCAGCAACGCGGTGCTCAAACGCAAGGCCGGGGGCCTCGTGCGGCGCATCCACAGCATGCCACCCGAGCACATCTTTTTGGCTGTGCATCGCCTGGATTTCACGGTTTTCTACCGCCGGCTGGATGCCGAAGAGTTCCATCTGCTCGCGGCGCTGGGTAAGGGTTTGCCGGTTGGCAAAGCCATGGAAGGGGCGCTGGAAGACAGCCCGGCGCCGGTCGATGAACTGCGCCGCCGCGTGGAAACCTGGTTTGCCGCGTGGGCGGAGATGGGGTGGTTGTGCAGCCAATTCTAACCAAACTCTACGGACTGCTGATCACAGCGGCGTCCAGCTTGCAGTCTCCGTTCCTGCTGCTGGTGCGGCTCTACTGGGGATTCCAGATGATGCAAACCGGTTGGGGAAAGCTCCACAACCTCGCGAAAGTCACCGACTACTTCACCAGTCTCGGCGTACCGCTGCCCATCTTTACCGCGCCCTTCATCGTCGACCTGGAGTTTGTGGGCGGAATCCTCATCATGCTGGGGCTGGGTTCGCGGCTGTTCGCGCTGTTGCTCACCTGCGACATGATCGTGGCGTACATCGCGGGGGACCGCGCGGCGCTGTTCTCGATCTTTTCCGACCCGGATAAATTCTACGCCGCGGCGCCGTACACGTTCCTGATCGCTTTCCTGATCGTGCTGATCTTCGGCCCCGGCCGTTTGTCCCTGGATGCGCGGCTGAGTAAGAATACGGGGCATCCGCTATAATCGTGGGGATCCCTGTTGAGCCATGACCGACGTTACCGCGCTACTTGCATTTACCGCTGCTGCCGGCCTGCTCACCGTCACACCGGGTCCGGACACCGTTCTAGTCTTGCGAACCGCCGCGGTCGAAGGCGCCCGCCAAGCTCGCTTTGCCGCATTCGGAATCTGCGCCGGCCTCTTCATCTGGGGAACGGCAACTTCGCTTGGCCTCACCGAGCTGCTGGCGGTCTCGAGAATTGCCTATAACGCGGTGCGCATCGCGGGCGCCGGTTATCTGGTCTATCTGGGAATCCGGATGTGGGTGCGAAAGCCCGAGTTACATTTCGAAACGGGCCCGCTGTCCGGTGCTCCTTCCCGCAACGGAAATGGCGGGCGCCTCTGGCTTGTGCGCGGCCTGCTGTCGAATGTGCTGAATCCGAAAGTTGGGGTTTTTTACGCGACTCTGCTCCCGCAATTCATCCCTCGCGGCGGCAGCGTCATCGCATACGGTTTTCTATTCACGCTCGTGCACGTCGCGGAAGGTTTGCTGTGGCTCACTCTTCTGACCATCGCCGTAGGGCCTCTGCGATCCTGGCTCGGCCGCCCAGCGGTCATGCGAGGACTTGATTGCGGCACGGGGACCGTGCTGATTGGCGCAGGAGTTGCGCT
Source organism: Bryobacteraceae bacterium (assembly GCA_050008575.1). GTDB lineage: Bacteria > Acidobacteriota > Terriglobia > Bryobacterales > Bryobacteraceae > Bog-159. The sequence continues at coordinate 14,355 of JBEKMJ010000057.1, forward strand.
GGCCCTCGATCGGCGCCGGTAGAACAGGCCGCTGTGGACCGTTCTGCAAGGCGGGCCGCGGGACTGGAGTCCTGCCCCACTACTCCTGCCGAAGCGTCTCGGCCGGATTCAGCCGCGTGACGCGCAGCGCCGGCAGGAAACTAGCGGCGGCGGCCACTGCCAGCAAGCCGAGCCCTACCGCCACAAAAGTAAGCGGATCGCCCGGCCGCACGCCCCATATCAAGTGCCGCAGCAGTTGCGACGCAAATCCGGCCAGCACCGAACCCACCGCGACCCCTGCCAGCGCCAGTGCCACGCCCGGCAGCGCCACGGAGCGCATCGCCTGCGGCACGGTTGCCCCGAGCGCCAGCCGGATACCCAGTTCGCGCGTTCGTTCGGCCACGGAGTTGGCGATCAGCCCGTAAATCCCCACGGCGGCGAGCAGCAGCGCCAGCCCCGCCAGGGCGCCCAACAGGACCGCCTGAAAGCGCTCCTGGGCGAGCGCGCGGTAACGGACGTCCTCCATACTGTGGAAGCCCGCGAACGGAAGTTGCGGGTCCACGGATTCGAGTGCGCGCTGCATGCCGCCGACGATGCCCTCCGGCGGTCCCGCCGTGCGCACGATCCAGCTCGGCGAGAACCAGGTGTGGACGAGTTGCATGAATTTGTCTTCGACTTGCGTGGCGGGGATGTAGATATCCGGCATAGCCGCCGTGGGTGCGCCGTCTCCCCAGCCGCTCTTCTGCTGGATATCGCCGACCACACCGACGATTTCGCGCCGGTCGCCGCCGCCCAGATCCAGGTGCCGGCCGAGGGGATCGTCGTCACGCAGGTACATCTTGACGAACGCTTCGCTCACCACCATGGCCGGCGCCGCGGTGCTGCTGTCGGCGGCGGTGAAGACGCGCCCGCGCAGCAGCGGAATGCGCAGCACGCGGAAATACTCGGGCGTGACATAGAACAGATTGGCGATCTGAGCTTCGGTATCCACGTGCCGGCCGTCGAGGCGCCGGAAGCCGTCATTCAGCGCGCGCTCGTAAGGCAGGCTGATGGTCACGGCGGCGGACTCGACTCCGGGTAATTCACGCATGCGGGCCAGGCTCTGATCGAAAAGCCGGTTTACACGCTGGCTGGTGGCGTAGCGCGCGTCCTGCAGCGAGAGTTGGGCCGTGATTACATAGTGGGCGTCGAAACCCGGAGTGAGGCCGCGCAGATGGGCGAACGTGCGGATGAGCAGACCGGCGCCCACCAGCAGCACGACACCGAGCGCCACCTCACCGGTCACCAGCGAGCGGCGCGGCCAGGGATTGCGTGCGCCGGCGACACCGCGTCCGGCCTCGCCCAGCGCCGCGCGGATCTCCAGACGGCTGGCCACAAGCGCGGGATACAGGCCAAAAAGGATGCCGGCTGCAATCGATGCGCAGGCGGTCGAGGCGAGCACCCGCCAGTCCAACTCCACGGCTTGCCAGACGTTCAAGCTAGCCGGCATCAGGGCCTTCAGTCCCTTGACTCCCAGCCAGCCTAGGGCAGCACCGGCGGCGCCGCCGGAAAGCCCCAGCAGGACGCTTTCGGCCAGCAGTTGCCGGATCAGGGCCGCGCGTCCGCTGCCCAGCGCCATACGGGTAGCCATCTCGCGGGTGCGTCCCGCCGCGCGCGCCAGCAGCAGCCCGGCGATATTGACGCAGCCGATCAGGAGCACCAGACCCACCGCCGCCCAGAGAATCAGCAGCGGCTGGCGCACATCCACGGTCAAACCGCGCTGAAACGATATCAAGCGCAGGCGCTGGGTGGAAGGGTCCTGCCCGTACTGCCGCAAAATCGGCGTTCCAATCGCCTCGATCTGTCCGTTGGCCTGCGCCCACGTCGCGCCGGAACGCAGGCGGGCTACGATGGCATAGTTGGAGCCCCCGCCCTCGCCCGATCGGGATGGACGCAGCGGCGTCCACAGGTCGGCCGGAACGCTGTTTTGAAACTGTGCGGGCAGCACGCCGACGATGGTGTACGGCTCGCCGCGCAAGGTGACCGCCTGTCCCACGATCGCGGGGTCGGCGCGAAATACGCGCTTCCAGAGCGCGTAGCCGATCACCGTCACCGCCCGACCGCCCGGGCGGTCTTCATCCGCCGAAAACTCGCGCCCGATCAGCGGCGCGATGCCCAGCACGCGAAAGAAGCCCGCCGAAACGCGCTGCTGCTTGAGGTACTCGACCCGGCCCGCCGACGCAGAGTTGACGCCCATCGAACCGTCGCTGAACACGGCTGCGTCCAGATAGGCGGCGTGGTCGCGCACCCCTTCCCAAGCGCCTCCCCAAAGATTCGTCTGGTAGGCCTCGGAGCCTTCGCCTTGGAAATGCCGGGCGACGGAGAACAGCCGCTCCGGATGCGGATAGGGCAGCGGGCGCAGGAGTACGGCGTCCACCACGCTGAAGATGGCCGTATTGGCGCCGATGCACAAGGCCAGCGTGGCCACGGCCGCGGCGGTAAAGGTGGGACTTTTGCGCAGCACACGCGCGGCGTAGCGCAGGTCGCGGCTGAATTCGTTGGGCCAGCGCAGCCCTACCGCTTCACGGCATTCTTCCGCCGCCGCGGCGGTGCTGCCGAATTCGATGCGAGCCTGGCGGCGCGCCTCGCCCGGATCCACCCCGGCCGCCATCAGGTCGGCGGCGTAACGCTCCATATGGCTGTCCATCTCGGAAGCCATTTCGCCGGCTAGGCGCGACTGCCCGGTCAGCGCCCGCCACCACGATCTCAATGGCGCCAGCATGTCACACCTCCTCCGGCTCCGCGGCCAGCACGTCGCCGATGGCCACGGCCAGGCGTTTCCACTCCTGCCGCTCGGATTTAAACTGTTTGCGGCCCGCGGCGGTCAGCCGGTAATACTTGGCCTTGCGCTTATTATCGCTTTCGCCCCATTCCGCGGCGATCCAGCCGCGATGCTCCAGCCGGTAGAGCGCGGGATAGAGCGACCCTTGCGGAATCCGCAGCGCGTCCTTCGATACTTGCTGGATGCGCAGCAGGATCCCGTAGCCGTGCAGCGGGCCGAGCGAGACGGCTTTCAGGATCAGCATGTCGAGGGTGCCTTGCAGGATATCGACTTGTTTGCCCATGATGGCTCCTCTAGTCATTCTAGGAGTGTTCTCCTAGGATGTCAAGGGGAGAGAAAAGGAACCTGCGGCGCCGTGCTGGCGTATAATCATGGCCATCCTGGAGCAGACAGCCCAGATACACGCCATGCAGATGAAAGCGGAGGAGAACTTCGCGCGGCATGACCGGGACATCGCGCAGATCGACACGATCCCACTGCGACGCGCGGGGAGGGGGCGGGTCTGGAGACCCGCCGCAGGCGTTGACGCCTGCCCCACAAGGCTTACCGCCGCTTGGGGATAAAATCGACCGGCCGCTACGCGGCGCGCATCACTCGTAGCGGAGCGCGACCATGGGATCGACGCGGGTAGCCCGCCGGGCTGGGATCAGGCAAGCGCCCAGCGCGACCGCGCCGAGCGTCGTTCCAACCAGGATGAAGGTCGCCGGATCGGACGGCGTCACTCCGATGCCCAGGGCCAGCGTGATGACGGCGACGATGGCGAATCGCGGTGTGCGCGCCAGGAGGCGTGCGGCATAGCGCAGTTGATGCATCGAGTTCTCCTATTCAGTTACCTTCGCGGTCACCACCAGGATGAGGGATCGACCGAGACCCATATTCGACTTGCCCACCACCGCCCGCTGGCCTTCGCGCACAGTGATTTCGGTTCGGATGCCGGCCTCATGATCGCCGGCCAGGCGCAAGCTCAAATTGAGGTTGTCCAGCCGGATTAGACGTCCATCGGGGCCTTCGGTCACGGCAGATGGCTGCACGTCGAACCGGTACTGTGTCTTCGAGTCACCGATGACTCCGTCGGCGGTCGCCTTATTGCCGGGCTGGGTACGCAGTAGGATCGAATCCAGCAACCGGAAGCTCTTGTACGAAAAGATCTTCTTCAATTCATCGGCCACCGCCTGCAGTTCGGGCGGCAGACTCTCGGCGGCCGAAGGCTGCTGTGGCGGCTGTTCCTCCGCTACGATCATGTAGACGAGTAAATCGATGTCCCTGGGCGCAGCGGCGGGCACGTCCAATCGCTTGACGGCGTCTTCGATCGCCGACATGGCTTCCGCGGGCGCGCTGACCGCCACCACGTGCATGTCGCGGTCGGCTCTTATGCCGTATCCGAAGACGGCCAGGACATCGGCCACATGCCGGGCATCGGCGTACTTCAGCAGAAAAACCTTTTGTTGACGGGGCAGCTCGGGGGGCTGCGCGGGCGGGGGCACGACCGCGGCGTTCTGTGCCGCAAGGGCGCCTGCCAGGGTCAGGCTGAATAAGATTCGTTTTACGATTTTCATGTTTAGTCTCCTTGAGGTTTCCGATCTACTAGCCAATAAATAACGATGTTTGGATCGTCGGTGACGAACTGCACCAGCAGCGGCGGGCCGGGTTGCGCGGCGGGCGCGGGATGGTGGCGGTGAACCACGCGGCGCCGCACTGGGACGATGTTCGACCGGGGCGCAGGCAGCAGTTGCAGGGATTCAACTCGAGCTACCGGGGCCTGCTTTGCCGCATGCCGAGGCCATGCGAGAATCACCGCTAAAATCACCGCTGCAGCCAGGGCCAGCAGCGGAGCTAAAGCTCCGCGCGGGCTAAAGCCCGCCCTCCAGGCAGTGGTTCTAAGTTGGGCTAGAACGCGGTGGTGGACTAGGGCGGCCAGCGCATCGGCGATCGGATCGTCGCGCAGTTCGGCGAGCAGCGTCTGGCTGGCGCGCAGGTCTTCGGCCAATGCGCGGCAATCGGCGCAGTCCGCCAGATGCGATGCGACGCGCGCGATCCGCCCGGCGGGCAAATCTCCTCCGGCATACAGCGCGATATCGGTTTCGAATTTGGAACAGCTCATGATCGCCTCCTCAACAGGCGGCCCGTAAAATCGCGGAGCTTCAGGCGCGCCGAACAAATCTGCGAGCGCACCGTATTCTCGGAAGAACCCAGAATGCCGGCCACTTCCCGCGTGGACAGCCCTTCCACATCGCGCAGCACCAGGGCCGCGCGCTCCTTCTCGCCCAGGCGGCTCAGCCCGCGGCGGACAATTTCGCGCTGCTGGGCGCGCTCCGCATCGTGATAAGCATCCGCCTGCGGCGATACCGGGTCCGGCACATCCGCGAGGCCGATCGAGCGGCGCCGGCCGCGCGCCATATCGCGGCAGACGTTTACCGTGACGCGATAGAGCCACGGCTCGTATCCGCGGGTTTCGTCCAGATCGCCAAAATGCCGGTAAAGCCTTAAAAACACCTCTTGGGCGGCATCCTGGGCGTCCTGCTGGTTATTCAGCAGGCGCAGGGCGACCCGCAGAACCCGGCGTTCGCATTGGGACATGATCCGCTCGAAGGCAGCCAGGTCGCCGGTCGATTCCCGCCGCCAGGCCGTCATGCGTAGCGCAATTCCTTCCGGCTCCATTTCTAATAGGTATTACCGCCGGGAGGGATGAAACGTTGAGGCTATTTTGCGAAGGAGGCAACCAGCCGTTTGAGGGCGGCGGGCGACGAGCTCACCGTACAAAGTTAGTGTGCACACACTTAGCGTTTTTTCGGATAGTTCCTCAATTACGCGCGATCCGGAAGTTATCCCAGCTCCCCCGCGGCGAGTTCGAGAACCCGCAAAACAATGGGCGTCCATGGGTTCGATCATAGGGCCAACTCGGCCGCGGAAGTTCGAAACGTGTCCAATGTGGGGAGCCATTGTCATAAAAGCACGCGACGGAACGCGGTTCCAGACCCATGCCATCGGCACTCATTGACGCGCCTGCTTTGCTCCGATGGCCTCCGCGATGATTGCCGTCACCAAGCTATTAATGCTGACGCCCTCGGTTTCGGCTTGTTTCGTTAACTTTGAGTATAGGGTCCGGGGCAAGCGCTGGCGCCATTGAGCGGCTTCGATACTGGGCTTTGGTATCTTTCGGCCCGACTCCTTGAACACCTCCATACAATCGAGCAGGGCTTCCCGGCCGTTCGCGATCGCCTCCGCGATGGTCTCGCCGTCGGACATGCAACCGGGAACATCCGGATACTCCACCAGGTAGCCGCCACCCTCTTCCTTTGACAACGGGCGAACCGTAAACCGATACTGGTCGAGATTTCGATTCGAAGTTGTTCTCACTTTGTTCGAATACCTCCCGCAGCGTCGATCAACGCCACGAATTGCTTGATGTAGACCGGCTGAATCGGACGCTTTGCCGGCACCGACAAGATCTCCCGCACACCGGGCGCGCTGAAAATCACGTGGCTGCCACCTCGGCCGGGCCTGCGCCACTCGACGAAGTTTTCCTCCGCTACCGCCTGCAATTCTTCAATGCGCCCGCCCATCGGATTCTTGCGCATCTTCTGAAGAGCTTTGCCGCCAGCCACAATCACTACGATACCGCATCCGGTATCACTTTCACATTCTGCCTCCTGGAAGGGCGAACTCCGGCTTCGGCACAAGAGCGCGGAAGTTCGAGATGGTCCAGCCCGGGGAACCCAGGCTGGATGAGCGTGCCAGTTTGGTCCGAATGCCGTTGCCTTCCCGCCCTGTGTCTGAAGGGGCCTGAGTGCGGCCACGGCTATATTGCCGGGGCGAAGGCTTTTCGCGACCACAATTGGTCATAATGACGCTCCGCGTGCGTGATCCACCCGCGCCGACTCTTCGCTCGCGTATCTGCGGCAAGCGCGGACGTGCAACCTCAAGCGGCGAAAGCCGCTGGCAGGAGGAACGCAAGAAGATGAGCGAGCCTGTGTGCCACAAGGCGCGGCCCCAAAGCCTGAGGGCGACCCAGACGACGACAAGCCACGCCGCCGCTTGGGCGTTTGGCGGGTGGCCGCATTGGAATTCCGGTAAAAAGCTGTTATCGGCCCTTCTCGTGCCTCAGGAAACGTTAGCCGGAACCAGTCGATGGCCAGAGCATCGGCATGGCCGGTAAACTGACGGCCACGCACAGACGCGCAGTTTCAAAGAAGAGAAGGAGAAAGACTGAAATGAGTCCCGTGACTGAAGTGAAAACGAAACCAAATCCAGCCCCTGAATTGGCGATTGTTAATGGCGGAGCAGCCGCTGCGACAGCATCGGCATTCTCGTTTCCGATCGGCTATCACGATTTGCACCCCGACGTGAGCATCAATTTTCAATTGAATCGCTTCTATGGCTGGGTCGGCGACGACAGCATGTTGACCGAGATGCGCGACGCGGTGGCCAGCGTAAACGACTATCCGACGTTCACGAAAATCATTCTCGACTTGGGAGAAAAGGCGCTCGCCCGGAACGAGGTGCTCAAAGGGGCTTACTATCTGCGTCTCGCCGAGTTCTTTTTGCACTTCAGCGACCCGCGCAAGCTGCCCACACGTCAGCGCTTTGTCGATCTGCTCCTTGACCATCTTCAAATTGCGCCGTCCGCCTATAGCAGAATTCCTTTTGGGACCGGCTGGCTCCCTGCCTATCGCCTCACGCCGATACACCCGATGGGGACACTGGTCGTTTTCGGCGGGTTCGACAGCTACATTGAGGAATGGTTGCCCGCGGCGCTGGTCTTCCGCGACGCCGGGTACGACACGATCCTGTTCGAGGGCCCCGGCCAGGGAGCGGCGCTCGAATTGGCGCACCTGACCATGAGTCCTGAGTGGGAGAAGCCGGCACAAGCGGTGCTGGACTACTTCCGCCTCGACGCGGTCACGTTGATGGGCTTCTCCCTCGGCGGCGGGTTGGTTATTCGCGCCGCCGCCTTCGAGCCAAGGGTACGCCGGGTGATCGCATACGACATTTGCACCAACGGGCTCGAGTGCGCCCTGCGCCCACTGCCGCCACCCGCCCAAAGGGAACTCCTCGACTGGATCGACACTGGCAACGAGGGAGAGGTCGACAAGTTCTTCGCCGATGCGATGGCCAAGAGCCTGCTTCTGGAATGGATGATTAAATTGATGATGTACAACACCGGACTCTCGACGCCATATGCGGTGATGAAGCACTATCAAAAATACGAGACCGCTAGCATCTCGCCCCGGCTGACGCAGGACGTACTTCTGATGGCGGGCACCGAGGATCACTATATCCCAGTGCACCAACTGCGCGACCAGATCGCTACCCTGACGCAAGTACGTTCACTGACGGCGCGCCTGTTCACGCGGGCGGAGCAAGCGCAGAATCATGTTCAAGTGGAAAATATGGGCCTTGCGTTCCGCACCATGATCGACTGGATGACTGGCCTTGGGCCGATCGAGATCCTCACCGCCGAATGATATTGCGGCCAGTCGCGATAAGCGGCGGACTTGCCGCCATTCGAGCGTATCAGCAAGCAGGACAAGGCTATTGCCGCCGCGCGCTATCGCGCCGTGGTCAACGCGAGGAAGGAAAAGAGATGACGATCGACACCGAAATCCGCCATGTGACAAAGCCGGGCGCGAACCTCTTCCTGGAACTGGGCTTTGCGCCGGACGACGCCAAACGTCTACAGGCTGCGTCCCGCAAACAGATCAATGACAAGCGGCTGCTGAAGCGGCAACTGATGGAAGAGCTGTCTGTCTGGATTGCGAAACATCACTTAAAGCAGGCTGAGGCCGCCGAGATTCTGATGGTCTCGCGCCCGCGCGTGTCCGACGTGGTGAACAAGAAAACCGCCAAGTTTACAATTGATACGCTCGTGGAAATGCTCAGCCGGGTGGGCAAGCCGGTCAAGCTGGCAATCAGTTGACCAGTTGATCCTCCGATGAAGGATTGTAGGGCGATTGTCTTCCCTTGTAATCAACACTAACTGCGGCGAGGTGGTTGGAAACTTGCGAGAGGGCGCTCCTACTTCGGCTTCCCCAGCGCGGCAGCGCGCTCTTTGGCATGCGCGACCAGCGCGGGGAAGCGCGGATCGCCATGCAGCGATTTGAGATCGAGATCCCTATCGATGCCGCGATCGAACTCGGGAATCAGACCATGGTCGACAGCCTCCCGTAAGAGCGAGAGCGCCGCATCGCGGTCGCCTCGGAGGGCCGCATCGCAAGCGAGGTTGTAGGTGGATACCGCCGTGTCCGGATGCTCCGCACCCAAGACTCGACGTTGAATCTCCAGTGTCGCCCGAACCAACTTCTCCTCTTCGGCATAGTGGCCCTCCAGATGGAGATCCATCGCCAGGTTGGCGGTCGACCTGAGTGTGTCCGGATGCTCCGGACCCAGGACACGGCGTTCCAGATCCAGTGTCTCGCGGTGCAGTCTCTCCGCCTCGGCGTAGCGGCCCTGGTGATTCAGAACGATAGCCAGATTGTTCATCGATCCCAGCGTCCGCGGATGCTCGGGCCCCAAGACGCGGCGTCGAATATCCAATGCCTCGCGATACAACCGCTCGGCCTCGGCGTAACGGCCCTGTCCGCTGAGTACATTAGCCAGGTTGCCCAACAGCGCCAGCGTGTCGGGATGCTCTGGCCCGAAGACCCGACGTTCCAGCTCCAGTGTCTCGCGATCCAACTTCTCCGCTTCCGCGTAGCGGCCCTCGCCCACCAGAAGCGTAGCCAGGTTATTCATCGACTTCAGTGTGTCCGGATGCTCCGGGCCCAAGACACGCCGTTGAGTATCCAGCGTCTCGCGGTCCAGCTTTTCCGCTTCGGCGTAGCGGGCCTGTCTCATCAGATTCCGGCCCAGACCACGCATCGAGGTGAGCGTGTCGGGATTCCGCGGCCCGAGCACGCGCCGCCGGATCTCGACCGCGCGCGAGAGTAGCGGCAGCTCCCGGGAGTACAGGCCCAGGTTGTCATACACGTCGCCCATGGTCTGCATCATCTGTGCCTGCAACTCCGGATCCTGGGCCAGCCCGGTGTCGATCTCCTGCGCCGCTTTGTCCAGGATTTCCCGGGCTTTGACGCTGTTCCCGCGCGCCTCGCTGGGGTCCGACACCTTGAACATATTGGTCATGAATTCGGCGATGCGGCGGGCCCGGTCGCGTTCCCGATTTGCCCGGTCGCGTTCGTTCATCGTGCGGCGCAACTGAAACGTCTGCGCCGCCGCGAACGAGAGCGACAGCAGCGCTGCCGCGGCAGCTACCGCCACCCCAATCCGATGACGGCGGACATATTTGCCGGCCCGGTAGCCGGCGGTCGCGGGATGCGCCTCGACCGGCTCGCCGCGCAGGTACCTGCCGATATCGGCCGCCAGCTCGGATGGCGACGCGTATCTCCGCGCGGGCTCCTTTTCGAGAGCCTTCAGTGCGATGGAGTCCAGATCGCCATGCAACTGGCGGGCCGACGGGCCGGACTGCTCAGCCAGCGCGCGCAACTTCGCACTGGGGCGAGGCGCTTCCTCCTCGCGCAGTCTACGCGGGAACCGATCCACGGGCGTGTTGCTGAAGTCCAGCGGCAACACGCCCACCAGCAACTCATACAACACCACCCCCAGCGAGTAGACATCCGTGCGCGTGTCGACTTCCGCGGCCCCGCCGGCCTGCTCCGGGCTCATGTACCCGGGCGTCCCCACGATGCTTCCTAAGCGCGTGAACAGGGAGTTGCCCGCCAGCCGCTGCGCGGTGGCTTTGGCCACCCCGAAATCGATAATCCTGGGCGCCGGTTTCCCGTCGATCTCGACCACCAGAATGTTGGAAGGCTTTAGATCGCGGTGTATGACGGCTTTCTGGTGCGCATGCTGCACGCCATCGCAAACGGCGGAGAACAGCTCCAACCGTTGCCGGATCGCCAGCTTGTGCTTGTCGCAATATTCCGTGATGGAAATGCCGGTGACATACTCCATCGCGAAGTAGGGCCGGCCCTGTGGCGTGGAGCCGGCGTCGAATACTTTTGCGATCGCCGGGTGGTCCATAAGGGCCAGCGCCTGCCGCTCGGATTCGAAGCGCGCCACCACCTCCCGCGTGTCCATTCCCAGTTTGACGATCTTGAGCGCGACGCGCCTGGAAATGGGCGTTTCCTGTTCGGCCAGATAGACCATGCCCATTCCGCCCTCGCCCAACAGACGCACGATCCGGTAGCAGCCGACCCATTCGCCGGGCGCCGGAAGGCCGGCCGGCGGGGCCGCGCGGGCATCGCCTAGAACCGCGGCCAAAAGGCATCGCGCACACATACCCTCTTGCGATCCAGCCATCAAGGAGCCGCCGCACTCCGGGCAACGCTTGGCAGTGGTCATTTTTCGGTCCCGTACCGTAATAAAGCAGTCGGCCGCGAGTGTTACGCCCGTTCCAGTGCCGCGAGCAGAAAGCGGATCTCGGCTTCCACCTCATCCCCATCGGCAACCGTGGCAGCGATCTCCTCGCGCAGCAGTTCCGCATAACGCCGGCGCAAGCGATGCACGGCCGTGCGTATGGCGGCGCCGCTCATTTCCAGTTGCGCCGCCAGTTCATGGTTTTCACCGCGGCCGTGATCGCCGGTGAGAAACACCTTCAGCAGATCGAAGTGTGTGGCATTCCCGCGCCGGACGTACTCTTCGCGCTGCCGGCCCAGCACGCGGTCGAGCAGGGCCATCGCCCATTGACGTTCGAACAGCGCTTCCGGCGTGAGTTCATGGTAGGGCTCGCGGTGATATCTCTCTTCTCCGGTATCGAAATCGAACGAGAGGGCGATCGAATCGCCGCCGCGCTTCTGCGTCCGCGACCGGTCCCACTCATTGGCCAGAAAGTTTGTCACCGACGCCAGCAGAAACGACCGGAATTTGCCACGCTCCCGCCGCGCCTCCGCCAGCGTGCGATGCTCGAGAACCCGCGTAAAGAACGCCTGGCTCAGGTCCTCGGACTCCTCACGGGTGTATCCCTTCCGCCGGATGAACGCATAGACGGGCGTCCAGTATGCGGCGCACAGCGCGCCTAAGGCGTCCGCGGATTCCGCGGAGTCGCGGCCCGCCGCCGATATCAACGACCATGACGTGGTAGGAAACCGGCGGGAAAGACCCGCGGCTGTTTTGTCGGGCGTGACCACTTTGGAAACTTGTGCCTGCTGGACACGATTATATGCTAAACACGCGCAACGCCGGGCAGGGCCGGTGTTCTGAGATGGCCACTCTACAATCCCAGCCATTTCACCGGTAGCGTGGTCAGCTCCGGTACATACGTAATCAGCAAAACGCCGGCGAGCAGGATCAGATATACCGGCAGCGTGGCGCGATATACCGCCGTCATGGGCTGCTTGAAGCGATAAGCCGAAAGGCATAGGTTCATGCCGATAGGGGGCGTGAGATAGCCGAGTTCCAGGTTAGCCAGGAAGATCACACCCATCTGCACCGGGTCGATGCCGAACTTCGCGGCTATCGGCTGGATCAACGGCGCCATCACGATAATCGCCGAGAATACGTCCATGAACGATCCCTTGATCAACAGGACGATGTTGAGCATCAGCAAGAAGACGTACTTGGAATGGACGTGAAGGTCCACCCAGTTGCTCAGGATGCCCGGCACATCCTGGATGGCCAGGTAGTAGGTGATCCCCTTAGCGACGCCGATGATCAGCAGGACGCCGCCCACCACCGTCACGCATTCGACGGCGACGCGCGAAAAATCGCGGCGCACGGAGAACTCGCGCAAGATCAGGCACTCGGCTATGAAGGAGTACGCTACCGCGATGGCACCGGCTTCCACCAGGGTGCCGAACCCGCCGAACAGCCCGACGATGACGATCGCGGGAAGCGCCAATTCCCATTTCGCCGCCCATAGGGCCTCACGCGCCTCCGCCAAGGAGAACCGCGCGCGCGCCGCCCCGCTTTTCACGCCGTGGAAGACACCCCACGCGGAAACCATGGCCACCATGAGCAGCCCAGGCACGAAGGCGCCTACGAAGAGCGTATCGATTTGGACCGTCTTGGCGTAGATGGCGTACAGGATGACCGGCAGACTCGGCGGAAAAAGCAAACCGAGCGAACCCGACCCATTGATCAGACCGAGTGAGAACTGTTTCGTGTATCCCGCCTTCAGCAGCATGGGCAGCATTAATCCGCCCATGGAGACGATGGTGACGCCGGAACCGGCGAAGGTGAAAATGGCGAAGGTGATGGCGGTGGTGATGGCGAGGCCACCCGGCAGCCAGCCGAACAGGGCGGTATAAACGCGCAGCAGACGCATGCTGGCGCCGCCTTCGACGAGCAGATAGCCCGCCAGAGTGTACAGCGGAAGCGACGGCAAAATTTCCGAAACCATGAGCGAGTAGGCATTGTCGGGCACTTCCACGGCAGGCTGCCCGATGTTCCAAAGCAACAGCAGGGCCACGCCGCCCAAGGTGGCGAAGATCGGCAGGCCTAACACTGCGCCGGCAATAATTGTCGCGATCCCGATCCACAAAATCGCCGGTCCTTCCGGCCGCGGCGCGAAATAGAGAGCCAGCGGCGCCAGCAGAAACAGAGCGGCGGCCAGACGGTGGAGGTGGCCTGGGCCAGCGCCCCGGATCGCGCGCAGGGCAATCAAGAAAAAGCCGCACGGCATCACCAGGGCCAACCCCCAATTGGGCACTCCCAGGGCCAGCGTTTTTCCGATGGACCTCTCGGAAAGCACGAATTGCCAACTGGCCCAGCAGAGACTGGCGGCGATGGCCGCGGTCAACCCACAACCGAAGATCCGCACCGGCGCGGCCCATTGCGGCGGCACGAAGGTATTGGCCGACATCCCCAGCAGCCGCTCTCCGGAAGCGGCCAGGGCGGCGCCCACGAACGCGATCCACAGCGTCAGTTGCTGCACGAAGACCACGGAACCGGGGATCCCGCGAACACCCGCCAGCCGGGTGGCCATGGCCACCAGCGGGAGCAAGGCTGCCAGGGAGATGGCCAGCACCGCGACGGCTCGTTCCCACCTTCCCAGCGCGCGCCCCAGGCCGCGCCCCAGGCCGCGCCACAGGCCGGTCACTTGGTTCCCCGCGGGACAGCCTGCTCCGGCATCTTCGCCGCGTGCTGCGACCGGTACTCGTCGCGCAGCTTTTGGACTTCCGCGAAGAGGCCGGCCGGCACCATCTTCTCTGTCATCTTGGGGTACATCGCCTCGGTCTGCTTGCGCCATTCCGCTAAAGCCGCTGCGTCCGGATGTGTAACGGTCAGCTTCAATGACTTCTTGCCTGGCTGCCCGGCCATCATCGCGGCCACGGCGCGGGCGCCCTGCACCCGGATATCCTGCTTCAGCGCGTCTCCGGACTTGTGCGCCGCCGCCAGCATCGGGCCGCGCTGCGACGCGGGAATCGCCTCCCACGCCTGCCTGGAAATGATGGTGGCGCCGACCAAAGGCGCCCACTTCACATCGCACATGTAGGGGGTCAGGCTATACAATTGCGTGATTTCGGCATAGAGCGACGTCTCGGGGACGGCATCCAGGTTGTGCATTTTCAATTGGGTCACGATATCGGTGGCGGGCAGCGGCACGACGCGGAATCCGGTGGCTCTCCACAGCTCCTCTTCGGTGGCGTCGCCGGCCCAGGTAAACAACCGCAGCTTGCGCAGATCGTCCAGTTTCTGAACGGGCGTAGTGGAGAAGAACTGCACCCAGCCCACGTCGCTCCAGTAGAGCACCACGTAGCCTTTCTGCAGGAGCCTGGCCTCCAGCTTAGGGGCGATGCGGTCGCGCACGTAATCCAGTTCCTCATAAGAGTCGAACATCATGGGTATCTGCAGGCAGGAGGCGCCGTTGTCTATATCGGCCAAGCCCGCGCCGGAGAGGCCCGCGGCCTGGATGGAGTGGTGATCCAGCCGGCGCACGCACTCCGGCTCGTCGCCCAACACGCCGCCGGCATGGATCACGAGATTGACGCTGCCCTTGGAAATCTTCTTCCACTCCGCCCCCATGTTTTCCATTACCTTAAACCAGGTGGAGTCCGCCGGCGCCAAGGTGGCCATGTCGATCTTCTGGGCCCACGCCGCCATGCCGAGTCCACCCAATACTAAAACGGATATAATCCGGTTCCACATGCTGTTCTCCTTATGATTCCTTCGCGGCCGGCAGAAACAATTCATCGATGTGGTGGAGCAGCCAGCGCGCGCGGCGCTGCGCCACCAGATTCGCCAGCCGGCGATCGGGATCGGCGTCCGCATCCACGGCCAGAGCTTTTTCCAACATGGACGTGAATTCCTCGGCGTTCTGCGCAGGCAGGCAGGCATTTTCAGCGAAGGAGACGTACGTACCCGCGCGTCTGCCCTTGGACAACTCGATGGCGCGCTCCAGATGCCGGCGCATCAGCTTCTGCCGCTCCTCGGCTTGGATATCGGTGCGCGACGCCTCGAAAGCGATCAGGAAATCGGGCACCGCGCCATCTTCAAAACCCTCGTCGAGTTGCGCCACGCGCGCGACGATCCTCTGAACCAGGGGCAGTTCGGCGATCATTTCGGGACTGTTCTTGGAAAGCGAAATCGCGAGTCCGCGGGAGGCGGCGGTCCAATAGAGCAGCGCCACGTCGCGCTTGCCGGCGCGCTGAAGGGCCCGGTCCGCGTCGTTATTGAGGGCCGTGGCAAAACCGGGATGGCGGGCTTCCAGGCCGCGCATGCCGTACCTGTATGCGCGCAGGTAAAGCTTGCGGGCGCGGTCGCGGAGGGCGTTGGCGCGATCCAGGTTTTCCTCCCTGGCTTCGTCGATGCGCGAATCGACGAACGCATAGGAGTACTCGGTAAACCCCTGGGCCGCTGCCAATAGGAGTCCGGCGTGCTTGGGCGACTCGGCCAGCAGGCTCTCGTACATTTTCAATCCGAAGGGGATGGCGTCGGCCACCAAGTCGGGATCGTCGTCGCTTGTAAATGTGGAGCCACCCGAGGCCAGAGCGTTGCCCACCTGGTTCACCGCGAAACGCCTGATGGAGCAGCCCGCCGCCAGCAGCGGGACGATCAACGCGGTCAGCATACCCATGTTGGGTTTCGGCATAAGTGCTTCCTGCGATGGAGTAAAGCAAAAACAGGAAAGCGTTACAGACTGCAATTGAAATCCGGGCGAACGCACTCGGATCGGTAGCCGGGGTCCTGTGGCATGCCGCAGGTGATAAAGTGACTCTTTGGCCGGTCCCGGCCAAGCCGCATAGGAGCAACCCCCATGGTCAGTCGACGTCGTTGGTGTGCTTTTCTCGCCCCGCCGGGCCTGGCGGCCTGGCTGGGATTCGCGATCTTCGCCCAGCAGCCGGTCCCCTTAGGTCAATATCCCGGCAGCTTGCTCTCCGGCTTGCGCTGGCGCGATGTCGGCCCCATGCGCGGCGGACGCACGTATGCCGTCGCCGGCCACGCCGATCAGCCCGACACCTTCTATTCCGGCTCCGTTGGCGGCGGCGTGTGGAAGACCGAAAACTCCGGCCGAACCTGGTTTCCCATCTCCGATGAAGGCATTCCGATCGGCTCGATCGGTGCCATCGCGGTGGCTCCTTCGAACCCCAACATCGTCTACGTGGGCACCGGCGAGCCCGACATCCGCAGCCAGAATTCCTACGGCATCGGCATGTTTAAGTCCATGGACGCGGGCAAGACCTGGACCCATATCGGCCTCGATAACACGCGTCAGATCGGACGCGTCGCCGTCGACCCGGCGGACCCGAATCGCGTCTATGTCGCGGCTCTCGGCCACATCTACGATGCCAATTCCGAGCGCGGAGTCTATCGCTCTCTGGATGGCGGAACCACCTGGCAGAAGGTGCTCTTCAAGGCTGGCGATCCGGACAACGTGGGAGCGATCGATCTGGCCATCGATCCCAAGAATCCGCGCGTGCTGTACGCTTCGCTGTGGGCCACGCGCCGTCCGCCGTGGCCGGTTTACGCGCCCACCAACCTGCCCGGCGGCGGACTGTACAAGTCCACCGACGGCGGCGATACCTGGCGGCAATTAACTGGCGGGCTGCCCACCGGCGACACCGTCGGCAAGATCGGCGTGGCCGTTTCGCCGAGCAACCCCAACCGTCTCTGGGCAGTGATAGATGATACCGGCAAGGCCGTACCGGCGGGCTTGAGCGGCGTCCCAGGCGCCACACGCCCGGCACGCGGCGGAGGCGTGTACATCTCCGATGACGCCGGCGCCACCTGGAAGCTGGTCAACGCTGAGAATCGGCTTTGGGGCCGCGGCTGGTATTTTGAAGCCGTGACCGTCGATCCCACCAACCCGGACCGCGCCTACGTCATCAACACCGCCACTTACATGACTACAGATGCCGGGAAGACCTTTGTTCCAGTCAAGGGTGCGCCGGGCGGCGACGATTACCATCAGCTTTGGGTCAATCCCGAAGACGGCAACCGCATGGTGCTCAGCAGCGACCAGGGCACGGTGGTCAGCCTGGATGGCTCGAAGACCTGGAGCACCTGGTATAACCAGCCCACCGCGCAGATCTATCACGTGGCCGCCGACAATCGCTTCCCCTATTGGCTCTATGGCGGGCAACAGGATAGCGGCGCGGTGGGCGTCAGTACCTGGTCGCCCGAAGGGGCGCTCACATTTCGCGATTGGAAGCCCATCTGCGTGGGCGACGAAAGCGACGCCATCGTCCCCGACCCCAAGGACGGCAATATCCTCTACGGCGGCGGCGCCGGGCGCTGCGATCAGCTCTTCAATACGGCCGCTTCGCTGGGGGGACAGTTGCCACCGCCCGATCCCGGCGATCCCAACCGCAAAACCTGGACTCTTCCGGAGGTTTTCTCCCAAGCCGATGAAGCGCTCTACTACTCCAATCAATTCGTGATGCGCTCGCGCAACCGCGGCCGCACCTGGGAAAAGATCAGCCCCGACCTCGCACGGCTGAACCCGGCCGTACCCGCCACGCTTGACGCACTCACGGCCAAGGACATCGACCAGCCCATGAAAGACCGCTTCGGCGTAGTCTATTCGATCGGCCCTTCGCCGCTACAGGCCGCCACCGTCTGGGTGGGCACCGACGATGGCTTGATCTACGTCACCCGCGACGACGGCAAAAACTGGATCCCCGTCGCGCCGCCGGAAATGACGGCGTGGAGCAAGGTCTCCCAGATTGAAGCCGGGCATTTCGATGCCGATACAGCCTATGCGTCGGTCGATCGGCATCGCATCGCCGATAACAAGCCATATATCTATCGCACGCACGACGGCGGCAAGACCTGGCGGAACGTGGCCGCGGGTATCCCCGAAGGCGCCTATGTCAACTCGGTGAAGGAAGACCCGCAAACAAAAGGGCTGCTGTATGCCGCCACCGAGCTGCGCGTTTACGTTTCCTTCAACGACGGCGCGCAATGGCAGCCGCTGCAGAACAACATGCCGGCGACCTCCGTGCGCGACATCGTCGTGCACGGCGACGATCTGGCCGTGGCCACGCACGGCCGCGGTTTTTGGGTGATGGACCAGATGAGCGCGCTGCGCCAGATCGCGGCCGAGGGCGATCGCATCGTTTCCGCCAACGCCCACCTCTTTAGACCCGGGGAAACCCACGCCATCCGGGTTGGAGGGATGAACGGTACGCCGATGCCCCACGAGGAACCCCAAATGGAGAATCCACCCGCGGGAGTGGTGGCCTATTACTGGCTGCGGACGGCTGCCGGGCAGCCGCTGAAGCTGGAGTTGTTGGATCATACCGGAGCGGTGCGCGCTTGCGCCGCGAGCGACACTCCCGTGCGTGCGGTGGATACGGAAACGCTGAACGTACAGGCAATCTGGGTGCAACCCACGCAACCGCCGTCCGCCGCCGCGGGGATGCATCGCTATGCGCTCGGCGGCGCCGGCCGCGGTTTCGGCGGATTCGGCGGTTTCGGACGCGGCAGCGCGCCAGCCGCGGCTCCGGACGCCTGCACGCCGGCAGCGGGCGCCCCGGCGGCAAGCGGACCTGGCGGTGGTGGCAGACGCGGCTCCCCCGGCCTGCAGCCCGGAGAGTACAGCGTGCGCCTCACCGTGGAAGGCCAAACTTACACCCAGCCGGTCACGATCAAACCCGACCCTCGCGGCGCGCCCAACGGCGTCAACGAAGGCGCGCCGTAGCCCATCGGCCTACATACCCGCCACAATGCCCCAACAGGCAAACGCGCTGTTCAGGGTCGTGCAGTATTGGTAGATGCCATAAATGCTGCCGGCGGTGCGTTTCAGCGCGTCTACAATCTCCGCGGTCGAGGTGCCTGGAGGAAACGGCGCGGCGACAATCTGCGGCTCGGAGGCATTCCTGACGGAGAGCCAAGCCGGTTTGTTGGCCGCGAGCTTGCCGATGGCGTAAAACGCGAATGCATCGTCCGTGTCATTCATAATGCCGAGCGATTGCAGCCCTTCCGAATTGTTGTTGTCGTCCACAGTCAGGTAGTCCGCGGATGCGATCGCCATGGGCTGTGGACCCGGCACAGGGTTTTTGCCGGTCACGTAGATTGCGGGCGGTGCGGTGTTCCGCTTTACAAAAGAGTAGCCTGGAAGTGCCTGCAGCTTGTTGTAGCATTGGGACAAACCGGGAAGCGACAACTTCGTCAGGTTGGCGGCCGCGTAGTTCACGTATTGGGTGTTGACCGTGGCATTATTGGTCAGTTCCGTATGGTTCGCGCTCATGGTGTCGATATCCGGAAATGTCGGGTACTGCACCTGGCAATGAAAGCGCGCGGCGCTGGTGATGGCCACGTCCCCACAGTTGACGGTGCTCCCGATGGCGCCCGCCGTACCCGTGCTGATGACCAGAGCGGGCGCCAGTTCGCCGACAAGCTGCTGTATGACGGGGACGAACGGGAGCCGATCGCCATTGACCTTGGGATGCAGTTCCGACTTGAACAGAACGACCGTTTTAGTGCCGATCTTCACGGCTGAAAGATAGCCGAACATGCCCTGCTCAAGCGCCGTATCGCCTGAAATGCCGGTAATGATGGGTTTGAAGTTCGCGAAATTGTGAGCGTATCCGCACCATTGTTGCCGGCGGGCCGCCGACCAGTCGTTATCCTGGGTGAAGACATCCAGCAGCGCTTGCGTTTCAAATTCGGTGTAGAGAACGATGAGCGCATCCGCCTGCACATCGAGCGGCCCCGTGATCTTTTCGCCGGGGCTATAGTTTCCCAGCGGCGCCGGCGTTGGCGTAAGGTTTGCCGGCCAGGGAATCGGTCCCAGATCGACGACTACCGGTTCCTGGCTGCTGGCGGAACTGGCAAATGCATCATGAATATCGACTCCCTGGAATGGGCCGGTCTTAAAGACTTCTTTTGACATTAGTAGCTACCCTCGCGCTCAGTTCTATTATTTCGCCGCATGCGCCGCCTGCAGGCCATTTTGCAGCACGGTGCCGTTCACACTCCCCAGACCGGTGCAGGCGTCCCACCCGGCGCCCACCGGATACCCCGTGACTTGCCCGAATGAGTTATTGGCCGGGCCGGGCGGGCTGACGATGTCACGGAATGCGCTGCCCGCGAGGCGATACAGAGTCGGATTGATAAAGCCAACCGCAAAGCCCAGGTTCGCATTGATGAGTGCGATCAGGCCGGCATACAAAGGCGCGACAGCGCTGGTGCCGCCCACCGGTTGCGATTGGCCGTTGATGAATTGCATGTAGCCGCTGTTTTCGCTGGCATTGCCGGCGATGTCCGGGACCCCCCGGCCCGGTTGCTGCGTGCCGATACGATTCGGCACTCCAATGCCCTGTTGATAGGCCGGCAGCGGATAGCGGGCACTCACTCCGCCGCCGCTGGCGCCGGGCCCCCCAGCCCCAGTGTCGTTCCAGGCGTATTCGTCGAACGTGGCGCCGTTGATGTTGCCGATGGTCGTGCCGCCGCAAGCAATCACCCATGGCTCGGTCGCCGGGTAGCTGGTTTGGGCCACCGTTTGGCTCGCGATGAAAGCTCCGGAATCGCCCGAGGAAACCAGCACTGTGATCGAAAGATTGGCTGCATCTTGAAAGAGTTGGTCCATTTGAGTGTATTCCTGGTCCGAGAAGCTGCCGGCGGTATCGTCGTCCGGGCCCCAGCCGTAGCTGATCGACAGGATGGCAGGCTGCGGATCGCCCTCCCCAGGGTGAATCATGCGCTGCAGGGCATGGATAATGTTCTGGGTGTTGCCTCCGGTGAAATAGACGGCGATCTGTGCGCCTTGCGCGATGGCGCTGGCGACGGTGATGTCCAGACCTGTTTCGCCATCGGAAACGCCGGAGTTGGTCACTCCGTCTACGGACACATCGATCGGCTGGGGAACCGTCAGGCCGCCTCCGAACGCCTGCATGGTATCCGACAAGTCTTGCGCGGTGTAGCCGGCGCTGCCCTCGTTGGTCGCCATCTCGTAGATGCCGATGGTCTGGCCCGCGCCGTTGCCGGCTGGGAAGTTATATAGTTGGGCAACCTGCTGGGGCGTCAGCGGATTCGTGTTGGGCGGGTCGCTCGAATTCTGGCGGAGGGCCGTCGCATAATGCTGCGCCGGAACCTGGCGGTTATCCAGACCCACCACGGCCTCCACTATATCCGACAACCCGGCAGGCAGGCTCGGGCGGCCGGCATGGCCTCTGTATTTGCCGCGGGGCGACTGGTAGTCGTGCAATTCGACGGCAAACGCCTTATTGACGGCCGTGACCGTGCCGCGCATCACCACCGACCGGCGCGCCGGATGGCTCTCCAGCACCTCCAGATCGTGCGATCGGGCGAATGCGGCAACTTGCTCCAGTTCCTTGGGATCGGCGCCGTAAGCCGCCGCAAACTCCGCATGAGACACAGTCCTGCCCGCCCCAGTGGCTTTGGCTGGGAATTCCTGCAATCCCCGCAATTTCCGGTCGCTCTGCCGGCGGCGCAGGATAAGAGTTACCGTCGCCAATTCATGTCCAGCGGTCGGATTCAGGTCCGTGTGCTCCTGCGGGTGCGCGTGTTCACTGCCCTTGAGAGAGGTGTAATCGTGCGGTATGGCCATCTCGATTTCTCCTTAATCTAACCGGATAAGCCCGGCAAGGTTAAAGTGAGTCTCGGAAGCCGTTCGTTACAGCTTTTGCCAAAAAAAGCTTAGTTTCAAATGCCAAGGTGGGTCAACCGCGATGGAACAGGCAGCGTGGAGGAGGTGAGCACACGAAACCGAGGGCTACCGAGCCGACGCTACGCCCGGCTGTCAGTGCCGTGGAGATTTATAGCCGATTCGGCCGCTCTTGCCGAAATCGTGCGCAAGCCTTAGCAAGACCGGCGAGCGTCCGAGCGCTTCGTGCACCGGGCTTACGCCGCGGATTCGTGCGCTTTCCGATAAGCCGCCCACCGCTTCTTCGTGGCTTCCCGAATGGCTTTCAAACCGGCCGCCGATAGTTTCCGCTTCTTTGGCGCTGCCGGTTTGGGTGCTGCCGGTTTGGCCTGTTGCCGCTTCTGCGCCGCCCACCTGGCTCTCTGCGCGGCGGCGATCCGGGCGCGGCCGGCCTTGCTGATCGTGCGGCGTTTCTGGGGAGCCGCGTGATCCGTTCCGGTTGCCGCGGCTACCGAGCCTTTCGGCCGGCCTGGCCCGCGTAGACCCAGTTGCGCTTTGATGTCGGCTATCTTCCCGGAGATCCTTTCGAGTTCGCTTTGATACCCAACGATAGCCATCTCCAGGACGGAGCTGTCTACCTTTGGCTGTGCTTGTCTTGGCATGTTGGTCCTCTCCCTTAGAACAGCAAACGTGGACTGTGTTTTATCCAGTCTCCTTGCGCCTTGATTCTAGCACCTATTTCGGGCAGGTATGGGTGCGCCCGGCTCGTGCAGTTTTGGGGAAACCGCTCCCTGACGGTCGCGGCTCAGCGAGGACATACGCAATCAACGCGAGTATTACCGAGCCGCGACCGTCAGGGAGCGGTTTCCCCAAAAGCTGTCAAGCACCGCCCCACGCGCCGCGCCGGACGCGCTATACTGGGTAGTTTGGAATAAGATGCCGAAACGTACCTTTCAACCAAACAATCGTCGGCGCGCGAAGACGCACGGCTTCCGGTCCCGCATGGAAACCAAGAACGGACGGGCAGTTCTGGCGCGGCGCCGCGCACGGGGCCGCCACAAACTCACGGTCAGCTCCGAGAGGTAAGCATCCCTGGCTTTACAAACCGCTTCCCGAAAAGTGTTCGGCTGTTGCGATCCACGGATTTCCGCCGCGTCTACGACGGGGGTTCCCGCTTTACGAGCCCCTTCTTCGCGGCGTTTTGCGTGCGGGAGCCGCACGCGGACGGTCCGCACATCGGTTTCACCACGCCGCGCGCCCTCGGCAAGGCGGTGGTGCGCAACCGGATCAGGCGGCGTGTGCGCGAGGCTGTGCGCCTGCATCTCGCGCAATTGAGTCCGGAGTGGTCAATAGTCTTCAATCCCCGGCGCAAAGCGATGGAAGCCCCGTTCCCGGAACTGGAGCGGGAAATTGTTCGTCTCTTTCTACGGTGCAGCGGATCGTGATCGCGGCGCTGCGTTTCTATAAGCTGGGCCTTTCGCCGCTGCTGCCCTCGGCTTGCCGGTTCTACCCGACATGCTCGGAATATATGATGCAGGCCGTCGCGAAGCACGGAGTAATGCGCGGCGTTTGGATGGGGACCAAGCGCCTGGCGAAGTGCCATCCCTTTCACGCGGGCGGCGTCGATCCGGTCCGGTAAATACATAACAGCATGGCTGAACCTAATAGCGGCGGAATGGGCGGTCCCGGAAAACCGAAAGAGTTGTCCATGGAGCTGCGGCTCCTGCTCTTCTTCGTCCTGATGGGCGTGATCCTCTACGTCACACCGTATTTCTATAAGAGCCCGGCGCCGGTGAAGAAGGCGGCTCCGGTAGCCGCCAAGAGCGAGCCTGCGCCGGCAGCGCCCGCCGTTGCCCCGGCCGCGGAGCCAGCGGCCGCGACGGCGGCATCGGAAATCGCCGTGGCGCCGGTTTCCGCGCAAAAGGAAGAGACCCACACCGTCGATACTTCTCTCTTTCAGATCACCTTCAGCAATCGGGGCGCCGTGGTGAAGAGTTGGCTGCTGAAAAAACACAGGGAGCACAGCGGCGCGCCTCTGCAACTGGTGAATACGGCATCGCACGCCGATCCGCCGGCGGCACTCTACTTTCCCGCCGGAAAGCCCGCCGTGGACCTCAACCAGGCGCTCTATGAGGTGCGCAGCGATCCCGACGGCCTCGCCATCGGCTTCGACTATTCCGATGGAAAAGTGGTGGCGCACAAGTCCTTTCGGTTCCAGAAATCCAGCTACTTGCTGGAAGTTTCGACGGAAGTGACGGATAGCGGCAAGCAACTCCCGCACCAGATCGAGTGGCGCGGCGGGTTTGGCGATATGGCGGCAACTAATCCCTCTGGCGACCAGCAGACTCTGTACTTCGATATGGCCGATGCCAAGCTGAAGAAGAACGGAGCGAAAGCGGCTAAAGACGGTCCCGCTACGGTGACCGGTAACTACTCGTTCGCCGGTGTCGAGGATAAGTATTTTGTGGCGGCGTTCCTGCCCGAGCAAAACACCACTGTCGCCATGACCACCTTCAGCGATAGCGAGAGCACCCCGCACGGGTCGACCCAGGCGCCTTACGCCGGCGCGGCGGTCGGCGGCGGCCCGGTCAACCATTTCTCGTTGTACGTCGGCCCCAAGGATATCGACACGCTGCGCGCGGTAAATCCCAAGCTGGAGCAGGTGGTGGATTTTGGCTGGCTTAGCATTCTTTCGAAGCCGCTGTTCCTGGTTGTGAATTGGATTGCCGACCGCGCCGTGCACAACTACGGCTGGTCCATTATCCTGGTCACCATCGGACTCAATTTCGTGCTGTTCCCGTTGAAGATCACCAGCATGAAGTCGATGAAAAAGATGCAGGCGCTGCAGCCGCAGATTGCCGAAATCAACGCCAAGTATAAGAGTGTCGGTCTCCGCGATCCGAAAAAAGCGGATCAGAACCAGGAGGTGATGGAGTTATACAAGAAGCACGGCGTCAATCCCATGGGCGGCTGCGTTCCCATGCTGCTGCAGATCCCGTTTTTCATCGCGTTTTATAAGGTGTTCTCGGTATCGGTCGAGATGCGCGGCGCGAACTGGCTTTGGGTCACCGACCTTTCGCAGCCGGAAACCTTGGCCATTCACCTGTTGCCCATCATCATGGTGGCCAGCCAGTTCGTGATGCAGAAGATGACTCCCACCACCACGGGAGGCGATCCCAGTCAGCAGAAAATCATGCAGTTCATGCCGCTCATGTTCGGCTTCATGTTCTATAACCTGTCGAGCGGACTGGTATTATACTATTTGACCAGCAACCTGGTGGGCGTCGCGCAGCAGTGGTTCTTCAATCGAACGTCGCTGGCCAGCGTGGCCGCACAATCGGTGCAGCCGCCGAAAAAGAAAAAAGATGGGAAGAAGTAAACGGTGAATCCTCGCAAGTACTCGGTAACGGCGGTAGGCGACCGCATTGATCGGTTTTTGCGTCCTTGTCTGGAGCAGGCGGGCTTCCGCATGAGCTACGACATGGCCGATGGCGAGGCCACGGACGACGATTTCGAAACGCCCGACGTGGTCGTGAAATTCAATGGGCCGGACGTGGAGTATCTGCTGGCGAACCGCGCGGAGCTGCTGCTGGCGCTCGAGCACGTGACCATGGAGGCGCTGCGCATGCCCTCCGAGGATCACTCGCGGATTTCCTTCGATGCCAACGATTACCGCTTGCTGCGCATCGAGGAACTGCGGCTGAGCGCCGGGGCCGCGGCCGAGAAGGTGAAACGCACGGGACAGCCGTTCCGATTCAATCCCATGAATAGCCGCGAGCGCCGCGTCATCCACTTAGCGCTGCGGAGCGAGACCGAGCTGCGCAGCGAGTCGAGCGGTTCGGGCGGTTTCCGTCATGTGGTCGTTTATCCGGCGGGTATGGCCAGCCTGCCCGAACTCCCGCCGCCGCCTTTTGCGCGGCGCGACGGACCTCCCGGCGGCGGACGCCGTGACTTCGGACGCGATCGCGGCGGGCCCCCCGACAGAGGCGGCCGTCCGCAACGCCGCGGCGGGCATGGCGGCCCTCGGCGTTAGTTGAACCTTAACGACACCATCGTTGCTATTTCCACACCTCCCGGACGCGGCGGGCTCGGCGTAGTGCGGCTTTCCGGCTCCCAGGCCCGCGAAATCGCCATGTGTATGGTCCGGTTCCCGGGCGCGGCCGACTGGCGGCCTTGGTCATCCCAACTGGCTCAGCTATTGGACACGGCCGGCCAAGCCGTGGACCAGGTGGTAGTCGCGTTCTTCGCGCGCCCCCGTTCCTACACCGCCGAAGATGTGGTGGAGATATCGTGCCATGGCGCGCCGGTGGTGCTGCGGCACGCCGTTACCGCGGCGTTGAACGCGGGCGCGCGCCTGGCTGAGCCGGGCGAGTTCACGCTGCGCGCCTATCTCAACGGCCGCATCGACCTGCCGCAAGCGGAAGCCGTGCGCGACCTGATTGAATCCACCACACTCTACCAGGCGCGTATCGCCGCGCAACAGGCCGGCGGGTCCGTATCGCGCCGCATTGGGCCGCTTAAAGAGCAGCTTCTGGAACTGATCGCCCTGCTGGAAGCTGGCATCGACTTCGCGGAGGACGATGTGAGCGTGGCGCCGCCCGCCGAAATCCTGCGGCGCCTCGATCCGGTCGGGGCGGGCGTTTCCCAACTGGCGGAGAGCTTTGCGTTCGGCGGCCTGGTGCGTACAGGCTTGACGTTGGCGATCGTCGGACGGCCCAACGTGGGCAAGAGCAGCTTGTTCAACCGCCTGCTGGAGCAGGATCGCGCTATCGTCACGGACATCCCCGGCACTACGCGCGATGTGGTTTCGGAGGTGGCGGCGATTCATGGCATCCCGGTGAAGCTGTTCGATACGGCCGGCATTCGCGAAGGCCGGGGGCTGGTGGAAACGCTGGGTATCGAGCGCAGTTTCCAGGCCATGGCGGATGCCGATCTGACGCTGGTGGTAGTGGATCTGTCCGCGCCGGCCGCGGAGGCCGACCGTGAGCTGATCGCGCGGGCAGGGGAGCAGGGCCGCTGGATCCTGGTGGGCAACAAATCCGATCTGCCGCGCCGCGCGGAGCCGCTGGATGCCTTGCAGCCGGTTTCGGCGCTCTCTGGCGATGGGATCGAAGCCCTGCGGGACGCGGTGTTCCGGGCAGTCGCGCCGGCTGGAACCGCGGAGCTGGAGACGGGCTTCATCACCAGCATGCGGCATGAAAAGTTGCTGCGGGAATCGCTGGCGTATCTGGAAAAAGCCGCTGCGGCAGTGGCGGAGAACGTGCCTCATGAGATGCTGCTGCTGGATCTCTACGGTGCTCTGCGGCCCATCGACGCCATCACCGGCGCCACCACTGCCGACGATATCCTGAACCGCATTTTCTCGACGTTTTGCATCGGAAAGTAGGTGGGGCGGGCGTCCACGCCTGCAGCGGGTCTCCAGACCCGCCCTCCGGACTGGCAGCCTATGGCACTACCGCCGTCTGAATCACAGCGTCAAAGCGGCCTTGAAAGCCCGGCAATTCGGATGCGGGCATGCGGGATCCGAAAACCACGCGGCTTTTCTCGCCTTCGACCCAGGTCACGTACTCGACCATTTGCTGTCCCTGGCTCGCGTAGTCGGCGACCGCACTCAGGGCGGCCTTACCTCCGATGGTGGCCTGCCGCACGCTGTCGGTCCGGAACTTGTATCCCTCAAAATTGTTGCGCTGCGCGACCTTGCCATCCAGGCGACGGCTCAACAAGGCGGAAATATCGGCTGGACTGGCGATGCGCGCCTTCAGCCAAACCACGCCGATGACGTTCGAAACGGTGTCCCTTAGCGTCACGGTTTGGGCGCCTTCGGATGCCCATCCCTGGCTCACGATAACCCAGTCGGACGGCAACGTGAATTCGATGCCTGTCCGGTTGTTATGATACACACCATTCTCCACCGTTCCGATCGATTGGGCTTTGGCTGCGATCTGGGCCTTACTAATCTGAGCCCGCGCCGGTATCGCCGCCGCGATTAGCGCAACCATGGGAAGAAGGAGGAACCGCATGGACATATCAATACTCCTTTGGGAGCTTCGACGCCACATCCGATACGAACGTTACAACCCCTATTGCGCCCTTCGTTCTATCAGAACCGAATCGCCAAACTCATGGGTCCGGTAAGACATAGCGTCCAGTTCTTTCCCGGCTCGCCGCAAGGTGGCGTCCGCCGCGAACGCTTGCAGCAACTGGTGATGGCTGGTGCCCGGCTCATGCACTCCCGTGAGAATCGCATCGACAATCCGAAGCTGGCTTCCCGGGCCAATGCGTTGCGTCGCCAGCCCGTCGCTGGCATTCACACGGCCATCCTGACTTGCGGCGTGTTCCAATGCGCGCACCACCGTCGTACCGATCGCGATAATACGGCTGCCATTCGCCCGCGCGGTCTCGACAGCGCACGCGGTTGACCTTGGAATGCGGTAAGGTTCGTCGAGCGGCAACCTGAGGTCGAGTTCGGTGTCGCCCGTGGAGGAAATGCCGGCGGTGTGCGTGAGGGTAGCGAATGCGGCGCCTTGGGAGCGGATTCCTTCGACCATCCGCCAGTCGAGCGTGAAGCCCGCCGATGGCGCTTCGAAGGCGACGGGGCGCCAGGCAACGGGTGACCATGCATCCCAGAGATCCAACGGAACCGGCAGATATGCATATTGGATCGGCCGCCCATGGCGCGCCAGACCAGCCCAGATCGTGTCGGCCGGCCCATCCAGGTGCAAATCCACGAACCGCGGGTGGTCGAGCAGCCGCTTGATCGTCGCCGAAAGCGGACCCAGCGTCAGCCGGTCGCCAGGCTTGAAACGCGGAGGCGCCGGCCTGTCCTCCGTGCGCGTATGGAAATCGCCTGCGCCGAAGACGACCGCGGCAAAATCGCCTACCTCGTCCAACGAACGGCGGCCCGCAAGCCTCACTTCGACCGGACAACCGGTGGGCGAGTGAACACCCTTCAGGCTGGCAGGCAAGGCTGCTGCATCGTTCGCCACCACCAAATCACCCGGACGCAGAAAACCGGCAAAGGAGGCGCGCCGCATGTGCGTAATGCTGCCATACTTGTCGACAACCAGCAGTTTTGCGTCCAGCGGCCGTTGTGTAGGTTGGGAAGCTGGGATCATCGTTTGTCTCCTTCGATGGCTCCGGCCGGTACGCACCGCGCGAGTGTCGCGGTGATCGCGTCGGCTGCTTCACGCGCAGCAATTTCCGGGCGTTTCAATGCCGCCGGGTCGCCATCCGGTACCGCGAGCGCGTGCATCGGCGTATCCATATCGCCCGGATCGAGCGAAACAAAGTGTATGCCATCCGGCGCCAGTTCTTCGTTCCAGATTCGCGTCAGGTGCAGTAGAGCCGCCTTGCTGGCCCCGTAAGCTCCCCAGCCGGCGTAGGCGTTGATCGCCACGTCGCTCGAGATATTCAGCACCGCCGCTGCGCCATTTTCGCGGGCCGCAGCCGCCAGCGCCCCGAGCAGCGCCTTAGTCAATCGAAACGGGCCTAATACATTGGTGGCCAGCGCCCGCTCAAAGTCCATACAGTCCGTATCGCCGAGTAGGGCCAGCGGCGCCGGCCCCAGATCGGAGGCGTTGTTAATTAGAACGTCGAGCCCTCCCAGTTCGCCGGCGATCTGCATGGCAATCGGATAGATGTCGTCCTTTGCCGATATATCGCCGACAATCCCGTGCGCGCCGGGGTGCTCCCGCACTACGCGGGCAACTCGCTCCGCCCCGCGCGCGACGAACGCCACATTCGCGCCGCGCGCCAGGAATTCCCGGACCAGTGCCAGGCCCAAGCCCGAAGTTCCTCCGGTGATGGCGACACGCAGGCCCGCGCCGTTCGTAACCATATTTTCTTCCATCATCAATGCACCCTCCAATTCCAGGCTACAAGTTAAAGTGAACTTGAAGTCAAGCCCAAATCGCGATATTCTTTTGCCATGGCTCTACTCACCATCAGCGATGTTTCGCGCCGCAGCGGCGTGGCGGCCTCAGCCCTCCGCTTTTACGAGGATCGCGGCCTCATCAGGTCCGAACGGGCCGGTTCGGGGCATCGCCGCTATCCGCAGGCCGTGCTGCGGCGGATCGCGTTCATTATCTTCGCCCAGCGTATCGGGCTGACCCTCGACGAGGTAGGCGCGGCGTTGGCCAAACTGCCTCGGGACCGTGTACCGGAGGGCTCGGACTGGGCCAAGCTATCCGGCGGGTGGACCAGCCGCATCGACCAGCGCATTGCCGAACTGCAGCGCCTGCGCGGCGGGCTTACAGGCTGTATCGGCTGCGGCTGCCTGTCGCTCGACCGATGCCAGCTTTCAAACCCCGGTGACCGCGCCGCCCGCCACGGCCCTGGTCCGCGCTACTGGATCGGAGACCCGCAGCAGTAGAGCGTCGCTTTGATTCCGGTTAATATGGGGGCTGGTATGCGAAGACGCGAGTTCTTGGCGCTGGCGGGCGCCGTCCCCCTGGCCGCTGCCCCAACGCCGGCTTCCAAGCTGGCGGCCGATCCGCACCGGCCCCAATATCATCTGCTGCCCGCCGCCAATTGGATGAACGATCCCAACGCGCCCATCTATTGGCAGGGCAAGTACCACATGTTTTACCAGTACAACCCGAATGGCGCATTTTGGGGCGATATGCACTGGGGTCACGCCGTTAGCGAAGACATGGTGCGCTGGAAGCATCTGCCGGTAGCCCTCGCGCCTACGCCCGGCGGTCCCGATAAGGATGGCGTCTTTAGCGGCTGCGCGGTGATCGACAACGGAGGCGTCACGGCGGTTTACACCAGCGTGAATCCGGAAACGCAGTCCATCGCGACCAGCACCGGGGACCTGACCGAGTGGAAGAAGTTCGCCGGCAATCCCGTGATCGCCGCGCCGCCCGCCGGCCTGGAAGTGACCGGCTTCCGCGACCCCGCCGTCTGGAAGGAAGGCGATACCTGGCTGATGGCGGTTGGGTCGGGCTTTCGCCAGAAGGGCGGCGCCGTCCTGCTTTACGAATCCAAGGACCTGCGCCGGTGGAATTACCTGCATCCGATGGTCACCCACAAGATGCAAGCCGGCCCCAGCGCCAAGGATCCTGTCGATAGCGGCGAGATGTGGGAGTGCCCGGACTTCTTTCCGATCGACAACAAGCATCTGCTGATCGTCTCGACGGAGCGGGTAGTGAAGTATTTCCTGGGCGGCTACACCGATCGCCACTTCTATCCGGAATCCATGGGCGGTATCGATCATGGGTCATATTATGCGGCGCGTAGCATGACGAATACGGGGACCAATACCGGCGACCGGCGCATCCTGTGGGGATGGCTGACCGAGGGCCGCACCGCCGACGCGCAGCGCGCCGCCGGCTGGAGCGGCGTGATGTCGCTGCCTCGGGAACTGAAGCTGCTGGGCAGCCAGGTGCAGATGCGCCCGGCGGCAGAGGTGGAGACTTTGCGCGGCAAGCGGTTGGGAGGCGACGCGGAGGGCGACTGCATCGAGATCCACGCGGAAATCGATCCGGGCGATGCGCCGCGGGCGGGATTGAAGGTGCGCATCGCGCCGGACCGCAGCGAGCAGACGCTGGTCTACTATGATCGCGAGGCAAGGCAGATCTGCGTGGACCGCAGCCAGTCGAGTACCGACACCAGAGCGGATCGCGGGATGCAATCGGGACCGTTCATGCTGGGCCGCCGCGAACCACTGCGCCTGCACATGTTCCTGGATGGGTCGGTGATCGAGATCTTCGCCAACGACCGGTTTTGTTTGAGCGCGCGCATCTATCCGGCAGGTTCGCGGAGCACCGGGGTGGCGCTGTTTTCGAGCGGAGGCGTGGCGAAATTGGTGTCGTTCGAGGCTTGGGAAATGCGGCCCATCTCGGCGGACCGGCTGACATCGTAGTTTAGGATGCGCTTGGGGCGC
Organism: Bryobacteraceae bacterium; assembly: GCA_050008575.1. Taxonomy (GTDB): domain Bacteria; phylum Acidobacteriota; class Terriglobia; order Bryobacterales; family Bryobacteraceae; genus Bog-159. The sequence continues at coordinate 46,023 of JBEKMJ010000057.1, forward strand.
TGCCCTAGTTACTCACAGGCTGCGCCGACATTTCCCGTTTGGCGCCGAAAATCGCGGCGTATGGGGCGTTACAGGTCGGTTAGACATTGGTCAGCCGAATCTAAGTCGTTCTCCATAAATGATTTAGACATTTGTTAACTATAGTGCTGTATGGGAGTGCACTTTGTTACGAAGTCTTTACAAGCGTTGAAGTTGTATCGAATTCGCCGGATGTTTCCACAGCTTTTTCCACAATGCCGTTGAAAACTCCGGGCGGGCGCAAGTTCGCCGAAGAGGCGGGCCTGCGAGGCCCGCGCAGGCTGCGAGCCTGCCCCACTGCGGGGCGCGCGGCAAGGCGGCGTTCTGTAGGTACCGAGCCAGTTACTCACAGCCTCGGCCGCCGATTCCCGTACGCCCGCGAATGTGGCTGCATATGGAGCGTTACATCCCCGGCTGTACTATAGTTAACGTAATTCAACCCACTGTCCTGAAACAACTTACAGCCTTGTCGGCCACAAGTGCTGTATCCGGGTGCACTTTGTTACGAAGTCTTTACGAACATTACAGTTGTCTAGAATTCTACGTTCGTTTCCACAGCTTTTTGCACAGGGCCGTTGAAAAAACTACCGGCGGCCTGAAACTTCATCACACACCCGCAAGTGGGCTCCAGTACCCATTTTGTGACCTTTCTTTGACCGAGTTGTAATTTCGTGATAGAACGAAGCCGAGGAGGATGCCATGAAAATACGGAGGTTAGCCCGCATCGTTCCGGAAGCTTTGTGACTCGCGTGGAGGACCACCATCCGAAACCGAATCTGCAAGCAGCCGGATCCGGGCCATCCCGAGCGGCCCTGCTCGTCAACCTGGCGGCCAACAATAGCGCGGCGGAGCGGAAATGGCGAAGGATTCACACGTTGGTGTTGGGCGACTTGCCCGCCAACACCCGGGTGGTCGCGTACCGGCCCCCTTTCGATCTGGTGGCCTGTATCCGGGAATTGCACGAAAAGGAGCGCATCTCCTGCTTCATCTCCGCCGGCGGCGACGGAACGCTGAACCGGGTGCTCAACGCGGTTCTTGAAGTCTTCGGCGACCATCCGGACCGCCCCTATCTGGGCGCCGTCGGTCTCGGGTCGCGCAATAACTTTCACAAGCCCTGCCAAAGAACTTGTCTCGGCGTCCCGCTCAGAATCGACATGGCCCAATCGGTGTTCTCCGACGTGGGCCAGGTTCAATACACGACCGACTCAGGCCAATGCCTCCGCTATTTCATCACCGGAGCAAGCGTCGGGCTGAAGGCGGAGGCGAATCTGCTCTTCAATCTTGGCGATCCGGTGATCCATGCACTCAAACATCGGTTCCTGAATCTCACCATTCTCTATACGGCTATAACGACGCTTCTGACTTACCACAATGTGGAGGTGGGCATCCAGCATGATGGGTCGAGTGAGACGACGGAACTGACGAACCTCAGCCTGGCGCCCAGCCCCACCGACGATGGCTGTCTGGGATTCGATCTGTGCTTCGCCTTGAACCGGATCGGCCGCTTGAAAGTCCTGTGGGATGTGGCGCGCAAACGCTCCAGTGGAAGACCTGGCCGCATTTCGAGGCTGGTCCAAACCGCTTCCCTGCAAGCCCGAAGGCCGATTCCACTCGCCACGGATGGCGAGATCCAACTGGCTCGTTCCGCGGTATTTTCCGTGGTTCAGAACAAGATCGCATTTCTGCGTTAGCGTTAGCGTTAGCGTTAGCCGGCGCGGCGATATGGAGAAGAGATGTAGCGCCGCGATTCGCGGGCGGCCTCGGCCTCGGGCGCGTATGCCATAGCCTTTTTGTATGCCTCGATGGCTTGGCCGTGGCGTTGCTTCAGATCGTAAATCTGGCCGATGCGCATCCAGGCCAACACTCCGGTGTTCAAGTCCACCTCGTCGGCATGCGCGGCGACCTTTTGCATATTGTCCAGCGCGCCGTCCAGGTCGCCATACCAGAACTGAATGGTGCCCAACTGATAATAGATCGATTCCCAGGGCACCCGCGCGTAGCCCGGCGCGCCTTGTGTCTTCAATTGCGCAACTTGTTGGACGTAGGCTATGGCCCTCTTGCCGTCGCCCAGCGCCGCGTACATTCCAGCCTGTTCGAAGCGCAGCAGGTAATTGCGCGGGAAGCGCGCGATCAGGCTCTCCACCAGCGGCACCGCTTTGGCCGTCTGGCGCTCGCGGCGGTAGATGGCGGCCAGAAAGATCTCGGCGTCGATCCGATCCAGGGAACCGTGCGCGGCCACCTGCTCCACGGTGCGGATGCCGCGATCCTTGTCGCCGTGGAAGCCGATCAGGAACCCGAACATTTTGTACATGGCGGGCAGGCTCCCGACCACGTAGTCGTGCAGGCCCTGCACCAGGCGCGCGTCCACGTTTGACGGGTCCAGTTCGCTCACCCGGTTATGCGCCTTGCGCGCGGTGGTGGAATCGTGCAGGGCGCTCACCCAGTCCTTCTGCACCAGGAAGTAGTAGTTCGCGCGCAGGCCGTAGGTGATGCCCATAGCGTAGAGGGCGACGGTGTCGTTGGGATTCCGGCGCAGGCGCGCCTGCTCCAGATCCAAGGCCTTCTGGATTTCGCCCAGGAACCGCCGCTGGGTCTCGGGCGATGGATTCAGCTTGGCCCGGCGCAGCAGCGAGTTGTTGCCCGTCACAAGCTGGCTTTCGAGCGCGCCATCGCGAAACATCTCGTGGAACACGACCGTCTCGGCGGCGTGGTTGTGGAGGTCGGGATCGTTCGGATCCTTGGCGATGGCCTGGTCGAAATCGGCCAGGGCTTGATCGTATTCCAGGTTGTAGAAGTGCTCGTAGCCTTCGTCGACCAGACTGTTACCGGCGTAGAGACGCGTGGCGAGGCAAAAGGCCGCGAGGAGGGTGAGTCTCAATACTTCAAGTATAAATCGCCCTCGGGGAAACCGCTCTGACGTCGCGGCTCGGTAGTCGCGGCTCGGTATTAGTCGCGTTGATTGCGCACGGCTGACCGAGCCGCGACCGTCAGGGAGCGGTTTCTAGCGGTCAGGGTCCCCAAAACGGTTAAGCACCGCTTGACGACGGCGACGGCGCGATCATCCTTGCCACACCGCAATGCGCCGCCGGCGATTGCGCCAATCCCGCCTACCGTTAGCCCGAGAAGAGGACCAATCCAAAGGTGGTTCAAAGCGCCGCCGAGCATATCCCAGTAAATGAAGCTGGGCAATTCGGCTTTGCCGCCGTTGAAATGCGCCCGGTTCGGAACGCCGCGACCAGCCCGCCGATCGCAGTGACGCCCACCGCACCCAGCGCGAACCAAGCAGCCATGGCATAAACGCGCGGAGCGCCGATCAGAAGGGCAAAAGCGATACTGAGTCGCTTTTCCAAGGCGCTACCGCCGCACTTTGCGCATCCAACCGCCCCAGGAAAAGCCCGCCCGCGCCATCAGCGCGCCCAGCACCATGGCGATGGCAATGCGGATCCAGAACCGCGTGGCGCTCGGCTCCACTTGCGTGAAGACGTTGCGCACCCAGTCATTGTCGCTGGGCACAAAGAACGGAAAATATCCCGATCCGAAGACCCAGTTGCGCGCGGCGGGAGTCATCAGAAAATCGGCGAAAGGCCACTGCACGGCGGCCAGCGCGATCACGAAGATGGGGGCCATGGCCGCGGCGCGGGCCCAATAGCTCCAGCGCTGCCAGTAAGGGCGCGTCAGGTCCAGCAGGAATGCGGGCACGATGAATAAGATCGGGAAATCGGGCGGCACGAAATGGGTCACGTTCTGAAACACCGGCCCCAGCTTAGGCTCGGCCGGAAATAGCGGCAGTATCCACACATACAGCAGGTTCATCACGGTGTAGATGCCCGCGACCACAGTGCCCGCCCAGCGATAGTCCGACATGCGGTAAAGCCCGGCGAGGAAGAAACACGATCCCAGCGTCATCAGCATATAAAACAGGGCGCTGTGCATGTAATTGCGCAGCAGGTATTCCTGGAAAATGCCGAACGAAGTGACCAGCAGGAAGGTGTAGGTGTACAACATCAGCGCATGCAGCTTGGTGCGCAGCGCGCCTTCCGCGTGCGCCAGTTGGCCCATGATGAGCAGCAACGTCCCGATGCGGATCACCAGGATGCCGAAGATCAGCAGCACGTGCGGCGGGCTGAGGACTTTCACGTCCAGCCCGTAAGCGTCGTGCCACCAATTGTCGAAGGGCGCGGACGTAATCATGGCCGCGCCGCCCCAGGCGCAGACGAAAGCGCCCAGCGGCCCGCGGAATCCCCACATGCGCACGGAGCTTGCCTGCGCGGCGGCTGAGTGGCCGAATGAGCTCGAAAGGATCAGGTATCCGCAGGCAACTCCCGCCAGGATGCCGCAGAGGTAGATCAACATGTGCGGCGCGGTCCAGAAGGTGTCGCGGCCGATGCTCTTGTGCCAGGAGATGTCCCAGATGCCTCCGGTGGAAGCGGAGGTGATGGCGATTACGCAGGTGGTGATATACCAGGGGACGGATGCGGTGCGTTCGGCGGCGTGTTCCGCCCAGGTGATTGCGGCGCTCTGAGCCATAGGGGTATTGTCTCAAATCTAATTGACCGGCTGAAGCCTGTCCTACCAATGACCGGCTGAAGCCTGTCCTACCGATGACCGGCTGAAGCCTGTCCTACCGACGACCGGCTGAAGCCTGTCCTACCGACGACCGGCTGAAGCCTGTCCTACCTGCGGTATAGTTTGAGGGTGGCTGGCTGGAATCCGCATCAGTATCTGAAATTCGCCGACGAGCGCACCCAACCTTGCCGGGATTTGGCCGCGCGTATCGCTGTCGCCGGCGTCAGGCGCGTCATCGATCTCGGATGCGGACCCGGCAACAGCACCGCCGTGCTCCGCGATCGCTGGCCTGATGCAGAATTCACCGGGCTCGATAGCTCGGCGGAGATGATCGAACGGGCGCGGCGCGAGTATCCGCAGCGGCGTTGGATCGCCGGCGACATATCCGAGTGGGCCGCGGCTGGAGACGGCCAGTTCGACGTAGTTTTCTCCAATGCCGCTTTGCAGTGGGTCGACGATCACGCCAGCCTGTATCCGCGGCTGCTGTCGCGGGTGGCGCCGGGAGGCGCTCTGGCGACGCAAATTCCCGGCAACATCGATGCGCTACCGCATCGCTTGATGCGCGACACGGCCGCATCGCCCGCGTGGAGCCGCTGGTTTCCGCCGGGGCGCGTGCGCGAATGGCACCATCACGAAATGGAGTTTTACTACGACGCGCTGGCCCCCGCCGCCGCGCGTCTAGACATCTGGGCCACCGAGTATCTGCACGTGCTGCCGAACGCGGAGGCCATCGTCGAGTGGTATCGGGCTACCGGACTGCGGCCCTTCCTGGAGGCGCTCGAAACGGATGCGGGCCGCCAGCGATTCATGGCCGATTACCTGGAACGGCTGCGGCCGCATTTCGTGCCGCGCGCCGCCGGCGGCGTGTTGTTTCCATTTCGCCGGATCTTTCTGATCGCATATCGGGGTTAGAAGAATATGATGATCCCAAGCCTGCTTCTCAAGAAGCTGTATACCCTGGGCAGCCTGAAGAACACGCCCACCGGAGTGCAGTTCGCCATCAAGAACCGCTTGAGCGATGGCGAACTCGTGGGCGTGCACGGCGTGGCCATCGACGGCGGTCCGGTGGCGCTCGAAACGGTCTGGCTGGGCTTGGCGGACAGCCGCGAGATACCCGCTTCCCAAGTGGATGCCGCGCATCCGCTCCCTTTCCCACTCCGGTCCGTCGTGCACATCCGGACCGGAGCGCCGCAGCTCGCCAAGGGGAAACACGAAATCGAAATCTCCGTCGAGACCCGCCCGTTCGGCAAGCTGCACTTCAAGGTGGAGGACGCCATCTCGGACGCCGTGCGTCCCGCCGTGCACCTGCCGCGCGACGAAGGCGACGACTACTCTCCGGAAATCATCCGGCAGCGGCAAGCGGTGATCCAGCAGTTCACGGGCGTCGAACCGCACCACATCGCGCGCTATTCCTTCGACCCGCACACGGTCAAAGGCAATTGCGAGAATTTCGTGGGGGTGGCGCAGGTGCCGATCGGGTGCGCCGGGCCGCTGCGTGTCCGCGGTGAGCACGCCGATGGTGAATTTCTGATTCCGCTGGCGACGTCGGAAGGCACTCTGATCGCCTCGCACAACCGCGGCATTAAGGTGCTGAATGCGTGCGGCGGAGTCAAATGCACGGTTGTGGCCGACGCCATGCAGCGCGCGCCTGTGTTTGTATTCTCCGATGCGCGCGCCGGCCGCGACTTCGTGGCATGGGTGAACGCCAATATCGAGCGCATCCGCGAAGAAGCCGAGGCCACTTCCTCGGTGGCCAAGCTGCTGTATGTCGACCCTTACGTCGCCAACAAATTCGTGTATCTGCGTTTCAACTTCTCCACAGGCGACGCGGCCGGGCAAAACATGGTGGGGCGCGCCACGTTCGCGGCTTGCAGTTGGATTTTGGACAACTATGCGGGCGTCGCGAACTTCTACCTGGAGTCCAACTTCGCCACCGATAAGAAGGCTTCGCAGATCAATATCATGCGCACGCGCGGCAAGCGGGTGACGGCGGAAGCCACGCTTGCGCGCGAGGTGCTGATCGAGCAGCTCCGGGTCGAGCCGGAGAAGGTGGTGTATCACTACGGAGTCGCCAATGTAGGCGCGTTTCTTTCCGGCGCCAACAATAACGGCGCGCAGTCGGCCAACGGCATCACGGCGATGTTCATCGCCACGGGGCAGGATGTGGCCAACGTGGCCGAATCGTCAGCGGGGATTCTGTATGCCGAGATGACCCCCTCGGGCGGCATCTATTTGTCGCTCACCATTCCGTCGCTGATCGTGGCCACTTACGGCGGCGGAACGGGTCTGGCCACCCAGCGCGAGTGCCTGGAGATGTTGGGCTGCTACGGCAAGGGCAAGGTCAACAAGCTGGCGGAGATCGTTGCCGGTGTCACGCTGGCGGGAGAGATCTCGCTAGGCGCTGCAATTTCATCGTCCGATTGGGTTTCCAGCCACGAGAAGTACGGGCGCAACCGGTAAATTATGGCAGGCCCAAGGCGAGCGCTTCCTGCGCATGGCGGGCGCAGCCGACTTGGCCGCGGCCAGGGATCTTTGGAAAGATCCACGAACTCCCGTGCACCGGCGATGTCTGGCCGCCAGGGCCAATGGCCTGCTGGGCAAGCATGGTCCCAGTTGGCTGGCGGAAGGCGTGGACGATGACGATTCCCCCCTCGGACGTGCCCGGCGGCATGGGACCAGCGACGCCGAACGGCGGAGGGATGCCGAGCGTCGATTTCGCGAGAAGGAAGAAGCCACCGGGAAAATGCGCCAGTTAGGTGTGGAGTCGGTTTCGGAAGTGATTGGGATACTTCGGGATCGGTCCCAGAGCCCGGAAAGACGCGGGGAGGCGGCGGCCGTTCTAGCCGGTCTGAAATGCCGCGACGCGGTTGGACCGCTGATCGAAGTCCTCGCGGAAGGACATCCGAATCTGTCCTGGATGTGCATGTCCGCGCTCACCAAAACAGGCAGCCGCCGTTTCGCGCGCAGCCTGATCGATATGGCCCGAGGCAGCTATCCTCTGCCGGCCCGGCAGGAGGCCATTTACACGCTCTGGCAGTTGAAGGAGTTGCGGGCCGAGCCGCTGTTCATTCGATTGTCGGCCGCTCTCGATACGGAAGAAGACTACACACGGGGCATTGCGACCGAAGCCCTGGGGAACACTTGGTGGCGGCCGCGGACGCAGCGGGCAATTTCGGCGCGGTTGTCCGATCCCTCCGTCTCGGTGCGTTTTTCCGCGCTCTGTGCGGTGCGGAGGGTGAATATTCACACCCTGGATTCTCTTCGCCGGGCGCTGGTGGCCAAGCTTGCGGATCCCGCGAAGGTGGATGATAACCGTGTGGTCGCAACACTCGCCGCCCAGTTACTGAGCCGCGCCTAACAAATCCAACCAGCAAAGAATTCGCTATACTGGCGAGACAACCCGGGAGGCGTGATGAAAGCCGCAACCAAGAAGCCCGCCGATTTCGACACTGTGTTCGTCCGTCTGCGCGCGATTCTGGCGCCCTATGCGCGGAAGCTGCAGGCCAGCCACGACAAACCGGATTACTACTACCTGGAGACCAAGGACAAGCTCTACAAGGGCAGGCCGGTCTTTTTCGCCGCTGTGCGCAAAGGGAAGGGTTATGTCAGCTATCATCTGATGCCGGTCTACGCTTATCCGGAGATGCGCAAGAGCCTCTCGCCTGCTCTGCGCAAGCGGATGCAGGGGAAAGCGTGCTTCAACTTCACGGCGGTCGATGAGGAGTTGTGCGGGGAACTGCGCCGGTTGACCGCGGCGGGCCTGGAAGGGTTTCCCGAGAAAATGCTGCGCGGCGCGCCCGGCGCAAAGTGCGATTAAGCTTATCGCCATTGCAGCTTGCCGATGCGGCCGCCGGGGCCTACCGCCCACACCGCGCCGCCCGACGCGCCGAGGGCATTGTACGCTCCGCTCTCGAAGGACTTCCAGCTCTTGCCTTGGTCGCTTGAAGTATCTGAGCCGGAGGTCCCCACGGCGATCCAGACCTTGCGGCCGTCTAGAAAAGCCACCGCGGAACGGTAACCGTTCGGTTGCGCGCCGCCGGCATCCGTCCAGGTGCGCCCGCCGTCTATCGTTACGGCCACGTTACCGGCGGTGTCGGCGGGCTTGCCGTAGTCTCCGCCAACCGTTACTCCGTGCCGCGAGTCCGCGAAGGCCAGGGAGAAGATTCCCGCGCCGGGGCCATCGTGGCGCAGGGGCGTCCCGGCCACATCCCAATGCCGGCCGCCATCACTCGAATGAAACACGCGCGCGCCGGACGGTCCGCCGGTGCCGAACCAGACCTCGCGCTTGCCGCGCACCACTAGGCAGGAGTTGCTGGCGGCAAATGCGCCCTCGTCGGGCAGCGCGGGCGGCAACTTCGGCCGCTGCCAGGTTTGGCCGCCATCCCCGGTGGTCAGCATGACGAACTGCCCGTCTACCGGGTCGCCGAGCGCGACACCGCGCCGGGCATCCCAAAATGCCAACGCATCGAAGAAGCCGTTAGGATCGGGATTGGTGTAGAGGAGCGACCAATGCGCGCCGCCATCGGCGGTCTTGTAAATGCGGGACTTCGCACCTGGTCCGCTGCTCATCAGCCAGGCGGTTTGGCTGTCCCGCGCGTGCACGGCGCGGAAGTCCAGGCCGCCCGCGCCGGGTACGATGGAGGCGCGCCATGTAACTCCGCCATCTTGGGTGCGCAGATAGGTCCCGCCCGAGCCGCTGGCCCAAACCACGGCCGGGCTGACGGCGCTTACACCGCGCAACGACGCAGTAGTGCCGCTCGGTTGTGCAACCCAATTTTGCGCGAGCGTCACGGGAGCCAGCGCCTCGATCAAAAAGAGCGCGATTGTCGAGCAATGCAACAGTCTCACCCCCGTGAGTGGAAACGTCAGGACAGGCCGGGAGGTCTGCTCCACTAAGAATACTGCAAATTGAACCTACCGGTTTGCGGCCAGCCAAGCTATGCTCGAATTAGTAGGAAAACACACTATGTTCCGAATGTTGGCGCATGCCAGCTTAGCCATGCAGACGGCTTTTTCCTGTCTGCTGGTGTGCCTGCTCGAATTCTATTACCGGCGCGTCGCCCGCGAAGCCTGGCTCCGGTGGTTCGCGGCTTCCTGGGTGGCGCAGGCTGCCTATGTGGCCGCGCTCTGGATCCCGTTGGACAAACCGGACGGCGGTGTAGCCGCACGCGCCGCGGCTTCCCTGCTGGGATTCGCAGTACCTCCCACGTTCGCGCTGACCGGCATTGCGCTTTTGCGCGGCCGGAATCCGTCGCGGAAATGGATCGCCGCTCTGTACTCGGTTGGCTTGGCGGCCGCCGCCATCACATTTACAGCCGGGTTGCCTTATCCGTTCGATGGCGTCGAGGTCTTGCGCATCCACAACATTCCCCGATATGTGTGCTATGGGCTGGCAAGCCTGGTAGCCGCCGTAGCCTTCGCCAGGCACGGGCGGCAGCGCCATCTCACCGGCTCCATGGTGACGGCCGGCGCCTGGATTTTTTTTGGCTTGGTCAACCTGGTCCGTGCGTGGCAGTGGAGCATGTCGACCACGTGGTCGCTGCGCGGCGCCGAAACCAACCCGGAGCTGGTGCAATTATCGCTGATCGTCTTCGTGACGAACTCGGTGGTTTGGGTGGTGATGAGCATCGGAGTGGGTCTGCTGCTCACCGAGACCGCCGAACGGAGCGAACGGCGCACGCGCGAGGCCCTGCGCGAATTGCAGGAATCCCAGGCCGAACGCAGCCGCCTGGCGCAGATTGTGGAGCAAAGCCGGAACGCGATTCTGGTGGTGTCGGCGGGACAGGTGCGTTACCTGAACGGCGCCGCCGCGAATCTGCTAGGCTATGCCGCGGATCGGATCCCCTCGTTGTTCATGCAGCCTCTCGACGAGGTGTGCGGCATCGCCGGGGGAGATGCGATGCGTACGCAGATGGACGGTGCGATCGCCGCGGCGGGCGTATGGGAAGGCCAATCGGAATGGCGCAATTCCGTGACGGACGAGCGTATTCCGGTATTGGTGGGCGCGTTCGCCATGGGTGCGCGCGAAGGCGATACCGCCTCCATCGGATTGATCGGGCGGGACCTGCGGGAGCGCCTGCGGCTGGAGGAGGAATTGCGGCAGGCGCAGCGGCAGGAAGCTTTGGGACGCCTGGCTGGAGGCATCGCGCACGACTTCAACAACCTGCTGACCGTGATCATGGGCTACGCATCGCTGTCCCTGGACGAGGGACTGGGCGAGCCGCTGCGGCAGAACATCTCCGAGGTTCTGCAAGCCGCGCGGCGGGCCGCGGCCATCACGGACCGGTTGCGCGCCTTCGGGCGGCGACAGGCGTTGCGGCGCACGGCCTTCGATCTGAATGCGCTGATCGACTCGCTGCGCGGTACGCTCAATAAACTCGTCGAGGGGGATGTGGAGTTGAGCTACGAACTGGCGGAGACGGCGCTGCCGGTGAGCGCGGATGCGGCGCAGATCGAGCAGGTGCTGATGAACCTGGTGCTGAATGCGCGGCAAGCCATCGACGGATGGGGCCGCGTCGTCGTGCGCACCAGGCGTGCGAATTCCAAGGAGACGCCGGCCGGCGACCCGCGCGAGTTTGTGAAGATCGAGGTGGAGGACAGCGGCTCGGGCATCGAGCCCGAAGTGCTGGAACACATCTTCGATCCGTACTTCACGACGCGATCGACGGGGACCGGGCTGGGTCTCTCGATGGCCTATGGCATCATCCGCCAGAGCGAGGGGCAGATCCGGGTGGCCAGCCGGCCGGGGCGCGGCAGTATTTTCACGGTCCTGCTGCCCGGCGGCGGTCCGCTGGAGACCGCGGGTGGCGCGGCCGGCCGGGCGGACTCGGCCGCAGTCAAGGGCAGCGAAGCGGTGATGGTTGTAGACGACCGGCCGGAGGTCGCGGCGTTTGTGGCCGCCTGCCTGGCGCACTACGGCTACCGGGTGAGCACCTACACCGACTCCGAGTCGGCGCTGGCCGCGGCGCGCGAGGGCTCAGCCGCTCCGCAGTTGGCGATCCGCGACGTGATGATGCCCGGCGTGCCGTTGCGGGAGTTTGCCGACCGGATGCATGCGCTGCGGCCGGGATTGCCGATGGTGCTGATGTCGGGTTTGCCGGAAGCCACTCTGGCGCCGCTCATCGACGGCACCGGCGGATACTTCATCCCGAAGCCCTTCGCGCCGGAGCAACTCGCCGCGTTGGTGCGGCGGGTGCTGGATGCGGCGGCGATTTTGGCGGAGTGATTAGAGGGCGGGCTGGAGTTTGGCCATTTGTCGATGGATCGGCCCTCGTGGCGCACGCTCTCAGCGTGCCGTGTCGGCACTCTCCAGAAACCTTCCCCTGTAGGTTTACGCCGTTTGCTGGATAACTAATTGAAACCCAAGCTTTTTCGCTTTTTTGGTGAGGACCCGAATCTGTTGTTCGCG
>JBEKMJ010000058.1:0-52192 GCA_050008575.1 Bryobacteraceae bacterium
GAAACGCCTTTCTCGCAAGCTCCGTATTCCTCGCCAGGCATACCGGATGTGCCTCCTAGTGACCTTTTCAGTCTAGCGGATCGTTCTTTCCGCAGGGCGCCACCAAGATAGTGAAAGATCCAGGCAACTCGTTACACCTGGGGGGCAGTTGGCGTTTCTGGCAGGCCGCATTCCCCTGCCGGCTGCACGCTCGCAGGAGAAAAAATGACCCTGGAGCCAATGAACTCACGCTGCGCGTGACCGGCTGGTATAGCTACTGAGGGGGGACGCGGCTTTGCGCGACCCATCACACCCTGCGCTGCGGGCGAACCCAGCCGGACTATTCGGGTGTTGCACAATCCTATACCGGCCGGAGGTAATGGTCACTTGGCCATCCTTCTGAGTCCTGACGGTGCGCTCAAGAAGTGGGTTGGTGCGGATGAAGGATTTCAGGCGGTGGCTAGAGAGCCAGGGGATGACCGCCGGCCAAAACTTCGCGCACCTTTCCCAGCAAGCTGGCCGGCGTGAAGGGCTTCGCGATGAACGGCACGGAACTCTCCAGGCCGTTTCGGGTTTCGGAGTAGCCGGAGGTGAACAGGACTCTGGTCCCAGGGTGAACCGATGCGAGCCGCCGCGCCAATTCCGGCCCGGGCATGCCCGGCATCACCACGTCGGTGATCATGAGGTGCAGCACCTCCGGGTGGCGCGCGGCCTCGTCGAGCGCCTGGTAGCCGTTGGCTGCCTCCAGGACACGATAGCCTTGCGCTTGCAGAATCTGAACGATCAGCTTTCGGACGTTGACCTGGTCCTCCACGACAAGGATTGTCTCCGACCCGCCAAGCGGATCCGGAGAGGCCGGCTCGCCGGCCGGGACCGGCGCCTTGCTAGCAGGCAGATAGACCCGGAAGGTGCTCCCTTTGCCTACTTGGCTGTCCACAGTGATAGCGCCACGACTTTGCTGCACGACGCCGTAGACCGTCGCGAGCCCGAGCCCTGTTCCCTTGCCCACTTCTTTTGTCGTAAAAAACGGCTCAAACAGGCGCCGGCGCACCGTTTCATCGATCCCCTCGCCTTCATCGCTCACGGAGAGCACCACATACAATCCAGGCCGCAGATCGGGAAGCGCATCCGCATCGCCGGAGTCCAGGGCTAAAACCGTGGTCTCGACAATCAGTTTGCCGCCCTTGGGCATCGCGTCGCGCGCGTTGGTGACCAGGTTCACAATCACTTGGTGCATGTGGGTGGGGTCCGCTTCGATTGAAGGCAAGGCTGTGGCCAGCCGCGGTAACAGCTCGATCTCTTCGTTAACCAAGCTCCGCAGCATGGGTTGCATGTCCACCAACAGGACATTCAGGTCCAGAAGCTGGGGTTGAGCGATCTGCTTCCGGCTGAACGCCAGTAACTGCTGAGTCAAGGCGGCGGCCCGATCGCCCGCCTTGCGGATCTCCTCCAAGGCCACCCAATTCGCGTCGCCTGGCGGCAACCGGTCAAGAACCAATTGACTGAAGCCGTTGATTACGGTCAACAGGTTATTGAAGTCATGCGCCACGCCACCAGCCAGTCTACCCACGGTCTCCAGCCTTTGCGCCTGCCGGATGCGGTCCTCCAGTTTGGAGCGCTCCAACTCGGCCGCTTTCCGTTCCGAGACATCGCGAAATACACCCACCAGGAGCCGCCGGTCCTCGCTTAACGCAACCACTGCCGATGAAAGCTCAACTGGCGTCGAGTCTCCTTCGCTCCGTGTGACCTTGGCTTCGACGAGCCCGGAGACGTCGCGCGGCGCCGTGCGCCCCAATTCAGACGTCAGCAGGCTTTGCAGTTCTTCGATGCGGTTCCCGGCGAGACGCTCCGCAGCCGGGTTAATGCTGAGGATCTGTCCGGTTTGTCCGTCGGCGACTACAATTCCGTCGCGCACGGACTCCAGGATGGCACGGTATCGAGCTTCGCTTTCGCGCAAAGACTCGCCGGAAGTGCGGAGCGCATCCAGTTGCCGCTGTACGATATCCAGAGATTCCCTCAGGAAGCGGAGCAATTCGTTCAGAGGCAGAGCCGCGATGAGGACGGTCACCGGGACCCCTATCCAGAGCACCAGCGGCGGCAGAGGGGAATACGCCGGCGCGTGCAGGCCGGTCGTCTCGATGACAGCCAGCGACAGGGTGAATGCCAAAAACCCCAGGGCGCTCCACATCGCCACCTTCTTTCCCAACAGGATCGCGGCGGTCACGAAGCCTGGCACAAAGCTGATCAGGGCCACGCTGTGGATGCCCCCGAACAGCACAGCCATGACCGCCCCCCAGCACCACAGAGCGATGATGAAGACCCAGGTCGCCGTGCGCACGTGTCCGCGCCAGAGGAGGCCGAGCGACACGAGCAAGGCGACGCCCACGCTGCTGCTGAGCACGGCGCTGGGCACTTTTGGCAACCGCGGGACCAGACCGTACCACAGCCCCACCCACGCCAGTGAAACCACCACAATAGGGTGCAACGCCCTGGCCGCGAGTTGCTCGCTAGGACTCAATGCACTCCATGACGGTATTGTCGGCCGGTAAAGACTATAGATCCTGCGTCGTAGCGTTTCCAAGAGGTCGGACCCGGTCAAAGCCCGCCCGAGGCTCGATTTGCTGAATTGCTGGAACCCTCAGCGGACACACGTCTCGATTCCGATGGCCCTGACCAAACTATACCAGAGATTCGCCGAATATCGGAAAAACTGTCTTTGGCGGAACCAGGGCCACGAGTGCTTAACCGGAAACCGCTTCCTGACGGTCGCGGCTCGGTAACGGTCGTGTTGATTTCGCGAGGTTCGGCACCCGATCTCGATTGGCGCAGCCTCTAGGCTAGTGGTCCTCGTAGGAGGTATCGTAGTGACTGCGGGGGCGAAGCTGGGCAGCTTCGAGATTGTGGACTTGCTCGGCCGCGGCGGAATGGCCGAAGGGTGGCGCGCAATCCGGATCGTATCGCCCGTTTCGAGCGGGAAGCCCGCGCGGCCGGCGCACTCAATCATCCCAACTTCGTCGCCGTTTACGACATCGGCTGCGACAACGGCACTTACTGGATCGCTTCCGAACTGTGTGTCCTTTCGGTGGGGATGCGTAGGGTGGATTTGAAACAGCGAAATTTATGATCTGGTTCGCTTTTTGTTCGTCTAAGGGAAACAGCTTAAGCTGACGAAGTATTATGGATGCGAACAGTTGGCCGCCACTACCGATCCGATTGGTGATCACCCGTGCGGACGGCAAAAGGCCGGCGCGCGACGTGTTGTCGGCCGGCCTTTATGCGATCATCGTGGGCAGCAACCGCCAGAATGATGGTAGAGGCCCAAGTCCAAGGGTGGCTATTTTGCCCGCCACATTCCCGGCCGGTACCGCGAGGAAGACTCGCGAAATCCTATGGCACCGGAAGGGGCCTGATTTCTCCGGGAAATAGTTCACGCCAAAATGCGATGCAGGCCGCGGATCTGCAAGGTATAGTCTGCCGATCGTTTGGGGAGACGCGAGAGTAGTGGCCCGCGCGAAACATATTCAACGGTTTCCGTAGCGGGCCAAAAACCCTATTCGATTTGGTCTCGCAAGGCCGTTGTCCCGCCCTTTCCGCGCGGCGCTCCCGCTTGGCCGCAATCGATCCTTTCCGGCCAGGCTGGATTCATCATATTACGCGGCTGCGATCATGGCGAGCTGCGCCAGCGTCTCGCGGTAATTCCAGGGCATCCACTCCGCTGCATTACCCTTCAACTCCGCGGCGTGCCGCTGCAACTCGGTCAGATAATCGAATGGATTGGCCCCGTTCAGCTCGCAGGTGTGTATCAGACTCATAAACAGATCGCCGACTCCGGCGCCATTCAGGGTCCTGTAGAAGAGTGCGTTCTTGCGGTTCAGGATGGCTTTCTTCAGGGCACGTTCCGCGATGTGGTTGTCGATCGGCGCGCCCGGTTGCTGCAGAAACAGCGTCAGTTGCGGCCAGTGATTCAGTAATGCCCAGTCCGGAATTCGGCTCGGTCTTGTGCTCGGCCAGTTGCGCCTTGACGCCTTCTAGCTTGGGCGTGTTGCGCGACAGCGCGTCGCACATCTGGATCGGCACTTGGGTGCGGGTGCCGCATCTGGCGTCGCACGGGGCATCGCTCCTTATGACGGCGCCAACACCAAGATCGTGCGCGTGCAGGGCAGCTGGAGCTCCGTCGAATACCGGCTTCAAGAGCTGCAAGCGGAGCCGGCCAGGATTGGCCGCCCTCCAGCGGATTCTGAAATGACCGGGTCAGTTCGTGGGTGGCGGCGTAGTCGGCGGCGGAGTCGGAGTCTTGTGGTCGCAACTCGGCCCCGACCCGGTCGTACAACCTGGTACGCTGCCCCCGCCCGGCAGCCCCGTCCGGTAAACGACTTGGTACAAGGCTTGCTCGGCCGCGCGCAGGACGCCGCGGATCAAAGGACTCCGATCCACCTGAGCCGCGGCCAACGGCTGGTTCCGGTAGACGCGGATCGATTCACCTGGGTTCAAGATACGTTCGGGGCCGGGCTTCAGCAGGTGTTGCACGCCCACCTGCCCTTCCTCCACGCTCACCAGCGTGGTATCGTCCTCGTCCTCGATAGCCACATCGAAGACCGTGCCGCGCACGGAAATCACCGCGGTCGGCGTGCGCACACGATTGTAATTGGGCTGCCCACCCAGCTTCTGAATATGGACTTTCACACGCCCCAACAGGACATCCAACAGGTCCCGCCAGGACCCCGCATTCTCGCGGAAAACCACCCGTGCATTAGGGAAAACTTCGAAGGTACTGCCATCGGAAACCTGGAAGACCGCGAAACCGTCTGGTCCCGTGATGATGATTTGGCGCGGCTCGACCGCATCGCCCACGTTCAACACCCAGGGGGAGTTATCGCGCAGCACGGAAACCTGCCCATTCAGGGTAATTACCTTGGCCGCGCCGCTTTCGGCGTGGATGGGGACAACATAGATGCACGCCGCCGCCAACAGCAGCCACCGTGCCGTACTATACCGTCTACGCGAAAACATGAAACAACCTTCGTTCCATTGGCACCATCATAGTGGATAGTGCGTTTTGAAACCTTAGTCTAGCACCAAAGATGCATGGCAAATCTCGCGCCGTATGAAAAGTGTTTCACAAATTCCATCGATTCAACTCTTTGGAGTATGCAGGCGGCCCCGAATAGGTTAAAATAGGACTCGGTTGTGTGTCACAAAGAAACAGTTTCGCGTTGGCGTTATCTTTTGGGAGCGATTTTATCCGCGGGGGCTGCCGGCATTTTGGCGGCGCAGACCTCTCCGGTAGAGTGGCGCCGCGTAGGTAACCCGTCCATGGAAGTAGGGCTGGCTTCCCCGGCTACCGGACCGGTCGATACCGTCTGGTACTCGGCGGATGGCGCTCAGCTTTATGCCCGCACTCGCTCCGGACGCGTCTTGGAAACCACCGATTTTGAAAGCTGGACTCCCGCCCAGGCAACTTCCGCGCCGGCCGATGCGCCGGCGCCAGCCGTGGATCGCGTGCCCGAACCAGGCGCGAAGCTGGTCCTGGCCCCCGCCGCTCCGGGGCGCATCTACGCCCTCGGGTCGCAACTCTACCGTTCCGACGATGGCGGCCACTCCTGGTCGAACCTGACCGCTTTCCACGAGCAATCGATTATCGGCCCGGCGCAGCGCAGCGTGGCGGCTTCTCCCGGCGATGCGGACCAAGTGGCGGTGGCCAACGACTTCGGCGTCTGGCGCTCGATGGATGGCGGCCTGTCGTGGTCGGGGTTGAACCTGCATCTACCGAACCTGCCGGCCAGCCGTATTTTGGCCACCCCCGGAGGTATGCATGGTACGCGCATTCTGGTGAAGGATTTGGGCGCCATGCAACTGGCCCCAGGCGCGGAAGCCTGGCAGCCAAGTCCGGATGCCACGGCTGAAGGCGCGGCCGAGGACAACGCTTTGCACCGCGCATCGGAGCGGCTGGGAACGCGGATTACGGCCGTGGCGGCGTCCGGTCAAACGGTTTATGCGGGCGCGGCGGACGGCCGCATCTGGGTGTCGCTCGATGCCGGCGGAAGTTGGACCTCCTCCCGGACTGGCGGTAGCGGACCCGTCGAGCGATTTTTCGCCGATCCCAGTGAGCCGCGCGTGGCCCTGGCGGCTTTGGGTGGCGCGGGCGTGCACGTGCTACGCACCACCAATAGCGGCGGATTCTGGGACGATCTGACTGCCAACCTGCCGGATGTGCCGGCCCACGGTGTAGCCGCTGTGCGCAGCGCCGGCGCGGTCTATGTGGCTACCGATAAAGGCGTCTTCTACGCCGCGGCCGATCTGGAGAATGCCAGCGCCGCCACCGTGAACTGGGCGCCGATCTCGACGAGTCTTCCCGCGGCTCCCGCCACCGACGTGAAGCTGGATGCCAACGGTTATCAACTTTATGCCGCTCTGGATGGCTACGGCGTATACGCGACGGCCGCCCCGCACCATCTGCGAACGCTGCGCTTGGTGAACGCCGCGGACTTCAGCACGCGCGCGGCCGCGCCGGGATCGCTGATCAGCGTAGTCGGCGGGCGCGTCAACGCAGCCAACGCCGGCGCGTTGACCTTTCCGGTGCTCGCCGCCTCCGACGCGGAGTCGCAGATTCAGGTGCCGTTTGAAGCCTCTGCCGACAATTTCTCGCTGGCCTTGGAGACCGGTACGGGACGCTTCACGCTGGGCTTGCCGGTGCAAGCCGTATCGCCGGCCATCTTCGTGAACCGCGACGGCTCGCCGATGGTTCTCGATGGAGACAGCGGCCTGATGCTGGATGGCCGCAACACCGCGCATTCCGGCACCCGCTTGCAGATCCTGGCGACCGGCCTTGGTAAAGTTCGGCCGGACTGGCCCACAGGGATGGCCGCCCCGCTGGAGAATCCGCCGGTGGTTGCCGCTACTGTCAAGGCCTATTTGGACCGCATGCCGGTACAAGTCACGCGCGCCGCGTTGGCGCCGGGTTACATCGGCTTCTATTTGATTGAGGTGCAGTTGCCGGCCTTGGTCAATGCGGGACCTGCGGAGTTTTACATCGCCGCGGACGGGCAGGAAAGCAATCGGGTGCAGGTGGTATTGGAGCCGTAGGACGGCGCCATGCGCCGTCGCCTTTTGGCTACCCCAAATGAAAAGGGCCCCACAACCGGGGGCCCCCACTCCGACGAAACTCTGGAATTCCGCAATCTAAACCCTGGCGACGTTCTCGGCCTGCAGTCCCTTAGGCCCCTGCTTCACCTCGAACTCTACCTCCGCGCCTTCATCCAGGGAACGGTATCCGTTTGCCTGGATGGCCGAAAAGTGTACAAACACGTCATCGCCGCTGCCTCTCTGGATGAAACCATAGCCTTTGGCGGCGTTAAACCATTTCACAATGCCTTTTTCTCTCACTGCTTCTTCTCCTGATTCATTTGTTCGCCCAGGCTCCAGGAAGCGACCCTAAAAACGAAAAAGCTACGAGCCGAAGCTCGTAGCTCTTTGGACTTTCGGTGGCGCGGGACAAACAACCATTTCAAAACTAGCACTTGGAATTATCGCAGATGGCAATCGTGCGGTCAAGCTCAATTTGGTATAAAATCTTGCGGAGGAATCAGATGCGCGACAGAGGACAATGTTCCTAAGCGGCGGCGAGGCCGACATCCTGGAATCCATCCGCCGCCGGGTACGCTTGCCAGCGGGGCGCGGTCTGGTGCTGGGCATCGGCGACGATTGCGCTATTTTCCGCCCGCGGGGCGCGCGGGAAGACCTGCTGTTCACCACCGATCTGCTGGTGGAAGACGTGCATTTCCATCACCATACGCACCCTCCGGAAGCGCTGGGGCACAAGGCGCTGGCGCGCGGATTGAGCGATATCGCCGCCATGGGTGGCGTGCCGCGCTTTTGTCTGCTTTCGCTCGCCGCCGGCGCGCGCGCCGACCGGCGCTGGATCGATCGTTTTTATAGCGGATTGTTGCGGCTGGCGCGAGGTAGCAGCGTCCCGTTGGCCGGTGGCGACCTCGCGCGCGCGGCCAAAACGGCGTGCGATATCGTGGTCTGCGGGGCCGTTCCGCGCGGCAGCGCACTGCGGCGCGATGGCGCCCGCGCGGGCGACGCCATCTACGTCTCCGGACGGCTCGGCGGCTCGGCTCTCGGCCTCGAGCGGAAAACGGGTCGGGCATGGCTCCGCCACCTGCGCCCGCAGCCCAGGCTGGCATTGGGGGTCTTTCTGCGGGAACATGTCGGCGCCTCCGCCGCGATGGATCTGAGCGACGGAATCTCGCTGGACTTGCGGCGCATGGCGCTGGCTTCCGGGCTGGAAGCGGCCATCGAGCCGCCTCCCCGCTTCCCCGGCGCCAGTCCGGAACAGGCTCTCCATGGCGGCGAAGATTACGAACTGCTGTTCACCGTGCGGCCGCGCGCCCAGGTGCCCGCGCGTTTTGGGAGCATTCCGCTGACCCGCATCGGCGTGATGCGCCGCGGCCAACCGGGCGCCGTATATCTCTCCGGCGAGCCGCTGCCCACGCTGGGCTACGACCACTTCCGAGGTTCCCGATGAGCGTTTCCGATCCTGTCCCCGATCCAGCCCCCGTGCTGGAATTGATCGACGCCTTCCGCCGCTCGAAGACCATGTTCGCGGCCGTCTCGTTGGGCGTGTTCGAAGCGCTCCACCAAGGCCCCGCGCAAGCGTCCAGCCTGACAGCGCGCCTGCTGGGAACCGCCTCCGGTGCCGGCCCGGACGCGCTGGAACGTCTGCTGGATGCTTGTGTGGGAATCGGACTCCTGGCGAAGCGGGATGGCGTTTACGCCAACCAGCCTGTTGCCGAATCTTACCTGTGCGACCAAAGCCCGCTCTCGCTGACCGGCTATGTGCTCTATTCCAACGAGGCTCTCTTCCCCATGTGGGCGCACCTGGAGGATGCCATTCGCGAAGGCACTCCACGCTGGACCCAAACTTTCGGCTGGCAGGGGCCCATCTTCGATCACTTCTTCAAAACCGATGCGCGGCGCCGCAGTTTTCTGCGCGGGATGCATGGCTTTGGACAGTTGAGCTCCGCGCCGGTGGCAGCGGCTTTCGATCTCTCACGTTTTCAGCGGCTGGTGGACTTGGGGGGCGCGACCGGGCATCTGGCCATCGCCCTCTGCGTACGATATCCACAACTGCGCGCCGTGGTCTTCGACCTTCCCGTAGCGATCGCGATGGCGCGGGACTACGTGGCCGCGTCGGCGGTCAGGGATCGCATCGATCTAATCGCCGGAGACTTTTTCCAGGACGATCTGCCGGATGCGGACTTGTATTCTCTCGGCCGCATTTTGCACGATTGGCCGGAAGATCGCATCCGGATGTTGCTATCGAAGATCTACCGGGCGCTGCCGCCGGGGGGCGCGTTACTGATTGCCGAGAAATTGCTCGCCGACGACAAATCGGGACCCACTCCCGCGCACATGCAATCGCTCAACATGCTCGTTTGCACGGAAGGCAAGGAGCGTACGCTAGCCGAATATGCCACTTTGCTGCGCGCGGCCGGCTTCCCGTCCGTGAAGGGCCGCACGACCGGCGCGGTTTTGGATGCAGTGCTGGCCATTAAGGAAAATCCCTGATGGGCTCTCTTCGCCGTACGTTCGCCACGAGGGCGATAACCGTAACCATTGGACGGCTGATCGCATCACATTAAGCATCTGCGGTGTTAGTATCTCTGGGTGCGGCACTTCCGGATTTTAACCAGGATTTTTTAATGACATCACACCTAGGCCTCCCGAGGCGCCTCTTGTCGGGCTTTTTCGTTCTATCGCTGGCGGCGTCGATGCCTGCGTGGGCGCAATCGGCGGACGATTCCAGTCCCGCGAAGCCGGCGGGTTCGGACGGCGCTCCGCCGGTGCTCCCCGCTCAGAATCCACCCGATGCCACCGGCGCTCAAGGCGAAAAGCAAGACAAGCGCGTTTTCGGAGTGTTTCCAAATTACCGCACCACCGACGGCAATGTGCCGTTTCAGGCGATTACCAGCAAGCAGAAGCTCCTCATTGGCTTGAAGGACTCATTCGATTGGCCCGTCTATCCCGTAGGGGGAGCCTTCGCGCTCCTCTACCAGCTCGAAGACCAGAATCCATCGTTCGGGCAGGGCATGAAGGGGTACGCGCGTCGCTACGGGACGGCTTTGGGCGACCAGATCATCGGCAACATGATGACCGAGAGCTTCATGCCGACCCTGCTGCACCAGGATCCACGGTACTTCCGGATCGGAAAACGCCGCGGTGGCGTGATGTATCGGATGGGATACGCGGCGTCCCGTATCTTCATCAGCCGCACCGATAACGGTGGACAGCAATTCAATTTTTCGGAATGGCTGGGGAACGGCGCGGCCGTCGCCATATCGAACGCGTATTATCCGGACACCCGCACGGTGGGCGACAACATCGAAAGGCTGGGGATCGCCTGCGCCACGGACGCCTTCTCGCAGGTGATGAAGGAATTCTGGCCGGACGTGAAGCACGCGCTCTTCCACCGGCACGAACCCGATGCGCAGCCGCTACTCAGCGAATCGCAACCGGTCACTCGCTGAGATCGGACCCGGTGGCGCGCCGCATGGCCTGCTTCGAGTCCCGCGCAAACCGTTTTTGGAGCCTTCTGGAAAGCGGATACCCCAGGCGCGCGAGTCCGTTGGGCCGCGAGAAGGCATAGATATCGTACCAGACAGAGTCGTCCTCCGGCTGTAATTCCACGGTAAAACGCTCCTCGCCGGTTTCCGCATGCTCCATCAAGGTCCCGTACGCGAAGCCGTTCCGCGGCTGCGCGCCGCGATCGTCTACGACATAGACTACCCGGCACGTGTTCAAGGACCGGAACCCATAGTGCCGGGCCACCACGGCAACCGTGGATCCCACGCAAATCGGAGTATCCGCCCAACAGAGGTCAGTCCATCCGGTATCGAACATCTTCCACCGATGCAAGGCTTCCACCGCCCGCGCAAAGACCGCGGCTCCCCGCCCTAATTGGATGCGATGGTGGTCGACCGTATAGCCCCGCGGCGCGCGATCCCGGGTGGCGCCTTGCTCCGGATAAGAAAATGGCTGGCCGCGTTGGGAGTCGATGAGCGCGCAAATCCGGTCGCGGGATGGCTGGGTTAACAGGAGCACATTACGATTCGAGGGCGGCGTTCAAGGTGATTTTCGTATTGAAGAGCTTGGAAACGGGACAGCCCGCCTTGGCGTTGGCTGTCGCGGTGTCGAAGGCGGCCTGGCTGGCGCCGGGCACCTTGGCCTTCAATTCGAGATGGCTTTCGGCGATGGCAAAGCCGCTTTCGGTCTTCTCCAACGAAACGGTTGCGGTGACGTCGATACGCTCGGCGGTCAGCCCGGCGGCGCCCAGTTGCCCGGACAGCGCCATGGCGAAGCAGCCGGCGTGCGCCGCGGCCAGCAGTTCCTCCGGATTGGTTCCCACGCCGTTTTCAAAGCGCGCCGCAAACGAGTATTGCGTATTGGAAAGCACGCCGCTGGCGGTGGATATGGCGCCCTTGCCTTGTTTGAGATCGCCTTGCCAAACGGCCGATGCGTTTCGTTTCATGAATACCTCCTGAGATCAGCTTAATGGATGCTTGGTCCCGGCGGAGGGATACGGGAATTACATGTGGGGCGAGCCGCCCACACTGGACTCACCGGGTGGCGGCGCGAACCCCGCCGGGGAGACGTGCACCTCGGCGGCCGCCGCTAGCATGGCCCAGGCCGTTTCCTGGTCGGCCGGCTTGCCGAAGTAGTATCCTTGGGCGTATTCGCAGCCGAGAGTCTTCAGTTGGGCGAGTTGCTGCGCCGTCTCCACGCCCTCCGCGATGACGTCCATACCCAGGTTGTGGGCCAGCGCCACTATCGTGCGAATGATCTCCAGACTATCGGTTTCCAATCCGATCCGGCTGACAAAGGCGCGGTCGATCTTGAGTGTCTGCACCGGCAGATGTTGCAACTGGCTGAGCGACGAGTAGCCGGTGCCAAAATCGTCGATATCCAGGCCGACGTGCAGGTCGCGCAGCCGCCCCAACAGCGTCGAGACGGCATCGGAATTTCGCATCATGGTGCCTTCGGTGATCTCGAAGCTCAGTCCGAATCCGCGGCTGCCCGGCCAACTGCGCCGCAGGATACGCTCGATTTCGTCGATCGCGTTCAATTCCGCCAGTTGGGCCGGCGAGAAATTCACGTGCAAAGTCAGGTTGGAGCCGCGCGGCAATAGCGCGGCCCCGCGCGCGTTACCCAGCCAGCGCTGCGCGTCCCGGCAGGCTTGCTCCAGGATCCAGTGCCCCGCCGCAACGATCAGCCCGGTCTCCTCGGCTACGGGGATGAATTCCATCGGGGGGATCAGGCCGCGCAATGGATGTTGCCAGCGCACCAGCGCTTCGAATCCCGCGATGGCGCCTGTGCGAAGGTCGACAATCGGTTGGTAATGCAGGCGCAGTTCGTTGCGCTCCAAAGCTCGCCTAAGGTCCGTTTCCACCTGCAAGCGGGTGATGGCGCGCCGGCGCATGCCGGCGTCGAAGATTTCGAAGCGGGACCTTCCCGCCACCTTGGCGCAGTGCAGAGCCGTATCGGCATCGCGCATCAAATCCTCCGCGCGTTCGTAGCCGTTGGCGCTCCCGGCAATCCCGATACTGGCGGTAACAAAGACTTCGTGCCCATTCAGAACGAAAGGCGCGTGCATCTCCGCACCGATGCGCTCCGCCACTGCAACGGAATTGCCGGCTTGTCCGATCTCATCCAGCAGCACGGCGAACTCATCGCCGGCCAGGCGTGCGATGCCGCAATCTTCCTGCAGGCGCGCGACCGTGTCCGCGGCCCGCAGCCCATCCCGCAACCGCACGGCAAGAGCCTTCAGCAACTGGTCTCCAGCCAGGTGTCCCAGGCTGTCGTTGACGTTCTTAAAGCGGTCTACGCCCAGCAGCAGGATCGCAAACTCGCGCGCGGGCCGCCGCTTATATAGTTCGACACGGCGCTCCAGCCGGTCCATGAAGAGCAGACGGTTGGGTAGACCGGTCAGCGGGTCCGCCACCTTCGCCGCGGTAATATCGGTCTGCGAGCCGGCCAGACGGATGGCGTCTCCCGTTCCCTTCCAGACCGCCAACCCGCGGCTCAGCATCCAGCGATAGGTGCCGTCCTTACAGTGGATGCGGTGTTCGCAGTCGAGTTGCGGCGTCTCCCGCCGGCAGTGCGCCGCCACGGCTGCTTGCAAGCGCGGGAAATCGTCCGGATGCACCCGGCACAACCATTCGTCGGGCCGGCTTCCGATATCGCCGTCCCGGTAACCCAGCATCTCTTTCCAACGCGGCGAGTAATAAATCTCGCCCTTCTCCAGATCCCAGTCCCATAAGCCGTCGTTGGCGCCCCGCGCGGTGCGGGCGTAACGCTCTTCGCTCTCGCGCAAGGCCGTGGACAGCGTCTTTTGGGACAACAGCGTGCGAATTCGCGCCAACGCCACCGGCATGTCCACCGGCTTGGTGATATAGTCGTTGGCGCCCATTTGCAGCGCCTCTACGATGCTGGCGCTGTGGCCTTCGGCGGTCACCATGATCACCGGAAGCTGGGTCGGGGAATACAGTTCGCGGATGGCTCGCAGCACCTCCATGCCGCCCATCCCCGGCATGCGGATATCCAGCAGCACCATATCCGGCGCCTGGTTCCGGATCGATGCTAACGCCTGGACCCCATCTTCGGCCACCAGCACCTCGAACCCCTGGCGCAGCAAGCGGCGGGACAGCATATCCCGGTTGCTTTCTTCGTCATCGACGATCAACAGCGCCATTTCAGCGATTCTCCTCCGGCAGCGTCATTCAGACATGGGCAGCGCCGTCTGGCACCCCCTTAACAGATCGGCAATTTCCCTCGCCAACGCCACACCGGGAACATCGCCTTTCCGCAGGATGCGCCGCACGGTCGTGCTTAACCGCATGCGTTCCTCCGTGGTCACCTCCCTCGCGGTCAGCACCACAATGGGGATCTTGCGCCAATCTTCGACTTGGCGTAGCGCCGCGATGAAATCGAAGCCGTCCATGCCGGGCATGGTCAGATCCAAAACGATCAGTCCGGGTTTTTGCCGGGCTACACATTCCAGCGCGGCGCGGCCGTCCGCGGCTTCCATCACGCTGCCGAAGTGCTTTCGCAGGATGCGGGCGGAAATGTCGCGCGAGGGGGGATCGTCGTCGACGATCAGCACGGGTCCCACCGGCAGGACTGGCTGGCGACTCTGTAGCACGGCTATCAGGCGCTCCGGCTGCAGCGGTTTTTGCAGGAACTCGGCCGCGCCCAGCATGCAGGCCCGCCGGCGGTCGTCGGAGACCGTGAGCAGTACTACAGGGATCTCCGCCAGTTCCGGATCGGCTTTCAAGGCGCTCAAAACGGCCCAGCCATCCATGCCCGGCA
Organism: Bryobacteraceae bacterium; assembly: GCA_050008575.1. Lineage (GTDB taxonomy): Bacteria > Acidobacteriota > Terriglobia > Bryobacterales > Bryobacteraceae > Bog-159. The sequence continues at coordinate 14,347 of JBEKMJ010000058.1, forward strand.
TGAACACATCCAGCGTGATGGCCGCCGGGCGTAACTCGCGCGCTTTGCGCAGGCCTTCGGCGCCGTTAGAGGCTGCCACCACATCGAAGCCTTCCCGCTTCAGTAAGCGAGCCGTCAAGTCGTGCACGGTGGCATCGTCGTCGATCACCAACACCGTCTTAGTTCGCGGCTCTTGAGCGGGTGCGCCCGAGACACCCGCGGCGGGCGCCGTCCGCGGGTGCTCCACGACCAAGCCGCGATCCGGGTAGCGCGGCAATCGGATGGTGAACGTGGATCCCTTGCCCGGCTCGCTGGTGGCCGTGATGTGGCCGCCCATGAGCTCGCAGAACCGCTGGCTGATAGCCAGTCCCAGACCCGTCCCCCCATACTTACGGGTTGTCGACGCGTCTAATTGCGAGAAGGGCTGGAACAGCTTGGACATCTGATCGGGGGCAATGCCGATGCCTGTGTCGCTGACGCGCCATTCGGTGGTTTCCGCGCCATCCACCATTACCGGGACCACGTCTATCCCGATCCTGCCGTTCCTGGTGAATTTGCAGGCGTTGCTCACCAGGTTGTAGAGGCTTTGGCGGAACTTCATCACGTCCACCTGCATGACCGGGAGGTGCGGGGCGCAGTAAACCACCAGTTCGTTACCGTTCTTTTGGGCCAGCGGCGCCATGGCGCCGGCCGCATCCTCCAGCATCTGGGCGGGGGATGCCTCCTCCCACAGCAGTTCCGTTTTGCCGGCCTCTACTTTGGACAAATCCAACACTTCGTTGATCAGCGTGAGGAGATGCCTGCCCGCCGCCGTGATGCGCGCCAGGTCCGATATCGACTTCTCCTGGTGGCCGCGGTCCTCGGCGTCCTCACGCAACATTTCGCTATAGCCTATGATGGCGTTCAGCGGTGTGCGCAGTTCGTGGCTCATGTTGGCCAGGAATACGCTCTTGGCGCGGCTGGACTCTTCCGCCGCCCGCTTGGCGGCCAGCGTTTCTTCCTGCGCGCGCCGCCGCCGCTCAATCTCCTCGCACAGTTCGCTCACGTGCCGCTCGAGCGCGCCGTGGGCCTCGTGCAGATCCAAGGTGCGCGCCTGAATTTGCCCCAGCATCTCGTTGAAGCTGTCCACCAGGATGCCGATCTCGTCGTCGCCGCGCTTGGCGGCGCGCAGCGAGTAGTCCCGCTCCGCGGAAACGCGGCTGGCCATTTCCGCCAGGCGCAGCGTGGGCTCCGAGATCACCCGCTGCAGCCTGGACGATAGCAACAGCGCCGCCAGCGAGGAGAGCAACAACACTCCCAACGCGATTCCGGCATAGCGCTCCAGGCGCGCATACATATCCTGAAGGTCCCTCTTGAGGTAGACCGTACCGATCCAGTCTCCTTCGAAAAACACGCGCTGAAACAGCGTAAGGCGATGGTTCCGAAACTCAGCCCCCTGCGGACCCGGACGGCGCGGCAAATCCCGCCGCGATTCGCCCCGCAGGAATACGGCGAAGGGCCGTCCGTCTTTCGTGTAAATGCAGGCGGCGGCCAGATTCGGCTCGGCCCGCAGCGCCGCCAGCATCTCATTGGCGGAGCGGCGGTCGTCGAATGCCAGCGCCGCGGTGCTGTTCTCGGCGACAATCCGCGCCAGGGTCGCCAGTTGTTGCGTGGCCGTCTTTCGATACGTGACCAGCTCATAGGCCAGGAACGTGGAGCAGGCCAGCGTCAGAGCCACGGTGCTGGTTGCCATGATGATGCCGATCAGCTTCCGTTTAATCGAAATGTCGCGAAATGACCGCATATCAATTGCGTGCCTGCGGGGGCGCCTCGCGCCATACCGCCGCCAGCCGCAGAAGCTTGGAGCTTACCTGCAGGCCGGCACGCTCCGCCGCGTCCAGGTTGATTTCGAACCGGATCCGGTTGCCATCGCGAATGAACGCAATAACGCCACCCAGGCGGGAAAACTGGACGCGCTCTCCAATGGTCAGAATGGGCGCGCGCGCCACGGACTGCACGATCCGGGCAATCTCCTTCCGATCCCAGGCTCCCACGAAGAGCACCGCGCAAGTCTGCGCCTCCGCGACGGATCTGAGCCGCCGAACCACGATCGGATGTCCGTGAACCGTCTTGTCGCGCAGCGCCGCCGCGAGCGGGCTGGCCATGCGATCGTCTTCGAGGACGCCGACGACCAAGGCGCCGCCGCTTTCTCCGAGCGCGCGGTCCGGCCACTCGACAAATTTGGTGAAGTTGTACAACATCGCGCTTTCGATTTCGCCCTCGGAATGCGCGGCCGCCGGCGGAGACCCGTGCCCGGTATCGGCCGCGTACGAGATCCAAGCCAGGAGCGCCGCCGCCAGGCATCCGGCCGCGCGGCGGCACGTCAGAAAGCCCATGCGACCTTCAGTTGTACGGCGCGCCCCGGTGCGGTGGGCCGCGTGTAGTAGGTGGGCGCGAATTCCAGATGACTGCCGTTGAGCAGATTCTGGCCCACGAGGCTGATTTCGGCGGCGCGCGTGACCCGCCAGCCGAGCCGCGCGTCGGTGCGCACGTAACCGGGAATGTACAATCCGGGGAGCGCCGACACGAAGTAAATCCCAGTATCGAAGTTCAGCTTAGTGCCGATATCCCATTGCGACCGGAACTGCACCTGGTGCGCGGGAGAGCTGCCTTCGATGTCCGTTGGGATGCTCTGCGCCGCGAGCTGCGCGCGGTCCAAGCCATAACGGAACCAACTATAATTTCCCGTCAAGCGCCATTTCCGGGTTACGCTCCAGTTGGTGGCCAACTCGATGCCGTAGGTGTGGCCGGCCGCGCCGTTCCCGAACTGCATGGGCGCCACCAGCACCGCCGGCGGCCCGGTCTGGAGGAAAGGCGCTCCGGAGTCGAGGCTCGCCAAGTCGTGGTAAATGCCGAAAAACGTGGCCAGATCCGCGGTAAGCCAGCGCGCCGGCTGAACGCGGTATCCGGCTTCATAGGTCAGGGCGGTCTCCGGCTGGAATTCCTTATTCCCGCTCAGCAGGCCTTGCACTCCGGCATTTGGCGCGAGTTGATACTCAATCAGCACGTCGCGCTCCGCCAGCGCCGGGTTGTGAACGGCGCGCGACACGGAAGCCCACAGTCCTTGGCGGGGAGTCGCATTCCACAACAGCCGCGCGCTGGGCTGGATATCGAAGCCGGAGTAACCGGTCTGCTCGAGTTTGGCGCCCACGGTGAGCGTCAAGCGCTCAGGCAATAGCGCAATCCGATCCTGCAGGAAGAGACTGGCCAATAATTCGGTGCTGTCCGCGGGAACGAAGAGCACGGTGGCGCTGGGTTCCGGGTAGGTTTGCTGGGGCCTTATGCCGTCCTGGTAGATTTGCGCGTCGAAGCCCCACATCAAGTCATGCTTGGCCGAATAGGCAAAATGGTGTTGAAAATCGAAATCCGCGGTATGGGCACTCAGCCGCCCAAGGCCTTGCTCCACACGGTCCTCGTCGCTCAGCGAGAACTGCATCGCAAGTTCGGATCGTTCCGAAAACCGGTGTGTCCAGCGTCCCAACGCATACTCTCCGGAGAGGGCCACGGAATCCGGAACAGGCGGACTCACGCCGATTGCCGGATAGTCCGGATAGACGGTCTCCTGGGCGGCGCCGCGGTAAATATTCCCTTCCAGGCTGAGCGTATCCCGGTCGGATGTTTGCCAGTCCAGACGGCCGCCGCCCTGCGCCGAGTCCCACCGGTCATAGGCGGCCTGGCCGGCGCTCGAAAGCGGTCCATCCTGGAAGTAATCCGCATAGGCGCGATAAGAAACGCGATTGCCGGCGGCGCCGCCGTAGCGCATGGATCCGGATGCGCGCTCCTCGCTGCCGCCGCCGGTTTCGACGGCGAGACCCTGGGTTTCGCGGGCCGGCTTGGTGATGATATTGATCACGCCGTTCATGGCATTGGCGCCCCACATGGTGGCCCCCGGACCGCGAATCGCCTCGATACGCTCGATATCGTTGAGCGGGACGGCGTTTTGTTCCCAATACACGCCGGCATTCAGGTGATTGTAGATGCTGCGCCCGTCGATCATTACCAGCATCTTGTCGGCGAATTGCCCGGCGAAACCGCGCGCCGTCACCGACCAACTGCTGGCGTCGATGCGCGCCACCTGCACCCCTGGAACCATGCGCAGCAACTCCGGGATACTGCTCATTCCGGAGCGCCGGATGTCGTCCTGCGTGATCACGTAAACCGCGCTCGCCGTTTGGCCGAGCTTCTGCTCCTGGCGGCTCGGAGAGCTCACTTCCAGGTTCATCAAGGTTTCCAGGCTGGCGTCGGCGAGATCGCTCGGCGATGGCGGCGTGTCGCCGGCAAGACAAGCGCCGGCCAGGAACATCGCCAGAGGTATCAGACTGCGCGCCGGCCGCGAGAGGTGTGCCCGCAATTTCACGGAATCCGCCATCACCTTGCCTATCGGCGGGGTGAACACCGGACTTTATATGCCTGAAATCCCGATACTTCCAGCCGATAACACCGGGTCGCGCACCCAGGAGCTAGTACCCATACTTGTCCGGAATCCGACATGCATTGGTATACTAACGTCGGTTGGTTCGAGGGATAATTCCATAACTCGGGGGGCTGGCCGACATGACGATACCCAACAGGACTCTGTCGTTTCTAACCGGGCTGCTAACGGTGTTGCCGGCGCCGGCTTTCGCCACCGTGGCGCTGGTATCCTTCACGCCGTCGCATCAGTCGCCGGAGCCTATCGGCAAGACCGTCACCTGGACGGCCACGGCCACCGATAGCGGCGCCGGCCCACTCACATTCCAATTCAATCTTCTTGCCCCTAACGCGACGCAGTTCGCGCTGGTGAAAGACTTCAACGTAGGCACACTCAGCGGCGGCGTCTGGACCGCGCAGCCTTTCGTGTGGGTCCCCACCGGCATCGAAGGCCCTTATCAAATCCAAGTCGTCATCAAGGATTTCACCACCGGCGAGTCAGCCTCCAAAACGGTCCCTTTTACCATCACCCCCGTGGTCACGGGCAGCAGCCCGATCGTCGAAAAGACCGCCAACGCTCTGGTAGTTCTGTTCAGCGTGCCTTCCTGCGCGGCAGGCAGCACGATACGCGCCGTCTTTCAGGAAGTAATTCCGGACCCGCCGCCGGCCACCTACACGAACTGGGTGGGCTGTCACCCTCCGGCCAGCGTGACGTTTGAAATAGCCGGCATGCTGCCCAGCACTCCGTACGGCGTTTACGCCCAAACAAAAACCGGAAGCACGACAACCAACGGCGCTACCGTCAACTTTAGAACCCAAGCCCTGCCCAATACCATCGTGTTCCCTACCTTTGCCGTCGAGATCCCGGTGACCGGGCCGCCCGCCGATACCAGCAACCCGGTGATCCTCCACAACCTGCTGCAGCTCGGAGGCGGAACCTATTACCCGGACGTAGCCACCAACTTATCCGCCAATATTATCTGGTACTACTATCCGGACGATGTGACCCACGGCAACGTCCTGACGCGTCCGCTGCCGGGCGGCGGTTTCATTACTATGCAAAATGACGTTTCCTGGGATCCGGCGGTGACCCAGGAGCAACTTCTGCGCCAGATCGACTTGGCGGGCAATATCGTGCGCGAAACCAACATGGGCATCGTCCAACAGCAACTGCTCGCCCTGGGCGCGAAGGACGGCGGTCCGTGCAGCGCGATTCCGAGCCCGCCGCCGGTCGGCTCAGCTTGTGTCGGCGCATTTCACCACGACGCCATTCAGACCCTGCCCAATGGCTGGACCGCGGCCCTGCTGGACATCGAAAAGATCTTCCCGGCAGGCACCCAGGGGGATACCAGCGGGCTCCCGGTGGACATTATCGGGGACATGATTATCGTGCTCGATACCAACTGGCAGGTGCAATGGTATTGGGATTCGTTCGATCCGCCTGGCGGCGGCAATGGCTATTCCAAACTGCCTGTAAGCCGCACGGCGGTCTTGGCGGAAACCTGCGGAACCGCCACCGACGGGTGCCCGCCGATGTTCTTGCTCAGCGCCGGCCACATCGCGCCTTTGGCGCATGACTGGCTGCACGCCAACTCGCTGTATTATTGGCCCAACTCAGGCGGCGCCGGTAATCAGCCGGGCGATTTCGTTTTGTCCACCAGGAACCAGGATTGGGCCTCCGAGATCGATTACCGGGACGGCAAAGGTACCGGCGACCTGGTCTGGCGCATGGGTCCCAGCGGCGACTTCACATTCACCAACACTTATGGCGACCCCTGGCCATGGTTCTCGCATCAGCACGATGTTGGAATCGAGAACGGCGGCGCCGGGCCCATGACCATCTTCGATAACGGCGACACGCGGGTTTCGCCGCCAGGCCAATCCACCGGGGGCGTGCCTGGGTTGGGCAGCGCCTGCACACCCAACGACTGCGATAGCCGCGGAATGGCGGTCGGCTTCGACGCACAGACTATGACGGTGAGTGTCTCGCCCGACGGCGTCAGCCTCGACCTGGGCAACTACTCCACGGCCATGGGAAGCGCGCAACTGTTGGCCAACGGCAACTACTTCTTCCAGAATCCGATCGTGCTCGTCGATCTGAACACGGTCTCCTATAGTCTGGAAATCGGACCGACGCCTCCCGTGCCGCAGCTCGGCACGGCAAATGTGATCTTGAAGCTCTCCGGGCCTGAACATTACCGGGGCTGGCAGATGCCCAGCCTTTACGATCCCCCCACTACGTAGCCGTGGGGGACGGGGTGGGCTGCGTCGCCTGCGCCCATCGCCCAACCAGCCGCCGGGGACCTCAACAACTCCCGTAAAACACCGGAACCATACGCCGGCTCCGATCTGCTGAAACAGTCAACCGGTGCGATCCGGGATCGGATGAGCGTTTCTCCAGTCCGAAAACGACGAAGACATGCTGTGGAATGCTATTCGAAGCGAAGTGCGACGACCGGATCTACACGCGTCGCGCGCCGCGCCGGGATCGCGCAGGCCAACGCCCCGGCCACCACTAGCAGCAGCGCAACGATCGCGAAGGTCGCCCAATCGGGCTGGAATCCGGCAAGAACCGCGCGCAGAGCCCGCGCCAGCCCGAATGCGGCGGCCAGTCCAACCCCCAGCCCCAGCGCGACCTGGCTCATCCCCTGTGCAAACACCGACGCCACGATGTTCCCGGCGGTGGCTCCCAACGCCATGCGCACCCCGATTTCTTGCGTGCGCCGATTCACGGAGTGCGCCACCACCGCGTACAGTCCCACCGCCGCCAGCAGCATCGCGATCGCGGCGAAGATGGTAAACATGGCGCCGAAAACCCGCACGGTCCAGTCGTGCAAACGGATTTCCCGATCCAGCGGGCGCAAGGCAAACACCGGCATGTTGTCGTCCAGCGCCTGCACTTCGCGCCGGAAGGCCGGCCCCAACGTGGCCGGAGGCACCCGCGTGCGAGCCGCCACCGACATGCCCGCCAGAGGCACCTGGCGAAACGGCTGGTAAATCAGCGGCTCGAACTCGCGCCTCAGGTCATTCTGCCAGATGTCCGGCACGACCCCGACGACCGTCAGCCACGCTTGTGGCGATCCATCCGCGATCAGGCGCAGGCGTCTGCCGACGGGGTTCCCGTCCGGCCAGAACTTAGCGGCGAAGCTATGGTTCACAATTACCGCGGGCGACCCGGCTAAACCGTCGGCGCCGGTGAACTCGCGGCCCACCAGAGGGCGCGCCTCCATCGCAAGAAAATATCCTGCGCCCACCACCAGCCCGCGCACCCGCGGCCGCGTGTCGGCCGGCGCGCCGCCTTCCAATTCGTAGGCGAAATCCATGCCGTCGTGGCCCGGCAGACTCGATGCAATGGATGCCGCTTCGACTCCGGGCAGGGCCCGCAGGCGTCCCTGCAATTGTTCGAAGAACGATATCCGGTCGTCCGGGCGCGGATACTTCTTCTCGGGCAAGTCCAAGTTCATGGTGAGGACGTTGGCGCGATTCACCCCAATTGGCGACCGGTAAATCGCTAGCAGGGTCCGGACCACCAACACCGTGCCCACCAGCAACACCACCGCCGCTGCCATTTCGCCGGTCACCAGCAAACCTGAGAGATACCGTCCGCGCGCGCCGCCACGCGCGCCGTGGCCGCCGTCCTTCAGCGCGGCGTGGACATCCACCCTCGATAGCCGCAGCGCCGGCGCCAGGCCAAACAAGATCCCTGCGCCAATCGAAATTGCAGTGAGATATGCGAAGACGGTGTAATCCATGGAGAAATCCAGCCACGGCGGTTTTTCACCCGCGATGGCCACATCGAACGCGCGCACTCCCCACACGGCCAGCAGCCAACCGGCCACGCCGCCCGCCACCGATAGCGTCACACTCTCAGCCAGCAACTGCCGGATCACGCGCCATCGGCCGGCGCCCAGCGCCACCCGGATCGAGATCTCCCGCGCGCGCTCCACGGCGCGCCCCAGCAGCAGATTGGCCACATTCGCGCACGCCACCAATAGCACCAATCCAACCACGATCCAAAGCCCCATCAAGACCAGCCTGATGCGAGGATTCAAATAATCCTTGCCCTCCATCGCCAGGATTCCGATGTGCTGGTCCGCGGCGGGGTAGGCGCTCTCCAAACGCCGCGAAATCGTGCCCAACTCCGCGCGGGCCGACTCCAAAGGGATACCCTTCGCCAAGCGCCCGAGCATCATGAGCCCCCGATAATCGCGCTTCTCCCAGTCGCCGATGGGGACCAGCGGCATCCACAAGTCGACGCTGGCGCGGAACTGCATCTTCGGCGGCATCACACCGACCACGATGGTGGGCACTTCGTCGACCCGGATCTTCTTTCCGACGATGGAAGGGTCTTTGCCGTAGCGCCTCTCCCACAGAGCATAGGCCAGCATGGCAACGGGCGCCGCATCCGGGCGTTCGTCGGCCGGTATAAAGTCGCGCCCGGCCACCGGTTGCTGTCCGAGCGCCGCGAAGCCGTTGGCCGAGATCCGCATCGCGCGATATCGCTCCGGAAGGGCGCTCGCGTCGCTGAGATTGACGGGTGCGAAGTGATATGCCACCAGCGCCTCGAAAGACTTTGCCTGGGCGCGAAACTCGCGGAAATCCGGGTACGACCGTCCCGAATCGCAGGGCAATTCACAGCCCGGTTGCGCGCCCAGTATATATACGATGTGGCCGTTTCGTTCGTATGGCAGCGGTTTGAAAAGCGCTGCGTTGGCGATCGTGAAAACGGCCGCGTTGGCGCCGATGCCCAACCCGATCGCCGTCACCGCCGCCACTGCAAAGCCCGGATTCTTGCCCCATAAACGCAGCGCGTGGCGGAAATCCTGCAGCAGGGTTTCGGCGGCCGCCAGACCGCGGGCTTCGCGGCAATCGTCCTTCACCTGCTCCATCCCGCCGAACGCCAGGCGGGTTTGCCGGACCGCCTCGGAACGCGGCATGCCGGCGCGCACGTGTTTATCCACCTGCTGCTCGAGATGGAATCGCAGCTCGTCGTCCAGTTCGCCTTCCACCGCGCTTCGCCGGAACAGAGCGCGCACCCGATAGCGCAAATCGTTCAGCATGGTTTGCCCTCCTGGACCGTATCCAGCACCTGGCCGATAGCCGCACTCAGCTTTCGCCAGGCTTGCGTATCGGCCGCGAGTTGTTTGCGGCCGCTGCGCGTCAGGTCGTAATACTTGGCCTTGCGGTGGTTCTCCGATACGCCCCAGTGCGCTTTGATCCAGCCCCGGCGCTCCAGCCGGTGCAGCGCCGGATACAACGATCCTTGTTGCACCTGCACTGCATTGCTCGAAACCTGTTGAATGCGTTCCGAAATGGCCCAACCGTGCTGGGGCCCGAGAGCCACCGTCTTCAAGATCAGGAGATCCAGCGTGCCTTGCGGAAGTTCGATGCGTTCACCCATGCGGCTTCCCCTTTTGCTTCTACAGCAAGAATATTATCATTTCACTTGTCGAAGTGCAAGGGGAACACAAGCGAGCGAAGCTCGCTGGCGACCGCAGGAGTGCGGTCGCGGCAGGCACGAGTGCCTGCGCCACGAAGCTGCCACGGCTTAGAATCTAAGTTGGACTCCCAATGGCGGTAACGCGCAGCAGAGCCGCGGAACGGGCACAGCCATCGCGCGGCGGCCGGCTCCCAGCCGTGTGGCAAGGCATGGTCTGGCGTCGCCGCGAAGCCGTCCGGATGCTGGCAGGCTCGTTCGTGCTGCTGCTCAGCTTCTTCTTCGTCTACCGCGCCAAAACCCGCGCGTTCGCCGAAATCGACGCGGGCCTCGCCAACAAGCAACTGCTGAATTTGAACGATCTCACCGCCCGCGAGGACCTGCTGCCTTACCTCGCCGTCTTCACCGAACCAGCCGAGCGGCAATTCGTGGCGCGCCGCATCTACGACGCCGCGGGCAGCCTGCCGAACGCCGGCGCAATCGCCCGGCTGCGCGTCTCCGACGCGGAGGTTGACGCGGCGCGCGCCCTGAAATCCTTCCGCGGACGCCACGCCCTGCTCACCGGCGAACAATTCCGCCAATTGAAGCCGTCGTTCGTAGTGCGCCGTCCCGCACAGTTCCGCCGCGCTTTCTTCATCTGGGTCGCGGTGTTCTTCGCGGCATTCTGGACCGTTCACCTTTGGTGGAGCGCGCGCGCATTCCCAGGCGACATCGCGCTGCTGCCCGCCATTTTGCCGCTCACCGGCCTCGGCCTCAACTTAATGATCAGCCTGCGCGATCCCGTGCGCGACAGCCTGCTCTTCGTGGATTTCGCGCAGGGCGTAGCCGCCGGATGCGTCCTGCTGGCCCTTGCCAGCGCCCTCGACTTCGATCGCCTGCTGGGCAAGCTAAGCTTCGTCCCGCTGCTTGCCAGCTTCGCGCTCTCGGCGCTGCTGATCGTGTTTGGCCACGGTCCCGGATCGAGCGACGCCAAAGTGAATCTGTTCGGATTTCAGCCCGTCGAGATCATCCGCATTCTGCTGATCCTGTTTTTGGCCGGATACTTCGCGCAGCGGTGGGATGTCTTGCGCCACGCGCGCGAGCAGCGCCCCCGCCTCGCGCTCTTCAACCGCCTGGGCGGCATTCCGCCCCTCGAATACACCATCCCCATCTTTGCGTGCGTGGCGCTGTCGCTGCTGTTTTTCTTTTTACAAAAAGACATGGGACCGGCCATGGTGTTCACTTGCCTGTTCCTGGCGCTCTACGCCATCGCACGCAAAGACACGCTGATCGCCGCCGCCGGGCTGTTGTTCCTGCTGGCCGGATTCGTGGGCGGCTACGTGGTGCGCGTGCCCCATACCGTTTACGAGCGCGTCTCCATGTGGGCGTCGCCTTGGAACAACGTCATCCACGGCGGCGATCAATTGGCGCAATCGCTATGGGCTTATGCCACGGGCGGCTTCTGGGGCACCGGCGCGGGCTTGGGCGACCCGGCGCTGGTTCCGGCCGCGCACACCGACTTGATTCTTTCCGCGCTGGGGGAAGAGTGGGGCTTCCTGGGCGTGGCCGCGGTGTTCGCGCTCTACGCTTTCATCCTTTATCGCGCGGCGCGGATCGCCCTGCGCGCGCGCAGCGATTACGAATTTTTCCTGGCCGCTGGACTGGGCGTGGCCATGGCCTTGCAAATCCTGCTGATCGCTGGCGGATCGCTGGGCGTACTGCCGCTTTCAGGAGTCGTTACCCCTTTCCTGTGTTATGGCAAATCGTCCATGCTGGCGAATTTTTTCGTCTTCGCCATGCTATTTTCGATCTCCAGCCGGCCCGCCGCCGATCCGCAGCGTAACGCGCCATTCCGCGCGCCCGTCGAAGCCTTGGGCGTGGCGTTGGGAGTGCTCGCGCTCATCGTTGCGGGTAAAGCGGCATACGTGCAAGTGTTGCGCAGCGCGGCCATTATGGGCGAAGGCACGCTCGTGGTGCAGGCCGATGGCGCGCGCCGCTACCAATACAATCCGCGCTTTCAGGAAATCACGCGCGACATTCCCAAGGGCAGCATCTACGACCGTAACGGTCTGCCGCTGGCCACCAGCAATTGGGACGAGCTGGAGAAGCATCGCGCACAATACCAGCAGCTCGGCATCAACATCGATCAAGCCTGCTCGCGCACCGAGAGCCGCCACTACCCTTTTGAAGGCCTCACGTTCCACCTGCTGGGCGACCTGCGCACGCGCATCCGTTGGGGCGCCACCAATACTTCGTTCGTGGAGCGCGACTCGGCCACGCGTCTGCGCGGCTACGACGACCGCCCCACTCTGGTGGATATCGCGAATCCCAAGACGGGCAAGATGGAGCGCGTGGTGCGCTACGACCTGCGCGAACTGGTCCCGCTGCTGCGCCACCGCCACGACCCCAATAATCCGGCAGTCCGGCGCGTGCTGGACCGCAAGCGCGACGTCCGCATGTCGCTCGATGCGCGCCTCGAAGTGCGCGCCGGCGAAATCCTGAAAGCCGCGCTGCAGAAGGCCGGCCAGGACAAGGGATCGATAGTCGCACTCGATCCCGCGAACGGCGACCTGCTGGCCGCGGTCAGTTATCCGCTGCCACCCATCGGGCCGGGCGACGCCATGCCGGAGGAGCCGGGCGAAGACACCGCGAATCCATATCTCGATCGCGCGCGCTACGGCCTCTATCCGCCCGGTTCCACCTTCAAGGTCGTCACGGCGATGGCGGCGCTGCGCCGCGACCCGCAGTTAGCTAAGCAAACTTACTCCTGCATTCGGCTGCCGGATGGCCGCGTGGGCAACTACATCCGTGGCTCCAGCCGCCCCGTCCGCGACGACATAGAGGATCGGTCGCCGCACGGAACCCTCGACATGGAGCGTGCCGTGATTGTCTCCTGCAATGCCTACTTCGCGCAGCTAGGCACTTACAACGTGGGCGCGCAGCAGTTGTTCGATACGGGCAGCCTGCTGGGTATTTCCATGGCGGCGCCGGCCACCGCGCAGCAACTGCGCAAGTCGCTGCCGCAATCCTCGTATGGGCAAGGGCAAGTCGTCGCGTCGCCCTTCCAGATGGCGCGTGTAGCGGCGGCCATCGCCAACGGCGGCCAACTGCCGCAAGGCCGCTGGATCGCCGACGAAAGCAATGATCGCACGCAGGCGCCCCAAGCGGCGATCGGCGCGGATGTAGCCGCCACGTTGGGCCGTTTCATGCGCGAGGTGGTGACCGAGGGCACGGGCCGCGGCGCGGCCAATGCGCCGGTCCAAATCGCGGGCAAGACCGGCACCGCGGAACTCGCCGACGCGCCTTCGCACGCCTGGTTCATCGGGTTCGCGCCGTATCCCGCGGGCAAGCGGATGGCGTTCGCGGTGTTGATCGAGAACGGGCAGTATGGCGGCACCTACGCGGCTCCGGCGGCGGCCGCGCTGGTGACGGCGGCGCAAAGCCTGGGTCTGATCGGAGCGGGAAAACAGCCATGAATTTCTTTTCGGAAGTGGAGAAAACCATCGAGCGCGCGTTCCGCAAGTGGACCGAGCGGGCGTTCGGTCCCGCCCAGTCGGACGAGCTGCTGACGGTGCATCGCGCCATCCTCGAGGAGATTGAAAGTAAGATCCAGACCATACAGCGCGGCCGGCGCCTGTTCCCTTACAATCACCTGCGCGTGCAGCTGGTGTCCTCGGAGCCCGACCGGCGCGCTTTATTTCAAGCGGCGTTCGCCCAGGATCGCCGGCTGGAAAACGATATCCGCGAATCCTTGCAGGGCGCGGGGTGCGCGCTGCCCACGGGCTTCGCGGTGGATGTGGAGACGGCGGAAGAAGGTCCCAAGGGCTTCGAGATCGCCTACGCCATCCGGGAGGTCCCGACCGTTCCGGAATCCGCGCCAGCCCCGGCGCCCGAACCCGAGCCGGAACCGGTATCCGCGCCCGCCGCGGCACGCCTCGCCGTTGTGCGCGGGAAGGCCGCCCGGGAAACTTACACCGTCGACAAATCGCGCACCAACATTGGACGCATGCAGGAACTCACCGACAGCCAGCAACGCATCGTGCGCCGCAACGACATAGTCTTCGACGAAGGCGGCGACGACGCCAACGCTACCGTCTCCCGCGCGCACGCGCACATCCGCTTCGACCGGCCGTCGGGCCAGTATCGCATCTGCGACGACGAAAGCGAATACGGCACGCGCATCTTCCGCGAAGGCCGCTCCATCGAAGTGCCCGCGGGCAACCGGCGCGGCGAGCGCCTGTGCGCGGGCGACGAGGTCTACATTGGAAGGGCGTGCCTGCGGTTCGAACAGTAAGGCTAAGCAGCCTTATCTCTCCGATTTACTCCATCTCGAACGCCACATACATCAACTGCCCTTCGCGCTCCACTTGCAGCACCACCGCGTCCCCGCTCTTCATTTGCCCCAACCCGCCGCTGAGCGCCGCGACGGTCGAGGTGGGCTCGTTGTTGATCGCGTAAATCACATCCCCCGGACGCAGGTCCACGTCCAAGCCTTCGGCGCCCGCGGCCCGCGCGGCAACCACGATGCCGTATTGCTTCCGCAGATCCGGCAGCATGGCAGCCAGCTTCCGGTCGATCTCGACCCCCAAAATGCCCAGCTTGGGAATCAGGTTCTTCTCCGGATTGACCAGGTCGGCGAAGCGCTGCGGATCGTCGTCCTGCGCCGTCACGGATACGTCCACGGTCAGCCGGTTCTCGCCGCGCAGCACCTCCAGGTTCACCTTGTCGCCCACGGGAAACCGCCACAAATTCACTTCCAGTTGGCGCGCGTTCTCCATGGGCCTGCCATCCAGGCTGCGCACGATATCTCCCGGCTTCAAGCCGGATCTCTCAGCGGGTCCGTCAGGGGTGGCATCCGCCACCAGCACGCCCCAGTCCTGAGGCAGCCCCAGGCCGGCGGCCAGCAGCGGCGTGACGGTCTCCACACTGACGCCGATCTGGCCGCGGTGTACGTGGCCTTCCTTGCGAATCTGATTGTAGACGTTGCGCAAGGTGTCGCTGGGTATGGCGAAGCCGATGCCTTCGCTGCCGCCCGATTGCGACAGAATCATGGTGTTGAGTCCCACCACGCGCCCCGACATATCCACTAGCGGACCGCCGCTATTGCCCGGATTGATGGACGCGTCGGTCTGGATGTAAATCATCGGACTGTCCGGTTTGAGCTGGCGCGCGGCCGCGCTGACCACACCCAGGCTGGCCGAGTTTTGCAAACCCAGCGGACTGCCGAAAGCCATCACCAGTTGGCCTTGCCGCAACTCGCGCGAATTCCCCAGGGCCAGGTATGGCAATTCCGTAGCTTCGATCTTGAGCACCGCGACATCCGTTTCGCGATCCTGCCCCACGACCTTGGCGTCCAGAACCGTTCCCGGAGGCTTCACCAGCGACTCACTCCGCCGGACCGCGCGCTCCGGGACAGGCAACTGCACGCGAATGCGCCGCGCGCCTTGGATTACGTGCGCGTTGGTGACGATGTAGCCGTCCGCGGTCAGGATCACGCCCGAGCCGGTGGCGCGCTGCCTGGTGAGCAGGCTGGCATTGCCCGCATCCGAATCTTCGCTGAGGCCGAACCCGGTAGTCACAATCTTGACTACGGAGCGATTCACCCGCTGCGCCAAATTCTCCAGTGACGCGCTGAGACCCTCGACGGCCTCCAGCTTGCGCTCCTGCGCCAACGCGGTATGCGCTAACACCGCCAGCAACAGGCACCGTACTAACGCCGCTCGATAACCCATGTGTTCCCTCGCAGATAATCCACCGTCCGCAGCACAGCCTGGCGAATGCTCAGCTTCGGCCGCCATCCCAGCGCGCGAATGCGGGCGCAGTCCAGAAAAATGAACGGGCTATCGCCAATCCATCCGCGCTCGCCGCCGGCATAGTTCAACCGCGGCGCGCATCCCATTCGCTCCGCGATCCAGCCGATGGAATCGTTTACCGTACAGTATTCGTCAGTGCCCAGATTATACAGATTCAGCCTGCCCGAACCGCGCTCAATGGCCAGCAGCATGGCGTCCACACAGTCCTGCACATACAAATAAGACTTGCGTTGCCGCCCGTCTCCTAATATATCCAGATGCCCGGCATGCTCGGTAAGTTGCTTGTAGAAATCCAGAATGTGTCCGTGCGTGTAGCGCTCTCCCAGGATGGACACAAATCGGAAAATGTGGCCTTCCATACCGAAACCCTCGCAATAAGCTTCGATCAACGCCTCGGCCGCCAGCTTGGACGCGGCATAGAGCGAGGTCTGCACCGGGAAAGGCGCATCCTCGGGAGTGGGGAAGATGGCCGGCTCGCCATAGACCGAGCCTGTCGAAGGAAACGCGATACGCCGCACACCGCGCGCGCGCATGGCCTCCAGCACGTTGGCGGTGCCGATGGTGTTCTGTTCAAGATCCTTGCGCGGATGCTGGGTGCCGAAGCGGACATCGGCATTGGCGGCCACATGAAATACAAACTCGGCGCCCTCCATGGCGCGATCGAGGGCCGCCGGATCGAGCAGGTCGCCGTGTTCCAGGCGGAAATGCGGCGAGCGCAACGCGGAACTGAGGAACTCGACTTGCCCCGTGGAGAAATTATCGAAACCGGCGACCTCATGCCCATCGGCGAGCAGACGGTCCACGAGGTTACAGCCGATGAAACCGGCCGCGCCGGTAACGAAGACTTTCAAGGTTTTTCTCTCCTGCCGCAAGTGTTCGCGGCCACCCCATAAATCTGCTTGCGGATGATTTCTCGCATATCCGCGGGCAGGAGCACCTTTTCGGAAAGACCGTCCCATGCGTCGGCCGTCCGCGCCACGGTTTCACGCACGGTTTGCCATACGGCACTTACCGGCAGGTTTGCCTTATCGGCGAAATGCCGGACTTGATCCACCGTTATCCCTCCGAGGCTGCGGCTTCCGCCAAATGTAAGGGCGAGTTGGTCGCCCGCAGTGTATGGCAAGGTCGCCACGAAATCATAAGCCGGCGACAGCACCGGTCCGCGGCCATCGGGGTACAACAGGGACCAGTTCTTCAGGTGCATATCGCCGTTGCCGATCGACACGGAGAAGGCCAGGCGGCGCACAAATTCATGCGCGCCCTGCTCGCCCGTCTCGGCCCGCAGCACGGCGGCGATATTTGCGTAGCTGCGGTGACCGTATTTATCGTCGGCGAAAAGTCCGAATACTTGGGCAAAGTCTTCCATATGGATGCGGCTTCCGTCAGGCGTGCGGTCGAAACGCTGCACCGCCAGTGCCTGGCCGGGTAACCCGGCGGCCGCGGCGGGCAAACCATGCACCGCGCTGACCGGCACCAGCCGGGTCTGCGGCACGGCGATGCCGGCGGCGCGCGCCAGTTCCAGCATCGCGTACTCGTTTTCGGCAACGGCCGGAAACTGCATGGAGGGCAGTTTCACGATCCAGAAGCCGCCCACTCCGTGCGCCGGAATCGTCAGCCCGCCGGCGGCCTCCATGACCGCCGAGAATTTCAGTTGCACGCCGGCCAGGGAAAACCGCAGCACGTCCGCCCCGGATTCGAACTTGCGATGTGCGCCATGGGGATCGACGGCAGGCGCATCGACCGAGAAGGGCGCGACCGTAACCGCGCCCGGAAGGTCGGCGCCCAGTGCCGCCAGCAGCGAGAATTCGCGCGTAGGCTTCACCCCGGCCTGTTCCGCCAGGTATGTCCGCAGATGGCCCTCGGGCAGCAGATTGGAAAAGAAAGGAGGCAAGCGGCGGCTTACTGGACGCAGGGACGAAACCACGCCTCCGCCTTGCCCCTTGAACGATAGGCTCAGCGTC
Source organism: Bryobacteraceae bacterium (assembly GCA_050008575.1). Lineage (GTDB taxonomy): Bacteria > Acidobacteriota > Terriglobia > Bryobacterales > Bryobacteraceae > Bog-159. The sequence continues at coordinate 31,965 of JBEKMJ010000058.1, forward strand.
GGCCGGTTCAGGTCGTCCAAATAATCCGGTTCGAATGAAAACAGATGATGGTCGCCGGCGAGACGGTTGAGTACCCCGACACGGCGCGCGCCCAGATGGACGGCGAGGGCGTTGTATTCCGTTTCAAGCTTCATCGCTATCCGCTTCTTCGTCGTCCCCGGCGTAGAGCGGGCGTTCGGGTTCGTCGTCGGCCGCGCGACCGGTCCGCCGACGGTCATCCCGAACCAGAGCCTGAACGGCGGGCACCAACGACCGGGGAACCATCAGCAGGTCGCGGTCGAGCAGGCGGACCAAATCGAGAAGCGTGTCGAACCGCGGCGCGATCTTGCCGGTTTCGATACCGGAGACATGCATTTGAGGTAAGCCCGCACGCCTGCCCAACTCCGCCTGACTCCAGCCGCGCTTGTGGCGCGCCGCCACGAGTTCACGGCGTATCGCGGCAGGCAAGCGGTTCAGACGGACGGCTTTGATATGCGATGGCATATCGTCAGGGTGCGATGATATATTATCGCATATCACTGCGCTCCCGCTCGTCAACCATTTGCAGGAAGGACTGGGCTTCGGCGTAGCCCGGCCGGAGCTTCAGCGCCTGGTTGAAATCGGCCCGCGCGCGCGCCAGGTCGGGCTTGTACAACAGATGATAAACGCCCACGAACAAGTGCGCCCTGGGGTCCAGCGGCCTCGCCCGCGCGATCCGCTCGGCAACTTCCGTGGCTTCATCGAACATTTCGAGCTGGTGATATTCGGCGGCTAGAAAATCGAGCCGCGAGTCGTCGCTGGGATCGGCGGCGATCTCTTCCTTCAGAATCTCGATATACAGGTAGTTCTTGCGCCGCCGCGCTTCCGGGTCCAAAGAGAACTTATGTTCCAGGCGGATGCTTGTGCGGTGCAGCCGCCCTCCTCCGGAGAGAATCGCGGCGTCGATAGTCTCATGCACACGCCCGCGGTATCGATAGTCGGGCCGGTTGGGAAAGAGGCGCACGACGTAATCCGTGGTGGGATAGGCGGAGTGCGCCCAATGGTTGTGCCGCTCCAGGAAATATCCCGTATTCTCATCGCAGGCGGCAAGCTTTTCGATCATGGGCGCGCCCGCCGGATCCAGGATCTCGTCCGCGTCGAGCATCAGGATCCACCGGCCCTTCGCGCGCGCCATGGCGCAATTGCGGGCGGCTGCAAAATCGACCACCGTGAAATCGAAGGGGATCACTTCCGCTCCGTAGCGGGCCGCGACCGATGGCGTAGCATCCGTGGAGCCGGTGTCCACCACAATCAACTCGCCGGCCAGATCCGCGACTGAATCGAGACACTGCGCGAGATTGCGTTCCTCGTTTCTTACGATCATGCAGAGGCTGAGCGTCACGCCGTTGCCCTCGGCCCCGGCGTGCGGCGTGCGCCCGCACGGATGCGGAAAATGTCGACTACATTCCGCAAATTTCCGCTCACCAGCGCCAGCCGGCTGTCGCCATCGTCGCGCCAGCGAATCGGCACCTGTTGGATACCATAGCCCAACCGGCGGGCCAGCACCAGGATCTCCACATCGAACATATATCCGTCCATTTGTTGCCGGCTGAAAATCTCGCGCGCCGCCGCGCGCGTGAAGAATTTGAAGCCGCATTGCGTGTCGGTGATGCCCTGGAGTCCCACCACCGCGTGCATGAATAGACCGAAACCCTTGCCGCCCAACTGCCGGTAGAGAGGCTGGCGCTTCTCGATTTGCGCGCCCCGCATGCTGCGCGAGCCGATCACCACGTCACAGCCCTGCGTGAACCACAGCCGGAACTTATCGAACTCTTCGATGGGTACTTTGTTATCGGCGTCCGCGTAACCGGCGATGTTACCGCGCGCCAGCGCCATGGCCTCGCGTACGCCGCGGCCCTTCCCGCTGCGCTCCCGGTTGCCGATCACCCGCACCGGCTCGCCCTGCCGGGCGGTTTCTTCGGCTAGCTCGCGCGTGCCATCGCCGCCATCGGCGGCCACGATAATTTCATAACGCAAGCCGCGCGACCGGAAATAATCGCCGGTCTCCCGGATGGTGGCGGCGATGGTGGCGGCCTCATTGTAAGCGGGCAGGATTAGAGAGACATCGCACAAGTCAGTTATTCTAACAGGTGGACTGCCGATGCCCCTCAAAGTAGCCATCGTCGGATGCGGCCGGATCGGGACCAAACGCGCCGCGGCGCTCGCCGGCGGCCGCTTGGCGATCTGCTGCGATTCGGAACTCGGATGCGCACAGGCGCTCGCGGCGGCCCACCCGGGCGCGGACACTGTCGCCGATTGGCGCGCCGCCGTCACCTCGCCGGGGATCGACATCGCGATCGTCGCCACCACGCACGATATGCTCGGCCCTATCGCCGCCGCAGCCGCTGGCGCGGGCAAGCACGTGCTCATCGAAAAACCGGGTGCGCGCCGCGCCTCCGAACTCGACGCCGTGGCCGAAGCCGCGCGCGGCACAGGCACACTGGTGCGCGTCGGATTCAATCATCGATATCACCGCGCATTCCAAAAGGCCCGCGCCCTTTTCGATGCCGGCGCGATCGGCCCCCTGCTCTTCATCCGCGGACGTTACGGGCACGGGGGCCGTCCCGGTTACGACCGTGAGTGGCGCGCCGATCCGGCCCTTTCGGGCGGCGGCGAACTGCTGGACCAGGGCATCCACCTGATCGATCTCGCGCGCTGGTTCGCGGGCGAGTTCCCGCGCGTCACCGGCCGTACGCCAGGTTACTTGTGGAAAATGCCCGTCGAAGACAACGCCTTTCTGCTGCTCGAAACCGCCGCCGGCCAGATTGCATTTCTGCACGCAAGCTGGACCGAGTGGAAGAACCTGTTCTCGTTCGAAATCTGCGGGCGCGACGGCAAGCTGGAAATCGCGGGACTGGGCGGCAGCTACGGCGCCGAGCGGCTCACGCTTTACAAAATGTTGCCGGAAATGGGGCCGCCGGAGACTACCGCCTGGGAGTTCCCCATGACCGACAATTCCTGGGAAATCGAATTCGCCGAGTTCCTGGAAGATATCCGCTTGCGGCGCCAACCGCGGCCGGGCATCGCAGACGCCCAGGCGGCATTGCGCGTGGTTGAGCGCGTATACCAGGAGAACGGCCGATGATCATCACCCGCGCCCCGTTACGTATCTCGCTCGGAGGCGGCGGCACCGACCTGCCCTCGTACTATCGGGAGCACACCGGCTTCGTCATCTCGGCAGCTATCGATAAATACGTCTACATCACGCTGCACGAGACGTTCAGCCAGGAATTGCTCATCAAGTATTCGCAAATGGAAATGGTGGAACGGGTGGATCAGGTGAAGCACCCCATCGTGCGCGAAGCCCTGCGCCTGGTGGACGTGGGCCCGCAGCCGTATTTGGAAATCGTGAGCATGTCGGACATTCCAGCAGGCACGGGCCTGGGGTCTTCCGGCAGTTTCACGGTGGCGCTGCTGCGCGCGCTGCACGCCTGGAAGAGGAACCCGATTCCGCGCCAGGATCTTGCCGAGCAGGCCTGCCGCATCGAAATCGACCTGCTGCACGAGCCCGTGGGCAAACAGGATCAGTACATCGCCTCGTTCGGCGGCATCACCTGTTTCCAGTTCCTGCCGGACGGCCGCGTGGAGGTGGCGCCCTTGCAACTCGAAAGCGAAACGCTGGCCAACCTGGAAGACAACCTGTTGCTGTTCTTCACCGGCTTCACGCGCTCCGCTTCGGCGATCCTCGAAGAACAGGACACGCGCACGCGCCGGCACGATGCCGATATGATTTCGCAATTGCACGTGGTGAAGCAGCTCGGCGGCGAGAGCAAAACGGCGCTGGAGGCCGGCGATCTGCGCCGCTTCGCGGAGTTGATGCACCTGCACTGGGAGCACAAGAAAACGCGCTCGGGTTCCATGACGAATGCGCACATCGACGAATACTACGAGTTGGCGCGGCGCAACGGCGCATTGGGCGGCAAGTTGATTGGAGCGGGCGGCGGCGGATTCCTGATGTTCTATACCGAAGACAAGACGCGCCTAAGGCATGCCATGCGCGGCGCGGGATTGCGCGAAGTGCGGGTGCGCTTCGATTTCCAGGGCACCACGGTGCTGGCGCAATCATGAGCGCAATTGTGAACGCAATGCCGCCGGTGGCGATTCTGGCGGGCGGGATGGGTACGCGCCTCTATCCGTTGACCGAACGCATTCCAAAAGCGCTGGTCGAAATCGACGGTGAGCCGTTCCTGGCGCACCAGTTGCGCTTGCTGCGGGCGCGCGGCATCGAACGCGTGGCGCTGTGCATCGGGCAGCTCGGTGAGCGCATCCGCGAATATGCGGGCGATGGCTCGCAATTCGGCCTGGCGATCGACTACTCGTGCGACGGTCCCGCGCTGCTGGGAACCGCCGGCGCAGTGCGCCACGCCTTGCCGCTGCTGGGCGACGCGTTCTTCGTGGTTTATGGCGATTCCTACCTGCCCTGCTCGTATCGCGAAGTCGCCGAGGCATTCCACACGGCAGGCCGCCCCGGCCTGATGACCGTGTATCGCAACGAAGGCCGCTGGGATTCGAGCAACGTGGAGTTCGCCGAGGGCCGCATATTGGCCTACGATAAGAAGAACAGGACGGCTCGCATGCAGCATATCGATTACGGTTTGGGCGTCTTCGGCCGCGAAGCTTTCGAGGGCACGCAGCAAGCGGACCTGGCCGACGTGTATGGCGACCTGCTGCGCCGCAATGAACTGGCCGCGTGCGAAGTACACGACCGTTTCTACGAAATCGGCTCGTTCGCCGGGATCGCCGAGCTGTCCCACCACCTGGAGGGAGGATAGTGGGGCAGGCGTCTACGCCTGCGGCGGGTCTCCAGACCCGCTCCGGGCCGGCGTGGATGCCGGCCGCAGGACTGGAGTCCTGCCCCATATGAGCTTCGCCGAACAATACATCGCCGAATCCGCCGAGGTCCTGCGCCGCCTGGACGCTGCGGCCATCGAAAGCCTGGCGCAACTGCTGGCCGCCACCCGCGCGCGGGGCGGACGCCTGTTCATCCTCGGCGTAGGCGGCAGCGCCGCCAATGCCTCGCACGCGGTCAACGATTTTCGCAAAATCTGCGGCATGGAAGCCTACTGCCCCACCGACAACATTGCCGAGTTGACCGCCCGCACCAACGACGAAGGCTGGGCCTCGGTATTCGACGCGTGGCTGCGCGTCAGCCGCCTGCGCGCCGACGATTGCGTACTCGTGTTTTCGGTGGGGGGCGGCAATCTCGAAAAACACGTCAGCCCGAATCTGGTTTCGGCTCTCCAATACGCGAAGTCAGTGGGCGCGTCCATTGGCGGCATCGTGGGCCGTGCCGATGGCTACACCGCGCAAGTGGCGGATGCTTGCGTGATCGTGCCGGCGGTGAATCCGTCGCACATCACGCCGCACGCCGAAGCCTTCCAGGCGGTCGTCTGGCACCTGTTAGTCTCGCATCCCGCGTTGAAAGCCGCCGAAACGCGCTGGGAATCGTTGCGATGAACCGGGCCGTGTTCCTGGATCGCGACGGCGTGCTCACGCGCGCGCTGGTCCGCGATGGCCAGGCGTACGCGCCCGTCACTCCCGCCGAAATGGAGATCGATCCGGGGGCGCCGGCGGCCCTCGCGCGATTGCAGGCCGCCGGCTTCCTGTTGGTGCTGGTGACGAACCAGCCGGATGTGGCGCGCGGCGTCACCCGCCGCGAGGACGTCGAAGCCATGCACGCCACCCTGCGTGCGGCTCTTCCGCTGGACGCCTGCTTGGTCTGTTATCACGACGACCGGGATGCCTGCGCCTGCCGCAAACCTCAGCCCGGCATGCTGCTCGAAGCCGCCGCCACGCATGCGATCGATCTCGCCCAAAGTTTCATGGTCGGCGACCGCTGGCGCGACATCGACGCCGGCGCGGCCGCGGGATGCCGCACCGTCTGGATCGACCGCGGCTACCGCGAGCGAGTGCCCGACCACATGCCCGACGCGCGTGTCGCTAGCCTGCGCGCGGCGGCGGGTTGGATCGTGCGCCAGGTACGCTAGTATCCGCGCTGGCTGATCAGTGAGTATGGGTTTGTGGGGCGGGCAATCCTGCCCGCAGCCGGCTTTCAGCCGGCCTTTGCGACCACGAGGAGGCGCGCCGTGAAAGCAGGAGCCGCCTGAAAGGCGGCTGCGGCCAAGATTGGCCGCCCCACGGTGCAACCGAACTGCCTTACGATGAACTAGAACGAAAGGTGCAGCGACGCTTGCAGGAAGCGCGAACTGCCGATCGTATGCTGGATATAGCCGAGACTGCCATTCGGCGGAATCTGGGGCGGCCCCTCGTAATAAGGGAAGAAATCGACATCGTTGTTGGGCGCGTCGAAGTCGGGGTGATTGAAGAGATTGAACGCGTCGAAGTTGAAGCGCAAACGATATCGCTCGCCAAAGAGGAACTCTTTGCCGATGGTCATATCGAAACGCACCTGGAACGGCGCGCGGAACAGGTTGCGGCCCGAACTGCCGTAAAGCGATTCATAGATATCGCATCCGGACGCATCGCACGGAGGGACGCCGTACGTCCCGGGAGCTACGAATTGCGGCCCGAAATCGGCGGCATTGAGCACCGGGTTATTCGCGTTGATACCGGTAGTGCCCTGAAGCTCCGCCTGCTTCGCGGTCACGCCGGGCAGCAACGGCACGATCGGGTTCGTGATGTAATCGCTCGATCCGTAATATTGGCCGGCGACCGACCCCGAGTAGTCATAGACGCTGTAAGGCTGGCCGCTCTGCGCCACCGTCTGTCCGCCGATGGTCCATCCGTTCACCAGATAGCCCAACGAACGATCCGATGTGATCTTCGGCAGAGTGTAACTGTAGTTGATCAGAAAGACATGCGTCTGATCGAAGTCCGCGGACGCATAGTTCGATCTCGGAGCCAGCGGATTGTTGCCGGTGAAGAACAGGCCCAGGCCGCTCTGCTCGTCAAGCGCATGCGACCACGTGTAGGACGCGGTGAACTGCAGCCCATTCGCCAAACGCTTGCGTGCCTGAAGCTGCAGCGCATTATAATTTGAGATGCCCTCGGCCTCGTACAAAACGGAGTTCATGTCGTAGCCGATATACGGCACGCGGCCCGGCGCGTTCCCGGCATATTCCGGCCCTGGGCAATAGGGTTCGTTATCCAGTGTCCCATTATTGCAGTTACTGCCCGGACTTAAGCCGCCATACGAAGAGGTCTGCCCGTTGATCGGATTTTGCGGAGTGGCGATCCCCGGCTGGTTGAACGGAATCGGCAATACTTCGTGTACGCCGTGGTTGCCCACATATCCGGCGCTGAACAGCCAGTTATTGGACGCCTGATACTGAATGTCGAATGTCCAATTGACCGTGTAAGGCAACTTGTTGTTCGCATCGTAGCCGCCTATCAGGAACGGCCCAAACAAGTTGCCCGTTGGATAGTTGCCATTCAGAGTGTCGTTGAGGTTCGGCAGCAGAGCCTGAAACGCCGCGGGGCTTTGCGGTGGCGGCGGGGGGGCCGCAGTCCCAAATGGCGCCTGCAGGGTCGGCTTACCGCTTGCGAACACAGCCGTAACAAAGGGCTGCTCCAGCGTCACGCCCAAGGGTCCGTTGAATCCGAAGCCGGCGCTGGGAGAGAATTCGCTGAACAGCTCGCCGCGGTCGTAGTACATGCCGAAGCCGGTGCGTACCGTCAGCTTGGGCTTAGGCGTCCATGCCAAGCCGATGCGGGGCGCAAGACCCCATTGGTGCCGATTCGTTAGCGTGTCGTTCGCGCCGGCAGTGCCGAACGAGGAATTGTTTGCGGCGACTTCGAGTCCGGAATTGGTGATCGTGTCGCTCGATGCGTTATAGGCGTACAGGCTCGGATTGAAGGTCGCCAGCCTTCCGTATTCCTCCGAAAGGGGGCCATCGAAGTCCCAACGCAGTCCCAGGGTCAGCGACAGGTTGCTTGCCACTTTGTAGTTATCGTTCACGTAGACGCCCGCGGTGTCCGAACGGTAGTAGCGGCTGGCGTTGGCGTCGGGAAATGCGACGGAGTAACTGCCGGTGCGGACGGCGCCTTCCACGAAATTCGTGAAACTCTTGAAGTCGAGTGTGTCGGATTCGGTGTTGTTGTTGATGATATTGAGCTGCGTGTGCGCCCAAGTGCCGCCTATGGAGATGGTGTGGCGCCCCTTCACCCAATTGAGCGAAGACCCCAATTCCCACTGATTCTGATACATGCCCGCATTGCCAAAACTGACGCTGGGGCCGAATTCCAGGGTGTTGCTGCTGAGCGCATCGCTGATCTCGATTTGGGGAAAACTGGTGGCGCCCAACAGGCTCATCCCAAAAGTGCTCGGCGAGAATTCCTGTTGGGTCTGCGAATAGGCTTGCAGGCGCGTGAATCCGGCATGCTGCTGCCACGTCAGGCTGGGGCTCAGAATCACCGTGTTGTTGACCGCCCCTACCTGGCTACCGGCTTGAAGTTGTTGCGGAAAGCCCAGCAGCGCGCCTACGGCCCCGAAGGGGTTGGTGGTGGGATTGTTCTGATAGTAATACTTCACTGTCAGGCGATCCATGTCGTTCACGTTGTAATCCACGTTGGCGATGCCCTGATTGACGCTGGACTGGGCGTTAGCCCCCTGTACCACTGCGTCATAGCCCAGCGAGTCCGCCGTGGTCTTATTCGTGATCTGCGCGCTGGGGAACAGATATTGCCCGCCGGGCAGCGTGGCCTGCAGCATAGCGAGCGCCACGGGACTGACTTGCGAGGTGGTGATGGTCTTGCCGTAGCTGGTTTGAATGGCGTTCACGATGCCTTGCGCGCTGCGGTCGCTGGTCAATCCAATGGGTACGCTCACGTCTTTGGTGGCATCCGACGCATCCGCCAGGCGTACGCCCTGGTAAGCCACGAAATAGAACAGCTTGTTCTTCTTGATGGGTCCGCCCAGGTTCACGCCAAATTGGTTGCGGGCCAGGAAGGGGTCCTTGGTGGTGATGGCCGGGGAGCTGTTGTAGAAGAACGGTGCGGCGTTCCACACGCTGTTCTGGAAATCCTCGTAAAGCATGCCGTGCATCTGATTCGTGCCCGACTTGGTGATCACGCTGACGTGCGCACCGCTATGCGCGCCCTGCGTGGCATCGTACATCGCCGCGTTCACCGAGACTTCCTGAATGGTTTCCACCGGCGGCGTGGGCAGCGCCTGACCGATGGCGCCGTACACCGAAGTGCTGGTCTGAATCGCGCCGCCGGCGCCGAAATTTTCACCGATGTTCAGTACGAACCGGTTCTCGCCCACCTGGCTGGTGGAATTGCCATTAAAAAGATTATTGGTGTCCACGCCGTTCAGGGAGAAGCTGTTGCTGGTGTCCCGGTTTCCGTTGGCGAAGATCGCCTGGTTGCCGAGCCCGCTGTTGCTGCCGGCGCCACCCAGGAAATCCGCGTGTACGCCCGGACTCAGGATCGCCAACTGGGTGAAGCTGCCCGTCCCCAGCGGCGTCTCTTGAATCGTCAATTGATCGACCACGTAGCCGTTGGTGGTGTCCACCTGGTTCATGAGCGGCGTGGAGGTCACCTCCACCGTGGTGGAGACGGTGCCGACCTTCAGGTCGCCATCCACCGTGGTGGTGCGGTTCGCGTTGACCACAACCTGAGTGTGCGTTTCGGTTTCGAAGCCTTCCTTGGTGAAGGTCACTTGGTAGTTGCCGGCCGGGATGTTCTGCACGGAATAGGATCCGTTGGTTTGGGAGTGCTGGACCACTTCGAGGTTGGTGCCGATGTTCCGCGCCTTCACGGTGGCGTCGGGCACGGCTGCGCCGGTAGCGTCCTTTACGGTGCCGGTGATGCCCCCCAGAACATCCTGCGCAAAAGCGGGCGAGCACACCACAAAGCCCGCGGCGAAAACGAAAAAGATGGTCTGCTTGATGTAACGCGTCGGTGAATTCATCTGATGTCCTCCATTGGCCACACTTCCACTGCCACGCCTGAACGGCGCACTGGAGGCCCATTCCGGGCCATTCCGATTTCCCTTCCGATACCTGCCCCGTTGCCGGCCGATGAGGCTGTCTCAGCCGATTCGCAAGCTTGGCGAACCCGCGGCGCTCATGACCGATAGAGCTTATGATAACCTCAAATCTGCGGAAATCAAGTTGAAGTTTTCATTAATTCCGCAAGCCCGAATCCCAACCATTATGACCCTCGAAAATACCCGCCATTGCAGCTTCACGGCCCGTCTGGATTGCCGATACCTGGTGCACGCGCCCGACGTGGTCGACGGCCGCACCATGCTGGTGGCGGCCCTGCACGGCTTTAGCGCCAATCCCGAGGTGATGCTGCGCCTGACGGCGGCCATGATGGGCCCGCGGCATGCGATTGCGGCCGTCCAGGGACCCAACCAGTTCTACCTGGGCATGGGATCGAACGAGGTGGGTTACGGCTGGGCCACGCATAAGCACCCGGATTCTTCCGTGCGCCTGCACCACGACATGCTGCTGCATGTCCTGAACGAAGCCGGACGCCAATACGGCATCCCGGCCTCCCGGCGCATACTGGCCGGCTTTTCCCAACCGGTGGGCATGAACTACCGGTTCGCAGCCACGCATCCGGACGAAATCCGCGGCGTGATCGGCATCTGCGGGGGCATTCCGCGCAACTGGGAGGAGGGTCCTTACAAAACGGTTACGGCGGCCGTTCTGCATATCGCGCGGAGGGAGGACGAGTTCTACAAGCCGGAGGTCACCGAACGCTACGCGGAGCGCCTGCGGTCGCGCGCGGCCGACGTCGAGTTCCACATGCTCGAGGGCGGGCATCGTTTTCCGTCGAAGGCCCGGCCGATCGCGGACGCGTGGCTGGGACGGATTGCGGGGAGCTAAAGGCGAGCTAAAGGCCAACGCCCACAAAGTACGCAGGGCCACCGGCTTGCAAGTAGGCGAATAAAAAGCGAAACTAGGAGGCATGCCCGAATTAATTGGCATCGCCAAAATGGCTGCCCAAAGCGATCTGCTGGAGGCCAAGTCGCAAGTCGAGTACTTCGAAATCGGCGCGCGGAGCATCCTCAATCGCACCAAGCCCAACATGCCCTTTCAGTGGACCATCAACCCCTACCGCGGCTGCGAGTTCGGCTGCCACTATTGCTTCGCGCGCTACACGCACGAGTTCATGGGGATGGCAGACGGGCGCGACTTCGAGTCCAAGATCTACGCCAAGGCGGCCGCCCCGGAGATCCTGCGCCGGGAATTGCGCAAACTGGATCGCGCGGACCACATCGCCATCGGCACGGCCACCGATCCGTATCAGCCCGCCGAGCGGCGCTTCGCGCGTACCCGCGCCATCCTCGAGATTTTTGCGGAGGGGAAAGGCCGCCGCTTGTCCATCACCACCAAGTCGGATCTGGTGGCGCGCGACATCGACTTGCTGCGCGAAGTCGCGCGCCGCAACGTGCTGTCCATCAACGTCACCGTGACCACGCTCAACCGCCGCCTGGCGCGACTGATGGAGCCGCGCGCGCCGCGTCCGGACCTGCGCCTGGCGGCCGTTCGCGCGCTCACGAAAGCCGGACTGACCGCCGGCGTTTTCCCCAATCCTATCCTCCCCATGATCACCGACTCCGAAGAAAGTCTGGACGCTCTGGCCGCCGCCGCCGGCCGGGCGGGCGCACAGTATTTCGGCGGCGGGCCGCTGTTCCTGATGCCTTGCGCACAGAAGATTTTCTTCCCGTTTCTGGAGAAACGTTTTCCAAAGCTGGTTGGCGAATACCGGAAGCTTTACGCCAACAGCGCTTACCTGGGGCCCGGATACAAAGCCCGCTTGCGCGAGCGCGTCGGGCGTATTCGCGAGCGGTACGGCCTGGCTTCGGCGCCGGTCGAATATCGTCCTGAGTTGTGGGAAGGCGAAGAGCAGGGCACACTGTTTCAGATACAGTGAAACAGAGGAATCCGGAAACAGAATGGCAGCCAGCTTCGCCGAATTCGATTACAAGCTGCCCCAGGAGTCGATCGCGCAGACGCCGCTGGCGGATCGCGCCGCTTCCCGCATGCTGGTGGTGGATCGCGCGCGCGGATCGTGGGAAGACCGGCAGTTCCGCGACCTGCCCGCTTTTCTGGGCGCGGGCGACTGCCTGGTGCTGAACGATTCGCGCGTATTTCCGGCCCGCCTTTTCGGACATCGCGCGGGCGTGCACGCGCTGCCCGTCGGCAAGGGGAACCCGGCGCGGCGCGAGTATCTTACCGGCGAAGTGGAGGTATTGCTGCTGGGGCCCGTCGACGCCGCGGCCAGGGAATGGGAGGCGCTGGTGCATCCCGGTAAGAAGATGCGCGTCGGCGAAAGGGTGCGGTTCGCGGACGGCTTGGAGGCGGAAGTGATCGCCCGCCGCGAGTTCGGGGAACGCACGCTGCGCTTTGCCGCCGAGGGCGATCTTTACGAGCGGTTCGAGAAACTCGGGCACGTGCCGCTGCCCCCCTACATCAAGCGGGCGGATGACGCCGCCGACCGCGAAAGGTATCAGACCGTGTTCGCGCGCGAGAAGGGTTCGGCGGCCGCTCCCACGGCCGGTCTGCATTTCACGCCGGAAGTGCTGGATGCCTGCCGTGCGCGCGGCGCGGACATCGCTTTTGTGACCCTGCACGTGGGCCTGGGAACCTTCCAGCCAATACACACCGAGCGCGTGGCGGAACACCGGTTGCATAGCGAGCGTTACCGCATCGCTGCGGATGACGCCGCGCGCATGCGCGCCGCCCAGCGTCTGGTGGCCGTGGGCACCACCAGCGTGCGTACCATCGAAAGCGCAATGCGCAGTGGCGGCCTGCGGGAGACCGCCGGCGAAACGGACCTATTCATCTATCCGGGTTTCGAGTTTCACGCCACGGGCGCGATGCTCACCAATTTCCATCTGCCGCGCACCAGCTTATTGCTGCTGGTGTGCGCTTTTGCCGGCCGGGATCTGACTTTGGCCGCTTACCGGCACGCGGTAGAGTACCGGTACCGGTTTTATTCCTATGGCGATTGTATGTTAGTCGTTTGACTAAGACACGGCTTCTTTCTGTTATAGACTAAATCCAACAGGAGGACCGCGATGAAACATCTTCGTCAGGTCACCGTCACCGTTTTGGCCGTCGCGTGCGCGATGGCCAGCGCTGTGCCCGGCCGGGCCAGCACCATCGTTTACACCAACATTGCGCCGGGTGACACCTTCGGTCCCGGGATCGCGATTGGTGTGGTGCCCTTTTTGGGGGTCTTCAACTATGTGGGCATCGGCTTCAAGGCGGACCAGAACTACATCTTCCAGAGTACGGAACTGGCGGTCAGTTTGTTTTCCGGCCCCAACGTGCTGGATGTGTACTTGATGACGAGCCTGGGAGGCCTTCCCGATCAGGTACTGGAGTCATTCACGCTGGACAATGAGTTATCGACCGACCCAGCCACTGGGATGGTCACGATCGACTCAGTTACCCACCCGGAGCTGATGGCCGGTCAGGCATATTGGGTGGTCGAGGCGGGCGGGCCCACGACAACGGCATTCTGGGCGGAGAACGTGCACGGCGTTGAGGGACCCAATGTAAGCGGTCCAAGCCTCACCGACCTTACGCGAGATGCGAATACGAACATCGTCGAAGCCCTTGAGGTATTTGGCACGGCGGCGGTTCCGGAGCCCGGTTCGTGGATACCTACAGCGGACGCGCTGTTGCTCGGCTTAGCCTACTCATACCGCAGCGTGAACATAGGGTCCACGCGCGCCGCGCGCCGCGCCGGGTAGTAGCAAGCCGCGAGCGCGACCGTGCCAAATATAGCGACAGCGGCGTCTGCGTCTGCGCCTTCCAGCCGGCGTAATTTCCCGGAGCCGGTGTGTTGCGCGGGAACCCGCTTTTGCCGATGTCTTCGAAAACCGAGACCAGCCGCTGCGGGTCGCGATAAGGCAGCGCGCACAGGAGCACGGCGTCCACCACGCTGAAGATCGCGTCCGTGGCGCCGATGCCCAGGGTAAGAGTCAGCAGCGCGATGCCGGTGAAGCCGGGACTGCGCGCCAGTAAACGCAGGCCATAGCGGAGATCCTGGATACAGGTGCGCATAGAAGGGTATAGATGCACGCGCCCTTCTGCGGAAAAGCGCAATAGCGTCAACGTCGCGTGCCGCGCGGCTGTCCATTTGCGGGACGGTGCTGTTCGCCGGTGGTGCGGAATCAGGGCGAGCGGAGGCTTGCGCGATAATTCAACCAGGATGTCATCCTTTCGGTTCCCCTTGAACCTGCGCCCGCTGGCGATTTTCCTCGCCGCGCCTATGGGCCTCGGCGCCGGCGATATCCCTGCCAGCGACCTGCATAATAGCGCGCAAGTGCGCCGTGAAATGACAATATACAATCCCCGCTACGGCCTGTTGATGCCCGCGCGGATGCAAGCGCTGCACGCGCTCGAGCGTCAGGTGTTCGATCGCGAAGCCCAGGGACGCGACGCGTCCTGCTCGCACCAGATTCTCACGGAATTGCGCTGGCTGATAGGAAATACCGCCGACGTGGACCCGATTGACGCCCGGCTGGCCGATCTGCGGTCGAGCCTGGCACATCCCGAGCAAGAGTCGCGGGCCAGGCAACAAGATCCCGGCGACGGCAGTTGGGGCCGCTGTTCGAATGCCTGGTTCTTCAAACTCGATGCATCCTATGATGGCCATTTCGCAAACGGCGAGGGCGGAGCCAAGATTCCTCTCCTCGACCGGGTGAATTCGCCGGATAAACTGGCGAATTATATGAAGTCGCTCTCCATTTCAGACGTAGCCCATACGGGCGTGAGCCACAGGCGCGAGTTGAATGAATCGCTTTCCAGCCTGATCCGGCTGATCCTGCATGACCGGCCAGACGGCTACCCATGGCACCCGGACCTGAAGCGGACGCTTCTCGACCTGGTGCTGAACCAACTTCGCAATCCGCAAACCGGGTGGTGGGGGGAACGCTATTTGCGGGAAGGACAAGTTGAGGTTGTCGACGATCTCAGCATTACGTTTCACGTCGTGCGCTATCTTCAAGGGGACGTGCCGGATCTGGACAAGGTGGGAGACACGCTGCTTCGGCTGAAAGACCTGGAATACCCGATCGGCTGGCTTGAAAACGGGCGATACGCCAACCATCACGACATGGATGTGGTGGTGCTGTTCGGCTATGCCTGGCCGCACCTGGACGAAGCCCAGAGGCGCGCGGCTTCGATTGAAATCGGGAAGATGCTGCAGTGGTGCCTGAAGGATTCAGTTTTGCCGGATGGATCGTTTCGGCCAAGCACCGACGACGCATCCATTGAGGAGCGGGAGTACTTCGGCGTGGCGTTCCTTGCCCGGATTGGGTACTTCGATCCCTCCAGACGCTTCTGGACCGCACAGGCGTTTCCCGAGGCGGAGGAGCTTCGGCGGCGCCTGATCGGCTTCATCGAAAGGCATAAAGGTACAGGGGCGGCGGGTGGGGCTTACTATGAGAGCGCGCTGCACGAACTTGGCAAACCGGGATGATCTCGTGGGGCAGGCGTCTACGCCTGCGGCGGGTCTCCAGACCCGCCCGAGGGCGAGCTATGCTCGCCAGGAGCGGGTTCTAGAGAACCCCCGCAGGACTGGAGTCCTGCCCCACCATTGTCCTATTAGAACAAGCGCTCCTGGCGTTTCAACGTTCCAAACGAACCCAGATTCGCCACGGCGAAGGCAAACCGGTACTGGGTCTCATCCCGCGTACCGAAATCGAAGCGCACAAGCTGTACGCTGAACCCACAGCAGTCGGTGTTGTAAGTAGCCTGCAGAATGGCGTAGTCGAGCACGCCAACCTTGTAATCGTAAACAGCTACGAACGCCGCGTTCCAACCCCGCCGCGTCGAGTTGCCGACTCCGAAGCTGGCGCGGATCTGATCCTCGCTGGGCAGCAGGTATGAATCGGTCTTCACCTCGTTATGCCCCACCGAAATGAAATACGCGCCCTTCCGCCAGTCGGCGCTGGCCATGGAGGCCACGATGCCGTGGCGCGCCGGATCGTAATCCGTCCGCCATTCGAAGGCAATATTCCAAAACGGCTGGGCGCGCAGCGCCGATACCACCGGCGAATACGTGCGCGGGCCATCCAGAAAGGTGAAGGGCGTCAAATCGAGCTGGCTGAGCAGCACCATGCGCTGGTCCAGTCCCGGGACGAGTACACCGCCGAAAGTCGGATCGAAGTATCGCGCCTGCGACACTTGCCAACTGAAAACCTCCGACACGTCGTCGCCGCGTTTGGCATACAAACGGTTGGTCAACGAGAAAGTAACCTGGTTGGTGTTTGAAAGCAGATCGGTCTCGTCGAAACGGATGATCTTATTGAAATCCTGTCCGATGCCCGTAACGTACTCATAAGTGGCGCGCGGCTCTATCACGTGCTTTAGTTTGTCCCCCAGCCAGCTCTTATGATTGAACACGCGCGCGAAGGACGGCGCCACCAGGTCCAGCTTAAACTCACGGGCGCTGCGCAGAAAGTCGGATGGAAGTACGCGCTGAAAGTCGTCCTGATACGGAGCCTGAGAGGGACCCTGGGTCTCACCATAGAAAGTCTCGTCCACCGTAAAGCTGGGGATCAGGTGGAAGGCTCCCAAGTGCAGCGCCGCGGTAATCTGGGGCGCGAAGTCCATGCGGCTATTGAGCAGGCTGGTGCCAAAACGGTCCACTAAGGCCGGCGGGGTGTTGTAGTTGGGGGGGCAGGAGGTGGTAGTCCCTTGCGCTCCCGGCTGGACGCCGGCGCAGTAGAAATCCGGCTCGCTGCGCGACAGCAGACCGGCGCTGGAATTGAATGAGTACCATACCGGCAGATCGGGGGATAATTGACGGTCGCGGCTGGAGAGGTCCACTTCCGGCAGTTTTTTGACGACCACCGCATTGGTGGCTCCGTTAATCTCCAAGGTGGTAAAGTCCTGCTTGCGTTCGACAACCGTGTCGAGGGTGTAAGTAGACCAGTCTTTGTTCAGGAACGCCACCGAGCTCACTTCGCTGAAGACGGCTTCGTTAAACGAGTCGGAAAAAGCCTGCCGGAAGGTATAAGAGCTGAGGTAGTTGATGGCTCCGCGGGCGGTCCAGCCGTCTCCCAGGTCGGCCTTACCCGCCACCGAGAAGGTATAGCCGCCTTGTTTGATGGGCGGGCCGTAGGGGTTCGCCAAGCCGCGATCCTGTACGCCGAAAAGGATGGCGTCGAAATCCGATTTGTCGGTGGGCTTGCCGCGCAATTCCAGGTGATGCGCGAACCCGCGCGCCGTATAATCCTGGACGTGGTAAGTGGCGTCGTAACTGCGATTGATGGCCCAGAAGACGCCGGCGCCCAGCATGAAGCCGCGCGTAGAGCTATGCCCGATGTTGGGCATCAGTAGGCCCGTGCGCCGCGGCACTTTTTCGAGCGACTTATAGAAGAACGGCGTGAAGAACAGCGGAAACTTGCGCAAGAGGAAAACCGAACGGTACGCCCGGGCCGATTCCTGCGGTACGACGTTGAAGCGCGGCCCTTTCAGCCGCCACCAGGGATTTGGGACTCGGCAATTGGTGAGGAATCCATTGTACAGAATATAGTGGCCCTCGACGCGCTCGGCCCACTTGCCCTGGAAATAGTACGGATTGAGGCTGGTGAGCATGCCGGGGCGGGTGTCGATGCGCGGGGCGGTGGTACCGCGCACGTCGTAGAACTTACCGTTCTCGGTCTTGGTGTTGTAATCCAAGTGGTCGGCCCAGATTTTCTCGTTGCGCTCGAACTGCTCGAAGTAGACATTTCCGCGTGCCTGCACGTCGCCGGTGTCTTCGTTGTAATCGATCTCGTCGGCGCGGAAAAGCATGGCGACGTTCTCCATCTCGGCGTGTCCGCGCAGATGGTAGATCTTGCCTTCGGTAGTTTGGCTGACGGCGTTAGTGTCCCATTCGCCGACCGGCGGCGCGTTGGGGCGCGCCTTATAAATGTGTTTATTGGGTTGCGCCACAGGGGCGCCGGTGGGCGGCGGAACCAGCACCGAGGTCGGCGGAACCTGACCGACAGCCGACACGCCCAAAACCAGCGCCACCAATGGGGCAAGGATGGAACTGTACGTAATACTCGAAGAAAGTTCGTGACAAATAACGCCGATTATGTTACCTAGATTGTGAGGGCGTGTGCACGCGAGAGGGCTCAATCGGCAAACGTACCACATGGGGGCCTTCCTTTGCACCATTGACGGATCGACATGACCTGCAGCTATTGCCGTTACCTGAATTTAGACGACGAGAGGCGCTGCCGCCGTTGCGGGCGGCCGCAATATGATATCTATGCCACGGCCACGGCGGGCGCTTTGGCCGCCGCGCCACGGCCCGCGCACAGCGAACCGCCGCCTGCGCCCCACCTCGCGCCAAGTGTTGCGCCCAATTTCGCGCAGCCCGGGCCGTCCTTCACCGCTCCGCGCCAGGCTATGCTGTTCCAGGATCGGCCGAGCGGCAAGGTGATCCCGTTCGATGGCGTCTTCGAACCGCCGGCGCCCGCGAAACACAAAACGGTGACCCGCACCTCCACCCGTATGACCCGACGCCCTGCCGCGGCCAACGACGCCCAGCCGTCGCTTGAATTCCTGCAGCCGGCCCCAGCGGCGCCACGCAAGCTGAGCACCACCGTGGAAGCCGTCATCGATTGCGACGCTCCCGTCGCTACGCCGATGCACCGGGCCTCCGCGGCAGCGATCGACGGCAGCATGATCCTGATTGCGTACGGAATCTTTTTTGCGGTCTTCCATATTCTAGGTGGCTCCTTCCCTGCCAGCAAACCGGTGATCCTGGTGATGAGCGGCGCCGCTTTATTGATCGCCATGTTCTATGGATTCGTGTGGGTATGCGCGGGCGGCCAGACTCCCGGCATGCGCGCTCTCCGTTTGACCCTTATCAATTTCGACGGCTACCCGCCGGACAGCATGTCGCGCTGGCTGCGCTACCTGGGCGCTTGCCTGGGCTATTGTGCGGGCGGCCTCGGATTACTGTGGGCCCTGCTGGACGAGGAGAGCCTGGCTTGGCACGATCACATCTCCAAAACCTTTCCCACTTTCCACGGACCGGAAACCAACTTCGTACGCCGGCGGTAGCTGGCGGCAATTCAAGGCAAGACCCAATTTCAACGCGCGGCAGGCGCATGCGCGGCGCTTTCCGCATTTGCGGTGCCAAATCGAAACTATCAATAAAGGACGGGCCTACGCGGAATCCGTGCGTGGCTCTGACGATACAGTGTGCCTGCGGGGAATCGGGAGCGATTAACAGTTTTGGGGAAACCGCTCTGACGGTCCCGGCTGGGTAATACGCGCGTTGATTGAGCAGCTTTGCTACTCTGCGACCGCCCTTGTGGGCGGTCTCGCTCCGTTCCATCAGGCCTCGCCGGAAGCCTATCTGAGCCGCGACCGTCAGGGAGCGATTTCTATCGGTCAGGAATCCCCAAAACAGTTAAGCACCGGGAATCCGGAGTGCCCTGCGCCGTCGCGCCGTTTGACGTACAATAGTAGATTCGGGCCGTGGCGCAGCCTGGCTAGCGCGCTTGCTTGGGGTGCAAGAGGTCCCGAGTTCAAATCTCGGCGGCCCGACCAAATTCCTCAACGACTTACAGACACCGACTTTCCCCGGAGCGCTAGTTTGGAGTCCAACTGGAGTCCAACGTGGACACCGGGCGCGATGCCTCCCGCCCACACGAAAAACGCTGCCCCAATTCGTGGCATCTCTCTCATCCTAGAAAAACCTGCCATTCCCGACATTTTCCGCGCAAGCTGTTGATTCTGTTTATAAAACCGATGTCGGGTCCTCCAAAAAACCCGACATCGACCCGACATTCCGGACCAAAAACCCGACATTTGGCTGCCGGATGGGTCAGGCGGCACTAGCCTTGTCTCAGTCCGACTCTCCTAAAAACAGGTCTTCGATTCTGTACATCTGCTCGTAGTCCGCCTTGGCGCGCTGGAATTCATCGGACCCGGGCCAAGCAACAAGTGCGCCGTGCACTCCCGCCCGGATTCCATCGAAACCGAACGTGTTCTCGTACTCGAAAACCGTCAGAAGCTCACCGGTTGTTCTGGCGAGAAGCACGTGGAGGTGCGTCTGATCCGCCAGACGGCCCAGCACGTCCGAAGTCTTGGGATACAACGGATTCATCACCTGTTCGTAGAACGCGGTGGGCCGCCCATTGATCATTGGCGGCGTCCACCAGATCAGGAACAGAACGGGACCGTGTGCCGTCGCCGCAATGCCTGCCTTGAGGTTCAGCATCAGACGTTTTTTCGCGCGCAGGTCATCCGCTTCCGGGTCGTTCAATACCG
>JBEKMJ010000059.1:0-55009 GCA_050008575.1 Bryobacteraceae bacterium
GACGATTCCACCGAGAATCTGTCGCCTTCGGCGATCCTCAACGAGGAGGATGGCGCCTCGGCGACGGAGACGCAGAATGCCTGGCCGGACAGCATTTCGGGAATGAGCTACTACAACTCGCTGGTGACGCCGCCCGATACGGCGCCGCCCACGGTGCCTACGGATTTGAGCGGGGTATCCGCCAATCCGACGACGGCAGTGCTGAACTGGAAAGCCGCCGCCGACAATATCGGTGTAGCCGGCTACTATATTTTGCGTGGGCCGCAGAACGGGCCCCAGACCGTGGTCGGTACGACCGGAATGCTGTCGTATCAGGATTCGGGCCTGACGGAGGCGACCACCTATACTTACACGATCGAGGCGTTCGATCTGGCCGGAAATGCGTCCGCGCCATCGGCATCGTTCACCCTCACGACATTCAACGTGACACCGCCGTCGACCCCTGCCAATGTAACTGCACAGGCCGTTGCCTGCACGAAAGTAATCCTGAACTGGTCCCCTTCGACGGACAATATCGCCTTATCGCAGTACATCGTGTTCATGGGGCCATCTCCGACCGCTCTCACGCAGCTGGGCGTTGCCGGCATCTCCTCAAAGCCGCAGTACGGCAATGATACGCTGAGCCCTGGGACGACATATTATTTCGGGGTACAGGCGGAAGACAAAGACCAGAATATTTCCTACATGTCCGCGGTTGTCGCGGTGACCACTCCCACGCTGCCCGTGGCGCCGGCCAGCGTGTTGCCGGTGGCGGAATCGACCACCAAGATCAGTGTGACGTGGTCCGCCTCCACAGGCGGCCTGACGATCGCGCACTACTTTGTCTATCGGGGCGCTTCGTCTTCCACCTTGGCTCAGGTGGCCACGGTGAATAATACCTCCTACACGGACAATACGGCAACGGCCGCGACCACATACTACTATGCGATTCAGGCGTCCGATAGCGGAACGCCCGCGTCGACGTCCGGGCTCTCGACTCCGGTTGCGGTGACCACCTACTCGCCGCCGTCGGTGCCGGCCGGCCTGGTGGCAACGCCGATTTCGTGCACCAAAGTGAGTTTAACGTGGTTGCCCGCGGTCAGCGGCGGGCTGCCTCTCTCGTACTACCACGTGTACAAGGGGACCTCACCTACGGCCTTGACGCAAATTGCGTCCACGCCGAATACCACGTACAATGACACCACGGATATGGCCCAGACGACGTACTACTATGCCGTCCAAGCCACGGACACGGGAAAGCCACCGGACCTCTCGGCGATCTCCCCTCCGGTAGAGGTGACCACCTACGCATATCCGGGTGTGCCCACGAACCTGGTTGCCACGCCGGAATCGAGCACCAAAATCACGTTGACGTGGACCGCATCGGTGAGTGGCGGGCTGAACATTTCGAACTATCATGTCTATGGCGGTACTTCGCCGAGCAAGCTCAGCCAGATCGGCGTCACGACGAATACCACATATAACAACATGCAACTGACGGCCGGGACTACATATTACTACGCCGTCCAGGCGGTCGATACGGCCAACGACGACTCCGCTTTATCCGGCACCGTCTCGGCGACGACGTTCCCACTGCCGTCGGCGCCTTCCAATGTGGTGGCGCAAGGGACCTCCAGCTCGGAGATAGCCGTTAGCTGGGCGCCCTCCAGCGGCGTTCTGCCGATTGCGCACTACTACGTTTTCCGCGGCAGCTCGCCGGGCAACCTGAGCCAGGTAGCTACTACGATCAATCCCTCGTACAACGACAGGTCTCTTAGTGCTGGGACGACGTATTACTACGGGATTCAGGCGGCCGACACTGGGGGAGATCATTCGGCAATATCGTCACCCGCCGTGGCTGGCAGCACGCAGCCGTAGCATGGCGACAGCGGCCGATGAGCCGTTCGTCTCGTAAGCTCTTAGATCCTCACCCGCGATAGGGCCGACGGTGACATCACTTTCGGCCCCCGGCGCGGTTAACCTAACCGCCGCCCACGGCCGATGCCGTTTGTTTAGGCCAGGTAGGATATGCCTGGATCGGTATTCGGATATCAAGAGATCGAGAGAGGCGGCCCTTGTTGACGCGATTCCCAGTAGTCCTCGAAGTTGTGGCTGAGGCAGGTGCAGCGCAAAGCAACGATGGCATTGGGGCCGCCCCAGAGATGCTGGCGTGCGCGCCAAATGTCCGCGACCTGAATGGCGCCCACAAGGTATCGATCCGCAATGGCCCAGATCCATCCGGCGCTGCCGCCCCACACCATTTCCTTCCGAGTGCGGCTCCAACCGCGCTCCCAGGCTTCCGTGTAGATAACGGCGACCGAATCGTTCGGCGGGCGCAATGGCGCAGTGGAGGCCGGAGCGCGAATGGAAAGCCCTTCCGGCACGCACGACGCAGATCCTCCCGGAAGAAGGCACGCGCAGCTCCGGCGCTTACCCGGTTAGAACTTGCATGTGGCTAGGACAGCGGGTCAATGCGAGAGGCGCCCGCGTGTCAGCGTAGGCCGAAGAAGGCCACCACCCAAACCGAAGTGTTCACACGCGTGTGAACACGGCACGCCGGGGGCGTGCGCCACGGGGGATTAGTGCTTCTTGGCGACAAGCTTGGTGGCAAGCTTGTGCGACTCGTCCCCGTTCTTGACGCCGTCCATATTGGTGTCGAGGGCCATGCGGCTGCCCGATCCAGGCGGTACGCCCATGATGGTCAGGGTGTCTCCGGCCACAATGAAAGCCGTCAGTTGGGCTTGGGTAAACGGGCCTAGTCCGGTCGTATCGGTTTCGTACGTGCCGCTGGTGGGCTGATAAAGCAAGCCATGGACCTGGCCCTGAATGGTGCCGTTGGCGATCAAATCGATGGTGGCTGGGCTCGTGGCAGACTGGCTCTGCAAGGTGTTCCAGTCGCTCTGCGCCGCCGAGGTATTGACAGTAGTGGAAGTCAGCGTACGCGAATAGCCAGTGGCGGAGGCGGTGCCAGTGGGGAAGCACATCTCGAATGCGTCGATGGCATACTTTTGCGTCGCGTTGGTCGCGATAGTGCCGAATGAGCTCTGGCTGGCTTGATCGTAGAGACCGCTGATCGCGCCGTCGTGGTTGAAACCAAAACCGTTGACGCTAACCGCGCCCTCACTGAAGTTCTGATTCAGTTTCTGATACATGTTCCGCAGGTGCGGAATCTTGAAGGGTTGCTCGGCGGATGGACCGGTGCCCGCCGGAATGCGTACTTGCAAGTTCGTACCGAGCCCCGTAGCTATTCCGTTGGCCCCTATAGTGACGTTGTGGCAACTCTCGCAGGTCTCGGGAGGGTCGTCCTGAAACTGCACATTCACGAAGTAACCTTGCCCGGTAAGTGGACTGGCGGTCTGGCTGGGCACATCGAACAATTGCAGGGTCGCTGGATACGTACCGTCCAGGTTCAGATAGGGATTCGGCTGATAGACGATGGTGTTGATGAAGTTCGTGAAAGCGGACATATCCGCGGTGGAAAGTTGCGTGCCGCCCAGGAGTTGCGCGAAAGCGCCGTTGAAGGCGGCCAGATCCGGTTTATCGCCTCTCCAGTGATAGGGCTCCACGTTGGCCAAACCACGAAGGCTCTGGGTGGTCATGGGTCCCTTCATGGGGTGGAACGAAAACTTCTGGTTGTTTTCGTACAAATAAGTCATATTGCCGTCCGGATTGCCCAGGTTCCAAGCCAGCAAGTCCATTTCGGAATCGATATGGCAAGATGCGCAGGCGCCCGTGCCGTTGCCGGAGAGCTTATGATCGTACAGGAACCCGCGCCCGTTGCGGATCACGACCGGGGTAGGATCGAAGGAACCGCTGGCGATCTCGGCGCTGACCGTGTTGCTCGACAGATTGACGATGGAAATCGTGTTCGAAATCCGGTTCAACACGTAGAGCAGGTTGGCGGAGTTATTCATGGCCAAGCCGCGCGGGCCGCGCTTGGTGGCGGGGTTCACTGCGGCGCCGGTAGCTTGCGGATCGATCTCGATGAAGTTCTTTATGGTGCCGTTGGTGGTGTCCATGACGCCCACCCGATCGGTACCAAAGGCGGCAATGTAAAGATAGCGCCCGGTGGGCTCGAAGACCACGGCTGTGGGCATGGCCAAGGCGCTGGCGACAGCCGACGGGTTGGGCAGTTGCGCGTAGTCGATCTTGGGGTTCAGATCCAGGATGGTGGCTTGCCCCGTGGTGGGATCCACAGAGGTAATCTGATGGTTCACGATGTGGCCATTCAGAGCCGTCTCGAACATGACCGTGTTGAGCGCATCGGTGTTAGCCACATAAAGGTGCCCCGATACGGGATTAACGGTCAGGCCCAGGTTCTCGGTGCCGAGGTGCGGGAAATAGGTGGTCACGCTCAGGCTGCTGGTGCTGATGGCCGCCACGTCGTTGTCCGGCATGGTGTACTTGATCGTGCCGGTAAAGGCGGGATTGGAAGCATCGATGATCAGCCCGACCTGTGGAGGAGGTGGCAAGGCCGGATTGACCGGCGGCGGGGGTGGCGGGGCTTTGGTGGCCGGAACGATGGTGGTGTGGTTGCCGGATAGGGCAAAAGCCACATAAACCGTCGTGCCGTCCGTGCTCACGGCGAGGGCCCGCGGCCCTTCGCCCGTCAGCGGGATGGACTTGATTAAAGTGTGCCCGGAAGCGGTGCTGTAGACGTTGACTAGGTTGCTGCGGGCGATGCTGACGAAGGCTTGGCTGCTACCCGCGAACACTACGTCGGCCGGCTCCGCGCTGGCGTAGATGGTGTCGGTCACAATTCCTTTCGAAACCGACACGACACTGACGCTGTTGGAGATCTGGTTGGTCACCCAGGCTTCATCGTCAAGGATCGCGCTGTTGGGGTTGATATTGACTGAAACGGGTTCAATACCCACGGGGATCTCGGCCATCAACACAGGGCTGGCTGGCGACCCGCCGCATGAGGTCGCGACGCAGAAAACAGACAGGGTTCCGTTGGGAGTGTTCACGGCAAACAAGCGAGTGCCGTCCGCGGAAATCCGAATCGGATTGGTTTGCGCGCCTTCAAAATTGACAAAGGCGCTGGGCGGAACTTGTGCCGCTACAGGACTGGCCGCAAGCGCGGCGAAGAGTACACTCGCCACGCCCGATTTCGTTATTCTCATGATGCCCCTCCGAGACTTCGTGCTGCACGGAACCCGTACGATGACGGGTCTCCAGGTTACCATAGCCCGCCGACATGGTCAAGGAGTACGGTACTAGACAAAAAGCAGTTACCCGATTTATATCACACTCTTAGAAGGCGGCCTCCCCTGATCGCCGGGAGCGCGTTCCCATTGGTCTTCGCTCGGCCCGGTGGCCCGGGTCAGCGCCGCACACTACCGCGGTCAGATTACCATGGCCTCCACCACCGGTCAACCTTCTGACGAAATGCCGGTACTGGCGGCTTAACTGGCGTTAATTATGTTAGGGATACAGTACCTATCCTGCCCCGCGTTTCGCGGAAATCGACGGTTCGCGGTTGACCCGGAGGGATTTCTATCCTATGCTCTATGTTGCACTTCGAGGAGCGTTCGTTTTATGCATACATTCGTTTCGACTACATTTGGCAGAACCGCGCGGCTAACCGCGGCCGTGGCCGCCCTGGCAATGGCAGGCGCGGCTCAGACTCCGTCTTTGACCACTCTCTATAGCTTTACAGGAAGCAGCGGCGCCAATCCCAGCGCCGGTGTGGTCTTCGGAGCGAACGGCAGCCTGTTCGGCACTACGCCGTATGGCGGAACCGGTACTGCCTGTCAAGGGCCGGCCACCACTACGCTGAATGGTTGCGGAACCGTGTACGAGCTGACACCGGGCACGCCGTGGACTGAGACGACGCTCTATAGTTTTCAGGGCGGCGAAGATGGGGCCAATCCAGTCGCGCCGCTGACGGTCGGCACGAGTGGAGTGTTCTATGGCACGACCGTTGCCGGCGGAACGGGGAATGGCACTGTGTTTCAGATAGCGGCGCCGAAGAAGGCTGGCGAGCCGTGGACTGAGACGATCCTCTACACCTTCGCTCCGGGCAATGCCGTCGGAACCGTAAGTGTAAGCGGGTCGACGGTGACGCTGGTATCCGGAACCGCATTTGTCACGGGCACGACTTGGGCCGGTGTCTCCATCGACATCGACACCGTTACTTATACGATTGCGAGTGTTACCTCGTCGACCACTTTGACTTTGACGGCGCCGCTGACGAAAGCCCTGACGGGAGTGGGTTATCTGGTTGATTCAGCACCGCCGGGACTTTGGGCGGGCTGGCCCGATGGCAGCGGTCCTCAAGGCGGCTTGATTCTGGAGGGCGGCAAGCTGTATGGGACCACCTTCGGAGGCGGAAACACAGGCGCCGGCTCGATATTTCAATTGACTGCACCGGCGGGCGGAACGGGCCCCTGGACGGAAGAGATTATCTACAACTTCCAAGGCGGCCAGGACGGCAGCGGTCCTGAGACCGGGTTGACGGTGACCAAGGGAGTCCTCTATGGCACCACCTGCTGCGGCACGGTTGGGGGGACGGTCTTCAAGCTGACGCCGGGACAAGCTGGATGGACGAAAGCGCCCGTGTTCAGTTTCAGCAAGTATTCGCAGGGATATGAACCTTTCGGAGGGCTGGCCATAAACTCCAGCGGCGTGCTGTATGGAACAACCCAGGCGGGCGGCTCGGGCAACAACGGCATCCTGTTCTCGTTAACGGCGGCCACGGGGGGAAAGTACACGCTGAACACCATTCACCCCTTTACCGGCGGTACTGATGGAGGCGCTCCTTATGGCACGCCGGCTCTCGGAACGGGTGGCGTGCTGTACGTTACCGTCACGTCCGGATGTGAATACGGAGTAGGCGGCGTGCTTGAGTTCACTCCGCCCAAAACCAAAGGCGCAGGGTGGACTGAGACGGTGCTTTACAGCTTTACCGGCGCTGGCGATGGCAGCCAACCCTTCGCTGGCGTCATTCTGAACAACGGCAACCTTTACGGTACAACGGAGTTCGACGGCGCCTCCGGATACGGCACAGTATACGAACTAGTGCCGTAATCGCCGGTTTCGGGCTCAGGGAAATCCGTGAAGCCGGGTTTCCCTGAGGAGCCCAGCTTGGGATGGGCGCGTTGCATCGCCAACTCCGATACCGTAGTCCGGCCCTTGTGGGCGTAGGCCGGCGGGCGGGCTCCGCCCGCCAGAACCTCCTCCTTTTGGGCGCCATAGTGACACTCTCGGCGTGATCGTGGCATTCGGCTTCTGCATCTCGCTGGATGTCTTCCTTGTGGCGGCGGGACGTGGGGCGGCGCCATGCGCCGCCAAGCCGGCTTGGAGGGCGAGCTTCGCTCCCTTCCACTCGCCAACCCGCAAGCCTACTTGCACCCCAGCATGTTAGGCCGGCTTTGAGGGCGAGCTTCGCTCCCTTCCACAGGCTAAAGCCTATGCCACCAAGCCCTGCAAAAAAGCCGGCCAGAGCTTCGAGGCAGGCGGCCTACGAGGCCGCCGCAGGCTGCGAGCGCTTCGCTCGCCTGTGTCGGCAGGCGTGCGCCACGGGCCTACAAGAGCCTCTCAGAATGTGAGGCGGCTGCCGAGCTGAAAGGCGCGCGGGCCGCCCGTGCCGAAGATATTCGATGTGCGCTGCGAAGCCTCGCCGAAACCGGGCTCGTTGAGAACTTCATTGTAGAAGGTGAGGTTCGCGATGTTGAACACATTGAAGCATTCGCCAAAGACCGCGAGTCTCACCCGCTCACCGTGCAGCCGGAACGCTTTGGTCACGCGAATATCTTGAGACGTGAAGGGGCGCGGAAAGTTGAAGCTCGAGGGCAGCGTGATGTTGGGGTAGGGGTGTCCCAATGGATCCGTCTTGCCGGCATAAGTCTGGTTATATTGGTTGACCAGTTGAATCAGATCGCCCTTCCCCTTGCCGACATCGAACTGATTGAATCCCCCGCCCGGTAAAGGAGCGCCAGGGTACAAGCTTTCGCCGGCGGTCGCGAACACACCGTTGCCATTGAAGTCGACGCCCGTTACGAAGGGCTGAAAGGGGGCGGCGCTCTGATACGTGCTGATACCCGATACCTGGATGCCCCCGGGCAAAAACGCTACGATCGAGCCGGTGATCGTCTGATGGCCGGCCTGCGGGCCCCAACTCGCAAAATAGTTGCTGTTATCGATCAGACCGTTGTAGCCGACAATATTGGCGTAGGCGTAGGCCAGCGTGGCGGTGGTGCGGTGAGACAGCCGCTTATCCAGCTTCATCAACAGTCCCTCGTAGTGCGAGCGCCCTCCGGAGACTTCCGCCTCGATGGGACCTACCGAGCATTCGACCAACTGGAGCGCCTGCCCCGATGCGCACTTCGGGATGACGGGGCCTCCCACGCTGTTATAGTGATTCAGGTCCGCGTTGTTGATCAACTGGTGCATATATTGCCGGAATACAAAATCCGCGCTGAGCACCAGGTCGGTGCGCAGCTCCCGCTGTATGCCGATACTGGCATGCTCGGAGTACGGCAGCTTGAAATTGTCGGGTATCAAGCCCTGTCCGGTCTTAAACAAATCGACGTTAGGAACGCTGAGGGGCATGTTGAGCACTGCCTGTGCGCCCTGAACGAGTGCCGGGAAAAGAGTTTCGAATTCAAAGCCATCGAAGGTTGTGGGCTGGCTGCTGAAACTGGTGGCCGGGACCGGCGCCGGCCCGAGGAGCGGGGCGACTTTCGCGAAGAACGAAGTGTCCGGCAGCGGGATACGTCCCACGCCGAGGGGACTTAGAATGACGCGCTCAATCAGCCGGTTGAATATATCCCAGGTGTCGTAGTAGATCGCGGAGCCGCCCCGGATCACCGTCTTGTTATCCTTCCCCACCGACCAGGCGAAACCCAGCATGGGGCTTAGATTGTACGGCTGGTGCTGTTCATGCCCCAGGCCGTTGCTGCCGAAAATCGGCGCCAGGTAGGATGGCTTGGTCAGATCGAAGTTCAGAGCGTTGCTCTCATACGACCACGCCACACCGTAATTCAAACTGAAGCGCGGAGTAATCTTCCAGGTGTCCTCGCCGTAGAAGTGGAACAGATTGTCGTGGTCGGCATTGCCCCGCTGGTACAAAGGCGGCTGGGTCGGATTGCCGATTCCGATGGTAAACGCGTCGACCGGCAATCTCAGGAGATCGGTCACCGTATTGAAGGTGGACGGGATCCGAATCTGGTCCGCCCCGTATCCCTCGCCCGCAATTTTCTGATTGTACGACTGCACCAATTCCGGAGACCAGAGCTCCATGGCCGCGGGGTCGGCATAAGCATAGGAGCCGGTCCCTTTCTGATATTCCCAGTAGCCGCCGTACTTGAGCGAGTGCGTGCCCTTTTGCGAACTGACGTTGTCGGCAAAGATATGCCGCCGCACCAGACGGCTTTGCGGCGTAGTGGCGGACTCGCCCATGGCGAAGTTGTTCACTCCCAGGACGGTAATCATGGGACCGTCGGAGTTAGTGGCGGAATCCCACCCGAGGCAAGGCGCCGGGCATTGCGAGAAAGTCGGGGGCGCGTTGGTATTGGACCAGAAGGTATACGAATAACGGAACTCGTTGACGGTGGCCGGCGTGATCACGCTAATCAGCGAGAAAACTCCCGAATCGGCCCAGTTTGTATTTTCGGCCCAGTCCGATGGCAGGTCCCCGATGCCGGGCGGCGCGAAGGAGTTGTTGCCATCGTGGGAGTAACGCAGGAAGGCGTTGTTCTTGCTATTGATGCGCCAGTCCAGCCGCTCGGTGAGTTCGTTGGCGTGATACGGGCTGGCGGCGTTAGTGCCAAACGCCTGCAGCAGCGGATCGCTGGGGAAGGCGCTAAACAGGGAAGTTTGGTCGATATGTTCCAGGCTGGTAAAGAAAAACAGCTTGTCTTTCTTGATGGGTCCGCCGAACCAGAAGCCTTCCTGTTTGCGGGCGAAGTAGGGGCTGTTCGGCTCGCCCGGCTCGTGCGCCAGGAATGGAAAAGCCGACAGGTCGTGATCGCGGTAGAAGAAGAACGCGCTGCCGTGAAAATCGTTTCCGCCCGAACGCGTGACCACGTTGATGGCGCCGCCCGCGCCGATGCCGGTGGAGAGATCGAAGTTGGTCGAGGAAAGCTGAAACTCCTGAATTACTTCCTGCGAAAAATTTTGCTGAGTGCCGCCGGTGATGGAATCCTGGACGGTGGCGCCATCCACGGTGATGCGCACGGAGTTGTTTGCGGAGGTAGCGCCCAGGATGGATACGTCGAACTGTTTGTTATACTGGCCGACATTGTTGGGCGTCACATTGACGCCGGGCTCGAGCATGGACAACTGCAGAAAGCTGCGCCCGTTGACCGGTAGTTGCTCGATGTTCTCGTGCGTGATGACGCCCGAGATTTCGTGGCTGTCGTAGCTGATCTGGGCGGACTCGCCTTGCACGTTGATGACTTGGTCCTCGGCACCGAGCTGCAGTTCCAAATCCGCGTTAGTGACTTGGCCGGTCTGCACGGTGGCGTTGACCTCGAGGGTGCGGAAGCCGGAGGCCGATGCCTTGACGCTATAGTTGCCGGCGGGTAGCGACGGGGCGCTGAAGATGCCTTCCCCGGAGGTGGTCAAAGGACGCTGGAGCCCCGTGTCTTTGTTGGTGACGATTACGCTGACGCCGGGCATCACAGCGCCCGTGCTGTCGTGCGCGGTGCCCATCAGGGTTCCCACCGGCGCCTGCGCCAGGCAGGAGGCCGCGCCCCAAACCGCCAGATTCAAAAGAGACACCAAAAGCCGCCGTCGATAGAACATTAACAAGACCTCCCGGGGTGCGTTCCTGAAGAGACGCACCACCTGCATAGCGTGGTTATTATGAAATTTGTAGTTCCGCAATGGCTGAAGACCCTGCGGTGCCTGTCTCGTCAGTGTACCATGCCGGACGTTTTACCGAGGGAGGGGCTCGTACTAGGCCATTCGATACATCCTGTAGAGGCCGGAAACCATTGACGGCGCAAGACATCGGCCACCGAACGTCCGCACACCCGCCGGCCTGCTGGACAAAGTCAAAACCAATGGGATACCTTAAGGGAATGGCAGAGTCCATCAGCGATGACGAGCTCGTAACGTATATCAAAGCTCCGGTTAGTAAACTGACGCCCGATGAGGCCCGGGAGATCGGCCAGACGCACCCGTTCGCGATCTTGGGAGGGCTGCATCGCAGCGGCACCACGCTGCTGTTCCGGATGCTTCGGGAGCATCCCGAGATCAGCGGTTTCGCCAACAACCAGGATGCCAATGAATGGCTCGGCGCGGAGGATGAAGGCCAGTATTTGCAGTCGGTTTATCCGCCCGCCATCTTTTGGGGAGGGCCGGGCAAATTCGCGTTTTCCCCCGAGGCAAACCTGACGGAGGAATCCGAGTTTCTGACGCCGGAGAACAAAACCCGGCTGGCGCTGGAGTGGTTTCCGTTCTTCGACTTGTCGAAACGCTTCTTGCTGGAAAAATCTCCGCCCAACATTCTCTGGACCCGTTTTCTGCAGAGCGTTTTCCCGAACTCCTGGTTCGTGATCATTGAGCGGCATCCGGTGGCCGTGTCACTGGCCACCGAGAAATGGAGTCCCACGGGATTGGCATCGCTGGTGGAGCACTGGCTGGTGGCGCATGAGACTTTCGAGAAGGACCGCGCGCACCTGCGGCGGGTGATGACGATCAAGTACGAGAACTTGATCTCGCAGCCGTTCGCCGCCATCAGCACAATTTACAAGTTTCTGGGACTGGAACCGCACCCCACCACGTTCGAGGCCACTTCGGAGCACAACAAGAAGTACTTCGGGCAATGGCTCGCGCTGGCGAAGGATCCGCAGTCGGCCGCTTCCGTGCAGGAGTGCATCGACAAGTATGAAACGCGCGTGCGCGCGTTCGGGTATAGCCTGGAAGATCTGGAACTGCTGTAAGCGGGAGCCAGTGGGGCGGCGCCATGCGCCGCCGGCATCACGCTAGGGCCCCGTCTCTACAGATCGGGCGGAGTGTACAGGTTGGGCATCTGCCAGCCGCGGTACGAGTAAGACGAACCCTGTACATTCATAATCACAGTGCCCGTAGCCTCGCCTTTTGTGGGCAATATCTCGATGCCTTCGGTAGGCACCGCCGTGTTGATTCCCGTGGCGAAGAAATAATTATTGTTCGACAGCAGGCCGGCGCCGCCTAACGCCGTGGTCTTGACCTTCAGATCCTGCAATAACACTGGCTTCGCCGTAAAGGTTGCCTCGTCCACAATCAGGGCCATGCCCCGGCTGTTGCAATCGCTCGGGCCGCAGTTACTGCCCAGTCCCAGCGGAGGCGCCGAATAGCGGGTGTTTCCGTTATCGAAGATCGTCAACAGAGGGCCGGTCAAGGGTCCGGTAGGGCCGTCGATGGTCAACGGCAAACCGCTATTCGCATAGGTGACGTCGTGCTGATGCGAGAACCACGGCCAGGGATCGCCGGTCGGGTTGGTGATGGTGAAGGAATTGGACAGAACCGGGTAACCGTCCGGAGGCCCCATGTACCAACCGATGCAACTGGCGGCCGGCGGAGGCGCGCAACTGCCCGCGCCTTGGTTATAGTTAATGCGGATCACCTGGTCCTGGTCGCGCATGGAAACCAGGAAATCG
This sequence comes from Bryobacteraceae bacterium, assembly GCA_050008575.1. Taxonomy (GTDB): domain Bacteria; phylum Acidobacteriota; class Terriglobia; order Bryobacterales; family Bryobacteraceae; genus Bog-159. The sequence continues at coordinate 12,573 of JBEKMJ010000059.1, forward strand.
CCGGAATCCGGGTTCTGGGTGCTGCTGGCGGCTACGTAATCGACGGTATTGGCGTGCGTCCAATCGTTGGCCGAAGTGCTTAAGAAGAGATTTGTGGGACAATCCGAGGTGCCGGCGGAGCAGGTTTCTCCCAGCGGCGCGGTGCGCGTGATGTCCAGTTGGTTGAAGGCATCGTAGTACCACACCACCTGCCAGCTCGAATTCAGGACGATCACCATCTCGCTCAGCACATCCACCAGAGCTGTGCCTGCGTGGCCTTGGGTTCCGGCCGGGAAGAGCTTCTCGATGTGCGCCATAAAAGCGGTATACTGCTGGCTGCCGATCTCATAACGGATGGCGTCGTGGTGAAAATCGTTCAGGCAGGCTTCTCCGGACTTGAGCGGTTCGGTAACCTTCCCGCAGGGGGTGGCATCCTGGGCGCCCATGGCTACTAGCTGGTTCGCGATCACGCCTGTATTGGTTTCGTGTATCGTATTGCCCGCCAAGTCGATCTCCCGCAGCAGTTGCTGGGTGGTGTTGGATGAATCCCAGGATTCGCCGTTCTGGATGGTCAACATGGTGGCGCTGCCGGGAACCGGGCGGGTGAGCAGCGTGCCTGCGCCGTTCCCGTAATACCAGTTGATATGACCGTTCAGGTCCGTGGCTACTGGAACGATGAGCTTCGTAAATGCCCACAGCAGCATGGGGTTCGGATCGTCTTCGGGGGCCGGAGTATTCACCGTAAAGGAAGGGAGGAAGCCGGCCGGCAACGAGGTGGGCAAGGCCTCCGTAGTGAAAGTGAGAGTCGTGCTGTTGGTAAGCTTGCCGCCGGTGGACGTTTGGGCGTACATCGAATAGGTGGTCAAGGGCAGCATCCCGGCGACGTAGAAATTCATGCTGACGGGAGGCTGGCAGGGCGCCCAGTTGGTGTAGTTGGGCGTGGCGGTCCCCGTGTAAAAAGCGACCCGCATGGTGCTTCCGGCGGCGCAAGAGGGCGCGCTGAACAGGGCTACCAAGGCGTTGCCGGTCTTATTCACATTGACCACCCCGAGCGATACGCGCGTGTTCAACTCGAACGTGGCACTCTTGGTGGCGCTCTCGCCTGTAATGAAATCTTTGGCGACCACCTGAATGGTGTAGAGGCCTTCCTTGGCGATGGTGGTCCAGACGAAAGGCAGGGAAGTCCAAGTCCCGGCCGACAAGGTCCCGATGTTAAAGTCCTTAACCATCGCCGGCGTGCCGTTAGGCGGGGTAACGTTGAACTGGAAAGTCAGATCGTCCTTGGAACTGGAATCGGTGGCTTTCGCACTCCAGATCACGGTCGAGCCCAGCGATTGCGGCGAGGCAAGGGATGACGTGAGGGACTGGATGGTAACGGTCGCGTGAAGCGGAGCCATTCCGCATACGGCCAGCAGGCCCGCGGCATAAAAAACATGAATTCGTTTCAAAGCAGAACCCCCTAGAAATAGAACCGGCTGATGTGCGTCGGCGTGCGCAGGTACGCGGCAACGGGTCAGACAGGCCACAATAGGCAATTCATTATCTAAACCTCAAAGACGCAAAGTCAATTCATGCCGTACTGGTACCAAATGCCGGCCGGTGCTGCGCAAATCGGGTGACGCCGCGGGTGCCACTTGGCCCTGAACGTGGGGGCGGCACCAGAATCCGGAATTGGGGGAGGGGGGCGGTCCCCAAAGGCGGCGCACTGCTAACTTCGCTTACCTGACTGGTACTCATACCGCGCTGAAAGCTTGACGGTCATTGCTATACTACTACTTCAGGTTTCTTGTGACCGAGGGGAACTGTTTCTAATCAATTGAAAACACAAGGCCATGGCTGAACTGCTGCGCTTTGGTGCCGCGGAGCCGTGCTGTGACCTCGTTTAGCATAGGGAGGAATTTCATGAAAATACCGAACAAAATTCTGCCGTTTCTAAGCGGGCTGGTGGCCGCGTTGGCAGCGCCGGCCTTTGCCGTAACCGTTACGACCTTGAGTCCATCGCCGGCCTCTCCGCAACCGATTGGCAAGACCATTACCTGGACGGCCACTGCCACGGACACCTCTACCGGCCCCGTGGCCTTTCAGTACAGCATCACTCCTCCCAACGGGTCGCTGACGATGGTTAAGGACTTCATCCCCGGCAAGCTCAGCGGCAGCACTTGGACGGGTCCGTCTTTTGTGTGGGTGCCCACTGGAATCGAAGGCACCTATACGCTGCAGGTGGTCGCCAAAGACGTCGTAACCGGCAAGAGCGCCTTGAAAACCGCTACCTACGTAGTGGAGCCGGTGGTAACCGGCTCTACCCCGGTGGCGGAAAAGACCGGCAATCCCTTGGTGTCCTTGTTCAGCGCGCCTTCCTGCGTGAGCGGAAGCACCATGCGCGTCGCCTTTCAGAAAAAAACGGGGGGCGCCACTTCGTACACGAATTGGGTAGGCTGCCATCCGCCGAACACCATGACATTCGAGGTTGCCGGCATGTACGCCAGCACGGCGTACAATTTGTGGGCGCAAACGGACACCGGCGGCACCATCACCAGCGGCGCCAAGGTGGCTTTCACCACGAGCGCACTCCCGAAAACCGTTCCTTTCCCCCCATTCACGATCGTGACCGCGGCCGCCAAGGGCGATCCGAACCAGGTGCTTCTCCATAACTTCATCACGTTTACGGATGGACCGCTTTATCCCGACGTGGCGACGGACTTGAGCAACAATATCCTCTGGTATTACTACGCGAAGGACGCCACCCACAGCGACGTTCTCACCCGTCCGGTACAGGGTGGCGGGATCGTCACCTTGCAAGACGATCTGGCCTGGGATCCGACAGTAACCCAGGAGCAGTATCTGCGCCAGGTCGATTTGGCCGGCAATATCGTGCGCGAGACCAACATGGGCGCGATCCAGCAGGAACTGGTCGCCATGGGATCGGCGGACGGGGGATCTTGCACCGGGATTACCAATCCGGTGGTGGGCACGGCCTGTGCCGGGTCTTTTCACCACGATGCCATCCAAACGCTGCCGAATGGTTATATGGCAGCGCTCCTGGATATTGAAAGAATTTACCCCGCACACACCCAGGGGGATAACACCGGCCTGCCGGTGGACATCATCGGAGACATGATCATCGTGATGAACGCGAACTGGCAGGTGGTCTGGTATTGGGACGCGTTCGACCCGGCCGGCGGCGGCCAAGGCTACTCGCAACTGCCGATCACGCAGACGGCGCCCTTGGGAGAAACATGCGGAACGGCCACATCGGGCTGTCCGCCGATGTTCCTGCTGGCATCGAATATCTCTCCTCTGGCGCATGACTGGCTGCATGCCAACAGTCTGTATTACTGGCCGGCGCCGCAGGACAACACCACGGCAGGCGATATCGTCTGGTCGTCGAGACACCAGGACCGCGTCTTCAAGCTCGATTACAAAGACGGCACTGGCACCGGAGACATCTTGTGGCAGATGGGGCCGCCGGACGATGGTCTCCTGCAGGTCAGCAACTTCACGTTCGACAACAAATGGAACGATCCCTGGTATTGGTTTTCGCACCAGCACGAAGTCGGCATCGAGAATGGCGGCGCCGGACCTATGACGCTCTTCGATAACGGCGACACGCGGGTTTCTAACGCGCCCCTGGGACTGGGCACCGCCTGCTCGCCGAACGACTGCGACAGCCGCGGCATGGCCCTTACGGTCGACGAAACCAACATGACCGTGACGCCGGTCGTAAGCTTCGATTTGGGAGCCTACTCCACGGCCATGGGCAGCGCTGAATTGCTGAGCAACGGCAACTACTTTTTCGAGAATCCGATCGTCTTTGTGCTGGCGCAAGATGCCACTTTCGGTTATAGCTTGGAGATCAATCCCAAGAATCCCGCGCCGCAGGTAGGGCCGGCCGATACCGTCATGGACAACTCCGGTCCGCAACAGTACCGCGGCTGGCAGATGCCGAGCCTTTACGCCCCCCCCGTTACCTAGGAGCGGGCCTTGAAACGGCGGGGCCAGTGAAGTACGGGTACTTCCCGGCCCCTCACAATTTGACAGGTTTTAGAAGCACCCCTTATACTACCGTTGATTCAGGGATGCTGAAGTTCGACTTGCCGATCCACCGGGACTTCGCGTGTCGGCTCGAATGGAGATTTCATGAAAACGATTAATTTCCTGCGAATCTATGCTTTAGCGCTATTCTTCGCGCTATGTGCGCCGGCTTTCGCTACGGTAGCCGTGGTGTCTTTCACGCCCTCGCATCCCTCGCCGGAGCCCATCGGCAAAACTATCTCGTGGTCGGCCGTCGCCACTGACAGCAGCGCCGGACCACTGACGTTTCAGTTCAATGTTCTTCCCCCTAACGCAACGCAGTTCGTACTGGTGAAAGATTTCAACGTGGGGACGCTGAGCGGCGGGATCTGGACCTCCCAGCCTTTCGTATGGGTCCCCACGGGCATCGAGGGCAATTATCAAATCCAGGTCGTCATCAAGGACTTCACCACCGGTGACACCACCTCGAAAACGGCCGCATTCACAGTGAAGCCGGTGGTCACCGGCAGCAACCCGATCGTGGTAAAGACAGACAACCCTTTGGTGGTTTTGTTCAGTGCGCCTTCCTGCCCGGCAGGCAGCACGATGCGCGCCGTTTTTCAGGAGGTAACCCTCAAGGCGCCGCCGCCCACTTACACGAATTGGGTGGGATGCCACCCGCCAGCCAGCATGACGTTTGAAATAGCCGGTATGGCGGCCACCGCGCCATACGGCGTTTACGCGCAGACACAAAGCGCGGGGGGCTCGACCACCAACGGACCCCCGGTGAAATTCACCACCGCCGCGCTTCCGGACACGATCCCGTTCCCCACATTCACAATCCTGACCGGCGGGCCGACCGACACCGCCAACCCGGTTATGCTGCATAATCTGCTGCAAGTCGGAGGAGGCATAAACTACCCCGACGTGGCCACCGACTTGTCCGGCGATATTATCTGGTACTACTACGCGAACGACCTGACGCATGGCGACGTGATGACGCGTCCCCTGCAGGGGGGCGGCTTCCTGACCATGCAGGACGATGTGGCCTGGGATCCGACGGTGACCAAGGAGCAGCTCCTGCGCCAGATCGATCTGGCGGGCAATATCGTGCGGGAAACCAACATGGGCATCGTCCAGCAGCAACTGCTCGCGCTGGGCGCGAAGGACGGAGGCCCGTGCAGCGCGATTCCCAGCCCGCCGCCGGTCGGCTCAGCCTGTGTGGGAGCATTTCATCACGATGCCATCCAGACCCTGCCCAATGGCTGGACCGCGGCTCTGCTGGACATTGAAAAAATCTTTCCGGCCGGTACCCAGGGTGACAAAAGCGGTCTTCCGGTAGACGTCATCGGAGACATGATTATCGTCCTCGATACCAATTGGCAGGTGCAATGGTATTGGGACGTCTTCGACCCAGGTCACGGCGGCAACGGCTACAATAAGCTGCCCGTCAGCCGGACCGCGGTCTTGGGAGAAACCTGCGGAACCAGCACCTCCGGGTGTCCGCCGGTCTTCCTGCTGAGCGTCGGCCACATCGCCTCTTTGGCGAAGGACTGGCTGCACGCCAATACGCTGTACTATTGGCCGAACTCCGGCGGCGCCACGAATACGGCGGGCGATATCATTTGGTCCTCCAGGCACCAGGACTGGGCCATGAAGATCGATTATGCGGACGGCACAGGTACGGGGTACATTCTCTGGCGCATGGGCCCCAGCGGCGATTTCACTTTCACCAACACTTACAACGACCCTTGGCCGTGGTTCTCACACCAGCACGACGTCGGTATCGAGAACGGCGGCACGGGGCTGATGACCCTGTTCGACAACGGCAACACGCGGGTTTCGCCGCCGGCCGAATCCACCGGAGGGGTGCCCGGACTGGGCAGTAACTGCACGCCCAACGACTGCGATAGCCGCGGGATGGCGATCGGCTTCGACGAGACCGGGATGACCGTGAGTGTAGCGCCAAGCGGAGTCAGCGTGGACCTGGGCAGTTTCTCCACGGCGATGGGGAGTGCTGAACTGCTGGCCAACGGCAATTACTTTTTTGAGAATCCGATCGTGGTCCTGAATGTGACCACCACCGCCGGGTATAGCATGGAGGTCGGACCTACCCCCGCCGTACCCCAATTGGGCCACGCAGATGTGATCTTGAACCTCTCCGGCCCCGAACATTATCGTGGCTGGCAGATGCCGAGCCTGTATCTCCCCCCCACCACCTAGGAGATCCCCGGATTGCGGGGTCCCCGCAATCCGGGCCTTCGGACCGCAGCGGCGTTTTCGTTTGTCATACGCGTGTTTCGCTATTGCGTTTAAGACTCGCAACCAACACCTGCCATTGGACTTATGTAGTACGTCACAAGTACTAAATCTCCTTTTGGGGAACTTGACTCCGGGGGTGCTGTCGTGGTCTGATGCCTTAATAGCGAAGCTAGCAGGTTTCCAAGTTTTGCCTCTGGGCGCGAGACCACAACCTAAACGGTTTTTGAAGAAGGCATGACGTGAAGACTCTTGTCATTGGGCTGGATTGCGCAGCTCCCGAGATTCTATTCCATCACCCGGGATTGAATAATATCCGGGCGCTGATGGAGCGCGGCTGTTACGGCCGGCTGGAAAGTGTGATTCCTCCCATCACGGTGCCGGCCTGGATGTGCATGTCCACCAGCCAGGATCCGGGGTCCCTGGGGGTATACGGGTTTCGCAACCGCAAAGATTATTCCTATCACGGCCTCTCCGTGGTGAATTCCAGTTCCATTCAGCAGCCTGCCATCTGGGATGTGTTCGGAACGCACCACAAGAATGTGGTGGTCGTTGGCGTACCGCCCAGCTATCCCCCGCGGCGCATGCACGGCGTCAATGTGGGATGCTTCATGACGCCGGACACGAAGACGCACGATTATACCTATCCCGCCAGCGTGAGACAGGAGATCGACCGCCTGGTCGGGGAGTACCCGGTAGACGTCAAAGGCTTCCGGACCGACAACAAAGAGTGGCTCCGCGACCAGATTTACGACATGACGCGGAAGCATTTTGAGGTGATTCGGTACCTGATGGCCACTCTGGAGTGGGACTATTTCCAGTTCGTCGAAATCGGCGTTGACCGGATCCATCACGGTTTCTGGAAATACCACGATCGGCAACACCGCCAGTACGTTCCGGGCAATCCATACGAGACGCTGATCGGCGATTACTACGCGTATGTGGACCGGGAAATCGGCGAGCTCCTGGAATTGCTCGACGACGATACCAATGTGCTGGTGGTTTCCGATCACGGCGCGCAACGCCTGGAAGGCGGCTTCTGCGTGAATGAGTGGCTGCGGCGCGAGGGCCTGCTGGTGTTGAAAGAGCCGGTCGCAAAGCCTACTCCTTTTGCGCCATCCCTGGTGGACTGGGAACGCACGCGGGTCTGGAGCGAAGGCGGCTATTACGCGCGGGTTTTCTTCAATGTGCGGGGCCGCGAACCCCAGGGCATTGTGCCGGAATCCGAGTATGACGAATTAATTCAGGAGATGACCGCGCGTTTCCACGCGCTGCGCGACGATCGCGGCGAGCCGATGGGATCGTTGGTATTCCAACCGGGCGATCTGTATCGCCATCTGCGCAACGTGCCGCCGGATCTGATCGTACATTTCGGAGCGTTATACTGGCGCTCCATTGGCGGGTTGGGGTATGACTCGCTTTATCTGCAGGAGAACGACACCGGACCCGACGATTGCAATCACGCGCAGTTTGGCAGTTTTTTGCTGGCATCTCCCAATCTGCCGGTGCGAGGCGAGGTGGTAGACATGCATTTGCTGGATGTGGCTCCAACTTTGCTGAATTTGGCGGGATTTGAAGCGCCCGAATCCATGCAAGGAGCGAGCCTTCTGGCGCGCAGCCGCAGTGCAGTCGGCTGTGGACAGGTGCGTTAGGAAACGCGCCTTCTGAGGTTTTCTCGGATGGACAAGGGTGGTAAGGTTACCGTAGAGGTCTGGTACTAACACTCTGCCGCGACGCCAGCCGGCAGAGTATCCTTAAACTTGTTGGCTTCAATCGCCAACGCGGTTATTTGTACCGGTTTTGCCTGCGCCGCGCCCCGTCCGCCGCTCAAAATTGAAAAAAAACGAAATTCGGAGGAAAAATGAAATCCAAAAGTAAAGTCCAATTGAACACGCCTTACGGCGGCGAATTGATCGATCTGCGGGTGGAAGGCAGCGAGCGCGAGGACTTAGCCCGCCGCGCCGGCCAAGGCCCCACCCTGCAATTGTCGCCCCGCAGTCTATGCGACCTGGAATTACTGGCCTTTGGCGGGTTCTCCCCGCTCGACCGATTCATGGGCAAGGCCGATTACGACAGCGTGCTGAACAACATGCGGCTGGCCAACGGGCTGATCTGGTCTATTCCCATCACTTTGCCGGTCGCCAAGCTGGACGGCATTCAGGAAGGCCAGGAAATCGCCTTGCGCAATGCCAATAACAACCTGATCGCCTGGATGCGCGTGGACGAGATCTTCGAGGCCGACCCGCATGAAGAGGCGGCCAACGGCTTGGGATGCTCCGATGAGGAACACCCCACCTACCGTGAGATGCTCTCCTGGGGCAAGTATCGCCTCAGCGGACCGCTAAAAGTGCTCGAGATGCCGCAACACTTCGATTTCCCGGAATTGCGGCGCACTCCCGCTGAAGTACGGGCTCTGCTGTCGGAGATGGGCAATACGGATGTGGTTGCCTTTCAGACCCGCAATCCCATGCATCGCGCCCACGAGGAACTCACCAAGCGCGCCGCGCAGGAATCCGGCGCCAACTTGCTCCTCAACCCGGTGGTCGGCATGACCAAGCCCGGCGATGTGGATCACTACACGCGCGTGCGCATCTACAAAGCCTTGGTCGAGAACTACTACGACCCGAATACCACGCTGCTCAGTCTGTTGCCGCTGGCCATGCGTATGGCCGGGCCGCGGGAAGCCATCTGGCACGCTATCATCCGCCGGAACTTCGGCTGCAACCATCTCATCGTCGGCCGCGACCATGCGGGACCCGGCAAGAACTCCAAGGGCAAGCCCTTTTACGATCCCGCCGCCGCTCGCGAGCTGCTCAAGAAGCACGGCGACGAAATCGGCGTCAAATGCCTGCCGTACGAAGAAATGGTTTACCTGGCGGACGAGGACCGCTATGAGCAGGTGACTGAAGTCCAGCCCAACCGTAAAGTCTTCTCCATTTCGGGCACGCAGGTGCGCGACAATTACCTGACCAAAGGGCGCTTGCTGCCTCCCTGGTTCACGCGCAAGGAAACCGCCGAGATCCTGAGTTCAGCGTACCCCGCGCGCAATAAGCAAGGCTTCTGCATCTGGTTCACCGGCCTGCCCAGCGCCGGTAAGAGCACCATCGCCGACATCCTGACGGTGATGCTTATGGAACACGGCCGCTCGGTCACGGTCCTGGATGGCGACGTGGTGCGCACGCACCTGTCCAAAGGCTTGGGCTTTTCGGCCGAAGATCGCGATACCAATATTTTGCGCATTGGCTATGTGGCGTCGGAAATCGTGCGGCACCACGGCGCGGTGATCTGCGCGGCGGTCAGCCCCTATCGCGAAACCCGCAACCGGGTGCGCGCCATGATGCGCAACGACGCCTTCATCGAAACGTTCGTGGATACGCCGGTCGAAATCTGCGAGCAGCGCGACGTGAAAGGCTTTTACGGTAAAGCCCGCGCCGGCGTGATCAAAGGCTTCACCGGCGTGGACGATCCCTACGAAGCTCCGTTGAATCCGGAAATCACCCTTCTCACCGGCAAAACGACCCCGCAACATAACGCCGAGATCATTATGGAGTACCTGATCGGACAGGGATTCCTGCTGCGCGACACGGCCGAGATCGCGACGGAAGAAGGCGAGGAACTGCTCGCCGCCGGCTAGTTTTTCTCGAAGCCGGCCCTCCGCAAAAGGCTGATAGCCGATGCGGAAAGCTTATGCACAGAGTCGTCATCACCGGAATGGGCATGAGCACCTCGCTCGGTCCGGATCTGCGCACCTGCTGGCAGCGGCTGCTGGCCGGTGATAGCGGCATCGCTCGCCTGACCTTCTGGGACCCGTCGGAGTACCACACCAAAGTTGTGGCCGAGGTCAAACACGTTCCGCGGGCGACGGGGTCGGATTCCATTCCGCCGGCCTGGTGCCGCCGCGGGGTACGGCTCTTTCTGCCGGTCGCGCGGGAGGCTCTGGCAGACGCGCAACTGGACCGCACCGGCGATGGGGCGCGCGACATGGCCCCGGCGGATATCGGAATCGCGGTAGGTACCAGCGTCAATTACCTCGATATGGCTCTCATGAAGCACTATTTCCAGCTTCGCAAACCGGACAGCCCGGCCCTGGATATGGCGCGCTTCGCCCGCGAAGGCCGGCAGCCCGACAATAGTTTCTACCGCCGCCTGGGCGATATGATGGCCAGCGTGCCGGCCAAGCTGCTGAAACTCGCCGGGCCGGCGTTCGTCATGGATACCGCCTGCGCGGCCAGTTCACACGCTATCGGCGAAGCCTTCCGGCTGGTGCGGCTGGGAAAAGTCAAGGCCATGTTGGCCGGTGGCGCGGCAGCCCTGGTCAGCCCGCTTCCCATCCTGGCGTTCAGCCTTCTGGGAGCCTTGAGCCGCAACGCCAATCCGGAATCGGCCTCCCGCCCCTTCGACCGGCAGCGCGACGGCTTCGTGATGGGCGAAGGCGGCGGCGCCGTGCTGCTGGAAACTTTCGAGAGCGCCCAGGCGCGCGGCGCGCGGATTTACGCGGAACTCGCAGGGTATGGCTCCAGCCTGAATGCCCACACGCTGACCGACCCATCGCCCGATGGCAGCGCCGAAGCGCAGGCTATTTCGATTGCCTTGCGGCAGGCCTCCCTGGCCCCCGAAGAAGTGGACTACATCGCCGCGCACGGCACCTCGACTCCCAAGAACGATCCCATCGAGACCGCCGCCATCAAACGCGCCTTCGGCCCGCACGCCAGACGTTTGATGGTATCCTCGAACAAGGGCCAAATCGGTCATACCATTTCCGCGGCGGGCGTCTGCAACGTAATTTGCGCAGTAAAGGCCATCGCCGAGGGCCAAGTCCCGCCCACTATGCATTTGCGGTCGCCGGATCCACAGTGTGACCTGGACTATGTGCCCAATCAAAGCCGCGCCGCCACGGTTCGCGCCGCCCTGGCTAATGCCTTTGCCTTTGGCGGTCAAAATGCCGTGCTGGCTGTGCGCGCCTGGGCCGGATAGAGCGTCGCCCTATCGAAGGAGAAGTCAAAATGCCCAATATGACGGAATCGGAGGTGTTCGATAAATTCGCTCAGATCGTCGCGAAGAGCTTGCGCATCGATGCGTCGCAAATCGCCCCCGACACGCACTTGACCGATCTTGGCGCCGAATCGCTCGATCTGATCGAAATCACGATGGAGACAGAGACCCAATTCCACATCTTCCTACCCGATAAGTCCATCCTGGAAACCGCCGTGGAAGTTTTTGGCCCCGGCATTTTGGAAAAAGACGGATATCTCACCGAAGAAGGCAAGCGGCTCCTGTTGTGCCGCATGCCGGAATCCGATGCGCGGGCCTTCGAGGGCCAAGTGGCCGTGAAAGACCTGCAGTATTATTTTCTGAAGGTCGGCACCTGGGTGCGGATGATCCAGGCGTTGGCGCAGTATACGCCCGCCGGATGCGTGTCCTGTGGCGGCCCCATGGTGTCCTCCATGGGTTTTCGCATGAAGTGCGCACAGTGCGGCATCGAGATTACATTGCGCTCCGGCGAAGAGATCAACCGCGAATGGGTCCGCGAGTATTACGATAAAGAATACCGTCCGCAAGCGGGGGCCCCGGTTTCGGCCGCCGCGGTCCATTAGCCGGTTGGCCCGGCCGGCCTGTTTATGAATGTCTTTGATAACCTGGTTTACGATTCGTCTGTGACACAGGCATGGCGGCCCGCGGGGCGCCCTGTGGGCTCGTGGCCGGAGTCTGTCTGCTGCCGCCTGGATGCCTTTCCGTGCGCACCGGACAGGCTGGCTGGCCTGATCCTCAGCCGTGGTGAGTTGGAACGTTGGAAGTCGATGCGCGGGGTCGAGAAACGCCGCCACGAATGGCTCCTGGGCCGCGCGGTTGCCAAGGAAGCCGTGCGCTTGCTGCGGGAAAGAAATTCGGATCTGCAACTGCCGCCCAACGAAATTGAGATTGTGCCGGACCCCTACGGCCGCCCGCTGGTGAGGTATTGTGGGGCGGGCGTCCACGCCTGCGGCGGGTCTCCGGACCCGCCCTCCCTCTCTCTCGCCCACAGCAACGGCACCGCCGTGGCGCTGGCGGTTCGCGATCCGGAGGCGCGGGTCGGCATCGATTTGGAAAGTCTGGCGCGCCGTCGCGAAGATTTCGAATCCATAGCCTTCAGTCCGGATGAGCGCAGCCTGCTGGCCGCGCTGCCGCCGGATCTGCGCCAGCAATGGGCCCTTCGCATGTGGTGCGCCAAGGAGGCCGTGGGCAAGGCACTAGGACGCGGCTTGAGCGCCGGCCTGCTGGCCTTCCAAATCACCCGCGCCGAGACGGCCACCGGCATCGTTGCCGTAGAGTTGCGCGCTGGCGCACTAGTCGAGTTTCCGCAATTGCGGGGCAAGTCCCTAATTGTTTACACGGCGCGTGAATCCGATTTTGTGTTTTCTACGATTATTTATCAACAGGGAGCAGTCCGCATGAGGCCAAGCCGGCAGGAGATACTGGATTACCTGCTGCAAAAAATGGGCGAGTTGACCGAGGATTGGGACTATCCCGATCCCGTCAGTCCGGAATCGAAGTTGTTCACCGAGCTGGGTTTTGAATCGCTCGATGCCGTGGTTCTGTGTACCGCCATCCAGGAGCACTACCAAACCCCGATGCCTTTCGCGGAATTGCTGGCGGAGATCGGCCAGCAGCAACGCGATCTGTCGATCGACGAACTCACCGATTTCGTGAATACCCACCTCGGCGGCCCCACCGGCGCGGACGCCACAAGGCGGGTCCAATGAGTATCCGCACGCTGCTCATTGGCCTGGACGGCGCCACTTTTTCCGTCCTCGACCCGCTCATGGACCTGGGCGTCATGCCCTTCCTGAAATCGTTTTTCGCGGAAGGCGCGCGCGCCGGATTGCGCACCATCGTGCCGCCGCTGACCCCGCCAGCCTGGACTTCTCTGATGACCGGGCGCACGCCGGGCCAGCACGGCGTGTTCGATTTCTTCCGCATGGATTCGCCCGTCAGCCGGCACATCCGGTTCTTCAACTCCAACGACGTGCAGTGCGAAACCATCTGGTCGCTGGCCTCCGCCGGCGGTCTGCGCACCACCACCATCAATTTCCCGGCGATGTTCCCGCCGCCGCATATTTCCGGATACGTCGTGCCCGGCTGGGTGCCGTGGAAACAATTGCGTCTGGCCTGCTGGCCGGAAGGCCTGTTCGACAAAATCAAAGCCATCCCCGGCTTCAACCAGCGCGAGCTGGCCATGGATATCAAGCTCGAGGAGAAGGCCACCGAAGGTATTTCCGATCACGCGGAACTGGGGCCTTGGATCGAACTGCACGCGCGCCGCGAGCAAAATCTGTTCCAGGTCCTGCGGCACCTCACCGAAGAAGATCCTTCGGAGTTGACTGCCGTGCTGTTCGACGGCGTCGACAAGCTGCAGCATCTGGGATGGCGCTTCCTGCGCCCGGAGGACGACCGGCCGCTCACCGAAGATTGGGAGTTTCACATCCGCGAGCTGTGCCTCAATTACTTCCGCTGCGTGGACAATCTATTGAAACAGATGTGCGAGCTGGCCGGCCCGGAAGCCACCGTGGTGATTGCCTCCGACCACGGCTTCGGCCCCACCTATGACGTGCTGCACATCAATACCTGGCTCGAGCGACACGGATACCTGGCTTGGTCGGAAGCTGGGGAAGCGCATGACACGCAGGGCGCCCTGCTGGGCGTCGGACAGGTGGCCAAACACACCTGGCTGATGGATTGGAACAAGACCAAGGCTTTCGCCACCACCCCCACCAGCAACGGTATTTATGTCGTGGTGAGCGACGGCGCCTCGCCCGGCGTGCCGGCCGCCGAATACCCCGCGTTCCTTAAGAAGCTCTCGGATGAGCTACGCCAGATCCCCAGCCTGCGAACGGGCGAGCCGCTAGTCAGCGAAGTCTACACGCGCGATGAAGTCTTTCAAGGGCCGCACCACGATGCCGCGCCGGACCTGACGCTCATCCTGAGCGATGGCGGTCTGATGTCCATCCTGCCCTCGAAGGAGACCGTGTCCAAGCGGCCGGCGGTGTCCGGCTCGCACCGCCCCGTGGGTATCTTCGGCGCGCGCGGCCCAGCCATCCGGCGGGGACTGGTGGCCGATGAGTTGTCTATCCTGGATATCGCGCCCACGGTACTTTATAGTCTGGGCTTGCCGCTTCCGGAAGAACTGCAAGGGCGCGTGCCGGTGGAGGTCTATCGCGAAACTTTCTTGCAAGAGCATCCCGTGCGCAAGGCGGCCGCTGGGACCAGCGGGCCGGGACAGCCTGAAAGTGCCCCCGTGCCAGGGGAATTGGAGGATGAGGAGACAGTCTTAGAGCGCCTTCGCGAACTGGGTTACATCGAGTAGGGGAGCTGTCTATTTGAGCGATGCCGAAGATAAAAGCTAACGGGGTGAACTTACATTACATCACGGTCGGCGCGGGCCCCGATATTGTGATGCTGCATGGCTTCCTCGGCAATCTGGCGGTTTGGCACCTCTACATGGCGCCCATCCTGCGCCGCGAGTATCGCGTCACCACGTACGACCTGCGCGGCCACGGCTACAGCGACGTGACAGACACCGGTTATACCGCCGCCGATATGGCGGAGGATCTGCGCTGCTTCCTGGATGAAATGGGGATCGAGCGCCCCATCCTGGTGGGCCACAGCTTCGGCGCGGACATCGCCATGTACTTCAGCCTGCTCTACCCCGAGCGCGTGCCCAGATTGCTGGCGCTGGAACCCGGCTTGGCGGCGCTGGTCCATCTGCGCAACGACAAGGATTGGATCGGCTGGGCGGCTTGGGTGGCCAAACTGGAAGAAACGGGCATCCACGTTCCCGAGGACAAGCGCACGGACGCCGAATTCCTGCTGCAGCTCAGCCTGGAAACTCCCAAATTTTACGGCCCGGCGCGCGGGTTGCCGCGCAATCGCGAGCCGCTGTTGCACTTGATCCGCAATACCACGCTGATGAAAGACTACGAAGTGGTGGGGGACATGACCCTGGATGCCGTGCGCACCATCCAAACACCCACGCTGTTGGCCTACGGCCGCGACTCGCACTTCATCAGCTCTTATGACTTTCTGCATCAAGCGCTGCCTAACTGTAAGCCCGTGCTGTTGCCGGGCGGCGAGCATTTCGGCCCGCTGGAGCAGCCTGAGTTGCTGACCGGGCACATCCTGCAATTCTTGCGTGAGGCTGTTCCGGCAAACTCGGGAGAGGTGGTGGAGGCCCGCTGACCGCCGCGCGACAACGTCTCCGCATTGCCCTTGGACACACCCCCATGAGCACCCCCGCCATGACACCGGACGCCTCCCTGGCCGCGGAGCCGCGTCCGCTGCCGCTTTCCGCCAAACTGCTCTACGGCGTGGGGGAGATGCCCATTACAGTCCTGATGGTCATCTCCGGCCTTTTCATGCTGTTCTTTTATAACTCCGTCATGGGTTTGCCGTCCGCGCTGGTGGGCATCGGCCTTTCGTTCAGCCTGGTGTTGGATGCCCTGCTCGATCCGTTCATCGGCCACATATCGGATCGCACCAGCCACCGTTTCGGACGCCGGCACGTATTCATGCTGCCGGGATCGCTGATCGTAGGACCCAGTTTTTTCCTGCTCTTCAGCCCGCCGCGCGGCTTGGGGCATGCCGGATTGTTTGTCTGGATGCTGGTCTGGTCGATTGCCTTGCGCGCCTCCAGCGCCGTGTACCGGATTCCCTATCTGAGCCTGGGCGCCGAGTTGAGCCGCGACTACGACGACCGGACCAGCACCATGGGCCTGCGCACCATGTTCGGGCTCTTGGGCACCTTGGGAGCCGCGGCGCTCTCTTTTCTGATTTTCTTTCCGGCCACAGCCGATGGCTCCGAGCCCAAGCTGCACTACGCCGGATATCCGCGCATGGGGCTGGCCTTCGGCGCGGTGATGACGGTTGCCGGCCTGATCGGCACGCTGGGTACGCTGCGCTATCGAACTTCCGGCGCCGGTGACGACTCCGCCCGGCTGAAGTTTTTTTCCGGCTTCCGGATTGCCATGCAAAACCGCGACTTTCGCAGCATCTGGTTCTCGACTACGGTTTTCTTCCTGGCCGTAGTGCTGAACTTCAGCATGGCGATTCACTACTTCACATGGTATGCGCACATCAGCCGGAGCGAGATTCTGAGCCTGATTCAGACTTGCTTCTACGCCGGCGCACTGGGCGGCGTAGTCCTGTGGATGTCGCTGGCCAGGCGCACGGAAAAACGGACTCTTTACATGATGGCCGCCATCTCCTCGGCTACTCTGTTGCTCATGGCTACCTTGCTGATCGGAACCGGCCGGCCCCTCGGCATAGGCCACCCCTTACCTCTGATCGTCGGGCATGTAGTGGGCGGCATTTTCGCCAGTGCGGTATGGGTAGTGCCGGCGTCCATGATCGCCGACGTGACCGACACCGACGAACTGGCCACCGGCCTGCGCCGCGAAGGCATCTATTTCGGCATTATGAATTTCGGCGAAAAACTCGCCGCCGGAGGCGCCTTGCTATTTGCCGGCGGCTTGCTGGGTGTTTTTCGCAAACTGTCGCCGGGAGATGCCTTCGGCACGCCCGGCCATCCGCCCGCGGCCGTTCCCTATGTGGGCCTGTTGTACGGCGCCGTGCCGGCGGCGTTCCTGATTCTTTCCCTGGTTTTCATTCTTCCGTATCGTTTGAACCGGCGCACCGTGCATGGTATTCAACAACAACTGGCAGCGCGCCGCAGTGTGAGTGAGTGAATGACTGACGATCGACCCGTTGTACTGATCACCGGCGCGGGCTCCGGCTTGGGGCTGGCATCCTCCTTGTTCCTGGCCGGGCGTAATTTCCGCGTCTACGGAACGGTTCTTACCGAAGCCGAGGAGCGGGAGTTGCGCCAGGAAGCCGCCCGCCGCGGTCTGAGCCGCGACGGTCAGGGAGCGGTTACGGCCCTGCGCATGAACGTGACCCGCCGCGCCGACATCGATCGCACCGTGGACACCATTATCCGCGAAGCCGGCCGCATCGACGCGGTCGTACACTTTGCCGGTATGGGACTGCGCGGCTTCCTCGAAGATCTCAGCATGCAGGAGATCCGCCAACTCTATGACGTCAACGTCTTCGGGATCATGGAGCTGACCCAGGCCGTGCTGCCCCACATGCGCGCGCGCCGCTCCGGCCGCATCGTGATCACCGCCTCCGCCGCCGGCCGCATGGGCGAGATGAGCATCTCCGGCTACTCTTCCGGCAAATTCGCGGTGGTGGGCCTGGGCGAATGCCTGCGCCAGGAAGGTGCGCTATTTAATGTCCACGTTTCCGTGCTCGAACCGGGGCTGATCTACACGCCACACTTCGGCATCAACCGTAATCGCGCCCGCCGCGCCCAGGATCCGTCGAGCCCCTACTACTTCTGGTTTTGCCAGCATGAAGCCATTGTGGACAAGCTGCTGGCCACCAATAAATTCACGGCGGAAGACATCGCCGCAGTGGTGCACAAAATCCTGACGGCGCGCCATCCCCGCCTGCATTACATGGTGGGATTCAAGCTCAAGGCCATGGTGGCGCTGCGCAACATCGTCCCGTTCGAATGGTTCGAACGCATTCATCAAAAAATCGTTGTCCGCATGGTGGCCCGTCCGCGCCATCCGGCGACCGGCCTCAGCGGCTTGGACGCCGGCATCGGCGAGCGCGCTAAATCCCACCATGCGGCGGAAACCCTTTCTAAAGTCCATGATTGATCTACATACACACACCGACCGTTCCGACGGCACCGCTTCCCCCGCGCAACTGGTCCGCGATGCCAAGGCTATGGGCCTGCAGGCCCTGGGCATCACCGACCACGATACGCTGGATGGCTACGATATCGCCGCGCCGCTGGCCGCCGCGGCGGACCTGGAGTTGGTTTGCGGCATCGAATTGAGCACCCGCCCCGATCCGCCCCCGGACGGGTCGCGCCCGCCTTCTGTGCATCTGCTCGGCTATTTTCTGCAGGAGCCTGCCTCAGCGGGATTCCGGCAGTGGATCAAGGGCCACCAGGACAGCCGCCGCGAGCGCAACCGTAAGCTCATCGCCAAGCTGAATTCGCTGGGCGTCGAAATCACCCTGGAAGAAGTGCAGGTGCTCGGCAAGCATCTCACGGGCCGGCCGCATTTCGCCAAGATCCTGCTCAAGAAAGGCTACGTCAAGACCAACCAGGAGGCCTTTGACAAGTATCTGGCCGACAATGCCTCGGCGTCGGTGGAGCGCGAGGAGCCGGAACTGGTGGAAGGCGTGCGGCGTATCCGCGAGGGCGGCGGCATGCCTTCGCTGGCGCATCCCGTGCGCCTGCCGGAGCGCGACCGCGCCTCGCTTGGGAAGTTGCTGCGCGTGCTCATCGACAATGGCCTGCAGGGCCTGGAGGTTTACCACAGCGAGCACAGCCCGGAAGATACGGCACTCTACAAAGAGCTGGCCGCCCAGTTCCAGTTGATCGAAACCGGCGGCACGGATTTCCACGGGGATAACAAGCCGGCGATTCATCTGGGCACCGGCAAGGGCGGCAACGTGAATCTGGATTACGGCCTGCTGCAGAACATGCGGCGAGGTGTGGCGGAGTTCGCCGCGCGGTAGGGGTGCTGGCTTCGAGGCGAGAGGCACCAGCAGTAACCTCCTAGGCATTCCAACGGTCGTTGTTTCTCACCCTCGGCTCACGGAACGTCGTGTCGCACGGTTCTGTATGCTATCCGGGGTCAGGGTCACGCCGCTTGCGTGTCTCGATTGGTCCGGACAGCTTCCGCAACGAGGCTCACATACCCGTTCCGGATTGCAAAGTCGAGCGCTTGGGGAAGGGCCTCAACGGGGAATTCACCTCCCCGCGCCGACCGGCGCAGCCGTAGGCGAGGCAATTCGAGAGCGGCGTGAAGCGATCCTTCGCGTTGCCGCGGCGCACGGCGCAACTCAAGTTCGGTTAGTTGGGTCGGTGGCGCGCGGCCAAGCCCGCCCAGATAGCGACGTCGATTTGCTCGTAACGTGGCAGGCGGGAACCAGCCTCCTCGACCAGGCGGCTCTCACGCTGGAGCTCGAGAGTCTGTTGGGCCGAAAAGTCGATATAGCCAGCGACGGCTGGGTGAAACCCTCGATACGGGAATCGGTTTATCGGGATGCGATCGCTCTATGAGGAGCGACATGGATCGATTGAACGATGTTCTGGCGGCAATCGCCAAGATCAAAGAGCGGGTGCCGGATAGCTTGGCCTTTCAAAACGACGAGATGCTCCAGGTTTGGGTTATCCATCACCTGCAGGTCATTGGAGAGGCTGCCCGTGGCGTCTCCCAACCGGTCAGAGACGGTCACCCCGAGGTCCAACGGCCGCAAATCGTCGCGTTGCGAAATATTCTGGTCCACGAATACTTCGGCCTCAACTTGGACTAGATCTGGATGATGGCCCAAAGGGACCTTCCTAGCGGGAGTTTACTGAGAACACGCCAGTAGGCCGCCGGACATCCCAAGCAACTCCTTCCATGACAGGCAAATAGCGCCTGCCGCTCCGATTAGTTTGTGTATTACCCCATATAAGACATTTCTATGGAGAAATGTTCTCAGTCGCCATTGACTTGCCACGGACTGGATTGTATACTTGTATTACCCTATATGGCATCCCTCGTCGCCAAGAAGAAGGGCAAGCAACTCTACTACTACGTGGTCGAAAGCGCCCGCGTCGATGGCCAGCCCCGCATCGTCCATCAGGCCTATCTCGGTACGGCCGAAAAGGTCGCCGCCCTCGTCAAGGACCGCACCTCCCCGGTCCCGGTTTCCGCCGCCTCGCGCGACTTCGGGCTGCCCGGCGCTCTGTGGCTCGTGGCAGAGCAAACCGGTCTGTTTGACGTGTTGGAGACCCTCTGGCCCGCATCCCGATCCGGCCCGTCGCCGGCCCGCTATCTGTTGCTGGCGGCGATCCATCGCATCTGCCAGCCGGGGCCCAAGACCGAGGTGGCCGATTGGTACAGCCGAACCATTCTGTATCCGGTCTGGGGAATTCCGCCGGAACGCTTTACTTCGCAAGCCTTCTGGGATGCTTTGGAAAAGATTTTGCCCGAGCACCTGGATCCATTGACCACTGGCGACGACGATCCACTGGACCGCGCCCAACTGCGTCTGCTGGACCTGTGGAAAGGAAAGCAGATGGTGAGCCGACGCCTGCTCGCCTATGATACGACTAACTTCTACACCTACATCGCCAGTAACAACACACGCAACGACCTGGCCCAGCGCGGGCATAACAAACAGGGCCGTCACAACCTGCGACAAGTGGGCCTCAGTTACGTTCTGGACGGAGAAAACGGCCTGAATTTGTGCCATCACGTCTATCGCGGCAATGTGGCTGATGCGGAGGAATTCTCCACCTCGCTGTCCCGCATGCTGGGTATGCTGGATCGCTGCCAGATTCCGCGGGATTCAGTCACGTTGGTATTGGACAAAGGTTCCGCGGCCTTGGCCAACACGGTGGAATTGCAGGCGGCGGGAGTGGGCTGGATCTCCGCTTTGCCGTGGAATCAAGCCCCGGCTGCCTTGCGTGACCGCGCGGTGGAACTGTTGCCGCTCTGCAGTAGTGCGCAACCGGGTGTGCGGGCGGTGGCAGAGAAACTGTGGGTACATGGTCAAGAATACCTTTGCGTGCTGAAGTATTCAGCTTCGTTTGCCGGCGAGCAATTACACAGTGTGACCACCAGCCTCAGCAAAGTGCTGCAAGCCCTCCGGCGATTCGCCATGGAACTGAACAAACCACAAGCGCGCTGGAAGGAAACCCAGATTCGCAGCAAGATTCAGCGTTGGCTATCGGGCCAATTCTTGGAGGAGTTGATCCGTTATCAGATCGAATCCCGTGATGGTCAGTGGCGTCTGCAATTTGATTTCGATACCGTTGCCTGGCAGCGGCTGGTTGATCATCGCCTGGGTCGCACGGTGCTGCTCACCAATCGCATGGACTGGACCGCCGAGCAAATAGCCATCGGCTACTCCGGCCAGCAAGAAATCGAGAGGGTCTTTCGCGGCCTCAAGGACGGAGACTGGCTGGGCTGGGGACCGATGTACCACTGGACCGACCGCAAAATTCGCATCCACGCTTTCTATTGCATGCTCGGCATCTCGCTCCTGCAGCATCTCCATAAACAGGCGCAGAGTGCCTGGAACGGAATCTCCATCGAGCAACTTCTCGAAGAGTTGCGCCAGATCCAACAGTTCGTTCTGCTGTACCCGCCCCAAGGCGAGAAAGGTCCCAACCGTATCGCGACGGTACTGTCCAAACAGACTCTCCCTCAGCAAGCCTTGGCCAAAACGCTGGGCCTGGACCAATTGCGTATTACCCAACATGGGTAATACCACTCGCTGCGCGTAAGCTCCTCAAAACACAGATCCTTATCGGCTTGCTTTCATTGCTCGCAGTAAACTCCCGCTAGCTGGAGGAGCAGATTCAACAAATCCGCGCTAGGATCACGGTCACGGTCGATCCCGCGTGAGTCTCGCGGGTTACGGTTCCGGCTGGCGTATTCGTTACGCCGGCTGGAAAGAGCGATCCAAAAAGAGGTGTCCGCGAAAAGGGGCCACGTCTACCGGTCCTTCTTCGGCAGACGCCGGTGAGATAAATCGGAGGGCCGGCGAGGGCTCTCGCAAGAAGAATTCTCGGCAATCCAGGTCAACGCCGATTCGTCCGCCTGCGTGTTCCTGCTAATCGACTCGATGCGAACCACCAGTGCTTGATTAGGCGGAAGGATCCAAGGGCTCGTCGGGGACGATTACTTCGCCGTCGTGGTGAGCATTGATCGCAATCATGCGGTATTCGCTGCTAGAGGCTCCTGTATGCCACTCTTCGCGGGTTTCGCGCTGGGGTCGATGTACACCATCCGGTGTTCCCCCCTCATTTTCTCCGTAGGAAAACGCGGTACCTAAAGCACTGGTGCAACTGCCTGCCGGCTGGGTATAATCGTGTAACACTCTAAAACCGAAAGGAAATCTTTACTTCCGATGAACGACCAATTCGATGTAGCCATTCTGGGCGCTGGTTTCGAAGGCGGTATGCTGGGCACCATCTTGGCCTACAAAGGCGCCAAAGTGGTGATCGTCGACGCCGGCTCGCACCCCCGCTTCGCGCTCGGCGAATCTACCGTGCGGCACACCTTCCGCATGATCAAAATCATGGCGGAGCGATTTGGAGTCCCCGAGTTCAAGACCGAGTTCAATTCCGGCGAACTCCTCCATACGCATGTATCCAACCATTTCGGCGTGAAGAAGAATTTCGGTTTCGTCTATCACCGGCCCGGCGAGCACCAGCGGCCGGAAGAAGCCACCCAGTTGGTCATCCCACCTTATCGTGAGGGCTACGAAGCCCACCTGTTCCGCCAGGATACCGATCAATATTTGACCTATACGGCCATCCACCACGGCGCCACGGTCAAGTACAATACTCGCGTCAAGACCGTAGAAACAGATGCGCAAGGCGTCACCCTCACCACCGAAAAGGGCGAAACCATCCGTGCCAAATTCGTCGCCGACGCCTCGGGCGGCGGGCACGTGCTCGCCCGCCAGTGGAACCTGCGCGACAATCCGCCCCGCGTCCGGCTGCAGACCCGCTGCCTCTTCACCCACATGATCGACGTGAAACCCTACGACGATCTGAATTTGCCGAACGGTGTGCCGAAAGCGCCGCGCCGGTGGTATCAGGGCACCTGCCACCACATCTTCGACGGCGGCTGGCTGTGGGTCATCCCGTTCGATAACCGCGAAGGATCCGCCAACAAATGCGTCAGCGTGGGGCTGAGCTTCGATATACGCAAGTTCCCCAAGCCCATGGACATCACGCCGGACGAGGAATGGCGCCAGTTCCTCGACAAGTTCCCGAGCATCAAAGAGCAGTTCAAAGATGCCAAGCTGGTGCGCGACTGGGTGTCGTCGGACCGCCTGCAGGGATCCCTGAAGCAAACCGTCGGCGATCGCTGGGCCGTTATGGCGGGCGGCGCCGGCAGCGGCTTTCTGGACGCGCTTTTCTCTCGCGGCCTGGCCTCTTCGGTGGAAGTCATTAACGCGCTCGCGGCGCGCCTGCTGCCCGCCATCAAGGAAAACGACTTCCGGGCCGAGCGGTTCGAGTATATTTCCCGCGTTCACGAGGCCAATCTGCGGAACAACGACCGCCTGGTATTCGGCGCCTATACCTCGTTCCGGGACTTCGACCTATGGAATGCCTGGTTCCGCGTTTGGGCTTTGGGAGTCGGCTTGGGCGATCTGAAACTGGCCAGCATCTACCGGCGATATCTGAAAAGTCACGACGACTCCATTCTTCCGGATGCCGAAGAACCTATGGGCCTCTTCTACAGCCAGCACAAGGGTTTCGGCGAGCTTCTGGACGCCGCGGTGGCCAAAATGGATGAAGTAGAGGCTGGCACGACCGATCCGAAAGAAGCCTCCAAATACATCTTCAACCTCATACGCAACGCTAAGTTCACGCCGGCGGCCAATCACCTGGGAGACCCGGATTGGCATTTCATCAACGCTGGGACGTTCATCGTCTCGGTGAAGACGCTGGCTTGGTTGTTGACGTCTGCGCCGGCCGACATCCGCAGCTTGTCGTTCGGGCTGCTGGGGGATGTCGGCGGTAAGGCCCATCCGGCGCCCTCGGCGGGATAACGCGCCGGCCAACCGCCTTGTTCTTAGGTCCGCTTCCACGTGCGAACGCCGGACTCCGCTAGTCCGTTTGGCACTTGCGCCTACTCCCAATTGTGCTGTACATTACATTAAGCCACCCGTGGAGAAGTCGTTGTGTTCTCCGGCAAAGTGTAATTCTACTTTTCACAGAATCATCTCATGAAAGCTCTGGCCCTGCTCTTTATTGCGGCTACGCTGTCGGCACAAGTACAGCCGGCGCCGGGCCACTGCGCGATGGCGCACTGCAATAATCAAATGACGGATTTTTCTCCGGTCACCCCTCCCGGAATCGGCACCGGCATGTCTGTCGTGAACCGGGATGCGTCCCGCCTGGGAGTCGCCGCCGGCTTGGCCTGTGTCTCTAACGGAACGAATGTGGCGTGCGCCTATCGGGAATCCCCCGATGCGGTGGTCTACTACGATGCCGACGGCAACGTGCTGTGGACCTCGGGCAACCTTCTGGATGACAATACCTACAAGAATACGCCGATCATCCAAACGGACGGGAGCGTGGTGATCGGAGACGACCAGCACCTGATCAAATTTAATCAGGACGGCTCCGTGGCCTGGTCTACCGCAACCCCTGAAGGCGCTCCCATCTCTCAAATCACCACTCCCAACGGCGCGATCTTTACGGCCACCCACCCCGTAGCCGTCGATACGTGCTCGCAAGACAGTTGCAACCTCATGGTGACCCTGAATAATTCCGGGAGCCAGTATACTTCGGCGAAAGTGACTTTGACCGGCGGCGACTGTGCGGGTGCCACAGCCACCGCGGCCGTCGCCGGAGGCGGGATTACCGCCATCACGGTTACCAGCCAGGGTGCTAACTGTTATATCGCGCCTGACGTGATTATCACCGGCGATGGCTCGGGAGCCCAGGCGAATGCCCAACTGCTGGCTCCCGCCCCGATCTCGGCGTATAACGGCACCACCGGCGCATTGGTCGGCAGTCTGCTCCTGTATAGCAGCGGAACGAGCGGCCCATATTACGAAACCATCAACGTTCCGTGTGTGAACAACGGGAGCTATCCGAATCGGGTCTATATATCGACCAACCTGAGCGTCAATTCGAACCAGGGGGCGCTATGGGCGGTGGATATCGATCCCGCCAACCTTGCGAATCCGATCAGCCCGGCCTGGAGCGTGACCTTCGACGGACCTTCGGGAGCTTCGCCGTTGTGTATCGGCAACAACGTCTATTTCGACGGCGCCGGCTTCATGCCCGGCGATAACGCCGGGACCACTATCTTCGGGGTGCAGGATAACGGCAGTTCCGCTACCATGCTGTTTCATGTTTCTCTCGGCGCCGGCACGGAGCCGGTGACCTGTAACTTCGCCATGGATCCTCGTGCGGTTGGAGGGTTCTGGCACGAAATTCAGTACGATCCCAACATTTATCACCGCGACGGCACTAACGGGAGCGTCATAGAGACACTCGACGTCAACTCGCTGCTGGCCGCCAGCGGCGCACCTCCGGCAACATACTGGATGTCCGGCGTGTTCAACACCGTGGGCACGCCGGATCACCCTTATATGATTCTGCCGGAATCCGATGTCAACTATGTGGCCAGTTATCTGACGCTGGTCGACATTACGGATTCGACGCTGATCTGGGCATTGCCCCTCTATCCTGGAAATAGCCCGTTTTTCAGCGACTCTTTCGAAGGGGAGGCCGCCATTGCCACGAATTCCAACAACCAGACGGTCTTGGCTATGGCGACCCGCTACAATGGCGCCTACTTCCTGAGTGAAGGCCAGGGTACGGCGGTGCTCTCCTCGACCAGCCTAAGCTTTGGCGATCAGCCCCAGGGGAGCTCCGGCGCCGCGCAAACCGTCACTCTTACTAACACCGCCAGCAGCACGCTGACCGTCACGCGCGTCACCGCCAGCGGCGACTTCGGCGAGACCGACAATTGCGCGGCGCCGCTGACCCCCGGGGTCGCTTGCAGTCTGGCTATCACTTTCACCCCAACCGCCCTCGGCCCGCGGAGCGGCGCTCTTACGATTGCCAGCAACGCCGCGGGCAGCCCGCAGACGATCTCCTTATCCGGCGTCGGCATTACGGGCGCGCCCGGTATCAGTCTATCGGCTTCCGCTCTGAATTTTCCGGGCCAGGTGGTCGGCACTACCAGCTCGCCGCAGGTCGTCACCATGACCAATAGCGGCACCGCGCTGCTGACCATCGCCAGTATTGTAAACGGCGGGGATGCCATCCAGTCCAGTAACTGCTCCTCCATTCTGGCGCCCGGCGCCGGTTGTTCCATTAACGTCATGTTTGCCGCCGGCGGCGTTGGCAAGCGGAGTGGCACAATCACGATTAACAGTAATGCCGCGCATAACCCGCGAACGATCACGTTGACTGGCACGGGCTTGCTTGCGCAGGGCGCGGCCGCGGGGCTCAGTTCCACGAGCCTGGTGTTTTCCGGACAAAGCCTGGGCGCGGCGGGAACGCCTCAAACCGTACAACTGGTCAACGTGGGGACCGCCCCGCTGCACATCACAAGTATCGCCCACGCGGGCGCAGCATCGGAAACCAACAACTGTCCCCAGTCGCTGGCGGCAACCAAACATTGCACGATTACCGTAACCTTCACTCCCTCGGCGACCGGCCCCAGTAGCGGCACAATTAGCATCGCCGATAACGCGACCGGCAGCCCGCAGAGCATTGCCGTCGCCGGTGTGGCGTCGGGGAACCCGGTACCGCTGCTCAATCAGGCCGCATCGCCGGCGGACCCCATCGTCGGCGCTTCCGGATTCGGTCTGAAAATCCTCGGCGGTGGATTCCTCCCTGGCGCGGTGGTGAATTGGAACGGCGCCCCGCTGTCGACCACTTTCGTCGGTAAGACGCAGTTGACCGCCACGGTTCCGCCCGCCAACGCCGCCACGGCGGGCACGGCGTGGATCACCGTGGTGAATCCGACTCCCGGCGGCGGGACCTCGAATCCCTACTGGTTCCCCATCACGACTCCCACCGAATGGCTCACCCTGAACCGCACGGATCTCGCATCCAGCGCGGGGCCCCAGGCTTTGGCTACTGCCGATTTCGACGGTAACGGCACCCTCGATCTGCTGGTTGCGAACTCGGCCGCAAACTCGGTGTCCGTACTGCTGGGCAATGGGAACGGCACATTCGCGCCGCCCGCCGACTACTCCACCGGCGCGCAACCGGTGGCCGTGGCTGCCGGGGACTTCAACAACGACGGCAAGCCGGATATCGTCGTCGCTAACCAGGCGGACAATACCGTCTCCATTCTGCTCGGGGCCGGTGGGGGCGCTTTCTCGCCAGGCGTGCCTTACCCCACTGGCAACGGCCCGGTGGCGGTTACCGTGGCCGATTTCAACGGCGACGGGAACCTGGATCTGGCCGTTGCCAACCAGGCGGACAATACCGTCTCGGTCCTGCTAGGCAACGGCAATGGGACATTCAACGCGCACGTGGACTTCCCCGCGGGACCCTCCCCTCGCGCATTGGCGGCAGGCGATTTCAATGCGGACGGCAAGCTGGATCTGGCGGTGGCGAACGACTTCACCAATGGCTCGGTTTCCGTGCTCCTGGGCAACGGCGACGGCACCTTGCAATCGGCGGTGGCATACGCCACGGACGATTCGATAGCGCTGGCGGCCGCCGACCTCAACGGCGACGGTATACTCGATCTGGCCGCGGTCAATCGGCAGGCACAAACCCTATCGGTACTTTTGGGCAACGGCGATGGCACATTCCAGCCGGCGCTGAGAAAGTTGTTGGAGCTGCAGCCCGTGGGTTTCGCCATCGGCGATTTGAACGCCGATGGAACACTCGACGTAGCCGTGGCCAACAGCGGCGAGAACACCGTCTCCATCCTGCCCGGCCAGGATAATGGCAACTACGGCACGGCGAGGGATTTTGCCGTCGCGGCGGGTCCCGTGGCGGTGGTTCTCGGCGATTTCAATGGCGACGGCAGTCTCGACCTGGTGGTGGCGGCGCCTGCCTCGAATACGGTGTCGGTTCTGCTGCAGGCGCCGGCCATTACCTTCTCCAGCACCAGTCTTAACTTGGGGAACGTAATCCTGGGTCAACACGCATCGCAAGTCGTAACGCTGACCAACACCGGCAGCGCCGTGATGACCATCGCTTCCATCGCCGCCAGCGGCGCCTTCACGCAACAAAACGCCTGTCCGGCAACGCTCGCGCCCGGAGCCTCCTGCTCCATCACGGCGACTGTCGGCGCGCAGACGAAAGGGCCCCTGGCGGGCCTGCTCACTATTACCGATAATGTCCCAGGGTCCCCTCAGACCATTGCCCTGAGCGGCACTGCCGTAGGGGTCGACATCGATGTAAATCTTTCCCAGACCGCCGTAGATAGCGGCAACCCGGTTTCCTCCAACACCATAAGCCTGACGCATGTGGCGCCGGCCGGAGGAGCGCTCGTCAGTCTCTCCAGTTCCAACCCCGCTGTGGCTTCGGCACCGGCTTCCGTGACTATCCCGGGGGGAACCATGGTTTCACCGGCTTTTACAATTACGACCGCCGGTGTGGAAGCCTCCACGCCAGTCACGCTCTCCGCCAGCTTCAATGGAGTGACTTCTACGGTCATCCTGACGGTGAACCCGGCCGTGCTGCAGTCGCTGACTTTGTCGCCGTCTAGCATCGGCGCCGGACTCTCCACCACCGCAAACTTCGCGGCGCTGGATGGCCAAGCGCCGCCGGCTGGAGCGATTCTCAGCCTCAGCAGCGCCAATCCGGCCGTCGCCGCCGTTCCCGCTTCCGTCCAGATAGCGGCCTATGCCGGCCAATCGTCCACCTTCACCATCGCCACAGGCCCGGTGACCGCGCCGACGCAAGTAGTCATCACGGCTTCTTACGGCAAATCGCAAGCTCCGGCCACGCTCACTGTGAACCCGGGTTCGGTGAGCTTGGCGTCGCTGAGTCTTTCACCTACCTCGGTGGTGGGGGGCAGCCCACCCGCCAGTTACACCAATGTAGCGGTTCTGAGCGGACCGGCGCCGTCTGGCGGAGCCGCGATCGCGCTTTCCAGCTCCAACCCGGCGGTCGCTTCCGTGCAGGCTAATGTCCAGGTGGCGGCGGGCGCCACTACCTCGGCCAATTTTCCGATTACGACGACGGCGGTCGCAACCGGAACGCGGGTGACCATCACGGCCAGCTACCAAGGGGTCACGCAACAGGCGCAAATCATGGTCAATGTCGCCACGCCTTTGGCTGTTCAGCTTTCCCAAACCAGCGTGAAGGGTGGTGCGACGGTCCCTGCTAACTCGGTGAAGATGGATGGCCCGGCGCCTTCCGGCGGGCTAACCGTTTCCTTGACCAGTTCCAATCCTGCGGTTGCGGCCGTTCCCGCGACAGTGACGGTTTCACCGGGCCTCAAGATTTCTCAGACTTTTGCGATCGCCACGGCTGCGGTGAAGTCGTCAACGGCGGTCACCATTTCGGCTAGTTACCACGGCATTACCCAGTCCGCGACCCTAATCGTGACGCCCTAGCTAGAGAGCGCGTTAGGGCAGGCCACTAGGCTGCCAGTACCTACTTACGGCTTGCGTGTGCCGGTGCCGCTCGAAGCGGCAACCGTAATTGGACCAAATGTGTAGCTGGTCAACTTTTGGGGGTTCGTAACCGTGACATTGAGTGTGTCCCCCGCCGCCATCGGACACGGTCCGCTTTCGTTCACATTCGCAATCAGCGATATCAGGCCGTCGGACCATTCGCCAATAGACACAGTGCAGGAACTCCCGGCGGTATAGCCCGCGCTCCAGCCTTGCGTCGTGTCCGTAATCTGCAAGAAGTTCGAATTTCCGCTATAGGGAAGTCCCAACGGAAAACTACCAAAGCCTTGGCCGACGATGCTAAGGGGCGGACTGGACTGCACGATCACTTCGTCGCAGCCCGGAGCCGCGGGCGGAATAGCGCACTGCGTGACAACCTTAGTAATCAAAGTCGCATTGGCAGGCAGAATCCCGCATGCGGGGTCTGCTTGGCTGGTAGCCGCCGGTGGCCCGCTGGGATAGCTGGCGCAGGTACTGCACGAGGGGCTCCCCTTGGGACATGTGGGTGCAACAGCGGTCGGCGGCAAGTTGGCCGCAAGCGGCTGAGTGATCACGGGCGAGTAAAGACCCATGAGACCATTGCCCCCGCTAGTCGCTTCTCCAGTCTTATATGGAACCTGCTGCGTGGCGCAATTGAGCCAACTGCTTGGCAGGATGTGCCGTATGGCGATCTCGTTCAACTCCGTGTAGTTAGCGAGTTTCGATAGATCCAGCCATGTGTAGCCGTTCGCCGCCGTCACCCAGGACGGTTGCGTCACTCCCGTACCCACTACCAGATTCACGTTGCCATTCGGGTCCTGCACCAAGGGCGTGCAGGGGCTCAGCGGGTTCTGCGGACAACTGTCGGGCAGGCTCGCCAGCGTGCCTCCCCCGCTGGTCTGAAACGAAATGCTCATATAGCGCATCTGCTCGCTTCCCGAGCGCGAACAGCCGGTTACACACGGCGTAGGCGGTGTGGTGGGAACTCGGAATTGGATCAGCAATACTTCTTGCGCGCTAGCCAGAGTTTGCGTCAGACCGGCCGGCACATTTGCAATCAGATAGCCCGCATCCGGATTCGCGCCAGGCGTATATTCGTCTTGCCGCTGCCACTGAATCGTGCTGAACGAGATCACGCCCCAGCACTGGGCCGACTGCCAGGCCGCAAAAATATTGTGCTCTTTCACTTGCGCCTGGTCCAGCCAGGTGTTCCCGGTATTTGTGTTTGTAGTCACAACATTCGTCAGGGTGCCCGTCACATATGCCGCGGGATAGGCGCAACCGGAGGCCACGTCGCGTATAATCACATTCGGCCGGGTGGTGGAGGTTATAGCGGTCAGGTCCAGATAACTCCGGATAATGACGACTCCAGCCGTGTTCGGATTCGAGTGCGTCGGCGTGTCCACATCGTGCGGCAGGTAGCCAGGCGGCGTGTTGATAAATGACGGATCGAAATTCCAGTTGATGTACGGATGCCGTTGCGTGCCATCCATCGCGTTGCTTTCCACGTTGTATCCGTTTATCATGCATCCCGTTTGGACATTGCCGGGCGTTCCTCCCAGATGGATGTCTGCGCCGTAGTGTTGCCCGCTTACGAAGGCCACCCCGGGTTCATACGGATTAATATCGTTGGAAGTCAGGGGCACGATGTTCACATCCGTAATGTTCTGGGTAACCGACGAATGATTGTCGTAAAGCCCGATCGAGAAGTAGCGCGAGTTCGGAAACTCGCCCAGAAGAATGATCTCGTAGGGCGGTATGGCCAGGCTGGCGTTATTGAAGAATATCTTGCTATATAGGCTGTTGAGATCGCCCGCCTCGCTGTTACCCCCGTTTCCGGATGTGAGCGGGATCAGATAACAGCTATTGTTGAAGTTGGAAAAAAAATCGCCCTTCGGAAATTGGTCCCCGGAGAACGATGTAGGAAGCCCTGAACAGTTTTCGGCGTGGGCGCTCACTGGCAACCAGCACAATCCGGCCCAGAACAAGCATGCGATCGACACTCGTTTCATAGATATTCTCCGGCCCCCTTCCCGTGGCGGCGCGCGGAGGCCTTGCACTGGGATTAGTATACACCGAAATTAGCGTCCGTTACTACCGAATCGCTGCCTAAAGGGAACGGTTTCTGTGGTTTGGGTACTATGTACCACAACGGCTTTACCACTTAACCACTGTAACGCTATAGGGTCCGATGGAAATGGGGTTGGCCGAGGTTGTGGTCTGAATTTGTACAGTATTGGGCGCCTGCGCCGTGTTGGCTACAAAGCCGCTGGCGTTTGAAACCGTCGTAACGCTCACCTTGCCGCTCACATGGATACCGTTGAGCTGTATCGTGGTAGTGCAACCGGCGGAAGACTTGTTGGTAATCACCACATAGTGGCTGCCATCGTTTCCCTGGTACCCCTGCGCGTAGACCGCCGGTATGGCTTTCCCGTCGTAGCCCAGGATCGGAACGAACGGGCCGCCCGTGACGGTCGTGGGCCATATCTGCGTGCTGTTGTTGATGGCCTGATTGGCGACTTCCAGGGCCAGCCCCGGCGCGGAGGTGTAAAACTGAAACTGGGTATCCGGATTGGTCGCCGTGTCGGTGGAGAAGCTTGGGTCGGCGGCTACTTGGGCCAACAGATAACTCTCGTAATCGTCCACCGATTGGATCATTCCGTGATAATCGCTATTGTCGGTGTATAGGGAGTTCACCCCGACTGCCTTCACATTCGGGACCGCCGACATCCGCACGATGTATTCGGCCAGAAAGACACCGTTGTAGAGGAAGCTCAGGAACTGGTCGTTGTCCTGCGCGCAACAGTTGAACTCCGTGATGAAAATGGGGGTGCCGGCGCCGGCCAAAGGATCCACATAGGAGCTGATGTACTCGCCCGTGCCGTGCGCCAGAACGCCGTTCAAAGTCTCCATCGTGTTTTGACGGGTCAGCATCCCAACGACCGGGTACACATGCATGGATATCGCGTTCCAATACTGCGGCGTATATGCCGCCATACCGGTGTCCCAATTCGCGAGCCAGTCCGGCGGAAGCGTTTTGCCCGTCGACCCTGTAAAAAGCCCCGCCATAAACAGGCCGATGGTGGCACTGGGAGTGGCCGAAACGATATCGGTGAAATACGGGTCGTACATGGCCGTGGCGTAGGCCGACGCCCCCGCCGGGTAGATGAGCGGATACAGATACGCTTCGTTGGCCAGTTCCCATTCCACTACATTCAACCCCGCGCTTTGGGCCGCTTGCGCCATCAGATTAGCGCTGCCTGGATCGGTATCGGTAAAACCGTTGACACAAACGATCGCATTGGCGCCAAAGGTGTTGGCGAATGTGGCGAAATCCGAAAGGTAGACTCCTCCTTTTGCCTGTGTGAGCGGCTGGGCGGCGGTCAGAACAGTGGCTGGCTGTCCGGTAACGGCCGGTGGATCGCCGGTAATCAGGGAATTCATCCAGGCTATATCGATATGCCCGCCCGCGGCGTCCGCGGGGTTCCAGTCGTACGCCATGGAGGCCGTCCCGGCCGGAAACCGCAGCCAGCCTGGCATCAGCGGGGCTACCGCGGCCACGAACTTCGGATCGTAATACTCCACGCCATTGCGCAGTTGCGGCGCATTGTAGCCGCTGAACCCCGCTGCGATGGTAGACGAAGTCTCGGTATTGATGTTGACGGCCACTTTCGGCGCAGCGTCCGGGTCCGCGGCCGGCATAAGTCCCGCCAACGTTATCGCGATGAACGCTTGGTACGCCAAATCTGTAAAGATTCGAACACTTCTCATCCCTTGTCTCGCCAGTATACCCCAGGTTGGCGTTCTCGCTCGGCGGTACGGTACTATTCCTGTGATCGTGCGCATTGGCTACCGAGCCACGCCACGACCGTCAGGGAGTGGTCCCGAGCACCGCACACGCGCAACTACCCCAGGCACCTGTACTGGCTGGAGTAGAATATCAGCGGCTCACCATCCTGGCAGTCCGCGTGGAGC
This sequence comes from Bryobacteraceae bacterium, assembly GCA_050008575.1. Taxonomy (GTDB): domain Bacteria; phylum Acidobacteriota; class Terriglobia; order Bryobacterales; family Bryobacteraceae; genus Bog-159. The sequence goes on from JBEKMJ010000059.1 coordinate 45,948, forward strand.
ACTTCGCCAATCACGATATCGTGATCGCCGGCAGTGACCACGTTCACGCGGGCGCATTCGATGGTCGCCAGGGCGTCCGGCAACAAGGGCACGCCGGTCTGTCCGGGATGCCAACTGACTCCCTCGAAACGGTCGTAACCGCTGCCTGCGAACCTATCGGATAGATTCTTTTGGCTGGCGCTCAGGATATTGACGCCGAAGTATTCTCCGATCCGGAAGTGTTCCCGAATGCGCGCGCGGTGGTCCACGCAGACCAGTACCAGGGGTGGCGTCATCGACACCGAAGTGAAGGAATTGGCCGTCATGCCGTGGCAGGCGCCCTCGCTGTCCAGTACCGTCGCGATGGTGATGCCGCTGGCAAATTTGCCGCAAATGCGGCGGAACTGCTGCTTCTCGATCTTGGACATCGCCGGCAGCGGAGGTTGACTGGCCATAGGCGTCGAATTTATCATACATGCGGCACTCCCCGAAAGGCCCCTGGTACCGCGCAAGCGGTCAGTCTGAAAGCCGATACCTTGATTGCTATAATTGAGCCTCCCCATGGACGGTCCCACTCTAACTTTGTTCCTCGTGCAGATGGGCCTCGTTCTGGCGATTCCGCTGTGCATGGCCAAGCTGCTCGACAGAATTGCACTATCGCCCCTGGTCGTCGAATTGTTGTGCGGCGTCATTCTGGGACCCAGCGTCTTCGGCGTGGTTGCCCCGCATCTCTTCGCGCAGGTGTTTCCCACGCTGGGCCGTGCCACGCAGGCGCGCGAAGCAGTCACAGAACTGGGACTGTTGCTCTTTGTTTTTATGGCCGGCCTGGAGTTACAACCCAAGCGTCTGCGGACTCTGGGACCGCCCATCTTCTGGACCAGTTTCCTGGGCATCCTGGTGCCGCTCGCGCTAGGCGTTGGATCGGTCCTGTTATGGCCGGCGTTCTGGCGCAACAAAGCGCAAAGCAATGTGCCCTTGCTGGCGCTGTTTGTGGGGACCATTCTGTCCATCTCCGCTCTGCCGGTGATTGCCCGCATCCTGATGGATTTGAATCTCATGAAGACGGAGCTGGGCGCCATCGTCATGTCCGCCGCGATGCTCGACGACTTGGCCGGCTGGGGGCTTTTTGCGGTCATCCTGAGCAATTTCGGAGGCGAGGGCCACTCCGGCCGGAACTGGTGGGGCAGCCTGGTGGCCGTCCTGCTGGTTTTTGCGCTGATTCTGAACCTCTCCAATAAGAAAATCCAGCGCGCCGTAGGCTGGCTGAATCTGCCGCAAGACACCCTGCAATTGAAATTGACGTTCCTGGTATTGATGACCGCCGCGATTTTTTCGGAAGTGGTAGGCACCCACGCCACACTGGGCGCGTTTCTAGCCGGCGTGGCCTTGGGACGCATCCCGGATGCCCGCAAGCTCGCGCACGAAAGCTTTCACCAGACCACCGCCGGCATCTTTGCGACGTTGTACTTCGTATCTATCGGGTTGAAGACCAACTTCGTGGCCAACTTCGACCTGACGCTGGTCGGCTTCGTTCTGCTAGTGGCCTGCGCCGGCAAGATCAGCGGCGTTTTCCTGGGCGCCAGACTCGGCGGAAAGAAGCCGCGCGAAGCCCTGCTGGTAGCCTTGGGAATGAATGCCCGGGGCGCCGTGGGAATCGTCCTGACTACCGTTGCCTTGGAGTACGGGCTCATCGATCAGCGCATTTTTGTGGCGCTCATCGTCATGGCGCTGGCGACTTCGGTGTTAAGCGCCGTGGGTATCAAGCACTTGCTCGGCCGCGGCCAGACACAACCCCGCCTGGAAGAAGAATTGAAAGTGCTGCCGTACCCTTAGACCGGCGGTTACTGCGTCAACTGGAACACCGTTCCATACCCGCCCGTGTTACCGCCCAAGATGGTCGTACCGTACATGTTTCCTCCCGTGGAGAGGACCAGGCCGTTCGGGGCGCCACCACCCGGGGCACCGGGAAAGACGGTGATATTCGATTTGGTCCATTTGCCACCCTGCGTAGCCGGCGGCTTTGCCGAGAATATCGTGCCGCAGCCGTTAAAGGAATCGGGGAAACAATTATCCACATTGGCCCCGCCGCTAAAGGTCGTCCCAAAGAGTTGCCCTCCCGAGTTGATGGCCATATTACCGTACGGATGCGCCCCATCGGAGCTATGCCCGGTGAAGGCATAGATCACCGTTTCAGTCCAAGGCGTTCCACCCCCGGCCGGAGCAGCCAAAGAGTAAATCGTGCCGCAACCTTGCGGGTAATCGCTCACTGGGCAAGCCGTGACCACGCCACCCCAAAATGCGGTGCCGTAAAGGACGTTGTTGGCGCCAATGATCAAACCCGATTCGGGCGAACCGCCGTCGGTGGTGCCCAGAAAGGTGTACAGTACGGTCTCGGTCCAGGCTCCGCCGCCTGACGGCGTCAACTCGAAGACGATGCCCCAGTTTGCATATGTGCACGGGTTCGTCGTGGTACATGTCGGCGGATCGTTCGTGACGGTGACCGACCCGCCTTGGGAAGTGGTCCCAAACAAGGATCCGCTGCTGGCGAGCGCCAAATCCGCAATTGGATTCGCTCCGTCGGTGTTGCCCTGGAAGGTGTAGAGCACTTTCTCCGTCCACCCGCTCGTACCCGGAATCAACTCGAACACCGTGCCACAGCCGGCCGTACAGCCGGTGCTGGTTCCACCGAATTCGGTCGTGCCGTACAAAACTCCGTTCTTGCTGAGCAGCGTCAGACCCGCCGCGGGAGTCGCCCCGTCGCTGCCGCCCGCAAAACTGTAGAGCACCTTCTGGGTCCACGTACCGGTTCCCGACGGCGCTACCTGAAAAACCGTGCCATAGCCATGCGCTCCGCCATATTGGGTGGTGCCGTACATGACGCCGTTCTTGCCAATAATCAGATTCGCTATCGGATTGCCCCCATCGGCGCCCCCGGTGAAGTCGTAGATGGTGGTTTCCGTCCAGGTGGTGCCAGACGGTATCAATTCGAAAATGCTGCCCCATCCCGTCGCGCCAGTGGAAGTTGTGCCGTATAGCGTGCCGCTGGCTCCCACCACCAGGCCGGCTTCGGGGAAGCCGCCATCGCCCAAGTCCGTGAAATTATATAGCGTTGTCAGCGTCGGAGTAGCAGCCCGGCACGGCAGAATGATCGCAACGGCCAGCACCGGAATCATCCCCAGCCGTCTGGCAATTGTAGTAGTCTGTAGAATCTTAAGCATACCTCTGGATTCTGGGCCGATTTCGGCCGTAAAGTCAACTGTTCCGCGCCGTGCAGGGACTAGTTTTGGTACCGCTCTTTTCTCGCGGCGTCCCGCCACGCGGCCCGCGGCTCTGTATTTTTCCTTACAGCTACCTGGAGCCTTTCGTCACGTTGCCGGGTTCCATATGTATAATAGTTTGGGAACGGAGGTTAACGTATGTTGAAGAAACTATTGATCGGTTCTGCCTTCGGACTGCTCTTGAGCGTCGGCACGGTGTGCGCCGAAGAGGTGATTATCAAGGTCCGTCCTCCGGCAGATCGAGTTGAAGAACGAATTGCGCGCCCCGGTCCAAACCATGTTTGGATTGCGGGCTACTATCGCTGGGACGGCGGTACCCATGTATGGGTACCTGGCCGTTGGGAGCTTCCACCACGCCCGGGCGGGGTTTGGGTAGCCCATAAGTGGGTCAAACGCCACGGTGGCTGGGTCCTGATCGAAGGACACTGGCGCTAAACCGCCGTCTTGCCCGCTTGTGCCGCGGCGTCCGCCTCCCGCTGGCGGTTGGCTTTGCCAAATGCCCGTTCTATCGCCAGATAAACCAGCCACGGGAAGTGGCGCTGCAGGAAAATCGCCATCTTGGTGGGCCACGGAAGCATCAGGCAGCGCTTGCGGCGGTAGGCGGCAGTCACGATCCGCTGGGCAGCTTGATCCGCAGTCAGCACGATCAGCGGGTGCGGCTGCCGCCGCAGAGGCACGTTCGTATAGATCTCCGTGTCGACGAACCCGGACATGACATGCGTTACGCTGACTCCGTAGGGCGCCAATTCATGGCCGAGGCCGTCGGAAAGACCATTCAGGGCGAATTTGCTCATGCAGTATGGCGTCCCCCCGGGTATGGAAACCATCCCGATCAGGCTGCCGATGAGCACGATGCGGCCGCGTGTCTCTCGCAGGGCCGGGATCGCTGCCATGACGATCCGCAGTACGCCGAAGGTGTTTGTTTCCAATTGCCGGCGGTAGTCATCCAGGGTGAGGGTGAGAATCTGGCCTCTCACCAGGATCCCGGCATTGGCCACCGCCGCATCCAGCCGGCCAAATTCCTTAAGCGCCAGACTCACCGCCCGTTCCATATCGCCATCCCGGGTCACGTCGCCGGCCACCGCCAGTGAGCGCTGGCCGCCGCCGGTCAGTTCCGCCGCCAGCGCTTCCATTCGCTCGACACGGCGCGCTACCAATACCGTATGCGCGCCTTCGCGCGCGAATTCCCGTGCCAACGCCGCGCCAATACCGGAAGAGGCGCCGGTAATCAATACAACCTGTCCTTCGAATTTGTGCCGCTCGGAAGTCGCCATGGAAACCCTATTCTCGCACCGAAGCGGAACCTGCCGTGTCCCCCCGCCGCCCAAGGAGGCCGCGCATTCTCCCAGAGTTCTAGTACTATGGGTAGCCGCGCCACCCTCGGCACTTAACTTCCGCAACCGGGTATAGTACCGGCTTTTCACCACCCCTTCCCATACCGTTCTTTCAAGCGCTATAATCAGACGTTTGATTTAAACATCTGTGAACCACACCAAAGAGCGCATCCTCGATACCGCCGAACGGTTGTTTGCCACACAAGGCTACGCCGCTACATCCCTGCGCGGCATCATTGCGGAAGCGGGCGTGAATCTGGCTGCGGTCCATTATCACTTTCACTCCAAAGAAGCCCTTTTGGAGGCCGTCATTCTCCGCCGATCGGTACCTGCGAATCACGAGCGCTTGGCTTTGCTCGACCGGTTTGAAAAAGAAGCGGGCGGGAATCCGCCTCCCTTGGAAAAGGTGATTGAAGCCTTCGTGGCCCCCACGCTGCAAATGTCCCGCGATCCCCAGAGCGGAAGCATGGTTTTCATGAAGCTGTTGGGCCGTCTGCACGCGGAAGGCGATCTGCTGCCTGGAATTCTGACCTCGCAGTTCGGCGATGTGTTGCAGCGTTTTGGCGCCGCTTTGCGCGCGGCGCTTCCGGACTTGCCGCGGGAAGAGCTGCTTTGGCGCCTGAATCTAGCCATCGGGGCGCTGTCGCAGACTCTGCGCGGCGGATCGAAGGACCTGGAAACGATCTCGGATCTTTCCCTCTCGCTCAACTCCGAGGCCGCCTTGGAGCGGCTGGTTGCCTTTCTGAGCGCCGGCTTCCGCGCTCCCGTGCCGACCCATGTCATTCAGGAAACTGATGTCGCAGTTCAGGAGAGATAATATGCGCCGCTATTTTCTATCGACTCTTTTTTTGACCGTTCCGTTCGCTGCATGGGCCGGCGACGCCGCGCAGCGCGGGCCGCTGCGCCTCAGTTTGAAGCGCGCCGTGGAAATCGCTACGTCTCCGGAAGGCAACACCTACATCCAGCTTTCCGATGAGAACGTCAAACAGGCCAAATCCCGGTCCGCGGAGGCGCGTTCGGCGCTGCTGCCCGATATCGAAGCCCAGGCCGACCAAACCACCGCCATGAAGAGCTTAGCCGCCCTGGGTCTGGATCTGGCCACCAACCAAGATCTTTTGGGCGCCGAGAGTGGTTTGGCTGCCGCTTGTAAGCCGGGCGCCTCGGGTTATCCCGGATGCACCGTATTGCTCCCTGTGGAAACCACTTTGCTGAACGACATCATCCACGATATCCCGCGCGTGGTGGGGCCCTTCAACACAGTGGACGTGCGCGCCAAGCTAACGCAGAGCGTTTTCGATTTCAGCAGTATCCGCCGCTACCAGGCATCCCGCATCGCGGCGCGCGCCGCAGCCGACGATCGCGGCAACACCGACGATTCCGTCTCCTCGACCACGGCCAAAGCCTATTTGGCCGCGCTGCGCTCCGATGCCGACGTGGAAGCCTATCAGGCTAACGTGGCGCTGGCCGAGGCCGTCTTGAAACAGTCCGAAAACCAGAAGACCGCCGGCACCGGCACGGGTATCGAAGTAACGCGCGCGAAAGTCCAGCTTTCCAATGAAAAACAGCGCTTGCTGGCAGGCCAGAATGAACGCAGTAAATCCTATCTGCAATTGCTGCGAGTCATGGGGCTGAGCCTGGCTACCGAACTGGAACTCACAGACAAGCTGACGTATGCGCCCACCGATGCGATTTCCGTGGAACAGGCCGAGGCGGAAGCTCTGAAAAACCGCCCCGATATCAAAGCCCAGGCGGAACACGAAGCCGCCGCCCGCCTGAGCGCCAATTCCGTCAAGCTCGAGCGCCTTCCCAGCCTGTACGCCTATGCGGACTACGGCACCACCGGGACCAACGGCAGCGTCGTCTCGCTGTTGCCCACCAGAGACTATGGCTTCGCTTTGCGCGTGCCCATATTCGACGGCGGCCGGCGGGATGCCCGGCGCGCCGAGAGCGCGTCCCAGTTTCGCCAGGAGCGTACCCGCACCAACGACCTGCACGAGCAGATTGAATTGGACATCCGCACGGCGCTCGATAGCCTGCATTCGGCCGAAGCACAGTTCAAAGTCGCCGAGGAGGGTTTGACCCTCTCCGAAAGCGAGCTCACACAAGCCCGCCGCCGTTTTGAGGCGGGCTTCGCCAGCAACCTCGAAGTCACCGATGCCCAGACCCGCCTGGACCGGGCCCGCGATAACCGTATCGCCGCCCTGTTCGGCTACAACGTAGCCCGCATCGACCTGGGGCGGGCCATGGGCAACGTCCGCCGCATGATCCAGTAAAAAAGGAGTCGTCGCAATATGAAAAAGATAATCGTGACAGTGATAGTAATTGCGGTTCTGGGAGCGGCCGGCATGCTGGCTTACCGCACCCTCCATCAGGAGACCACCAATAAGATCGTGGTTTCCGGCAATATCGAACTGCCCCAGGTGGATATCGCCTTCAAAACCTCCGGCCGCTTGATCGAGCGCACCGTGAACGAAGGCGACGTGGTGCAGAAGGGCATGGTGATCGCCCGCCTGGACCGCGAGCAGCTTTTGCACCAGCGCGATACGGCGACCGCCGCGCTGGCCACTGCCCAGGCGCAGCTCGAAGAGAGCGAAAGCGCCCTGAAATGGCAGCAGGAGACCATGCAAGCCGACCTGCAATTGAAAAACGCAGACCTGAGCGCGGCTCAATCGCAGTTGCTGCAATTGCAGAACGGCTCCCGGCCGCAGGAAGTCCAGCAGTCTCAAGCCGCCGTGGCGGCCGCTCAATCCCAGTACGACGGCGCCAAGAAGGATTGGGATCGCGCGCAGACGCTGTACAAGAACGACGACATCTCCACCTCGCAATACGATCAGTTCCGGACCCGTTTTGAGAGCACCGACGCCAATCTGAGACAGACCAAGGAACAAGCCGGCCTGGTGCAGGCCGGGCCGCGCGCCGAAACCATCGAGAGCGCCAAGGCGCAGGTGGAGCGCGCCCGCGCCGCCCTTAGAGGGGGCCAGGCTAATTCCATCGAGACCCAGCGCCGCGCGCAGGATATTGTCGCCCGCCGAGGCGATATCGAGCGCGCCAAGTCCCAGATCGCTTTGATCGACTCCCAGTTGGCCGATACCATTGCCGTCTCGCCGATCAACGGCATGGTGCTGGTGAAGGCCGCCGACGTGGGCGAAGTGCTGGCCCCCGGCACGAGCGTCGTCACCGTGGGCGATATCGAGCACCCCTGGCTGCGCGCTTACATCCGGGAACAGGATCTCGGACGCGTCAAACTCGGCGACAAGGTCAAGGTGACCACCGACTCGTTTAAGGACAAGGTCTATGACGGACACATCTCCTTCATCTCTTCCGACGCCGAGTTCACTCCCAAGCAGATCCAAACCGCCGAAGAACGCGTGAAGCTGGTTTATCGCATCAAGATCGATGTCGATAACTCGCGCCATGAGCTGAAATCCAACATGCCCGCCGACGCCGAGATCCTGACGGGGAACTGATGGAAGGAATCATTAGCATCCGGGACCTCACCCGGCGCTTCGACGAATTGACGGCGGTGGACCACCTGAACCTGGAGATTCCCCGCGGCGAGATCTTCGGCCTGGTGGGCCCCGACGGCGCCGGCAAGACCACCACGCTGCGCATGCTGTGCGGTCTGCTGGATCCCACCGAGGGCCAGGCCTTTGTGGCCGGCCACGACGTGGCCCGCGATACGCAGGCAGTCAAAGACTCCATCGGCTATATGGCCCAGCGCTTCGGCCTCTACGTGGATCTGACCGTCGACGAGAACATGGAGTTCTACGCCGACCTGTTCGGCATCCCCATCGCGGAGCGCCAGCGTCTGCTGCCCGAACTGCTGCGCATGACCCGCATGGAGCCTTTTCGCAATCGCCAGGCCGGCAAGCTCTCCGGCGGCATGAAGCAGAAGCTGGGCCTCATGTGCACCCTGCTGCACCGTCCGGAAATCCTGTTCCTGGACGAGCCTTCCAACGGCGTCGATCCGGTCTCGCGCCGCGATTTCTGGGCGATCCTGTACCGGCTGGTCAAAGACGGCATCACCGTCCTGGTGACCACGGCTTACCTGGATGAAGCCGAACGATGCAACCGGGTCGGCCTGATGTACAAGGGGCGGCTAATCCAGTGCGATGCGCCGGACGCCGTGCGTCACCAGATCCCCGAGCATTGCTACCAGGTGGAGGCGCCCGATCCGCGGGGCGCGCGCGAGCTGCTGCTGAAATCCGAAGGGGTGCTCTGCGTGGAGCCTTCCGGCGCCACCCTGCACCTGTTTCTGAGCTCCGCCCGCACTTCCCCTGAAGCGCTGGTCCGCCAGCTCGAGAAGGACGGCCATGGTCCGGCGGTGTTCCAGCGCATCATACCCTCGCTCGAGGACGTCTTTATCGCGGAAGTACGCAAGGCGGAAAAACAATGATTATTCGTGGGGCAGGCTCGCAGCCTGCGGCGGCCTCGCAGGCCGCCTTGCGACTTTTGACTGTGAACAGGCAAG
>JBEKMJ010000006.1:0-145015 GCA_050008575.1 Bryobacteraceae bacterium
GCCGCGTTCTGGCTGGCCAGAAACGGCGTGTAGAGCATAGGGAAGCCGACTTCCACCAGGACCGCCTGTACTCCCATGGCCTTCAACGCATTAAGCTGCATTTGCGCGTTCACCGGCAACGGGGGTGGATTCTGGTTGAAGTTCATGCCGCTCACCAGGCTGGGGCCGGAATTGGAATCCACGGCTTTCAGGCACACCGACATCAGCGTGGGAAACGGGGGATTGCCGCCCGGCGGAAGCGTGGCGTTGAAGTTCACGAGATAGTTGTTCAGCTCGGTGTACATGGGCTGAAACGAAGCCGGCACCGATGGCGCTTGCGCGTACATGCCGGACGGCAACGAAAACAACAGCGGCAGGATGGCAAGAAAGCAAAAGGCGGACTTAATCGGGGCGGAGAGAGTAAATTCGGTTCTCATCATTATTTCCTTCGTGTTCTACCACAGGAATAGACCTTCTCAGAGCTAGCCGCACCTACTAATGCATTGAAGCTTGAAACGAATACTTCTCGCTTATGCGGCGGATTAAATTCGGATGCCTTAAACATAGTTCCTATTTATAGGGAACATTGTCGAAAGGGACGAATCAAGGTTCTCAATAGATAGGATCGGTTTACGATGAATAGGTGGGCGGCGAGGAATTGTGAGCGGCCCGCAGTTATTTTGAAAAGTAATTCCGGCGATAACCGGTAAGCTCGGCCCTTGTGGATGGCGGGTATAGGGCCTGTCGTGGCGCGATATTCCGGTAGTTGTCTACGGTACAAATATCCTGGAATGTAGCCGGTACAGGAACGAACCTGGATTAGCCGTTCGCTCTCCATTTTGCGGGCCGCGCCGCGCCGGCCCGGCGCTGGGGGCGTCAAAGAAAGCACCGCGCGGCCATGGGGAGTCCTCCAGCGCAGGCGGCGCCGCAGGCATCACGTTTCGAGTGTGACCCACCAAAAACTCGCTGTCAAGGTATTTCAGACCCGGTACTCGTGTTCTCCAAAGTTATCGGAACGGAAGGCGCGGCCCGCGCACCCGGCCAGGTTTGGTCAAAGAGCGGGCCTGCGAGGCCCGCGCAGGCTGCGAGCCTGCCCCACTACGGCGGAGAATGTAGAAGTTAAGCCCCTCGGCGGCGCATGGCGCCGCCCCACTGGGTTCTTAGCGCGAGAGGCGGACGCTGATCTGGGCGGCAATGGTATTGAAAGCGACCGCCAATTGCGAGGCATCCGGGGCCAGCGCGAAATAGCCATGCGGCTGGTTGATCTGCATCTGGTAAAAAGTCTGTCCAAGGCCGGGCTGCCCGGCGAGCGCCGGATCGTTGGCTATTTTTTGCAACAACAGCGGATCGGGCATATCGTCGGGCGGGCCGTTGCCCATCAGCGCGATGTCGTAGATGAACGGATTCAGCGTGGTATTGGTGCGCACCTGGGTGGCTTCATTGTCCACCGCATTAGTGGATGCAATGACGATCTGCTGAGGGATGCTAACCGCTCCGATCGGGTTAAAGGCCGTGGTATAGGGCCACGTGGCACTATTCAGTTGGGTATAGGGGCCGGCCAACGAGTTGCCGTAAAAATCCTGGGTGGGCAGATTCGGAACATCCTGGGGGACGTTTGTGAGATTGGGGCCGTTGAACTTGCAGTTGCTGCTGCCGGTGAGGGAGTGCCCGTCATTGGGGAAGGTGATGGCGGTGGTGGTGGCATTCATGACACCGGCGGTGGAGCCGCTGGGCGCGGCGCCGCCGGCCCACTGCGCGATCACTCCGGGTGTACCCGCGGGCATGGTGCAACCGTCGGTGACGCCCAGCCCAGGCAGCGAGTAATCGGCCGTGACGCCGTTCGGCCGGCCGTCGGTCATGAACATGACGACGTTCATGCGGCTGGCATTGTTGACCCGCTGGAGTTCGGCGTAGGCCGACGCGATGGCCGCGGCCGACGAGGTATTTTCGTTGCAGGTAAGCTGCCCGATGAGGGACTGGATGGTATTGCCGTTGGAATCCGGCGTAGTGAAAGCCGTGGTGGACTGATAAGTATACACGGAGGAGCCGAAGGCCACCAGGCCGAGCTGATCGCGTCCGGGAGCGAAGTAGTTTACAAACGCGGCGGCATCGATTTTCATCAAAGCGCAGGCGGTCTGGCCGGTGCCGGCGACAATACCGTTCATCGACGAAGAGCGGTCGAGCACCATCATGAGCAGCACATCCCGGCGGCCCGCGACGCTGGACACATTGATGGTGGAGGCTTGCTGGTTCAACACGCGCAGAAAATATAACGGCGCTTGCACGGTGGCGGTGACGGTGACGGTGCGGTAATTGGCCGTGGAGGTTGAGTTTATGGAAACGGTGGCGGCAGCGCCGGTAGTGCGCCAATAGCCGGTGGGGAAGTTCCCGCTGAAAAAGCTCTGGGCAGTGCTGGTCGCGTTGGCCTCCTGGGCGGCCTCGTTGCTTCCCTGGCTGAGGGCGCGCGCGCCGGCCAACGCGGCGGAATCCGCGGCGGCTCCCAGTTTCGACCTGATGAGGTACAAGGTGCTCACGTCGAATCCCAGTCCCACCAGGGGGAGCGTGATGGCCAGCGTCAGCGTGGTTAAGACGATGGCGATGCCCCGCGAGCGCTTTTTGCGGTTGTTGAGACGTTGCATGATAGCTTCCTCTTCGGTCTAAAATACAGCGCGGTTAAACGCGCCCAGATTGGCTATGAATCCGACGACGCCCAGATCCTTGAATGCGAAATCGCCTTCCGACATGTAAGCCAACCCCCCGGATGAGATGGAGATGACCGACGAGACATTGTCCGCCTGAGCGCCGGTATCGGTCGTATAATTCAACACGTTGCCTGAGCTGTCGATGGAGGCAGGTTGTCCAAACGGACTGGTATACAGGGTATTGTTGCCAATTACGATGCGGCTTACCAACACGACGTGCCCGGAGTTTATGCAAGCGCAGGCGGACGTCAGGCTTTCGAAGGTGGAAAGCACTAAGACGCCGTTGCCGGTGTTGCTTCCGGTGACGTTGCCGCTGTTGGCCTGCAAGCTCAAGCCATTGGCGAGATCGTTGGCGGCCAGGTTCTGATTGGACTGCTGCGAGAAATTGACACCCTTGGCCATCATATGGCCGACATCGCGAGTCAGTTGGTTGACTTGAAAGTCGCGGAGCACGGCGATACCCAGGGTCACGAGGCCGAGTACGAGGGGCACGAAGAAAAAAGACGCGACCAAAACAAATTCGATATAGACATTCCCTTTTTCATTTTGTTTGCGGCGCATGGTTTGGATTCCTCTTTTTCCGGGCATATGGCGCATCCTCAATTACAAACCGGGGGAGCGGGATTGACGATGGGCGGGCAGCCGCCGAGCGGGCAAGATTCCAGCACATCGGAGGAACTGGCGGTGATGGGGATGGGGCTGCCGCTCTTGAGAATGCCGACCGGGGTATAGTTATAGCCGACCACGGAGACTTCCACGACGTCGCCTCCGGTGCCGGTGTCGGGCAGACCGGTGACGGGGTTGAAGTAAGAGATGGAGATTTTGCAAGCGCCGTTGGCGCCGCTCAGCATTCCGAGCGAGTTTTGCTGGACCACCTGCACGATGGAGTCGTTCATATAGGACTGGCCGGTTCCCAAGCGGTCGGTAACGGCGAACCGCACGCCCGCCTCGGCGGCGTTCTGCAAAGTCGCCTTGGTAAAGAGGGCGAGGGATAAGTCGACGACCAGAAACAGAAGGCCGAACATCAGCAATATAATAGCAGTGGCCTCTAACATCGCGTTACCGCGCTGTGAGTCTTTTTTGTTTCGTGCGGCGGCTGTATTCATTAGCATCGTCCTTTCCATCTGATTGAGTGTACCCGAGATTTTTGACGGATGTAAATGATTCTCGGGAACTTATAAGTTACATAAGCACTACTGGTACTTTGGGGGCGGGGACTAGGGAGATAACTATAGTTAGCGGGCGAGTAATAACTCCGGGCGACAGGATGCCGGCAAACGAGAGACAGCGGCACGGAACGCGGCGATGCGGAAAATCGGCCGTTTTGCGGGCAGTTAACGGTAATTAACTATGGGGTAGCGGGTAGCGTCATGTACCGGTACCTCATCGTGTGCAGCAGATTTGGGTGGAGAGGAGGCTCCCGGCGGCGAAGAAATTTTCCTGGGAGAGCTGCTTATAAATGGAACCGGCCACGCCGGCGGCGATGGGGCCGTTGATGCGGAAGCCGCCGGTGAGCAGCACCACGACGACCAGTTGATTGCGCTCCACGTCGTTAAAGGAGCCGAACCATCCGAGGTGATTGAGGGCGCGGGAATCGTGGCAGGTGCCGGTCTTACCGAGGATGGGCTCGTTCTGATCGACGCCGGCGCGGTGGGCGGTGCCGAAGTCGACCGCGCCGCGCATGCCGACCTTGACATCGCTAATCCAATTGGCGATATCCAGATGGCGTTTGACACGGGGGACGAAACGATCGATTTCCGGCTGGCTCTTAGGATATTGGAGGTGGTAGAGGGTGCCGCCGTTGGCGATGGCCGAAACGAGGGCGGCGAGTTCCAAGGGGGTCAACTGGATGCCTTCGCCATAGGCGGTCATCATGCCCACGCCGCCGTGTTCGGGAGGGGCAGCGGGCAGCGCGCCGGGGCGTTCGCCGGGGATCTGCCATCCGGCCTTGTCGCCGAGGCCGAAGAGGCGGGCGTAATGCACGACGCGTTCGTAGCCGAGGCGGTCGCCGAGGATCTTGAAATAGGGGTTATTGGAATGGGCCAAGGCGGTGGAGAGATCGAGGCTGGTGCGGCGGGTGAGGCGTACGGGGGTGTCGCGTTCGATCAATCCTTCGTTAAGGGCGGCGAAAGCGGTAACCAGCTTGATGGTGGAGCAAGGAGTAAAGCCGCTATCGAGGGCGGTTTTCTGGTTGACGATGGTGAGGACGCGGCCGGTTTGAGGATCGACTACGACCACGGTGCCGTTGTAGGGTCCGAGGGCATCGACGGCGGCGCGGCGGACGGCGAGATCGTCGCCATCGACGTTATCGCCGGCGGTGGGGTCGAAGATCGGGGGCCGGGGGCTGGGGGCTGGGGGCCGGTGGGCGACGTTGGCGTGCGGGTTCTGGAGAACCCGCGCAGACCTGGAGGTCTGCCCCACTGACCTGGAGGTCTGCCCCACAGGCGGCGCATGGCGCCGCCCCACGGGCTTTTTGGCTGGGCGCACCGCGAACGCGGAGGGTGGCAGGAGGCACAGCAACACGAATAATGTCAGGCTGCGCTGCATTTTCAGGATTTTACCTTAGAGCCGCTATTATCAAACATCGGCACAGGGCTGGTCAAGCATGCGTCTTGGGCGTCGACGACGGCGACGGCGGCGATATTCACAATATCGTTGACTTCGGCGCCGCGCTGGAGGACGTGTACGGGGCGGGAGAGGCCCATCAGGATGGGGCCGATGGGCTCGGCGCCGGCGATGCGTCCCAACAGCTTGTAGGCGATGTTGCCGGCTTCGAGATTGGGGAAGATGAGGACGTTGGCGCCGCCCTTTAGAGTGCTGAAGGGGAAGGTTTCTTCCAGGATTTCCGGCACGACGGCGGTATCGGCCTGCATTTCGCCATCGACCATGAGAGCCGGCTCGCGCTGACGGACCAGTTCGACGGCTTTGCGCACCTTTTCGGCGAGGGGATGACGGGAGCTGCCGAAATTGGAAAAGGAGAGCATGGCGACGCGGGGCTCGACGTCGAAGCGGCGGGCCATTTCGGCGGTATTGACGGCAATTTCGGCCAGATCCTCGGCGGTAGGCTCGATGTTGACGGTGGCGTCGGCCAGGAAATAAATTTCGCGTTTGGGCGTGATCATGACGTAGACGCCGGAAACGCGGCGCATGCCGTGGCGCACCTCGATGACCTGCAAGGCGGGACGGATCATATCGGGATAATGCTGGGTGAGGCCGCCGACCATGGCGTCGGCATCGCCCAGGCGCACCATCATGGCGCCGAAAACGTTGCGGTCGAGGATCGATTGATCGGCTTCGCGGCGGGTGACACCTTTGCGCTGGCGGAGGCTGTACATTTCCTCGGCATAGGCGGGCAGGCGGCCGGATTTGGCAGGCTCGACGATGCGCAGGCCGTCGAGGTGGAGATGCAATTCGGCCATGGCGGCGCGGATGCGGGCTTCGTCGCCGAGCAGAATGGGACGGGCGATTTTCTCGTCCATGAGGATCTGGCAGGCGCGCAGGATTTTGGGCTCTTCGCCTTCGGGGAAGACGACGCGTTTGGGCTGGCGTTGGGCCTTGTGGATCATGACCCGCATGACTTCGTGGGCTTTGCCGAGGCGGCGTTCGAGCTGTTCGCGGTAATCGTTAATATCGATGGGGGATTGGGCAACCCCGGTTTCCATGGCGGCCTGCGCCACGGCGGCGGCTTCCCAGATGAGCACGCGCGAATCGAAGGGTTTGGGAATGATGTACTGGCGGCCGAATTCGAGGCGATCGACGCCATAGGCGCGGCGCACGTTATCGGGCACATCCTGGCGGGCGAGGGCGGCGAGGGCGCGGGTGGCGGCCAACTTCATCTCATCGTTGACCATGGTGGCGCGGACATCGAGGGCGCCGCGGAAAATGAAGGGGAATCCGAGGACGTTGTTGACCTGGTTGGGAAAGTCGGAGCGTCCGGTGGCCACGATGGCGTCGGGGCGGGTGGCGACGGCCACGTCGTAGGCGATTTCGGGATCGGGATTGGCGAGGGCGAAGACGATGGGATCGTGGGCCATGGAGAGCAGCATTTCCGGGGTGACGCAATTGCCGCTGGAGAGGCCGAAGAAGACGTCGGCGCCGACGAACGCGTCGGCCAGGGTGCGCGCTTCGGTTTCAGCCGCGAAGCGCTCTTTGTAGGGATTCATGCCTTCCTTGCGGCCTTTATATACGACGCCCTTGGTATCGCACATGAGGATATTTTCGCGGCGCACGCCGAGGTTGACATAGTGCTGGGCGCAGGAGATGCCGGCGGCTCCGGCGCCGTTGAAAACCACGCGCACCTGGTCAATGCGCTTGCCGGCGAGGTCGAGGGCGTTGAGCAGGGCCGCGCCGGAGATGATGGCGGTGCCGTGCTGATCGTCGTGGAAGACGGGAATTTTCATGGTGCGGCGGCATTCTTCTTCGATGTAGAAGCATTCGGGGGCCTTGATGTCTTCGAGGTTGATGCCGCCGAAGGTGGGCTCAAGCAACTGGCAGGTGCGGACGATTTCGTCGGCGTTGGCGGTGGCGAGCTCGATGTCGAAGACGTCGATATCGGCGAAGCGTTTAAAGAGGACGGCTTTGCCTTCCATGACGGGCTTGCCGGCGGCGGGGCCGATATTGCCGAGTCCGAGGACGGCGGTGCCGTTGGTGACGACGGCGACGAGATTGCCTTTACCGGTGTACTTGTAGACGAGGCTGGGGTCGCGGGCGATTTCGAGGCAAGGGACGGCGACACCGGGGGTGTAGGCGAGACTCAAGTCGCGTTGGGTGAGGCAGGGTTTGGTGGGGGCGACGGCGATTTTGCCGGCGGGGGCGGAGGAATGGTATTTGAGCGCTTCTTGGGGGTCGATGGTCATGGGCGGCTCCTTCGGGTTTACAGGCATATTATAGTTGTTTACCCGGTTGTGCGATATAGGCAGGGGCGGGAAGTGGGCGGGTCTGGAGACCCGCCGCAGGCGTAGACGCCTGCCCCACAGTCCACTGCGCTACAGGTTAGTGTGGTTTGATGGGATGCTGGTTTACAAGGCAAGGCGCAGGTTAGTGGGGTTTGATGGGCGGGTCGGGCAGGGCATCGCTGAATTCTTTCACCGGCTTGCCATTTTCGGCGCGATAGAGGACTTCGGTCTGGCCATCGCCTTTGAGCCAGGTGACCTGGTACTTGGCGGGCGGGGTTTCATCCTTGCCCTTCTTTCCCTTGGGGGGATCGGTTTGGGGTGCTTCGGGCTGAGGTTGTGCGGGGTCTTTCGGGCGGGCGGCTACGAGGCGCTCGAGGCTGTCGCAAGCCTTTATGAATGAGCGGTCCAGGCGGCTGCTTGCCTGCGTCATACGGTCGAAGATGGAGACGCGGGCGAGGATGTCGAGACCTTCCTGGTGGGCTTCGAGCTGGAAGCGGTCGGCGCGCAATAGCATCCACTGGGCGATGGCGGCCTGGTAGACGAGGTGCCGTTGGTAGGAGGTTTCGGGCCGATACTGGTTTTCGAGTTCGGCGTGGATCCGGTCAAAATCCTGCTGCTGTTCGTCTGGGAGGATGAGGGTTCTGGCGCGCAGGCCGTGGCGTAGGGCGTTCATGGAAGAGGCGGCCTTTCCGGCGGGGCTTTTGGGACCCGAAGACTTGTGTGCATGGCGGCGGCTGGCCGCGGTCTTCTTCTTTGATGTCATACGGTTACCTCGTTTTTTACAAACGAACCTAGGGGAGCGAGCTGGGCTAAAGCCGAGCCGGGCGAGCTGCGCTCGCCTCCACAGGCTAAAGCCTATGCCACCAAGCCCTGCAAAAGCCAGCCAGAGCTTCGAGGCCGGCGGCCTGCGAGGCCGCCGGCAGGCTGCGAGCCTGCCCCACCAAATGGCTCCGGGCGCTGTACCACTTCAGGGGTGCGGGGGTCTTTCTGGCTCCAGATTAGCATTGCGGTGGGCTGGAAACGGGCGGGGCGCGGCGCCGGTTGAGCCGTAGGTGATTGGAAAATTGGGAGAAACGGGGGCGAGGGAATTTCATGCGGACGTGTGACCGTATACCGGCCAAGCGCTGAACGCAGTTCTCTCTCGACCGCACGAAGGCGATGTGGTAATCCGCTGTGCGCCGCTTTCCTCTTTGGAGAAACCCACTCGCCAGAAACCCACTCGCCAACCTGTAGATTTGCGAGGCGCGGGGCTGAAGCCCCGCGCGGGATAAATCCCGCCCCCCAAGGCTTTGGGTTTCCTGCCGTCCGCGCTGAAGCGGAAATGAAGGGGAGCGCCGGCCCAGCGACGCATACCGACCTTGCGCCCCTGCCCCTCTTGATCGGTCTTGGACCTTCGCAGCGTCACCGTGAGGCCATCCTTGCCGAAAGCGCAATCCGCCACGTCTAGCCCCACCAGTTCCTACCGGCGGAACGCGCCCGCAAACCCCAAGAGGATTAGCGCCCGATCCCGCTATCCAGCTTTGGTGTTTCTAGCCTATCACGCCTTCGTGGACTCCGATAAGCGATAATTGGGTATGAGTGAAGCGTTTGCCGCTCATCATCTTCGTCGTTCCGCTCGTGCTCGTTTTCTTCGCCTGTCGTACTCGGCAGGCGTCACGGGGTTTGAACATCGAGCCGCACACCACAGGGAAATAGAAAAGGCGAAGCAGCGATAGTCATCATCGTTGGGCGTTTTTGGCGCTCAAACGACCTCACTGATAGCCAGGGCATAGAACCACGCCAGCGCAACCAATCCGCAAGATAAAACAACTGACCATCGAGCCGGATGCCTTCGGAACAGCACGGCGATTCCAGAAATTAACACGCCAATCAAGTTAGTACACATGATTAGCTGTCGTGCGATGCTGTACCACGGTCCTAAAATGGGTGGAAACACCAGACCGCATAGCAGGAATGCGTAGCTACCAGTCACCATCCATGCAATAATGCGTATAGTCGGTGACATTACAACCGGCGACAGCCGATACCCCATGAAGGACAGTGCGGCAAGCGGACCCAACAGCACGGACCAGATGACGACTTTATCCATAAAGTGCCGTGTATTCGGATCATCCCTGTTCTCGTGACGGCTGCACGTTTTGAAGATGCCATAATACCATCATTCCGGCAATTCGGTTCTTGTTCCCTGTCCCAGGAAGACTTCAGGCAGCTAAGGACGTTGTACCGCTGGCTACGGGAAGGCGGAGTGCTGCCGCTCACTCCCCGACAGCGATATCGAGAGAAGAAACAGGCCGAAGCGTCCTCTTCCACTGAACGGCGATGCACTGGCGGCGTTGGCGCGCCTCAGGGAACGCGCTGAGCGGCTTGGCGCGGGCGAACCCGAGCACTTTGTATTCCCCACCTGTGAACATGAGTGGATCGGCCCAACACGACCACAAAAGAGTTGGCGCACGGCATGGCGGGCGCTGGTGAAGGAAACCGCAAGCGGGCCGGGCGGACTGCTGCACGGGCGGCGCTGGCTGCTGGGCGTGGTCTCCGCGGCTCAAAGGCCGCATGGAGACGGGCGGCGGACCTTTCCACGGATTACGCTTCCACGATCTTCGTCATCAAGCCATCACCGAATTGGCCGAAGGCGGCGCGTCGGACGCCACAATCGAAGCCCTAGCCGGGCACATGTCACGGCGGATGTTGGAGCACTACTCTCACGTCCGCATGGCAGCGAAGCGCACGGCATTGGACAAGCTGGAGAGCGGACTCATGAAGCCAGCGTCACATTCCGTTGCGGAGTTGCCGACCAAAGCTGTGAATTGACCCGGTTACGTCACAATCCACGTCACATTGGATCCAGTCTTCGGGCTGGCTTTTTGGTATCTTATTGATTCTATGGTGGGCGCGACAGGACTCGAACCTGTGACCTCCTGCGTGTGAAGCAGATTCTAGACTACTTCCAACCGTTTTGCCACTCCCATCTCCTGCCTCCTTCGGCCAAACCGTATCAAAACTGTATCAAAACCCCTTCAGTTTGGCCTGCCTGTATCAAAACCCTGATCCTGCTCGTTCGCGTGGCGATTGAGCTTCTGCAACGCCTCGCGCTTCATCTGCAACTTCATCTGCGAGTACTTCTTGAACACCTGCGCGTCACCCTGATGGAATCGACGGCCTTTGTTAGACCGCCAACCAATGATGCGAGCTTGTCCGACCAGTCAGGCAAAGTTGACGAACTCCTCTAAAATGATATACTTACAACCCAACGAAGCTTTCGCGGCCCCTTTCGTTCGAGGCCCCGCCAATGAATACCTAAATGTACTCCTCTTCGGTTGCTCTGTGAAGGGTAAACCATCAGGCACCTGGCCTGACACCAGGTTCAACCTGGCGTCCTTCTAAATCAACCCAAGGAGGAGTTGAAATGATGACGTACAGTAAGGATGACGGCCGACGGGTCAGCCTGCATTTCGAGGCAATGCTCGCGGATCACAAAAAGCTCGGGGCGATGCTGCTGGAGCGGCTCGATGAGGTCCACTACAGGTATGTGGCCGAGAGCAACGAGCTTCCTCGTCGCCCTCTCCGAATAGTTCAACCTTCACCGGCTTCAGATATCCGACGGCACCCGGATCTCCAGGGGCATGGGCCGCTGCCTCTACCGGCGCGTACATACACAGGCCCGCGCCTGTCGCCGCCCACCAAGCGCCGGTCCGGGCCCGCAGCAGGATGTGTTTTCCCCAGGACGGGCGCTCGCTGAAGCCCTTGACTGGCATGGCGTGGAACCTGGTTCCATCGAATCGATTTACCAAACCAGATGGCCTTTCCGAAGCTGTCACCGCCAGAACCGTTCCGGCGCGATCCGCAATAAGCGACCAGACGCGATCCGTTGGGAGGCCGTCCTGTTCGCGAAACGTGGTGAACCCGCCTCTGGATTTTCATCACGCCGGCCGCTTCCGTTGCCGCCCACACGTTTCCGGCAAGGTCCGTGGCCAGCGCGTTAACCTGGCGGTCGATGAGTCCCTGGGCGCGGGTCAGCATCCGGAACACCGGCGGGCGGCTGCCCGGCAGCCACCGCATGATTCCAGCACTGGCGCCGGCCCAGATGGACCCACCTGGTCCGGCCACCAGCGACGTCACATCCAAGTGTTTCAGCTCTCCCGCTTCACGGTAGACTTGCTGAACACCACACCGGCCCACTTTGTCCTCATCCCGCATCAACGCCAAACCATCTTGCGTTCCGGCCCATATCTCGCCGCGGTTGTCCAGCAACAGCGTCCGCACATTCTCGGTCCATCCTCCAATGGCGATGTGCTGGACGGCACCGTCCGTGCCGATAACATAGATCCCCGATCGCGTAGCCACCCACAGCTTGTGGCCCGCATCCTCGACGACATCGTTGACCGAGATTCGCTCTTCTCCGGACGAGGGCGCAGGCAACGGTTGGCGGCGGAACCGATGGCCGCTCAGCATTTCGAACAGTCCTCCCCCCGTACCGCACCAGATTCTGCCGGCGGAGTCCTGCATCAGAGCGGTGACACGATTCTCGGGTCGAGTGTTTCCGGGCGGATATGTGGTGAATTTTCCGCGACCTTCCGCCTGGAATTGGCAAACGCCGCGTGCGGTCCCGACGAGGTATTCGCCGGAGCGGGTTTCCAGGAGAGCGTTCACCGACCGGTGCGGAAGTCCCTCCGCCAGGCCAAAGTTGACGAAGCGGTAACCGTCAAACCGCGAGAGTCCTTCCGGCGTGCAGAACCAAACGAAGCCGCGTGAATCGGCGACGATCCGGTTGATGCTATCGCCCGCCAGGCCGTCGGCCGTGTTGTAAGATCGGATCGGCAGCACCTCGGCGATGAGACACGGGAGCGCGATGGTTGCAAACAGAATAGGCCGCCATGCCATATCGCCTCCGGTGTCCTCAGTTTACCGTGCGATGGACAGTTCCAGGAAACTGGCGCTCCCGGGCAGCGTGGTAAAAAGCGAGGCGTGGGCGGACCCGAATCGCCGACGCGACCGAAGACGCATGTAGCTACCAGCCGGCCCACTAGCTTGAGAACGACGCAGGTGCGCCTTTTCGACATCGAGATTGGGCCCGGCGGGCAGTTCGGCTTTTGGGGACGGAATAGTCGGGCATCCGGAAGTTGAGGCTCGTCCCCAAGCGCGAAACGAACTGTCGCCCGCTGCTGGTCGCCCAGCGTTTGCCGATGAAGCCACCGGCAACCGATGGTTCCGGCCTCGGGCGGCTTCATCGCCAATCCGATGCGGTCGCTCGTGGGCGGTCAGTTTTTCTGTGCAATTGCCGAGAAATTCCCGGAATCCCGGAGAGCGCGATCAGGCAAAGCCCAAATGGGATCCAGCACCAACTCCGGCTGGTTGAGATAACGTGGAACCGCCGTGCCGTCCACGGGATCGGTGAATAGCGGAGAAATGGTAAAGCAGAACAGGCCCGTGCGCTTCGCCGGCCCAGAACACAAGGGGATGATTGACGAGATCCATCAACCGCTTTCCTCCAGCTTCGCCGGCGGTTTCGACTAGAACGGCCCGGACAGGATGGATACCAAAGGAACCATGCCGACACGACTGCTTCTTGAACAGCGCGAGAGCTAAAGCGCTTTGATTCAGTTTAAAGGCTCGTAGCCGGCACGAACGGCTCTCAAGAGTTGTCCGCGGAGCTCCAGGTAACTGGCGTGGGCGTTGTTTTCGCGCACGCGTTGGTCTGTTATTTCAGAGAGAGTTTGCAGTGACGAGGGTTCGGGGAGGCATTGGCCCAGCAAGTCGCACATCCTTTCGGCCTGATGTACATAGTGCTTGAGCGCTTCCCAACACCGTGCGTGCAATTCAATGAATTGTTCGGGGTCCATTTGTTCCTTGGGGAAATCGGAGTGGATGCCCGGCTTCTTCGCCCGCTCGCAGGCGCCCGGCCCGGGGGTGGGCAAAGCAATAAGTTGCAGCTTCGTCGGATCGCGCGGGATCTAAACGATCTTCACTGGACGATGCTTAGAACTAAGCACTCGTACTAATAAACACCGGCAGCGGCGCTAAGTTGTGGATCTTCTTTTCAATTCCGTTGGCGGATCTTGCGGCTGACGACGTTGCACAGCTTGACACAACAGACGGCGCTTTCCCCCTAGCGGGACTGGTTCCGAGCCGTTGGTGTGGGCCAAACGGCTTACTGGAATCGACTCCGCGACACCGCGTGGCGCACTGATTCGACCGGCGCCTGCCGCCGATTCAGCGTTTGCGGCCGGATCCCTGCGGCGCCGGACAGCTCGCGCACAACCCATATACCACTAGCTGCGGCCCGTATGCCGGGGTCACCCCCGCCGGCGAGCCGGAAGTCGGCACGTACACCTTGCCATTGGCCACCGTCGGAGTCGTGAACTTGGTGGAAAACCAATAGTCCGTGCTGACAAACAATGGCTGGCTGACGTTGATGGCGTTGAAGGCGTACAGTGCTCCTTGCCCGGGCGAGGTATTCGTAATCGCCGCGATGCCCCATACGATTCCGTTGCCGGCTCCGTTTGACGAAACTGCCAGCGCCCCTCCAGGATAGTTGGCGGCGGTCACCGTGCCCTGGTTGGGCGCGCGCGCGAAGTGGTTGGTAGTCTGATTGAAGTCCCATACCTGCAGCACATCCCCATACCCCCATAAGTACAGCGTCGGGTTCGCGCTGCCGGGCGCCCACAAGGCCGGATTGTGAATCTCATAGCACTTGAGCAGTCCGGGCCCGGTTCCGCAACCCTTGGAACTGCCCGTGAAGACCTGTACCGCGCCGGTGTTTCCGGTATTCAATCCGCCGAGGTTCGCCCTGTTCAGCACGTACACATTCCCGGTCTTTCCCACCGCCAGCATCAGGTTGGGCGCCGCCGCGTTGGTGCTGGGAAACAGGATGCCTCCCGCGTCGCCCAGATCCAGATCGTGTTGGTTCAGGCTGGCGTAACCCGCGGGTGTAAACGAACTGTCGACCGCCCCCGAGCCGTTCAACAGCAGCGCCGATTCTCCCCAGTTGCCCGTGCCCGTCCCGCCGTAGCCGCCATTTCCCACGACTACGTAAATTCCAGTGTTGTCCAGCGCCGGCCCACGGCCCGACATCCAGATTCCGCCGCCATGACCGCACTGATTGGTAGCTGGCTTGACTCCGGAACAAGCCGGCCCGCTTTGGGTTGCATTTTGCGTCGTATTGAAGGCCATGCTCTGGGTGAACGTGCCGTTCGCATAGCTGTAGCCCATTACCCAGCCGTGGTATTGGCGCGCGGATTCTTCCCCGCCCGCGCTGCCAAATGCCAGGTATACAATCACATTCGCGGTGTCCTCCAGCAGCGCCGGGCGCTGAAACTGTTGGGCGGCCACGAAAGGGATGCAGGGCGGCGGGACCGTGCCGCCATTGCCGGATGTGCAGGCGGCCGTCTGAGAATCGTCGCCTGTTCCCGCCACCGCCGCCTGTATGACGACATTCGCGATTTCGGTTCCCGTCGGCAAATTCAGCGCGTGCAGCCGGTAAACAGAGGCGCCGCCTTCGTCGGCCAGAGCCGCTACGAAAAGCGTGTTCGAGCTAAGGTCCGCTACTGGCGTGCTCAAAATCCCTATGTTCGCGCCGCCTTCGACCACCGCCGGAGTTCCCAGCGAGACGCTCCACAGCGCGGGCTGCGCACTGTCGGCGTCGAAGGCATACACTGTATCGTTCACGGTGGCGACGAACACCACGTTGTGAACCTGGTTATCGATGGTCAGCCCTTGCACATAAAGCGGTTGCGCATAGAAGGTTTGATCTACCGGCTGCGCAAACAGCATCCCGAACGTGGCAGCGGCCACGTTTGCAGGCGTGAGGATCGTTTCAGAAGGGTTCGAGCCTGAACGGAAATTGTCATATTGGCCGGTGACCACGTTGACCGCCGTCTGTGCTCCGGCGCCGCACGCCAGAATCATTGGCAAAAGCAAAACCACTCCGCGGGTGGCGCAATTTATATTGTGCCATTTCATAGATACACGTCCCTCCGTAGCCAGGAACCGGGGCGCCCATTGGCCGCCTCCGCTGCCCTGGCTATTGTTGGTGCTGAACCATACCATTTGGGCTTTGCGCTATTTTACACCATTTGTTAAGAAGTGTGACGGCGGGATTTTCCAGTGGGTTTGGAGGGCGGGCAATTCTGCCCGCAGCCGGCTTTCAGCCGGCTAAGGCGAGCTTCGCTCGCCTGTGTCGGCACGAGTGCCGACACGGCACGCACGAGTGCGTGCGCCACGAGGGCTACCCACGGATAAGCGGACGATGTTGCCCTCCCGGCTGGATGTTCAGAAAACTACGTTCTCAGACGATCGCTGACAATTTGGGTACGTGAATCAGGATCGGAAGGCGCCAATAGAACTCCCGCTGAGTCAAACAACTCGACCCTTTGTTTTCAATAAGAACGGGGAAATCCAGGGCAATTTGCACCACGGCTCAATCCCGCGGCGTCTGGGCGGCCTGGGACGGCGCGCGGCAGCGCATGGCGCTGCCCCACTGCAAATCTGCCTGAGAGACTCGCCGCCCCGCGGCCACTCAATTACCCAGACGGACGATTACGCATGCAGCTCAACACAGAACCCAAGAAACAGATCCTGATCGTTGAAGACGAAGGCATTATTGCCGCCGATATCCGGAACCGGCTGGAGCGGCTGGGCTACCAAGTGCCGGCCATCGCGCGCTCCGGCGAAGAAGCGCTCCATTTTGCCCGGTCGACGCCGTTCGACCTGGTCCTGATGGACATCCGCATCAAGGGCGACATGGACGGCATCGCCACGGCCCAGGCCTTGAAGACCGAACTGGAAACGCCGGTGGTCTACATCACCGCGCATGCCGACGAAGAGACCATCAACCGGGCCACGCGCACGGAGCCGTTCGGGTACATATTGAAGCCCATACGGGACTCGGAGTTGCGCAGCGCGGTGCAGATTTCGATTCACAAGCATGAGATGGAGCGGCGCCTGCGGGATAGCGAAGCGTGGCTGGCTACCACTTTGCGCAGCATCGGGGAGGGGGTGGTGGCGACCAACACGGAGGGCGAGGTGGTATTCATGAACCCGGTCGCCGAGCAGCTCACGGGCTGGTCCGGGAAGGACGCGCATGGGCGCCTGCTGATGGAGGTGCTGGGGCTGCACGAGGAATCCACCGGCGCTCCGGCGGAAAACCCCATCGTCGATTTCCTGGCCGGGCCGGCGAGCAGCGCGGCCGCGCGCGGGCATCGCGCCTACACGCTGACTTCGCGCACGGGGATGTCGGCGACGGTGGAGCTGGCCTGTTTTGAGAACCGCGCGGATGACGTGTTGGGCGCCGTTCTGGTGGTGCGCGATATCGGCGGCCGGCGGGACCTGGAGCGGCGGGTGATGCAATCGCAGCGCATGGAGGCTATCGCCAACCTGGCGGCCGGCCTGGCGCACGATTTCAACAATCAGCTCACGGTGATACTGGGATGCGCCGACGAACTTTCCGAAAGCCTTTCCGGCGGCGAACGGGAGCGGGCCATCGAGATCAAGCACGCCGGCTCCCTGGCCACCGCGCTGACCAGCCAGTTGCTGACCTTGAGCCGCCACCAGGCGATGCGGATGGAGCCGCTAAGCATCAACGCATCCATCGTCGAAATGCAGCCGTCGCTCTCATCCGCGTTGGGCAAGATGCGCATCCTGACGACGAACCTGGGGCCGAACCTGGGGCGGGTGCGCGCGGATCGGAACCAGGTGAAGCAAGTGCTCCTGAATCTGGCGCTGAATGCGCGGGATGCCATGCCCACGGGTGGGGAGTTGCGCATGGAAACCTCAAACTTCGATGTCCTGCCCGGAAGCCCGAAGGCGGAGATGTTTCCGCCGGGGCCGTACGTGCGGCTGCTGGTGTCCGACGGCGGGGAGGGGATGGACCCGGATACGCTGGCGCGAATTTTTGAGCCGTTCTTCACCACCAAGAAGCCCGGATTCGGAACCGGGTTGGGCCTGTCGATGGTGCACAGCATCGTAGTGCAGAGCGGCGGCCACGTGACCGCGCGGAGCGAGCTGGGTCTGGGCACGGCCTTCGAGATCCTGCTGCCGCGGTTGGCCGCCTTCCGGAAGCTGGGCGAGATCGAAGGCCAACAAATGCATCCAGGCCACGCCGCGGCGGCCGCGGAGGCCACGCCGACGGTGCTGCTGGTGGAAGACGAAGACAATGTGCGGCGCACCATGCACCGGCATTTCGAGAAAGAGGGATATCAATTGCTGGAGGCCAGCGATGGCGAAGAAGCCGCGCTGATCGCGGAGACGTATGGCGAGCCGATCCATATCCTGGTGACCGATGTGGCGATGCCGGGCATGAGCGGACAGCAACTGGCGGAGCGCCTGGCCGCGCTGCGGCCGGAGATCAAGGTTCTCTTTGTTTCGGGCTACCCGCACAACTCGCTGGAGGGGCGGTGGAACTTTCTGCCCAAGCCGTTTTCGGGATCGGAGCTGTTGGGCCGGGTGCGCATGTTGCTGGGCGCGGCGGCGCCGGCGGGCGCCTGACGGTCATTTCCGGCCGCCGGCTCGGGTGAGCTGCGCTGGCCTGCGCTGACAGGGGTGTCAGCGCGGCAGCATCGAAAGCCTCCGGTAGGCGACTGAGAATACGGCCGGGCAGGCTGCGAGGCCGCCGCAGGCTGCGAGCCTGCCCCACAACTCGGCTTTCATGCGCATTTGGTGGGCCCACGCGGCCCATGGAGACAGGCATGCGTGCCTGCGCCACGATTATGCATGCTACCTATCTGGCCGCCATTGTCGACTCTTCCGACGACGCCATTATCGGCGCGCGTCCGGACGGCGTCATAGAAACCTGGAATCGAGGGGCGGAGAACCTGTACGGCTATGCCGCGCGGGAAATGATTGGCCGCCACCTCGCTCTGCTGGAATCGCCGGAACAGCCCGGCGAAATCTCCCGCATTCTGGAGAGGATCGCGCGTGGCGAAACCATCCGGCACCATCGCACGGTGCGCATCGCAAAGGACGGCGCAAGGGTGGAAGTATCCGTGACCATCTCGCCGATCCGCGACGCCGGGGGGAGTGTAGTGGGCGCCTCGGCGATCGCGCGGGACATGGGCGAACGAGCGGCCCTGGAAAACGCCCTGCGGTTCAGCGAGGAGCGCTACCGCTCATTGGCGCTGGCCGGCGCGCAGATCGTCTGGACCAAGAACGCGCGGGGCGAGGTGGTGGAGGATTGGCCCATGTGGCGAGCATTCACGGGCCAAGCCGTCAGCGAGACGACGGGCCGGGGCTGGGCCAGCGCGGTACACCCGGAGGACCGCGAAAGAATCGGCGTGGTATGGGAGGCCGCGCTGCGGAACGGGAGCATGTACGAGACAGAGTATCGGCTGCGCCGGCACGATGGCGAGTACCGGCATATGGCGGTGCGGGGGGTGCCGGTGCTCGAGCCGGGAGGCCGCGTGCGCGAATGGATCGGCTCCTGCGCCGACATCACGGAACGAAAGCGGGCCGAGGAGGAAGGCCAGAAAGCGCAACGGGAACTGGCTCTGAAAACCAGGTTCGCCACGATATTCCCGACCGCGGCCGAGCCGGAGATATTCGCGGCCGTACTGGACGCCATCCTGGATCACACCCACAGCGCGGAAGGCGTTTTCGGATACATCGGCGAGGACGGCGCGCTGATATGTTCCATCCGGACGCGAAAAGCCGGGAAGGAGAGCGGCGCTTCCCAGGATGCCGGCGCGGCCTGTGAAACCTTGCGCATCCCGCAGAGCGAGTGGGAGGGCGTTTGGGGACGCGCTCTTAGGGAAAAGCGATCGTTGTATTCCAATGAACCGGGAGCAAGCCCAGCGGGCCGCATTCCCGTCCGCCGGATGCTGGCCGTGCCCATCGTTTTCCAAGAAGAGCCGCTCGGGCTGTTTGCCATCGCCAACAAAACCGCGGATCATGTGGAAAGCGATCGCCAGACCTTGGAGCGTATCGCGCGGGATGTCGCGCCGGTCTTCAAAGCCAGACTGCAGCGGGACGCCCAGGAGCGCGCACGCAAACGCGCCGAGGAGGAGGTGCGCACGGTCAACGCGGAGTTGGAGAAACGCGTTCAGGAACGCACGGCGCAGTGGGAGGCCGCCAATCACGAACTGGAATCGTTCGCCTATTCGGTCTCGCACGATCTGCGCGCGCCGTTGCGGGCCATCCACGGATTCTCACGGATACTGATTGAAGAGTGCGCGCCGGAGCTGCCCGGAGACGCCAAACATTATCTTGAAGTAATTCGCGATAACGCATTACAAATGGGAGAGTTAATCGATGATTTACTGACCCTATCCCGGCTCAGCCGCCAGCCTTTGCAGAAACAGGCGATCGCGCCGGCGGATCTGGTCGCACAAGCGCTCGACGAACTACGCCCTGAGATGGGGCCGCGCATTGAAATCGCGGTGGGCGACGTGCCGGTCTGCGAGGGCGACCCGGTGCTATTGAAACAGGTATTTGTAAACCTGCTCTCGAACGCCATCAAGTATAGCGGCCGGCGGGCACAGGCCCGGATTGAAGTGGGGGCGCTGCCCCGCGCGGACGGGCATGCGCCCGTCTACTTCGTGCGGGACAACGGGGTCGGCTTCGACATGCGGTATGTGCATAAGCTGTTCGGGGTGTTTCAGCGCCTGCATCATGCGGTGGATTATCCGGGCACGGGTGTCGGCCTGGCGACGGTACAGAGGATCATTCACCGGCATGGCGGGCGCGTGTGGGCCGAATCGGAAATCGATCGAGGCGCGACGTTCTATTTCACCATGGAGCCTGAAGCATGAACGATCGCGTGCAGATTCTGCTGGTGGACGATAACCCCAGCGATGCCGAGCTGACCCTGCATGTACTGAGCCGGCACTTCGCCGGCCGCATCGGCGGCAACGCCGACAATGCCGCCGAACGCATCGCCGATCACATTAAGGTAGTGCACGATGGCGCCGAAGCGCTGGATTTCATCTTCTGCACGGGCGCGTACGCCGCGCGCAACCCCCAAGACCTTCCCCAGACGATGCTGCTGGATCTGAAGCTGCCGAAGGTGGATGGCCTGGAAGTGTTGCGGCGGGCAAAGGCGGACCCGCGCACGCGCGACATGCCTATCGTGGTGTTCAGCTCTTCGTGGGAGGATTCCGACGTGCGGCAGGCGCGCGCACTGGGCGCGCATAGCTTCGTGGTGAAACCCGTGGATTTCACGCAATTCGTGGAGGCCGTGCGGGCGGCCCTAAATTTAACCGAGGCGCTGTGAAGTGAGCCAGGAAACCGTACTTCACGTATTGATATTGGAAGACCGGCCGGCGGACGCCGAGATGATGGCGCACGAACTGCGCTGCGGCGGCTTCGATGCGCAGTGGCAGCGGGTGGAAACCGAACCTGATTTTCTAGCGCGGCTGGATCCGCCGCCCGACGTGATCCTGGCCGACTACAGCATGCCGGAACTGGATGCCCTGCGGGCACTGCAGTTGCTGCAGGAGCGGGGGCTGAACATTCCGTTCATCGTGGTTTCCGGGACCATCGGAGAAGATGTGGCGGTGGCCATCATGCGGCAAGGCGGCGCCGACTACCTGCTGAAGGACCGCCTGGGGCGGCTGGGGCCGGCCGTGAAACACGCGCTGATGGAGCATGAGCTGCGCCTGGAGAAAGGCCGGGCCGAAGATAAGCTGCAAGCCAGCGAGGCGCGCTTCCACACATTCATGCATCACAGTCCGGCATTGGCGTTCATCAAAGACGCGGGCGGCCGGATTCTGTATGTGAACAATGCGTCGGAAGATGCGGAGGACATCGCCGCCCAACTCCGCGCCGATGCATCCGTCCTTGAAAGCGGCGAGCCTTCGCGCACCATTGAAGAGGTGACCACGGCCGGCGGGCAGCTACGCCAGATGCTGTGCTTCCGCTTTCTGTTCCACGACGTAGCGGGGAGCCGGCTGCTGGGCGGAGTGTCCGTGGACATAACCGAGCAGAAGGCCGGGGAGAAGGCCCTATCGGAGGCGCTGGCGGCGAAGGACTTGCTGCTGCGGGAAGTGCACCATCGGGTGAAGAACAATCTGCAGACTATTTCGAGTTTGCTGAACATGCAAGCCGAGTTGTTGCCCGATCCGGCGGCGCGCCACGCCCTGCGCGACGCGCAGCGCCGGGTGCACTCGATGGCGCTGATCCACGAGCAGATGTACGGCGACCAGGACATGGACGAGGTGGACTTCGGCGAGTATGCCAGGCGGCTGTCGCGCGACCTGATCGAATCGTTCGGGGCCGCGGCCGCGCGCGTGCGGCTGCGCTTCGCGCTCGATCCGGTGCCGCTGGCCATGGATCAGATGATACCCTGCGGCCTGATTCTGAACGAGTTGGTGACCAATTCGTTAAAGTACGCGTTCCCGGGCGAGCGCGTCGGCGAGATCGTGGTTTCGCTGCGGTGCGAAGGCGGGAAGACGGTAACCATGGCGGTGGCGGACAACGGAGTGGGGCTGCCGGCGGGCATCGCGGAGAAGCAGTCGCTGGGGACGCGCATTGTGGAGATCCTGACCCAACAGCTCGGCGGGATCCTGGCACGCCAATCCGGCGATGGAGTGGCGACGGCGATCACCTTCGCCAGATCAAGCCGGCCCTGATAGACTGGAGGGCGGGCTAATTTTGCCCGCAGCCGGCCTTGACCCGGACGCACGCCGCCTGAAAGGCGGCTGCGGCCAAGATTGGCCGCCCTCCAATCGCCTATGACGATTACTCCCGAAGAGCGCGCGCACGCCATCGGGCTGCTGCGCGATTCCGCCAACGAATTTCTGGAACTCATCTCGGGTCTGACCGACGCGGAGTGGACCGCGCAGGCCGCGCCGGGCGGCTGGTCGGTCCAGC
Organism: Bryobacteraceae bacterium; assembly: GCA_050008575.1. GTDB lineage: Bacteria > Acidobacteriota > Terriglobia > Bryobacterales > Bryobacteraceae > Bog-159. Next base: position 22,376 of record JBEKMJ010000006.1, read on the forward strand.
AAACGGCCGAGCACATCGTGTTGGGCGAACGGACTATGCTCGCCAAGATTACGGAAGCCCTGGCCAGTCCGCCCAATCCGGACTGGGAGGAAGAGGACGCGCGCAAGACCAAGTTCCTGGGCCGGGTGCTGCCGGATCGCGGCCGCAAGGCGAGCGCGCCGGCGGTGTTGGAGCCGCATCGCCACTGGACCCGCGACGAAACCATCGAGCGCTACCAGGCCGGCCGCGCGCGCACGCTGCAGTTGGCGGAAGAAGTGGACCGGCCGCTGAAAGGCCATCTGGCCAAGCATCCGTTCCCGGTCTTCGATATGCTGAACGCCTATCAATGGTTGCTTTATATTCCGTTGCATAACGTGCGCCACAACCAGCAGATAGCCGAATCGTTAAAGGAACTCGTCCGGTGAGGACTATTGTGATTACGGGCGGCGGGGCGGGCATCGGCCGGGCGGTCGCGATGCAGTGCGCCGCGCGCGGCGATGGTGTGGCGGTGCTGGATATCGACGGTCCCGCGGCCGAGGACGCCGCAGCCGCCGCGCTGACCGCCGGCGCCCCCGCGGCGATCGGGGTGGAATGCGACGTTTCGCGCGAGGAGAGCGTGGCGCGCGCGTTTGAGGAGACGGCGGCGCGCCTGGGTCCGCTATACGGCGCATTCGCTAATGCGGGCATGGATGCCGGCGGCTTCTTGCACGAGCTGCCGTGCGCGACCTGGAAACGGGTGCTGGACACCAATCTGACCGGCATTTATCTGACGTGCAAGTATGCGCTGCAACAGATTTTAAGAGCTGGAACGGCGGGATCCATCGTGTGTACGTCGTCGCCGGCGGCATCGGTGGCCTTCGCCGCGGGCGCGGCGGGAGCTTATAGCGCCTCCAAGGGCGGCATTTCAGCGCTGGTGCGGTGCATGGCGGTGGATTATGCCAAATACGGTATCCGGGTGAACGCGGTAGTACCGGGCGCCACCGAAACCCGCTTGATGTGGGCCAATGTGGAGCCGGCGGCGATGCCCGAGATGCGGCGGCGCATCTGCGCAGAGGTGCCGCTAGGCCGCCTGGCGAGCCCGGATGAGCCGGCGCGCGCCGTGGTCTGGCTTTTGTCCGACGATTCGTCGTATGTAACCGGCTCGCACCTGGTGTGCGATGGGGGCATATTGGCCAAGGCATCCATCAGCGTTTGACGGTCACCACGCGACGCATTTTTTTTTGCCCTTCCGTTTCAGTCGCTTGCGCAAAGGGCTCGGCGGTTTGGCGCGCGCCGCATGTCATTGTGAAATCAAGAAAGGGCGCTGCGCTGACTTTGGCGGCGTCCCTTATGAGGAGCGCGTGGGGGCGCTTCTCCCGCCCACAGCCGGAAATCAGCGTCCGGCTGGCGGCGATCCATCCCGGAGCCCTTGAGAAAGGCTTGCCGCACAATTGCGACGGTTGTCCGGACGGGGTTCAGGGACGAGGCTGGGGCAGCCTCCGATCTGCGCTGGATCGCCGCGCTCGGCCTTCTTCCGCCATAGGGGAAGGCCGGGCCGCGACGGTGGCCGGGTGGGGGGAGGGCGCTGGCGATTGCGGAGCGCCAACTTCCGTTCAACCTTTGCGCACTTCGGAATCGATGCGTTCGACGAAAAGATAAAGCCCCAAGCAAGCCGCAAAGAGAATCGCGGAGACGATCGCGCCTGGCACGGCCGCCGCGCGATGGCCAGCCAAGTAGGATTCGAGGGTGGCCGAGAGCAGCCAGATCTGTACGATCACGGGAACGGCAATCAGCAGGGCGGTTTGCGCGGACGTCAGGTGAAGCGTCTCGCGGAAGCGGGGCGCAAAGGCGCCGATCAGCCCCCACGCCGGAAAGCAGACCGTGAATGAGATGGCGCCCAGCAGGACGTGGCGGCGGTTGGCCATATCGCTCCTTATCCCAATCCAATCCAAATCTAAACACCGGGGCTCGACCGGCGTGACCGTTCATCGGCGCAGGTGTGCTTTTCCTCCGGCCCAACGCGAAAATCAAAACCAAATATTGGCCGCCGATGAACGCCGATAAAACCAGTCTTGGGGATGCTGCGACTCGTCCGGTGGTACGGTATGCGGGATTTCCATTTTGGGTGGCGCGCGCGGGCGAAGTTCACCAAAGATAGTATATAATCGGACGACAAGCGGAGCTAACATCCACACAGCCGGGGCACGGTTGAACGATCGGCCACTGGAGGGGGAGACGGAACACCGAGAACCGCGGAGCCGGCCGACCCCGCCGGATGTGTGGTTTATGACCGACTGATAGATCGTCGTGGGTGCTGAACAAATGCAGGCTTTCGACGTTAAATTGTTCTTGGCGAAGGCCGGCGACAAACGATCGATTCTGCGCTGCCGCAAGAAGCAAGCGATTTTCTCGCAAGGCGAACCCGCGGAAGCCATTTTCTATGTTCAGAAAGGCCGGGTGAAGCTCACCGTCATCTCAAAACGCGGTAAGGAAGCAGTTATCGGAATCTTGGAAACTGGCGACTTTTTCGGGGAAGGATGCCTGGCGGGACAGCCCATCCGCATGTCGAGCGCCACCGCCTTGGCCGATTGTTCAATCCTGCGGCTGGAGAAAGGCGGCATAGTCCGCTTGCTCCACGAAGAGCCGGCCTTCGCCGAGATGTTCCTCAAATATCTGCTGACCCGCAATATTCGCATCGAGGAAGATCTGGTGGACCAACTCTTCAACACCAGCGAAAAGCGGTTGGCGCGCGTACTGCTGCTGCTGGCCAACTACGGGAAAGACGCGAAGCCCGAGCCGGTTGTCGCGAAGATCAGCCAGGAGACCCTGGCGGCCATGATCGGGACGACGCGCTCCAGAGTCAGTTTCTTCATGAATAAGTTCCGCGAGCTGGGCTTCATCGACTACAACGGGGAGCTTAAAGTGCACATCTCTCTGCTGACGATCCTCCTCCACGATTGATAATTTCCATTGTATTAAACAAGACGGCGCCGCCCTAAGCAAGTCCACAAATCCGGAGAAACCGAGCATATTTGACCATGTTTCGGCAATGTTCCGGCTTATTCTCTAGTCACAGGGACTTGGAACTTCGGCTCCCGGACCCGAGGAGGAATAATGAAGAGCTTAGTATTACTATCGTTGAGTATCGCATTGTTTGCCGCGCCGGCCTTTGCACGAACCCCGAACACTTTGCAGACATTCGCGGTCCTGGGAGCCTCGACGGTGACGAACACCGGCCCTACGCAAATCACGGGAAACCTGGGGGTCGGTCCCGGCACCGCTGTTGTCGGCTTTCCTCCGGGCATAATGGAGACGGGAACCATACACGTGGCCGACGCGATGTCGATGGAGGCTCAGGCTGAACTGACTACCGCGTACAACGCGGCCGCGGGCATGCCGTGCAACTCCAACCTGACCGGACAGGATTTGGGAGGCCTTACGCTGACGCCGGGCGTCTACTGTTTCGACACCTCGGCGCAGTTGACGGGGCCCTTGGTTCTCGACTTTCAAAGCAGCCCGAAGGCGAGCTTCGTGTTTCAGATCGGGAGTACGCTGACGACCGCAAGCAGTTCCAATGTGTCGGTGACAAATTGCACGCAACATTGCCTGGTGGCCTGGCAGGTCGGCAGCTCCGCAACGCTTGGAACATCCAGTAAGTTCGTCGGCGATATCATGGCGGAGTCCAGCATCACGCTGACGACGGAAGTAAACATCTGCGGCAGAGCTTTGGCGCGAACCGGCGCGGTGACCATGGATACGGACATTGTGAACTTCATGGGGAATTTGAATCCGCTGTCGACGATCACGGGCCGCGGGCAGATCCCGGTGCCTGCGCCGGATTCCAGCGATCCGGCTGCCACCGGCGCCGGCAACGCGAGTTTCGCCTTTATCGACGGCCCAACCGGGAAGGGCGGTTTTTTCAGCTATCGCAATGACGTCACCGGCTTGCGCGCCTATGGCTCGATCGACGAAGTTGAAGTCCTTTCGACGCGTCAAGACGGATCGCCGAAGACTGTCCGGATCTCAGGCGCTTGCCATAGCAGCCTGGCCCCTTGCTCCTTCTCCGCCATCGTGGAAAAACCCGAGGATCCCGGCGGAAGCCTGCAGTTCGGCGTCACCATCGCCGGCGGGCTTGCCGAGGCGAGATCGCCGCGCGCCGCCAGCGCCGGGCAAGTCCAGTTCCGCTAAGACGTTTCAGCTATCGGCTTTCAGCTAAAGTGCGGGTGAAAATCCGCCGATACACCTTGTGTATGAACGTCACCGGTGTCGAGTGGAGAGACCCGCACGAGGCCAAGTACCCCGCGAAGCGTCCGCCGCGGCATACAGCCAAGCCCGTGGAGCCCGCTGAAGACGATGTTATCGAGATCCACGGTCAGGCCGATGAAGAAACAGCCGACGGCTTGGACGAAGTCGGATAGCAGGCAGGCTGAGACCCGATAGCTGAAAGCCGATAAGCTACTTTGTCAGCGCCACCGGCACCAGATCGCGGCTAGCGATCACGCGGTCGATCATGCCGTACTCCACGGCCTGTTCAGGGCTCATGATGTAGTCGCGATCCACATCGCGCGCAATGCGGTCCACGGCTTGGCCGGTGGCGTCGGCCAGCAGCATGTTCAGGGTTTCCCGCATGCGCAGGATTTCCTTGGCGTAGATATCGATGTCCGCGGCCTGGCCGGCCAAACCTTGCATGGACGGCTGATGGATCATGATGCGCGAATTCGGCAGGCTGAAGCGTTTACCCTTGGTGCCTTTGGCTAACAGCACCGCCGCCATGGAGGCCGCTTGCCCCACGCAAATGGTGACGATATCGGGACGGATGAAATCCATGGTGTCCAAAATAGCCAGTCCGGCCGTGATGGAGCCGCCCGGCGAGTTGATGTAGATGGAGACATCCTTCTCCGGATCCTCGGCTTCCAGGAACAGCAATTGGGCGATCACCAGGTTGGCGACGTTGTCGTCAATCGGCGTGCCCAGGAAGATGATGTTTTCCTTCAATAAACGGGAATAAATATCGTAAGCGCGTTCCCCACGCGAAGTCTGTTCGACTACCATGGGAACAAGGACTGACTGGCCCATTGGGCACCCCCTAGCTATTTGATGCAGCAGATTATCTGCGGGCCGCAACGACGCGCTTGGGCTTGCGCTGCTTGGCAAGCGACTTGCGCTTTTGTTCCAGCGCCTTCACCAGGTCCGCGATGGTGTTCTTCTCCAAATAATCTATGATACGCGAACGCAGAGCCACCCAGCTATCGTGCATGGAGCAGGGCATTTCGTCGGAGCATTCCGACAAGCCGCTGGCGCAGGCCGTGTATTGCGACATGCCGTCGAGGGCTTCCACAATGTCCCAGAGCTTCACGTCCGCGGGAGGCACCCGCAGGGCGAAACCGCCGGTGGGACCTTTGCTCGAGCGCAGCAATCCCTTGCGGGCTAGCTGCTGCAGGATCTTGGCCAGGAAGTGCGCCGGAATGTCCTCCTGCTCCGCGATGTTCTTGACCATCGCGTATTTTCCATCCGGCACCTGCGCCAAGTGCACGAAAGCCCTGATGGCGTATTCGGCGGACCGAGAGTAGATCATCCTTCAACTCCCTCCAATTCGGAGTTATCCACATCGTTATCTTAAACTTATATCAGCCCCGTTTGCAAGCGAATTCGATTCCGCGCAAACACGGTGACAGATCCGTTATCCTTCGCCCCTTGCCGCCCGCACCATTTCGACCAGTACGGTACGTACTTCCCGGCTATTGCGGACTTCCCGCGGGAACGCGATTCGGAGGCCGTGCACCCGGTCGCCCGATTGCAGCCGAAGTTGGAATCCCAGGCGATCCACGGCGGTCATGCTCGCGGCAGCGATGTCAGCCTGCGCGCCCGCTTCCCCCGCGGCCCGCGCCAACCGCACCAACGCCTCGGCGTGGTCGGCGTTCATGTGCTCGAGGATCCCGGCGGAGGAATGCGCCAGCGGGTCCGGTTGGCTGCCGGCGTATTCATCCGCCGTCACCCAGCCCATTACGCCGAAGCCGCCGATGAAGTAGACGTCTGCCGGTTGCATCCGGTAAAAGCCGAAATCGTCGAAGTCCACCCAATAGCGGGCATTTTCGTGCCGGCCGAGGTATAGTTCACGGACAACGCCGGTTTCCGCCGCGGGGACCGGCAGCACTTCGCCCACCAGAGTGATGCGGGCGGCGCCCAACGGATCGTCATCGCCGCCGGGTTGCGTCACCAGCAGGCTGGCGCGCGCATCCGCCTTCAGGTTCTGCGTGTGCATAGCCATATTGCTGATGAGGAACACCGGCCGGCCCTGCTCGCCGGAGCCGTAGGGCATTACGGAGCCGAAGGGAAATCCGGGCTGTTTGCGCGAGTGGGTGGAGAGGGTTCCGATACGCCCGAGATGTATGAGCGTGCGGCCGCGCTCGGCAAGGGTGGGCTCCGGAACCGGCGCGCGCCCGGAAGTCGACGGACCCGCATGCTGCCGGGAAGACGCCATGGATCAGATTTTTCCCTCTCCTTATATTATTTACCATACCCAGCCGATCACCGCCACATGACGGCCCCGACGATGGCAGTGGCCACCGGCCGGGCGAATGCGGCGATTGTGCAGCGCCTGATCGACGCGGGAGCGGCCCCCCGCCTGGATGAGGGGCGAAATCCGGGAAGGCCGCGACAGGGCGATACGCAAGCTTTGCAGGCGGCGGGCCAGTCCCGGCAACCGCTATGCGATTATAGACAGCATCGGCCCCACGCAGAACACGCAGCCATGCGCACCCTGATCCAGGACCTCCGCTACTGCCGGCGGCAGCTCATCGCCAACCCCGGATTCACGCTGACCGCGGTAATCTCGCTGGCGCTCGGCATAGGCGCGACCACCGCGGTTTTCAGTGTAATCTACGCCGCCCTGCTGGACCCGTACCCTTACCGCGCGCCGGAGCGCATCGTGCGCCTGACAGTCGAAAGCAAGGCCGGCCCAGGCTATTGGATCAACCTGAATGGACCGCAAATCCGCGAGGTGCAGCAGTTACACGCCGTAGAGAGCGTGCTGGCCATGGATTATCATGCACTCACGATGACCGGCCAGGATCTGCCCACCAACGTAAACGCCGTCTCCCTGATCTCTACCGGCTTCCAGGATCTGGGCGTACCTCCGGTGCTTGGTCGCGCGCTTTCCCCGTCGGATGCGATCGAACCGCAACCCGTGGTGGTGTTGTCCTACAAGTTCTGGCAGCAACGGTATCTTTCAAATCCGGACGTACTGGGCAAGACGCTGCGGCTCGACCGCAAGAGTTACACGATCGTAGGCGTAGGGGCTCCGCGGTTCACCTGGTACAGCGCGGATGTCTACCTGCCGCTGAAGCTGGCGCAAGATCCGAGCCTGGTGTATGTCGTGGATCTCCGTCTGAGGCCAGGCGTGACGCAGCGGGCCGCGGACGCCGCACTGCAGCCGCTAATGGAACAGTTCGCCAAAGGCATGCCGAAGCACTTCCCCGAGCACTTCCGAGTGCGGTTAGAGGGCCTGAACGAATGGGTGGTCCGAGGCATGCGCGCAACGTTGTACCTGCTTCTGGGCGCGGTGGCGCTGCTGCTGGCGATCGGCTGCGGGAACGTCTCGATTCTGCTGCTGGCGCGCGGCACCGTGCGCCAGGGTGAGTTGGCGCTGCGCGTGGCCCTGGGGGCGCAACGGCTCCGGGTCGTGCGCCAGTTGCTCACCGAGGCCATGCTTCTCTCGGTCCTGGGCGTGCTCTTAGGCGTGTGGATGTCTTACGGAATTCTGGCGGGAATCCGGACCGTGCTGCCGCGATATGCCTTCGCACCCGAAGTCGTGGTGCGCATCAATCTCCCGGTGCTGCTGGTTAGCGGCGCGGTGGCGCTGGCGACGGGGCTGCTATTCGGGATGTGGCCGGCGTTGCGACTATCCCGGACCGATGTCAGCCGGATTATACAGTCGAACGCCCGGCGCGCGGCGGGAAGCATTCACGGACGCAGAACGCATAATGCCCTGATCGCCGGCCAGATTGCCCTAACGCTGCTTCTGCTGGCCGCGGCAGGTTCGGCCATGAAGGGCTTTGTGCGCATGATGCATACGCCGCTGGGCTACGATCCGCACAACGTGCTGTCGCTGGGAATTCCGCTGCATGAGAACTCGTACAACACCTGGGCCGCGCGGGCAGCCTACTTCGAACAACTCCGCGCCAAGGTCGCGGAGACTCCCGGCGTTACCGTGGCGGCCATCTCCAGCAACGCCACGCCGCCGCGCAATGGATGGAATTCGCGCTTCGAGATTTTAGGCAAGCCCGCATTGGAAGAGCAACTGGGCTCCATCAATCTGGTGAGCTCCGCTTACTTTGCCACCCTGCGCATCCCGCTGGCCGCCGGACGCCTGTGGAGTGAAACGGAGAGTCGCAACGGCGCGCACGTCGCGTTGATCAATCGCACCTTGGCGCAGCGCTACTTCCCGCATGGCGATGCCATCGGACACTCGGTAAAGTTGTCCGGCATCGAGGAGCGTCCGCCGGCAGTGCTGACCGTGCCAAACGCCGCGGACTCCTGGTTGCAGATCGTGGGCATAGTGGGCGACGCCCGCAACGATGGGCTAAGCAGCCCGATCAAGCCGGCGGTTTTTGTGCCCTACACGCTGAGCATGTCGATGGGGACCCAGATTCTGGCGCGGACCACAGTACCGCCGCTGGCGCTGTTGCGCGGCATGCAGGCGCGGTTGACCGCGGTGAATCCCGAACAGCAAACCTACAGCCCGGTCGAGGAACTGGACTCTTGGATCTCGGATCAGCCGGAGTGGCAGCAGGAGCATCTGGCCGCCTGGGTTTTTGGCGTATTTGCGGGATTGGCGCTGGCTCTGGCGGCTGTGGGACTTTCGAGCGTGGTGGCCTACACGGTAGCGCAGCGCACCAGCGAGTTTGGGATTCGCGTTGCGCTGGGCGCGCAGCGCTGGGACGTGATGCGCATCGTTTTTGCGTCGACGGCGGTGAGTCTGACCAGCGGCATCCTGGCTGGTGTGGCCTTCTCGGTGGCGCTGAACAGCGTCCTCGAAGCGTGGGCCAAAGGTAATTCGGGCGATCCAGTCGTTCTTCTAGCGGGAGCGCTTTTGCTCAGCCTGGTGTCTCTGGCGGCGTGCGCCATGCCGGCCTGGCGCGCCTCCCAAGCCGATCCTATGACGGCGCTGCGCAGCGAATAAGCGCATATGGGCCGGCGGCCGTAAATCGACATGGCGCCGACGGCGGGGTACTGTGAGATTTCGGCAAGCGTGCGTGACTGCCGTTAACTTCGGCTGGTAAGTCCAGTCAGATGCCGAGGAGCATCTGATTTGTGAACCGGAAAAGTACAGCGCCGATCCCTGAAGCGATGGCACAACCGCAACGGCAATTAGATCAGTTTCGCAGCACCCAGCCGCGGCGGACCAAACTGCCAGAGCCACTGTGGGGAGCTGCGGTCGAACTGGCCCGGGAGTATGGCATATATTCGGCCGCACACCGTTGCGGCTGGACTATGTGGGGCTGAAGAAACGGCTTGGCGGAATTCCCACCGTCCATCGCAAGTCAACCAAGCCGGCATTCGTTGAACTAACCGTGCCACAAGCGACGCACTCTTCTAAAAGACGCCGAATGGCGCCGGAGTCGGCGATCCGTTCATGAGTCCGATCCATACCCGCGAGCTGAACCGAGCCAATCCGTTCGACTATCCGACCGAGTTGCAGCGGCACGCCGACGAGTTGAAGCAAAGCCCGGAGTGGATGCCATGGAACTACCGCGACACATTGGCGCGCCTCGCACCCGCCGCCGCGTAATATGCGAATCCAGCCTGGCCGGAAAGGATCGTCTGCGGCCAGGCAAGGGTGACAGTCTGAAATGCCCATAAAACGGGCCTCTCGGAAGCCAAAATCAGACGACGTTTTTGGCCGGATACGGAAGCGGCCGAAAATGTTTCGCGCAGGCTTGTATGGCCGTCCTCCGACAAATCTCTAGCAGACGCCGTTCCCCTCAGTCGTGCAAACGGACATAGTAGAGTTTTTCCAACTCGCGCATGCGATTCCGAACCAGCATCAGTTCACATGAGCTTGCCTGGGGGCCGGCCGCGGTCCCGCCTTTGTACAGGTCGAAAGCTGCCGTGCATTGCGCTTGGCGGTACTTCCGCCAAGCTGCCTCGGCTCCGTCAAGCTCCTCCACCAACTCCTTCGAGGTCAAGGGTACGCCGGTCGGCCCAGGAGTCCGGTTCTCGCCGTTCCCAAGCGTAAGGGCCAGCAGCGAGTGCAGCGCATCGAGGTAAGCCCTGTAGTTCACCGTAGCGACTTCGTTCTCCTTACCCAGGCACTCTACGATATCTCGAGTGCCGACCGCCTCACGGCAAGGGTCGGCCTTTTCACGATCCATTTCGCGGTTGAAGGCCGCGGCAGCGTCCCTTTGAAAACGAACCGCCTGGCGCGTAGAAGCTCTCCATCTCTCCTGGTCAGCCTGCTCGCCTTGGGTCTGTCCTTCGGCACTCCTTGGGAGCGCCGGAAGTATCAGTATCAACAACACTATTGCTTTGTTGAAGCATTGCGCGGTGAGGGTGGGCATGCCTTCAAGTGTATGCCGAAGCTCCGGCACATGTGGCGGGCGAGGCGAGGTTAATCGGAATACGAAGTTGAAAGTTCGCTTGCCCCGCGCCAATTGCCCCGATCTGTGCAATTCGGCGTACCCATCTCTAGCAAAGCTCACGCAGCACCCCCCTCCCCGGCTGGCGCTGGATGGAGACCGATCAGTCTCCCTTCAGTTTAACGGCGCAAGAAGCCTTCAGTTAGCCCGGTCCGCCAACCCTGTCGCGCCATGTGACAGCCCTGTCACTCATGACGTGCCACCGCTAACGAATAGCCCTGCAATTACAATCACTTAGACCCTGCCAGGCTCCTGGAACGCGGGGTGCTTCAAGAAGGTGCGGGGACACGCAAATGAATCCGGACCAAAATTTCAATCACACCATCGGTAGTGAACAAGAGAGGTTCAATTTGGATCATTCGGTCGATGGATGCCAGCCTTCACCCGACCATGCGGTTTGGGGCGACATTCAACGGCCTACGCCTGGCGCGTTTCCGCGCCGAGGGCTGCGTGTGGCAACGCTTGCGATGTTTGTTGCCTGCGGCCTGGCCATGGCCGGGCCCAAGATTTCGAGCGACCTCCGGAAGCAACTGAGCGCCGGCGGAAACGTCGAAGTCATCGTGCAATACGACCGCATACCGACCGGCGACGATCTGGCGCCGTTTGCGGCGCATCAGATCCTGCGGCGTTTCCGGAATATCAAAGCGGCTCACCTGCGTCTGTCGCCGGCCGAAATTCAGGCGCTGGAACTGAATCCGCGAGTGACTTACATCACGCCGAACCGCCCAGTATACGGCACTCTGGACGTCACCACGCAGACGGTGGGGGCCAACGCCGCCTGGAAATCCGGCTGGAACGGCACGGGCATCGGCGTGGCGGTGATCGACAGCGGCATTTACCCGCATGACGACCTCAAGGCCTCGTCCGGCAACGGCTCCCGCATCGTGTACACGCAGAGCTTCGTCCCCGGGATGAACGGCACGGATCTTTACGGCCATGGCACGCATGTAGCGGGCATCATCGGGTCGAATGGCAAGGACTCGACAGGTTCGGGCTTTACACGGACTTTCAGCGGCATCGCGCCCAACGTCAACCTCATCAACCTGCAGGTGTTGGATCAAAACGGCGCCGGCACCAATAGCAATGTGATCGCGGCGATCGACGAGGCCATGAATCTGCACTACACAAGTTACAACGTTCGGATCATTAACCTGTCGCTCGGCCAGCCGGTCTACGAAAGCTACAAACTCGATCCGTTGTGCCAGGCGGTGGAGGCCGCCTGGAATTCCGGACTGGTAGTGGTGGTGGCCGCCGGGAATGCGGGGAGGAACACCGCCGGCGGGCTGCCCGTCTATGGAACCATCGGATCCCCCGCAAACGACCCTTACGCAATCACTGTCGGCGCCACCAACACGCATGGTTCCACCACGCTGGGGGACGATACGATCGCCAGTTACAGTTCCAATGGTCCGAGTTACATCGACCATATCGTGAAACCCGACCTGGTGGCCCCCGGGAATAACGTCGTTTCGCTGATGGCCCCGAATTGCACTTTGGCGGCGCTGTATCCCTCCACGCTGGTCGCCAACTCTTACTATGAGCCGGGCAATCCCTCGGGTACGTCCACCAAATACTTTTCGTTGAGCGGGACGAGCATGGCCACACCCGTGGTCAGCGGCACGGCGGCGCTCATGATCCAGAAGACTCCGTGGTTCGGTCCGGATCAAATCAAGGCGCTGTTGATGAAAAATGCCACTAAGTCGTTCCCGCTTTATAGTAACGCGGTGGATACAGCCGGCCTGATGACTTACAACAATATTTCCGATCTCTTCACTGTGGGCGCCGGCCAGGTGAACGTTACAGCTTCGCTGAACGACCTAACCTGGGCCAGCGAGCCGGCGATTTCGCCCGAGGCGATCGTCAATTCGAAGGGCCAGGTTACGCTGAGTTTTTCCGAGAACATCGTCTTCTCGACGAATATCGTTTGGGGCACTAACATCGTGTGGGGCACCAATATCGTCTGGGGAACGAACATCGTGTGGGGCACCACGGTGTTCACGGGGCAGTTTCTCAATTCCTTCCCGATGCCGTGGGCAGGCACCGGAGCCGCGTGGGTGAACCCTGCAAGCGCCGTCTGGGGAACGTCGTCGTTACCTCCGTCGGCGCTGTCGTCGTTCACCTCCGCTGACGGCGACCAGTAAGAGCCGTTCCGCGAGCGAACCCAAGGCTTGCAGTTTGAGCCGCGTACTCTCTGTGAGGGTGCTAGCCGCATCGGCGAATCGCGGACCAAGCCAGCCAGATGGGGCGGCTGGCTCCGCCGGACATCGCGCGCAGCGCCCGCCTGTAGATAAGGGTGCGCGGCCCGTCATTTCAGCGGCGTCTCCTTCGAGAGAACCGCCGCCTGGAAAGGCTCGATGACGGTGGCCCCACTTTGGGGGTTGGTTACCTTGAAGTACAGGTTGTCCTTGTACGCTACCGGGCAGGCTGTCGCGCTGGTCGGGGGCACGGCCTGGAAACTCAGCGGGCCGATGTCGCTGAGCGGCGACAAATAAACGCCGGGCTGGTAATCCTGCTCGTATTCGTCCTGCAGATGGATTTGAAGGTTGGCGGCCAGCGATATGCTCGTGTCCGTCCAATTGGCGACGTAGACCTGGCAGCTTGCGCCATTGCTGGTATCCCAGGCCGAGAGGTGCGCACCGGAGGCGTTGTCGTCGGAGATTTCGAGCAGGTTCGGGCATGCGGACGGGCTGGCGCAGCTTGCCATGGTTTGGGGCAGGTTCGGCAGAAATCCGAAGCCGCTGCCGACGATGGTCACAGGCAACGGGGGTTGCCAGGTTGTCCCGGCCGCCGTCTCCGTGGTCTGCGGCGATTGGACTACGATCTGGCTGCAATTGTTGGGCGTTGTGCCACAGTTCTGGGCGGCGGAGGCGGTATCGACCGGCGTGGGGAATTGCGTCGCCACGAAATCGATGGTGGGCGAGCCGGCTTTTCCCGCCGTGCAATTCAGTGGCGGCGCCGAGGGTCCCGGGGAGCTGGGCCAGGCTTGGGTCGGCCAGTCCAGCGGCTGGCTTGGCGTAGGCGCGTTCTGCCCGGGGAAGGCGCTGGCGGGAAGAACACCGCAGTAGGCCGCCGACGGCAGGGGAAGCGTGGTCAGAGAGGGGGGATTTTGCGGCAGACTGTTCGGGTCCACGTAATCCACCAGCGGCACGTACGGGCCCATGAGGGTGGCGCCGGCATGGTCCACGTTGGTGTACACGGCCGTCGAAAAAGGAACCGCCGCGCCCGAACAATTGAAAGGCTTCGCCAAAGCCAGGTTCAACAACGTGTTTCGGATGGTGATCAGAAGGGGATAATCCGCCGGATCGAAAACGCCGGTCTGGTTGCCGCCGTTGAACTGCGTCAGGTCCAGGACGTTGTACCCGCCTGGCGTGGTCCAGGCCGAGTAGTAGAAGTTTCCGTTCGCGCCCGGCGAGACCCCTTGCTTCACTCCCGTTCCGTCCGGTAATTCCGTGAGCCATCCGGGCAGACCGCTGGGGCCGACGTTGACGATGAGCGAAACATAGCCATTGGCGGTGGTGAAGGCGCTGTCCGCCAGGCTGACAAGGGAAGCCGCGCAAGTGCCGCTGCTGTTATTCTTGCCGTCCGGGACCGCCTGGGACGCGTTCTGGTTTGAGCAATGCTGCTGCTGCCAGAAGGTCAGGCTCAGATATCTCAATTGCTCGTTTCCGGTTAGCGAATTGCAAGTGGCGAAGCCCACTGGCGTGCAGGGCATTTCCGGGAGCTGGAAACGAAACCGCATCACACACCCTTTTCCGGTCTGCACGCACGAGGGGGCCTGGCTGCCTTGGGTCATGCCTGCCATATCGGCCTTGGAAATGGCTCCGCCGATGTAGGTGTCGTCCGGTCCCGGAGTTCCGTTCCACTGTGGGCCGCGGGTCCACGGCACCCTGTTATAGAGGTATGGGCCGATGGACGGCGGGCTGTTTTGGGCAGGATCGCCGTTGGCATAACAGGCCTGCGCGATAAGGTTGGCGTCGTTGGTATGCTGCTGCTGCTGGACGGTGTCCAGCCAGTTGGGAACCGGGTTGGTGGCATTCCCGGACATATCCGCGGTGGACGCGATGGCGTCGCAACCTACGGGCAGTTTGGGCTGGGTGCAGTTCGGAATTTGCGTCTCCGGCGCCCGCGCGTACACCAGCGGTTGTTTAGGCGCGCCGGCAACTGGCGTCCAGGAAGGAGTCTCGAGATAGCTCACCGTATACGGACAGCCGGATTGCACGTCGCGCACGAAAAAGTAAGGCTCTGGCACGGCTCCGGCCTGCGGGGCGCAGCTCAGGCTCGAGCCTAAACTACCTCGGCAACTGTATGGGGGAAGATAACCGCGGACCACGACGCTTCCCGCCATGTTCTGGCCGTTAGGATCGGTCGCGGTGGGCGCTGTATGTCCCGGCAGATCGACCACGTGCGCGATCAACTGACCGCCGGCAACCGAGGGGCCCTGTACGTTCGTGTTCCAGTCGTCGGACAGATGGCGCTGCGTGGCATCCAACAGGTTATCCGCTTCGGAAGGGTTAATGGAGCATCCCGCGGTCGCGGACGGGAAGGGCGGTACATATCCCAGACTGACGGGCACAAGGTAGGGCTGGGTGCCGTTGTTTGGGACGAAAGGAACGAAAGGGTTCTGAGAGGAGCCCGTGATGGCGGGATCCATGTCGGCGTCCGCCAGGTGCTGTGTGGCGGTATAGTGCATGTCGTTGTCGCTCACCGAAAAATAACGCACGTTCGGGAAGGTGCCCGCGACGACCAATTCGACCGGGCAATGGGTACTAGGACTATTCGCCATCCAGTCCTGGAGGTTGGTAATGCTGTAGTAAAGCGGGGAAAATGTGGAGTTGAGATCTCCGGCTTCGCTGCTTCCGTTCGAGGCGGTGAGCGGTATACCGTAAGTCGCAAGGTTGACGCCCGCAACGAAATTCGAATAAAAGTCGGCATTCTTGCCCTGACTCTTTGGGGTTGCCAGGGCGCCGGCCGGGACGGTGCACGAGGTGTTACCCTGGGCCCATGCGGGAGCGGCAAAGAAACAGAAGGCCGCCAGGACCGCGATGCGGCGAACGCGCTGGCCGCGCGCGGGAAAGTCTTGGAGTGGCATTTTTAGGAGATACGGTAACACAGAAACGCCGCGAGCGATTAGGGAAACAAGTTGCGCCGGTCATACAGACCCGTCACTTTCTCATTTGAGTTCCCGGCTATACTTTTGCAGGCCTCGATACGTCCGCCGTTTTTCAAGTAATCGCCGATGCCGGTGGCCGGGAAGGTGTGGCGCCCAGACCAGAGACAATCATACCTCACTGCCGGTATTCGCCGTCCGCGCACTGCTCCGCGAGCAAAAAGCTGTAAGGGCCGCAACACCACGCGATGCGATTTTGAGGACTGCCCCAGCTCCGTGTGCGCCAATATCGTCGAACTATACACCAGCCGGGCCGGTGCCAGCGACATCTTCGGCCGTACACGGTACTGGGCCGGTCAGCTATGCAGCGCGCATTGCGTCTGGTTGCCGCGAGGCGCGCTAAGAACATAGCTGGCCACGAAGGTAGAGATTCTCAGCCTCGCGTTAGAGGCCGATATTGCCTTGCAACGCGGCACACCGCCAGCTCTCCAGGTCACACCGTCAGCCGCGGCGTCTTCTCCATCGACTCATCGAACCGGCTAGGCCTCTCGAAGTAGCTCGGTGCGGTACAAGGGTGCGAGCGCTTTCGCTTTCTCCAGGAAGGCGGCCTGCTCGTTTTCGTCCAGCTTCGGCGGGGGCGTGGTACGCGTGGCGACCGGTACCCCAACCTCTATGAAGAATCTCTCCTGCCCCGCGGGAGAGCAGATACAGAGCATGCGTACCGGCCTGGTGGAAGCGTTGTGAAACTGGTGTGGAGCGTTGGCGGGGATGTTTAGTGTGTCGCCAGTGCGCGCCACCAGCTTCTGGCCACGGAAGGTCGCTTCCATCTCACCTTCGAGCAGGATAAAGGTCTCCTCGAAGTCATGCCGATGCAGTGGAGGCCCGCCGCCTGGCGGGATATGCATATCGATTATGCAGAAGCGTCCATTGGTTTCGTCGCCCGTCACGGTGACGGTATAGGTATCGCCGACCAAGCCGATGTGCGGGAGGTTTTGATCTATGTCCGGTTGCGCCAGCGTGAGCTTGCGTTTGGAATCGTCTGGTGGGATGGTTGGCAGAGCGGTCGACATTTCGTTCTCCTGTTGTAATGTTGTATCTCGCCGTGGCTTCGTTTGAGGCTACTCACACACTTGCAATGCCTGGCGGTTTCGGCCGGCTAAGTGCGGGGAACTGCGCGGAACGAGGGGCCTCGTCACGGGCGCAACCCACACGACCAGAATAGTCGATTTGCAGCCGCGGCGCCAGCTCTTTGGCAGCGCCAAACGAACCCAGGAAGCTGGCAAGTTTCAAGAGACGGCCGAAAAGCGGAGGGGCCTCGCAGAGCCCCACGGCGGACTCGAATCGGCATGGAGAAGCGTGAGCCGCTTCAGCGCGTGTACTACTTCAATCGCGGCAGGTGCTCCGGTGCGACGAGGAGGCGAATGGAGCGGGCCTGCCCAGGTTTCTTTTCGATAAGCCCGCTGCGCTCCAGGGTCTTGATCATATCGTGGATCGCCGGAGGGGAAACCCGGAAGTAGTACTGCAGGTCCGACTCCGCTGGAGGGCAGCGGTGGATCTTGGTGTAGTTGTGGATGAATGCCAGATACTGACCCTGTCTTTCGGTGAATGGCGGTACCACGGACGGATCGAGTTTCGGCGCCGGATCGATCTTTACCTCGAACGCGTCCTCGCCAAGGCTCTGGAAGACGTGGACATGGAGAATGTAAACCCTTCCGTCGATCACCGTGCGAACGGGCTTTTTGGCGGCGGCGTAGAGATTGGCGCGCAACTCCTTCGCATCGGTGCTGGAGTCCTCGAAATTCGCGATCCGTGTGCGTGCGTCGTCGATTTGTGCGAACGCCCTTTGCCGGCCGTCCTTGCGCTCCGTCTCAAACGATTGAGCGCTGAATGACATTGCATGGCCGCATAGCTGTTCGAGCAATGTTACCGGTTTGCCCATACGTTAAGAATAGCGAAAAGCCGCGTAGGGAAAAGCGCCCGCCGCCCCGCCAATTGAGATCCCTGGGTTACGGCGTGAGATGTGGCACCGGCCACGCTGTTAACCAATTGCCGGTGCGGAAGAGACAAATGGAAGACCGGAGGCTGGAAGGCCCCCAGTTTTCGGCCCCCAAACCAAGGACACACCCCGGCCGCGTTGCCTGGGCAGCCTTAACGTTGGGCTGCTTGGCACGTCCCCGGGCAACGCCCAATTCCTGGCTGGGCCGGCTGGGGCCATGAAAAAGGCCAGGGTCGCGCCCATGCGCTCGCCCCTGGCCCTGATTCGATTCGTCGTTGATGTGGTTGGTTTTAAGATACCCCCGCCAACTGAAAAGTCGCAGTGAAGATCGTGTCCGCCGGCGCGCCAGCCGCGTTGTAGCAGTGCACGTACACCGTGGTCGTCGTGGACGTGCTTACCCACTCGTCCGTGCCGCAATAATTGCCTGGAGCGTCATAGGCCGTCACGATTACGGTACTGGATGTCCACGTGTCTTCTACGTTCATGGTCCACGTGTAGGATCCCTTGCCAATGCGCTGGGCGAGCATTTCCTCGCCGTCTATGGCGATGCTGAAAGTCGTGCTGACATCGTAAGGATTGTTGTCCTTGTCCTTGTTTGCCCAAATCGCGCCGCCGTTGCCCGAACCCACGCCGTAACCGGCGGTATCGAATATCGAGTAAACCAGCGAGAATTCCTCGTCCGTCGCCACACCGGCTCCATTGGTGCAATTCACGTACACAATGGTGCCCGAGCTGAGGCTGCCCCAATCCGTCACCTGGCAGTGCGCCGCTGTGATGGCGAAAGCGGTGACGATCACCGTGCCGCCGGGTTGGGTCAGGTATGGTAAAGTCGCGACATAGTTGCCCGCGCTGGAGCGCACGATCGTATTGGTGCCTCCGGCCGGATTGAACTGATAATCCAGGTCCGGCGTGTAACTGGACGCCGTAGGTTGGTTGGCCCACAAGAATGCCACGGTCGGCGTGGTCGGATCGCTGTGAGTGCGCGCCTGGTAAAGCGCCGTGAAGCTATGGTCGTCAGGATAGCCGGCTTTGTCGAAGCAGACGACATCTACCTCGACATCGGTATCGTTCGACGAAAACCAGCCTCCCACGCTGCAGAAGTTCGGACCGGTACCTTGGCCGCTGGCCACCGCGTTGCTGTTGAGCCCGTTGCCGAGACCGGCGAAGATGACACTGTAATTACCGATGGCTTTGCGAGTGACGCTGACTGCGCCACCGGACGAATTGTAGCTATAGGCCGTGTCCGGCGTTGTAGTGCCCGCGGTAGTTGGGTTATTGTTCCAGACGAACCCGATGGCTTGGGCGAAGACTTGCGGAGCGCCCAGCAGCACAAGGGCTGCCATCGCCGTAAGTGGGCCTGCGCGCCTGCGCGCTTTTTTTAATGTTTCA
The DNA here is from genome assembly GCA_050008575.1 of Bryobacteraceae bacterium. GTDB lineage: Bacteria > Acidobacteriota > Terriglobia > Bryobacterales > Bryobacteraceae > Bog-159. The sequence continues at coordinate 41,463 of JBEKMJ010000006.1, forward strand.
CGATGCGATCGCTGCGTTAGTTCAGACATTGCTTGATTCTCCTTTTGAGGTTGGGTGTTTTCTTCGAGTGGTTCGAAGGCCCCTCCACCAGGTAAAGCGGAAAATCGCTGGAGAATTTTCGTGAATCGTTGCGAAATCCATGGCGACGGGGCGAGCGAAGTTCGCCCAACACAGGCTGAAGCCTGTGCTACCAGCGGGGCTCAAGCCCCGCGACGGCGAGCGTAGCTCGCCCCTGGAGATTCTAAATTTTGTCCGCCGTAGTGGGGCAGGCTCGCAGCCTGCGCGGGCCTCGCAGGCCCGCTCTTCGGCGAGCGTAGCTCGCCCAACACAGGCTGAAGCCTATGCCACCAAGCTCAGCAAGAAGCCCGGCGGAACTTCGCGGCAGGCGGCCTACGAGGCCGCCGCAGGCTGCGAGCCTGCCCCACCAAAAGGCCAAAGTCCAGACACAGGCTGAAGCCTGTGCTACCAGCGGGGCTCAAGCCCGCCCCCCCCACGGCGTAGAGAATTGAGTTCGGCGCGCGGGGCGGCGGGATTCGCGAGGCGGGGTTCCGGATAAGGCCTGGGCGGCTGGGCCTTAGCGCCGCTGCATGGTGTCCCGATAGGTTTCTACGTTTCCCAGCCCTCGACTGCGGGCCGGCACGCGCCACAAGAAATTTTCGCCGCGTCCCAAAAATACGCTAGCGGTTTTCGCACTACAGGATGAGCGGGTATCGACACCGCTTTTGAACTCCCGGAAGGAAACGACCGTATGAGCAAGCTAAAATCTATAACCAAAGTCCTGCGCGCCACCCTGCTAGGTGCATCCGCGGCAGCCGCCCTACTGGCACAGACACCGCCCTGGCAACTGACCACGCTGACCAGTTTCGTTCCGATTGGCGACGGTGCGGGCGAGCACCCGCTTTCGGGTGTCGCCGCCGGCAAAAACGGAGATATCTACGGTACGACCACTCTAACCGGTTTTGGCGCCGGATACGGAGCGGTTTACCAATTGGTGCCTCCGGCATCGCCTGGCGGCGCTTGGACCGAGAATCCGCGCTATACCTTCGAAGATATCGAAGGGACCGGGCTTGTCGGGATGGCGCCCGTGGGAGGTCTTGTAATCGGCGACAATGGCGTTTTTTACGGCACCACGTCCGAAAGCTTATCCGGTTATGGCATAGTGTTCTCGCTGACGCCCACGCCAGGCGACTATAGTTGGCCTATCCGGGTGCTCCATACTTTCGCCGGGGGCGCCGATGGCGCCAGTCCGCAGTCCACCATGGCGATAGGCAAGGGAGGTGTGCTCTATGGCACCACGTTCTACGGCGGAACTGGAAAATGCGTCAACTACGAGCTGCCCGCGGGCTGCGGCACGGTATTTTCCTTGACCCCGCCTGAATCGCCGGGCGGCGATTGGACGGAGGCCGTGCTCTACTCATTCACGGGCGGCTCCGACGGGGCGCAGCCCAGTGGAGTGACGCTGAACTCCGACGGCGTCGTCTATGGCACGACCCTTATCCACGGCACCCGGCGGGGTTGTCTTGGCCCGGGCTGCGGAACCGTGTTCTCGCTGACTCCGCCCGCCTCACCCGGAGGCTCTTGGGCACAAAATACACTTTACCGGTTCACAGGCCCTCCGCACGATGGGGGGCGCCCGCAGGCCGGTGTAGCGATCGGCGGAGGCGTGCTCTATGGCACCTGCTCCCTGGGCGGACAAAGTGAGGGAAATTTTGCAAGTTTCGGAACGGTGTTCTCGCTGACACCGCCGGCCGGAGACTCCTCAGGTCTCTGGAGCGAGACTATCCTCTATAACTTCCTCGGTCCCGATGAGGGGATTGGCATCCCTGGCATACCCATGGGACTCACCCTCGCTGCCAACGGCGTACTCTACGGCGTCACTCAATCGGGCGGTCCCGAGGGCGAGGGCACCGTATTCTCGTTGACACCGCCCGCGGTGCTTGGGAAACCGTGGACTCACCAAGTCCTTCACGATTTCACCGGCGGCGATGACGGAGGCGTACCCGTCGGAAGTCTTATAATCGGCGACGGCGTGCTTTACGGCACAAGCAGCCAGGGCGGCAGCGAGCTTGCTGGAACGGTATTTCAATTGAAGCCGTAAGCGTCGCGCGAATCCGGCCTGCGTACCGGGTAGCACAGGCTTCAGCCGGTAGGCTTCAGCCTGTGTAAGGCAAGCGAAGCTCGCCCCTGGACTTTGGCCATTTGATAGGCCTCGTGGGGCGGCGCCACGCGCCGCCGCGAGCCAAATTAATTAGGCCCCGCTTGGGCGAGCGAAGCTCGCCCCACACAGGCTGAAGCCTGTGCTACCAGCGGGGCTGAAGCCCCGCGCCGGCTAAAGCCCGCCCTCCAATTCCAGCTCCCGCAAATGTAGAAACTCCCGGGGCGAGCGAAGCTCGCCCGCAGCCGGCTTTCAGCCGGCCAAAGCGAGCCTGCCCCAGTGGATCGACTATGCTTTGAATATCGGGCTCGACTGCGGCCGCTACTTCCCATGCAGAAAAGCTTCCAGCCGCACGATCGCGGTTTCCGCGTGGTGCGCGCCATCCTCCATCGACGCCACCAGGCGCTGGCCTATTTCCTTGAAAGCGGCTTCCGTGCGGCCGGCCGCATCGGCGATCTTGGTCTCCAGGAACCGGCTGAATGCCACCAGCGCGTTCTGGTTGGCGTTTAGCCCGGGCGCCGGCTCGCCAGGCGTCAATTCGGGGGCCGGAAGCGGACCCGGCGTGTCCCCCCTTGGCGACTGCCGTGCGAGCAGGTATGGGCCGATGCTACGCGCACTCGCCACCCGCGCGCCGAGCGGGCCGAGGGACCACTTGTCGGTCGCGTACTTGAGCAGGCTGGTATGGTCGAAGGTGTCGTGGATGACCTGGCGGTCGAGCCATGGAGAGATCAGCACGGCCGGGACGCGCGGGCCGTACCGATTGAATGCGAACTCCTGGGTATTGGAGTCCGGCGGTATCGCCGGCGGCGGATCGACGTGGTCGTAGAATCCGCCATGCTCATCGTAGAGCAGCACCAGCAAAGTCTTCTGCCACAATTCGCCGTTTTGCCAGATCGCGTTATAGACGTTCGCAATGAGCGCTTCTCCGGCCAGAATATCCGAGGGCGGATGCTGGTCGTTCTGACTCGCGCCGAAATAAGTCGGCTCGATAAATGCGTAGTGCGGAAACTTGTCCGCCGGTCCATTGGCCGCCTCCAGGAACTCTTGCATGCGATGGTAGCGGCCGGGGTAAAGCCACTGCCTGGTCATGACGATGGATTGCGGAAAATCGCCGTAGTAGATTCCCCAATCGATATTCCGCTCGGAGAGCCGCTCATACACGGTCGGCTGGTCGTAGATATGCAGGTTCGGATGGAAGACGCCGTTCGGCATTTTGACGTGGCCGAGGGAGGTGCCGCTGTGGACAAAAAACCGGTTCGGCCAGGTCGGTCCGGGGAGCGACGAAAACCAATGGTCGCACACCGCGAACGAATCGGCCAACGCATGCAGGACGCCGAGGAATCCGTGCGCATAATAGCCCATGATCCCGGCCCGTTGCGGGGGCTGTGTCTGCGGATACTGTTGGGCGAAATCGGAGACGAAACCTTGGCATGGGCCGGCGATTTGCCGGAGCACATCGTCCAACTCATGCTCGGGATCCGGATTCATGCTCCGTTCGGTGGTGGCCGACTCGAAGACCGGATTGGGCACGGGAAAATCGGGGTTCGAGCGCGGGTTGGATAGGTCCACTCCTTCTACGCCCGGGATGGTCCCCAGCATGCGGTCGAAGGAGTTGTTTTCCAGCATCAGTACGACAATATGTTCAATGGGGTCGGCATTGCCCGGCGTCATCGTGGATGGCCTCCTCTGACATCGTCCCAGCGACTATACCAATAATTCCTGGATGTTTGTTTTTTATCGGCGTTCATCGGCGGCCAATATCGGGTTTTGATTTTCGGGCTGGACCGCAGGAAAGGCATTTGGCCGCAGATGAACGCAGATAAACGCAAATAAGACCGGTCGATGTTAACTAACTCTGTCGGCTGTGACATCATCCCAGCAACTATACACAAGAATTTCCAGGATGTAAATGAATTGGGGGTGGCTTCGGGTGAAGTGATCCGTGACCGGGTGATTCAGGTCGGCTGTTCCCCGCGCTTTGTGGCATCGAACTTTCACATTCTGCGGTTAACAACACCCCGTGGTTAACGGGGCCGCCGTATTTTGGGGATTGGGCGGCATAGCCGGAAAGGATGCTGGCAACGGCCTCGATTTGAGGATCTCGATGGCCGTTTCCGGCACCCTGGCAGCCTATTGTCCGTCTCCGCTGCATGGTTCTTCGCAGAGATCCGCGATACTTCTTTCATCTAAAGGTTCGCGTTTTCAACAGTAGCGACGTTTACAAACATTTGCAGTCCGGCGTGGCAGGGTAGCGTCCAATGAACTGGAGGTAGAGAGATGTTGAAAAAGGTTGGACTTGCAACTCTGGCGCTGGCAGGGCTGATGGCGTTCACCGGCCCGAAGGCCGATGCGGCCGTACGGATCGGAGTCGGGGTTGGAGTGCCGGCTTACACTTACCCGTACGCGACCCCGTATGCTTACCCTTATCGTTATCCGTACCAGGCTTACGGCCCTTACGCTTATAGTTATCCCTACGTCGGCCCCACGATAGGGCTTGGCTTCGGCTATGGAGGCTGGGGCTACGGCGGCTATGGTTATCGGGGTGGCGGAGTATATCGCGGCGGTGGGGTGTATCGTGGCGGCGGCTATGTGGGTGGAGGTTTTCACGGAGGCGGTTTCCATGCTGGAGGCCACGCCGGAGGGCGGCGGTAGTCTGCCTAGCAGGGGGCGGCGCCATCCGCCGCCAGCCCGCGGGCCATCAAAACCACTCGCTCCGATAGGCCACCCACCAGCTTATGCAGAATATTGGAATGGTGGCGCCCAGCGCCCACCAAATCGGCAACGCGAAATCGGCGATTAGCCCAAGGAAGATGAAAGTGACCCAGAAAATCTTTCGCTGCATTGGATTTGGCTCGGGTGGTGCTTGTCTCAGCATAGCGCCGCCCACGCCGCCGTACCTGTGGGATCGCGGTTGAACATTCGAGAGGTACCTGGATGAACCCGTGCGCCGGCCAGCGTCTCGCCGGCCATCCGCCCGCCGCGCTAGGGCGGGCGTGGTCATCGCTGCGAGGAGTGTGCGCGCCGGAACGATGGTGGGAGATGCGTGGAGCACTCGACCTGCCGGCCGAAGTTGGGCGAGCCCTTGCCGAGTGAAGCTAGCGCATCGCGGGCCGCGGGCTGATAGCATCGAAGGGATGCGAGACCTGTTGAACCAGACGGCGGAGATAGCCGCGCGCTACCTGGAGAGTTTGGACGAACGTGGCGTAGCACCGACCCCGGAGGCACTGGCGCGGCTGGTGGAACTGGACCAACCGCTGCAGGAGGACCCGCGGAACGCGGCGGCCGTTCTTGAGACGCTTGATCGCATCGGTTCGCCGGCGACCATGGGGATGGCTGGACGGCGATACTTCGGCTTCGTCATCGGTGGCTCGCTGCCAGCGGCGCTAGCGGCGAACTGGCTGGCCGGCGCTTGGGACCAAAACCCAGGACTGTTCGCCGCGTCGCCCATCGGGACCGTGCTGGAGGAGGTCTCGCTGCGCTGGCTGCTAGACGTGCTGCAGTTGCCGGCCGAATCGGGTGGGGCGTTCGTGACCGGCGCGACCGTGGCGAACTTCACGGCGCTGGCAGCCGCCCGGCACGCCGTATTGCAGCGCTTCGGATGGGACGTGGAGTCCGACGGGCTGTTCGGCGCGCCGCCGGTGACGGTGGTGGTGGGAGGCGAGGCCCATCCATCGGTCATCAAAGCGCTGGGGATGCTCGGCTTGGGGCGCTCGCGCGTGGTCCGGGTGCCGGTGGACGGCCAGGGACGGATGCGCGCCGAGGAGATGGCGCCGCTCGGCGGACCGGCGATCGTGTGCCTGCAGGCCGGCAACGTGAATACGGGCGCATTCGACCCTGCCGCGGAAATCTGTGCGCGCGCCCACGCCGGCGGCGCATGGGTGCACGTTGACGGCGCCTTCGGCCTTTGGGCAGCGGCGAGTCGCCGATATGCACACCTCGTGGAGGGCGTAGCGGGCGCTGACTCATGGGCAACCGACGCGCACAAGTGGCTAAATGTACCTTACGACAGCGGCCTAGCATTTGTCCGCGACTCTGTGGCGCTGAAGCGGGCCATGTCGCTGACCGCGGCGTATCTGCCGCAGGGCGGGCATCGCGAGCCTTCGCAATACACTCCGGAGCTTTCCCGGCGGGCACGCGGCGTCGAGATCTGGGCGGCGTTGTGCTCTTTAGGCCGGAACGGGCTAAGCGATCTGATCGAGCGGAACTGTCGCCTAGCGCACCGTTTCGCAGTCGAGTTGCAGGGCGTTGGCGGAGAAATTCTGAATGAAGTGGTGCTCAACCAAGTTTTGGTCTCTTTCGGCGACGCCGCCCGAACCCGGCTGGTGATCGAGCGAGTGCAGCAAGACGGCACCTGTTGGTGCGGCCCCACGGAGTGGCAAGGCCGTACGGCGATGCGCATCAGTGTATCTTCATGGGCGACGCGGGATGAAGACGTGGACCGCAGCGTGGCAGCAATTCTGCGGGCGGCAAGAGATTAGTCCCTAGGGAGGAGATACGAGGCACCGCGGCCGGCGTCGGCCCGATGGCCATCGCCGCCGGTCATCGCGCCGCGCCAAAGTGCCGCCCATGCCGCGCTGCGGGCTGCGCCGGTCCGAGCGGCGCTTGCGATTCAGTTCGCAGAGCCGTAGCCCAGTTGCGCTGCGCCCAGGAGCAGGCGCCTGGTGCCCAAGTAGGCCCGGTGGGCGTCATTCTCGACAATCCCCTGAGACAGCAGCGCGAAGCGCTCTCTGAAGGTCAGTGGTTCCGCAGTGCATTCCGCCAACATTGTGGATGTCTTCTCAACCTGAACAAAGTAGGTTTGCATAGCAGTTACGCAGTCTGCATGCATCTCCAAGAATTCCGCACGGTTCATTCGATGCCGCCCTTCGATTGGCATCCCGATTATACCTTTTGCCCACGAACGCCGCACAAACAGGAAGGCTCCGGTCTTGGACATCGTCCCGCTGCCGAATCGCGTCGCCCATCCGCCCGCTGGCGGGTCGCGGCGAAGGATGACCTCCCGGCGCTCTCTTTTGTTATGAAAAAAGGCTTTTCTCATCTGTTTGCCCGTTGAATCTATACTATACAAGCATGGCGCATTCCACTCAGCGATGCCAGCTCGGGGGTAGTGATGTCATAGGACCGCACTACCAGTTGGGGGTGCTGGCAGTGCTATTTCTTGTGCGCTTAGCCGCTGGAGGGTGCCAGAAAACATACTGACGCACAATCCCGAGGCGGAGTAGCTTCTGCAAAGAAGACGCTTACCATGGTAAACGCACACGCTTGCCAAATCATCGGCACGCCGATGTTGATACCGCTCGCGCTTGCGGCCAGAGGCCAGGCGCAGCCTCGCCAGGAGGGCCACACGAGGGTCCTTACACAGGTGGCTGAAGTACGGTCCCTTACGGCGACCCAGGCCAGCCAGCCGTATCCCATCCATTTGAAGGGAGTCATCACCTACCACTCGCCGGAATACCTGGTAACGTTCTTCCAGGATCGGACGGCTGGAATTTTTCTCTTTCCAAGCGCCGATTCGGGGATCGCCGTTGGTGACTTGGTGCGAGAATCCAAGTGGTTGGACATGCAAGCCCGCCCTCACCGTGGTTGTGCAATGGAAGCCGGGACAAGCCCCAGCAGAACCATGAAAACCAGGATCTCCGAGTGCCTCGGTTGGCGTAGATCTTCAACCAGGCGGGCAAATTGCCTTTTGACAACTGGTGTAGAACTACAGTTTTCCAATATACTGACGAACTAGTGGGAGCGTCTTCGGACGAACGGCAAATCCGAGGTTATGATCGACTGCCGTTGGGCGGAAGCGAGGGCCGATGAAGCGTGTAGTCTTCGTGGATGACGAACAAACGGTCCTTGACAGTCTGAAACTCGTGTTCTATCCGCTGCGGCATGAGTGGCAGATGGCTTTCGCCACCAGTGGCCGCCAAGCATTGGATCTGCTGGACCAATCCGACTGCGATGTCCTGGTCACGGACTTGCGGATGCCCGGGATGAGCGGACTCGAATTGCTGGCGAGGGTGGTGAACCTGCATCCCCGGGTCGTACGGATGGTCCTGTCCGACAACGCAGATCAGGAGATCGCCGCGCGTTCGGCCAGTCTGGCCCATTATTTTCTGGTGAAGCCATGTGATGCCGCGACACTCCGAGCTGCGATCGAGCGTGCCTTCAGTCTGAGGACTGTGCTCGATGCTCCGGCGATGAGGCAACTGGTCTCGGGTCTACGGACCTTACCCTCAGTACCATCGGTGTATCTGCGGTTGATGGAGGTATTCGGGTCTCCCGACGTATCGCCCAAGGAGATTGCAGAGGTTATCGGCCAGGATATGATCATGACTGCCAAAGTTCTGCAGTTGGTGAATTCGGCGTGTTTCGGAATTAAGCGGCAGATCGCCAATCCAACCCAGGCGGTGATCTACCTGGGTGCGGAGATCGTGCGGCAGCTCGTGCTGGTGGCCTCGACATTTAGCGCATTCCACCAGCCGAGCGTGCGCCGTTTTTCCATTCAGCGGCTGCAGGATCACAGCCTGGCAGTCGGCGGCCTGGCGCGGCGCATTGCGCAGTCGCTGGACCTCTCAGCGGCGGCGGTGGATTATGCTTTCGTGGGCGGGTTGCTGCACGACGTCGGCAAGCTGCTGCTGGCGTGCAATTACCCGGAGAAGTACGACGAAGCGCTACGTCATGCCAGCGAAGAGCGCATTCCCGATAGCGTGGCGGAAGTGCAAGCCTTTGGAACCACGCACGCGGAAGTCGGCACATACCTGTTGTGGTCTTGGGCGCTCCCCGATCCCGTCGCTGAAGTCGTTCTTCGGCACCATGAATTTCCAACCGATCCAGCGTGCGTGTCGAACCCCGCGGTTGCGGTTCACGTGGCCGACGCCTTGGTCAATGGCGGATTAGACGAAGCCAAAGTGGTGTGTCTCACTCAGGTCGGCCTCGGTGGCAAGCTGGCTGGTTGGCAACAACTGACCGGGACAGCGGGGCGCGGAAAGCAGTCGCATGTCGAAGCGCATCCTTTTTGGAGACGACCATCTTCGGCTCTGGCGTAGTTGCCGCTCCATTCGCCCTCCATGCCGTTCTTCGCGCACGGAATTCTCCAATTCTCGACGTGAGGTACGGCTATGTCCTCCGTCCCGACGTAGTAGAGGTTGTCCATGATGCGATACACCGGGAAGGGGCTGTTTCCCTCGTGTGGCGTTTGTGCGAAAGCGGCGGAGGCCATTGCGAGGGCGAGAAGGAGGCGGAAGCGGTTCACGATTAATTATAGGGGAGCGGACCGGTGGAGCTGGGGCGCAACGACTACCGGTTTAGCCGGGTTGCCCGGCGCGCAGCGCTCGTCCCCGCAGCAGCAAATCGAAGAGCGGCAGGAGGTTGCTTTTCAGTATGTAAGCGCAGCACCCGGCAGCCGCCGCAAGTTGGCGCAGATGTACATTGTCGAAGGCAGTAACAATCACGACGTGTGCCTGCGGATCCGCCGCCAGGATCGCACGCGTGGCGGCTATGCCGTCCATCCCGGGAAGCTGGAGATCCATAAGCACATAATCCGCGGGACGGTCCCGGTACGCGGCAATGGCGCTGCCGGCGTCGGCGCATTCGCGAATCTCTTCCGCGTAGCCAGCTACCAGGTTTCCAATCATCCGTCGCATCGGCTCGTGGTCTTCCACGATCAGGATAGTCATAACGGGTTTCGCCGGCGCCCTGAGCAAGCGGCCGCTTGGCCGCATCGCTGCGCTGCGTTGCGCGGCCGCTTGCGTCGGGCGTTTCCGGCTCAGGATACTGCCGCTAGTACCCGTTGGCTGGCACGCGCGCGTCTCAGGTGGGCGGCGGCTTCCGGCACGTGGGCGCGTTGCGCTTCGCCCAGTGCGGACCGCAGTTCCTCAGCGCTCGCCGGCGCAGCCTGAAGCATACGGATGAAAGCAAGGTACGCGGGTTTGTCAACGTGTGGCGCCTCCACCACGGCTTGAACCAGGCGCTGGGCGCTGTCCGGGTTCTTGACCGCCTCTAAGGCGAAATGAAGGGCGCCCGTGCTTCTTGCGTTCGTTCTCCGGATGGCGTCGGCTAGCTCGCGCGGTAAAGTGCCCAGAACAAGCTCCACCGGCTGATTGAAGTGATAAGATCCCAGTGCATAGCAGATCTTCCAAGGGCTGGAGCCGCCTCCGATCGTGTCGAGCACCTCCTGGTTCGCCCTCAACTCGTTGGGATCCGTGGGCCAAACCACGTGGTTGTTCGCATCGCGCACAATCAGCTCGTTCTGCAGGTCCGCCGCCCATTGCGGGTTCTCCCGAAGCTGGTAGGTATTATACGAATAGTCTACGTAGCTAGCCGGGGCGTGTACGTTGCCGAGCGTGCCCACATCCGTAAAGACCCCTTGCCGGTCTCCCACCGCCCCGCTCCAGGAGACTTTCAGCTTCAACTGAACGCCGAATAGAGCCTTACCCTTACCCAGACAAGCGCCATCGAAAGCAGGTCCGGCCATGGCTTTGACGTCCACCATCAACGAATGTGTGAAGCGTTCGACGGTGTACGAGTTGTACGTTTCCCCGACCTTTCCTCCACCGGCCGACCAGGAGTTCGTGATGTAAGGTTTGGATCCCGTCGCTGTATCGAACGAGATCACGGCGTTCTGTGCGAGCGCTTCCTGCTCGTCCGCGGTCAGTACATAGCTCAGCAGGTCGCCCGGATATGGCTCCGCGTGCGGATTCATGACGTAGGGCATTACCGAGACGGCCGGGTTAAGCGGAGTGATCTGGATGTACTGCACGGAATTGGGAACGGGCTGCGAATTGGCGTCCACGAAGTCGTACACAAACCCAGTGGCATCCGCACCGAAAAAGAACGCGGCTCCGTCGGCTTGCGGCGCCAGCACCGTTTGGCCCTTGACCACCGCCTCCTCCAGGGAAAGCGTTTGTTGATAGGTAGTGGTCGTGGTCACGGTTGTGCTTGTCTCGCTGACGTAGCCGTAACCCGCGCTGAACTCAAACGAGCCAGCCACTGACTCGCCTTGCGCCTCCACTTTGGCCACGAGGGCCGCGCTCACGTCCACGCTCACCATGCTGGTTTTCTCCAGGGCAAACGTAATTGAGGTGGTTCCCTGATTGGCGGCGGCCGGGTTACGCGGATCGTACTTGGCGTTCAGGTTGATGTTTTCGATCGGAATGGGCGGCGGGCCCTCGACGATTCCAACCAACAGTTTCCTTGCGGGAGTCACTTGGCCCAGACCTGTGCGGCGCATGACACCATACGGCTGGGTAGCGTAGCCGAGGGTGGTCGAAGGGTCGTGGCCCGCGGTCGCCAGGCGCAGATAAACCCGGTCGACCGGTTGTGTCGCGTTGCGCAGAGACGGGTTCACCGGGCTCCGACTTTCTTGAACGGCTCCGGGGAGGTAGGTTATAGCCACGATACCGTCCGGCACGGGAGCCGCGAGCTCGGTCCAAACGGCCGCCGCCGTGCGTGCCCAAAGGCGCGGCGTGTACGTCACGATGCCGGGATTGGTAGTGTGCTGGGCTTGCGCGGCAGACGCGAATAGACGGCCATCCGGCGCCTTGCTCAGCTTCAGGCTAAACAAAGGAGCCCCGGACGCGTTCGCCAGGGGACCCGGCCAGACCGCCCCTTTGACGTCGAGCGACGGACGCCCGTCGATCATCCGGACCGGAATCTCTCCGACGATCGGGTTGATCGAGATGCCGCCGCCGTCAGTGAGTTCAAACAAACACACCAGAGAAAGGGGAGTTGGTTGGTCGGGCGCCGCCTGCGGGCTCAACGCTGTTACGAACTCAAACGAGAGATCCGCGAGCGCGGCGTTATCCGGCGACAGTGAGCCGATGGGGAGCGGAACATCGATCTGCGTGATGGCCGCGGCAGAATCGAGTTGACCCCACGGCAGAAAGAAAAACCGCGCCGCCGGGACAGCGCTACCGCCGCTGGTGAGCGCTCCGACCGCAATGCCATAATCGAAGGCCGACACCCAAACCAGGTTGTAGCCGGCCAACGCCAGCGCGGACGCCGCCCCCCCGAGAGGTTTCATGGCGGAAGTCAGGACCGAGAAATAATAGATGGCCTGCAGGGTCTGGCCGTCACCCGCCGGCAGGAAGGCTAGCAGGTCCGGACTTGCCGCAAGGCCTGGCGGTATGGATACCAACAGAGGCGCGGGATTCATCGCGACATAAGGCGCCGGCGCCTGAAGCGGTACTAAGGTTTTCAAGACCAGATCTGAAGTTGCGCTTCCGGCGGCGAAGCCGGTTTTTCGGTTCCCCAAGGTAAAGAAGACGCGTCCATCGAAGTACGCTGCGTTCGCACCAGTGTTCCATGGGAATCCGCTTAAATTCCAAGAACCGTTGTTTGGCATATTTGTTTTTTTTGCGCTAAGGCAGGCCGTTTTTCTTCCCCCCTCGCGTCCTTTCAGAAAGAGCATATCTGGTACGGCGGGAGAAGACTATCGCTAAAACCGCGTATTTTGCGTACGCGAAGTTCGGTACTAACTACGTGGATTCGTGTAGAGCTTCAGCGGAGGTCGGCATAGTGCGCGATGGCGAGTTTCATCAACGCGTGCCGGCCGCGCAGTTCGAGCTTGTTGCAGATATTCGCGCGGTGGGTATCCACCGTGCGCGGACTGACATGCAGGATTCCGGCAATTTCGCTACTGGTTTTGTATTCGGCTAATAGGAGGAGCACCTGGCGCTCAGTGGGTGTGAGTTGGGAAATTCCGGCCGCGCCGCCTGCCGGCGTACTCCTGGCGCGTTTCTGCTGCATCAGATATCCGGCCAGGCTCGCGCTGGCATAATAGCGCCCACGCACCACTTCGTCGATGCATTGAGCGATTTCGACCAAGGCGGTGTCTTTAAGAACGTAGCCATTTGCTCCGACCGCCAGAGCCTTCTCGAAAAACTCAGGTTCCCGGTGAATGGTGAGGAAAACGATGAGGAGGTCCGGCAACTCCCGATGCAGTTGCTCCGCAAGCCTTAAGCCATCCAGGCCGGGCATGCTGATATCCAAGACTACAACCTTCGGCCTGAGGGCATGGATCTGTTTCAGGGCGGCCCGGCCGTCTCCGGCCTCCGCCACCACTTTGAAGCTGGACTGTTTTTCAATGATAGTGCGCAAGCCCTGCCGTACCACCGGGTGATCGTCCACTATGACGATGCTGACGACACCGATGCCGTCCGTCATTTCCCGGCGCTCCCGGCTACCGTCACGCTGATTGCGGTGCCTTCCCCTGGCGTCGAATGGATCGTCAGATGGGCTCCCAGCAGCTTGGCCCTTTCGGTCATGCCCCTAAGTCCCAAACCGGCCTGCTCTGCCTGCGCAGCCAGGTGGAATCCGCTGCCGTTGTCCGTGACCAGCATCGACAAGCCGTCCGGGCGCCGCACCGACTTCGCATGCGCCTCGGTCGCACCGGAGTGTTTCAGGATGTTGTTCACGGCTTCCTGCACGATGCGGTAAAGATAAATCTCATTGTCGCGCGATAGCACGCCATCGATGTCCTCGATGCGAACCGTGAACCGGATCGTGGCAGCTCGCGCCGCATTCGCAATCATCGCCTCAATGGCCTTGGAGAGCCCCAACCGATCCAGGTGGTACGGACGAAGATCGTAGGCGATATCGCGTACCTCGGTCAACGCTTCATCCGCGGCGTTTACGATTTCCTCCATTTGTTCAAAAGCCCTTACCGCATCGCGCTGTCCGGTGAGGCTGACGAGGGCCCGGTTCTTGATAATCGCCAAGGTCTGGCCCAACGAATCGTGCAGTTCGGCGGCAATCCGCTGGCGCTCGGTTTCTTGCGATTCAATTAGCCGGCGGGAGAATTTCCACTGTTCCAAAGCGGCCTGCCGGTACGCCTGGACTCGTCTTCGATACAGTCCGGCTATGGACATGGCAAGCGCAAGGGCCACGATGGAACGAAACCACCAGGTCACCCAAAACGCCGGCTTGACGATCACTGCCAGGCGGGTTTCCGCCGCGTTCCAGACGCCATCGCCATTTGCCGCAGTCAGCCGGAATTCGAATTTACCAGGGGGCAGATGACTATAAAACGCGGACCGGCGCGTGCCGGCCTCGATCCAGTCCCGCTGCAAATCAGCCAGGCGATAGCGGAAGCGCACGGCCTCGGGCGCGGCGAAGTTAAGGCCCGTATAGCGAATCTCGAGCTCTGCCGCGCTGGGCGGCAGTTCCAGCGCCCGGGTGGGATCTACGGGCTGAAGGTCCACCAGGATCTGTTCGATCACCACGGGCGGGGGCGGCTGGTTGGTCCGCAGTTCGCCTGGCGCCAGCACGGCGACACCCTCTTGGGTGGGGAACCACAACGCACCGCCGCGAGTTTGCCAACCGGCCGGACTGGCGCCGCCATTCGTTTCGCGGTTCCGCATCCCTTCGGACACGCCGAATGAACGGGCTGACGCGATCTGGCCGCCATGCTCGGCAACGCGATCCAGTTCGCGCCGGCTGACGCGGTGAATGCCGCGATTGCCGCTAAGCCACAAGTCGCCGGCCGCGTCCTCCAGAATGCACGATACGATGTTCTCCGGCAGGCCGTTGTGGGAATTGAAGGTTGTGAAATGGCCGTTTTTAAAACGTCCGAGCCCACCTCCGTAGGTGCCTATCCAGGCGGCTCCATCGGAATCGAAGTGGATGGCACGGACGAAGTTGTGCGGCAGTCCGGATTCGCGCGTATAGTTGGTGAAAACTCCACTCGCGAACCGCGAGATTCCGCCCGTGGTGCCAATCCAGAGAGCTCCCGAACTATCCTCGGTCAGAAAGCGGACCTCGTCTTCCACCAGGCCGTCGCGCTTTCGGTAGATGCGAAACCTTCCAGCGTCGAAGACGTTCAGTCCGTCGCCGGTTCCGATCCACAACGTACCTTTGCGGTCGCGATAAATCGAAGTAACCCAGTTATCCGAGAGACCGTCGCGCGCACTTGTGTAGTTGTGAATCGCGCCGTGCGCCAGGTGGGCCAGTCCGCCTCGGGTGCCGATCCAAAGGGAGCCATCCGTGTCTTCCGCCAGAGACCACACGCAGAGGTCGGGAAGGCCTTGCGCAGTGCCATAGATTCGATAGGACCGGCCATCGAAGCGAACGAGTCCTCCGCAGGTGAGTCCGTACCACATGATGCCGTTCAGGTCTTCGAGTACGGGGACCACGTTGTCCGCCGGAAGCTGCCCACCTACTCCGACCATTCTCACTTGCCGTTTCTTCAGACAATTCAATCCGCGGGCGTTCGTTCCGATCCACAGGTTGCCTTCCGCATCTTCTGTGACGGAACGGATATAATCCTCGGTGAGTCCGTCGGCGGTTCCGTATCGTATCCAGGAAGTCGCGTTGGGCCGCCGCCGCCACAAGCCGTCCTTGGCGCCGACCCACAGGCTGTGTCCGGAATCTTCGAAGATGCTGCGGATTTCTCCGCGCAACTGCCGGATTGCCATTCCCGGGATCGGCGTGGCTATGGAGAAACGCCACAAACCGGTACTGGTTCCCGCCCACAGCGTGCCCGATTGATCCGCGTACAGAGATGTGACGGCAGCTTGTGTCGGGCGGAACTCGCTAACCCGGCCACGCTGCAACCGTGCGATTCCGCCATTGGTCCCAATCCACAAGCTGTCACGGCCGCGGGCGAGCGAGAGCATGTCTTGGCCGCTCAGCTCGCGGCTCGGAACGTAAGCCTTGAAATGGCCTGCTTGAAAAGTGGCCAGGCCCTTCCAAGTAGCCGCCCAGAGATTTCCCGCCTCATCCAGGTTGACCGCTCGAATGTAGTCGCTGGGAAGTCCATCGCGAGTGGTATATGCCCTTGTTTCACCTTTGTAGTAACGGATGAGGCCGCTTTCCTGAGTGCCGATCCAAAGGGCGCCTTGACTGTCTTCGCAAAGACCAATAATGCGGTTGCTCCCGATTCCGGGCTTCGTGCTGGCGTCCAGAGTGGTAAACGATAGCCCGTCGAATCGGACCAGTCCGCCGAACGTTGCCAGCCAAAGATACCGATCGTGCGTTTGCGTCAGCGCCAGCACCGAACCCTGTGGCAGGCCTTTGGCGGTTCCCCATGTCTCCACGACGTACTCGGCCCCGAGGCCGTGGGCGCCATCCCACGGTATTGTTCCAGGCGGGATGGCGCCCAACGGTCCGCAACTCGCTGCCGACAAGATCAATATCGCGCCCGAAATCAAATAATTCATAGACGCATAAGTCTAAAACTGGGCAGGTTCTGGCAGAAGGTTGGCCGTTCCCATTCAATCCACTTTGTCCCGTAAGAACAGTATAGTGTCGCGAGCGAGCTATATCGGTGACTTTAAATACAATTCATGCCCAGTCGCCAGAATTGGCGCGAATCATTCGTCGTTATCCCGACGAGGCTGGCCACTCCGGTCAGATCGGTCCGCGGAATCTTGCCGGCCAAACCCACGTTACCTGGACGAGTCCCTCCTCGGGACCCTGGCCGTCCCGTGCATGCCGGGAAGGTTTGGGAGCAAAAGCTGCATATCGTCGTCAGCGTGCCTTTTGGGGTGATTTTGAAAATCGTTCCACCCGCAGATTCTGATCCAGGGCCGGTAGTGTCTCAGGTTCAATCTCGGGATTGGGGAAGCGGGGCGGACCTCGGGTTATTGGCCACACCGACAATGCGGCGCGCAGATAGTGTTCAACCTCACCTCCGCGCGACAGTCGGCTCAAGCTATTCTGAAGAACGTGGGAGGGAGATTTGCAGCATGGCAAAACTTGTCTACGGATTGAGCCAGTCCCTCGATGGCTACGTCGACCACATGAAGCTTGGGCCGCCTCCGCCCGCGGCCTTCCGTCACTTCATCGAGCTGGTGCGTGGCCTGACGGGAGTCGTCTACGGTCGCCACATGTACGAGATCATGCGTTATTGGGACGAAGATCTTCCTGATTGGGACGCGGAGGATCGCGACTTCGCGGTGGCGTGGCGGAGCCAGCCGAAGTGGGTCGTGTCGCGTTCCCTCAAGTCAGTTGGTCCCAACGCCACCCTTGTCGCGGATGACTTCGAGAAGGTGATACGCGGGCTGAAGGCTGAACTGGCTGGCGAGATTCAAGTTGGCGGACCAGTCCTGGCGCAAAGCCTGACCGATGCCGGTCTTATCGATGAGTATCAACTCTACCTCCGCCCCGTCGTGCTTGGTGGTGGCACGCCATTCTTCGCCGGCCCCCGGCCGCCGCTCCACCTGGTCGCCAGCGATTTAATCGCCGATGACGTGATTCGGTTGACGTACGTTCCTGCTTAATCGCGCGACTTGCCCGACGGAATTGGCGCTCAGAAATTCAAACTGAGACACTACGCCTCGCGCAACAAGCCCAGCGATAGATCGCCCAGCGTATCCGAAAGCTGATAGCTGAAAGCTGATAGCCGATACCTGAAAGCTACTTCACTTCCGAGCCCAGCCCCGCGTACTCTTCCTTCACCTTGATCACTTTGCTGCCGTTAAACGTCACAAACACGATCTTGCCGGGCGGTTGGCCGAAAACCCAATCTTCCAGCTCGACGCCGTCCTTCACCTCGCGGGATTTGTGATTGGGACGCCCCATCGCCAGCAGCACCTGGTCGCGATCCATGCCCTCGATCACCTTTTTGTCGTGGATGGCCGTCTGCACTTCCGGCGGCAGCACCTCCGCATACAGGGTGGTGGCGCTGCGCTTTTCAAAGTCCAGCACCGGCGCCAGCATCTTTTTCACCTCGGCGGCCTTCATCGGCTCCAGCGGTTTATGGAAGAGAATTTCGAGAGTGGTGCCGCCCGGCGCGTTGGAATCGCCCTTGCCCAGAGGAGTCATATTGCCGCCTCCGCCCATGCCGCCGCCGATCTGTGCGCTGTCGTACCACTTGCGCCCCCCATTGAACCCGCCGTTGATCTGCAGCACCAATTTGTCGGAGTCGATGAACACCTTGGTGATCTGCACCAGGTCTCCGACGCGTCCCGCCGGACCGTATTCCCGGGAGGCCGCTTGCCACGCCTTCTTGTCGAACGATCCCGTGGCTTCGAAGGGCAGAGCCTTCTTGGCGCGCGGCAGCAACTGCTTCACAGTTGCATATTCCGCCACCAGGCCGCGCATCAATTCGATGCGATCCTGCTCGGTGAGTTTGTCCGCCGCAGGCAGCAGCGGCGTCACGAAGATGGCGATAACGGCGGTCCAGGCACGCATGTCACATCACCGGCGGGCGGGTCCAGCAGGGCGGACGATTGCCGCCGCAATGGGGCTTTCCATAGATACGCCAACAGCAGAAACAGTACGGCCGAGGTCAGAATACTGCCTTCCGGACCATACTCGCCGCCGCTCCAAAGCGTACCGGCGGACCATCGCATGCTGAATCCCGTCAATCTTATTGTAAGCCCGCTGACGTTGACGCCGAAAAGCGGAAGTGTAAAGTTCCACCCGAAATGCAAGCCGATGGGCAGCCACAGGTCATGGCTGCGCAGGAAGGCGTAGCCGAACAGTACGCCGAATCCCGCCGTATTCGCCAAGCCCAGCCAGGTAGCGTGGGGATTGCCCGCATGCAGCGCGGCGAAGATCGCGCCCACCGGCAGGACCGTGGCCCAGCCGCCCAACGCGCGCAGCAAGACCTGAAAGCCGAATCCACGGAACAGCAATTCCTCGCCCGCCGACCCGAACAGCAGCAGTACGGAAACAAAAAACAATGAAGACAGGCTGGCTGGGCCGCCGGGATCTCTCTCGAGGCGCGCCGCGTGGAAGAGCAGAACGCCGGCTAGCACCAACGCGGCCGCTCCCATTCCGCCGAGGCAGCCGAATCCCAAGTTCACCAGAGCGGCTTTATCGCCCTGCAGTCCGATGGCGGCGATGCCCCGCTGCGCGTAAATCCGCAGGCACAGACTATTGCTGAACACGGCGGCCAGCAAGCCCGCGGTGGTGATGCCCACCATGTATCCGCCGAGCCAATACAGCAGCGGGCCGAGCACGAAGGCCGCGGCGAAATAGAGGGAAACATAAACAACCACTTTAATTGTGAGGTGAAGCGCGTCGGCACGGCCCGCTTGGATCGGCGCACTCATTTGGATAACCGGTGAATTGTGGGGCGGACCTCCTGGTCCTCGGGCGCGCCCCCGGCCGCCCCGCGATAATTCCCAAACTCCTGCGTATTCCGCACCGGACGATCGTAGCTCTCTTCCTGCCAGAAGGACGCTCCCGTCAACGCCAACATGGCGGTGCCGCGTTTGGCGGCGATGCCTTTTAGAGATTTCGTCGGTTTGGGCAATGGAACGGCCGGGGTGGCGGGCGAATGGACGTGGTTTGGCCTACGCAGCACTGGCGCGCTGGCGGCCTGAGAGGCCGCCGGCAGGCCACAGGCCTGCGCCACGAAGGCGACATCGGGTGAATGCCGAATCTCCTGGACTGTGAGGGGACCGCCCCACAGCAGTCATCCGCTGGCCGCCTGCGTCTTGCGGCCCAGAAAGCATTCCCGGCAGAATACCGGACGCCCCTGTGTGGGTTTGAACGGCACCGTGGTTTCGCGGCCGCACTGCGAACAGACCGTCATGGTTTCCGCCTTGCCGGCGCCTGCGGGCCCCGCCTGCCGCTTGCTCTTGCACGCTTTGCAGCGCTTGGGCTCGTTCTTGAAATTCTTGTCGTGGAAGAAGTGTTGTTCTCCCGCTGTGAAAACAAATTCAGCTCCGCACTCTGAGCACTTGAGAATCCGATCCTGGAACTCCGCCATAACCCCAACCTGGTTTCCTCGAACGGGTTGTGGAACGGACAGGTGGAAACCTGTCCGTCCGTGTTATTCGACTTCCCGGCGTGACTTTTTCCGGTTCCGTTTGCGGGCCAACGCCTGCTTCACCCGCTTTTTCTCTCCCGGCTTCAAGTAGAAGGAGTGTCGCTTGACCTCCTTGATGATGTCCTCTTGCTGGACCTTTCGCTTGAACCGCCGAAGAGCGTTTTCGAGCGTTTCACCATCCTGTAACTTTACTTCCGCCAATTAGAACTACACCTCCAAACCCGACCAAGATTTCCCGCCTTTCGCAGAGAAGGTACTGATATCATTAAGGTGGTTGACTGAGAAAGTCAAGCCCAAATTGACGAGGAAGGCTGTGCCAACCGGACAACCTCGCGTGCAACCATCTTTTTTTCAATAGTTTAACTGTTATGGAGAACGTTTTAGCAATTTTGTTGGCAGGCGGCGCCGGTGAGCGATTATCGCCCCTCACCCAGGATACCGCGAAGCCCGCTGTGTGCTTCGGCGGCGTTTACCGAATCATCGACTTTACGTTGTCGAACTGTATTAATTCGGACCTTCGACGAATTTTCATCCTAACACAGTACAAATCCCTGGACCTGATCCGGCATATCCGCGACGGCTGGAACATCCTGTCGCCCGAGCTCGGCGAGTTCATCGAGACCATTCCCCCCATGAAGCGCCTGCGCGCCGATTGGTACCTGGGCACGGCGGACGCGGTCTTCCAGAACAGCCAAAGCATCGCCGCGGAACAGCCTGACCTGACGCTAATCCTGGGCTCCGACCACATCTACAAGATGAACTATCGCGAGATGGTGGACTGGCACCACCTGCACCACGCCGACATCACCATCGCCACGCTCCAGGTTTCGCCGACGGAAGCCGAACATTTCGGCGTCGCCGAGATCGAGCGAGACCACCGCATCGTGGGCTTCGAGGAAAAGCCTAAACAGGGGGACGCGATGCGTTCGGTTTTCAATCCGGAGATGGTCAGCGCTTCCATGGGAATCTACGTTTTCAATACCGATGTTCTGTTGCGCCTGTTGCAGGAAGACGCGCAGAATTCGGCCTCCGCGCACGATTTCGGCAAGGACGTGATTCCCGGCGCGCTCGACCGGACCCGCGTGATTGCTTATGACTTCCGGGACATCAACGACAAGCAGGCGCGCTACTGGCGGGATGTCGGCACCATCGATGCGTTTTACGACGCCAACATGGATTTGGTCGCTGTGTCGCCCGAGTTCAATTTATACGACCACAACTGGCCCATCCGCACGCGCATGGTGCAGGCGCCGCCCGCCAAGTTCGTTTTCGCGCAGGAAGGCCGCCGTATGGGCGTGGCCGTGGATTCCATCGTCGCCGCCGGCTGCATCGTCTCCGGCGGCCGCGTGGTCCGTAGCGTGCTCTCCACCGGCGTGCGCGTCAACAGTTATTGCGAAGTCGAATATTCGATTCTGATGCCCAACGTCAAGATCGGGCGCAACAGCCGGATCCGGCGCGCCATCATCGACACGGGCGTCGAGATTCCGGAATCGAGCGTGATCGGTTATGACGAAGAGGACGACCGCGCCCGCGGCTACACCGTGACCGATTCCGGAATCGTAGTGGTGCCAAGCCGGGAGGCGGAAGACGGAAGCCAGAGGCCGGAAGCCGCCAGCGCCGCTCTGACTTCCGACTTCTGACTCCGGCTCTGGCGATGGCTTCTGCCCGCAGCAGGCTGCCGATCGGCCCTCGTGGCGCACGCTGACAAGAGTGTCAGCGCGGCAGCATCGAAAGCCTCCGTTAGGCGACTGAGAATACGGCCGGGCGGCCTGCGAGGCCGCCGCAGGCTGCGAGCCGGCTGCGAGCCTGCCCCACAACTCGGCTTTCATGCGCATTTGGTGGGCCGCCGCGGCCCATGGAGACAGGCACGAGTGCCTGCGCCACGAGTGCCGATCCAGTGAAATGGCCAATCTCCACAGGCTGAAGCCTATGCCACCACAAGGGCCGCCCCACATCTTGCTCGTCTATCGCATGGCGGCTGGACCGTCACCGCGCCCAATATTGACTGAAGCCTTCGTATTCCCAATCGAAGTTCGCCAGGATCGTGCGCCGCAGATCCAATAGATCCACCGCGCCGAGCTTCCGGTAAACTATTTTTCCATCGGGAGTAATCAAGGCAGTGTACGGCACGGATGAGTCCCATTCCGAATCGAAGGCGCCCGCGGGTGCGCACAGCAGGTTCCGGCTGGTGGCGTGCTGCCTTTCGAGCATTTGCTTAACGGCGGCGCGCGCGTCGGGAGAATCCGTTGCCACGGTGACCAGATCGAGGCCGCGCACACTGTACATCCGGTAAGTATCCTGGAGGCCGGCGAACTGCTTGGCGCACACATCGCAACGGGTGCTCCAGAGGCTCACCAGCGTCAGCTTCTTCGCCGGGTTTGCGCGAAGATTCCGCAAGTCGCCGGCCGAGGCCAACTCCAGACTCACGGGTTTTTCTTCCAGCTTGCGGAGCGCCTCCAACTTCTCGGCCTCTTTCTCTTTCCACTTGGTCGAGCAACCGAAGACGCCCGTGTGGGCGACCTCGACCGGCTTGCCCGCCAGCAGCGCATCGATGGCATTGCGCGCGTCCTGCGTCTTCACCAATTCCAGGCGGTAGCTGCTATCCACGCGGCCTTCATAACGCAAGCGCCGGTCGCGGTCGAATACGAACACATGCGGCGTGGCCTGCGGACCATACGCCCGCGCGACTGCCTGCGTCTCGCCGTCGTAAAGATATGGGTACGTCAGATGCTTGTACGCGGTGCGGATCTTCATTTCCGCGAGGGTGTCGCTCATATCCGAGGAATCCAGTTCGTCAATTCGCAGAGCTTCCGGCGCGTTCGGCTGGATGGCGACCACGGCCACGCCCTTCTCGCGATAATCGTCGTAGAGGCGCTGAATGCGCTGCTCGTACAGTTGCGCGATGGGGCAGTGGTTGCAGGTGAAGACGATCGCCAGGACCGGACTGGCCGCGTAGTCGGCCAGGCGGTGTAGCCGGCCGTCGACCCCGGGGAGCGCAAAGTCGGGCGCGGGGGAACCGATGGGAAGTATGGGGTGGGTGCCGGCGCGCAATCCGCATGCCAGAAGCGCAATAGTCAGCAACAAAACTGTGGGGCGGGACTCCAGTCCCGCGGCCGGCGTCCACGCCGGCCCGAGCGGGTCCTGGAGGACCCGCGCAGACCTGGAGGTCTGCCCCACTTCACGCCAACTTCCGCGCATAGGCAACCTCCTTTCGCAGGTCTTCTTCTACCGGACCTTCCTTTTCGTACTCAATCGCCATCAGTCCGCGGAAGTCGAGTTTGTGCAGTTCCCGGATGACTTCGGGGATCTTAGCGATCCCCCGCCCGAGCAGCACGTTGTCTTCGGCGCCGGCCGCGGCGATATCTTTCAGATGCACCAGCTTCAAATACGGCCCGAGCTTCCGCACCGCGTCCACCGTGTCGTATCCGCAAGAGGCGAACTGGCCCACATCCGCCGTCGCGCCGACGGTCTTCGACAGCCCGGTCAGCGCCCGCAGCACGTCTTCCGGGCTTTCGTACGCGAACTTCGTCTTGAAAAAATGGTTGTGGATGCCGAAGGTCAGCCCGGCCTGCGTGCAGCGTTCGTCGATGCGCTTCAGCAGCGCGCCACCGGTGGCATCGCCGGTGATGTTTCCGGCACCCAGCAGCTTCGCGAAACGGATCGCCAAATCCAGTTCCGGCTCGTCGTGGATGGTCGCTGCGTAATAGGACACGCAACGTATCCGCGCCTTTTCAAACAGTATTCGCGCGCGGCGGAAGCGTTCCTCGCCCGGATGCGACAGCAGCATGAACTCGCCGCGCGACATTTCAATCTCCTGGATGCCGAGCGCCTGCAACTCGACGATCGTCGCTTCCATCGAGAGACTGTGATAGCTGTATGTCCCGATCCCGATCTTCAGCGTGCCGGCGGCGCGCAAGCGCACTCCCGCAACGGCCACACCGGCGAACGTCCGGCGCGTCACGGCTGCCGCCCCAACGGCCGCGGCGTCACGTCGGCGTCTTCCAGCTTCATGGCCCACTTGATCGCCTCGACGTACATCTTCTGCACATCGGGGCGGTCCCAATTCTCCACCGGATGCCCGAGCGTGGAGTAGAACACCCGTCCCATGCCGTATGTTTTCGCCCACGCCACGGCGAAATCGCGGTCCGTGCGGTGGACGTTCTTGTTGGCCAGATCCAGCTTGTCCGCATCCAGCCGCAGCAGCACGCGCAGCTTGTCGCGCGAATAGTTCCGCATCTGGTAAATCTCGTCCCGCAGCGCGAACGAGGCCGGCCATTGACTCATTCCGGGAAAGGCTGGATCTTCCACAACGATCGGCGCATTGAAAGTGCCCCATGGATGTTCGTCGAAATAGCCGCCGATCATCTCGCCGTATTCCGGCCAATTCGTGAACGTGATGGTGGCGCTGTGGACGCCGATGAAGCCCTTGCCGTCGTCGTGGATGAACGAGAGGAAATCGGCCTTTTGCCGGTCGTCCATCTCCAGATTTCCGCCGGTGTAAAACAGCACGGCATCGAAGTGATTCAGGTTGGGAGCGTTGTACTCCAGTTTCGTCTTGGTGAGCGCCTCGGTGTCGGTACGGAGCGTGGTGTCCCAAAGCCCGCTCTCCCGGCCCAGACGTTCGATGGTCGCCAGCGCGTGGGAAACGGCTTCATGCCGGTAGCCTTTCTCCTCGCCGATGGCCAGCAGCTTCTTCCTCGCCGGCGCCGTATGTTGCAGGATTTGTTCGACCGGCATATCGGCGGGAAATTCCAAATTGAAAAAGCCCACCATCATCTCGTCCCAGCTCTGATCGCCCCAGGTCACTTCCTTGCTTGAATCCGCGTTGTCCGGATTGTTTGCCGAATTGTCGAAGTGCGCGGTGCAGGCGATGCGCGCGCCTTTCGGCAGCACCATAGGCGCGGCCAGGTTGTACCAAAGCTGCCAATGCCAGTCGTAACGCGGCACCCGCAGAATTGTTTGCGTCCCGCCCGCCGGATACACGATGCGATATTCGAAATCCTTGCCGCGCCCATGCATGTGCGGATGCAGGCTGGCCAGCTTCACGGTGGCGCCGGTTTCGAATTCGGCGTCCACGCGGAAATTCGGGTCCCCCGGAGGAATCTTGAATTTTCCGTTCGTGGCGGAAAGCGTCAGCACGCGCGTGTGCGGCCGTTCCTTCGCAAACACCAGGCCGAATTTGCTGCGGTCCGTGCCGGCCTTGCCGTTGGTTGTGTAATGGATCTCCAAAACGAAATCCGAACCGGCTTTGACGAGCTTGCCTTGGCCGGGCTCCAGGGTTTCCGGCGGCTGTCCCGGCGCGTAGCCCACCAGGAAATCGCTCGGCAAGGCGCTGGTATCGGTGCGGTCGTCAGTCACTTTCGGCGCCACGAAGAATACGCCCGCCGGCTCACCCCGCAGCCAATGCGAACCCGGTTCGCGCACATACAAAATCATATGGTGGATGTGCGCGCGATCGTCGGGCCGCGCCTCGGCGAACTGCACCCACTTGTCTTCCGTGAACCCGGAAGGCACGATGGCCTTCTGATATTCGAGGGTGCCTGTCGCGGGAATCTCAAACGCCCGCGGAAACTCGAACACCACATCCGGCTTGGGAATGGACCAACCCTCCGCATAAGCCGGCGGCGGCGGCAAATCCCGCGCGTCGCCTTCCGGCGCGCCGCCATCCGCCCAGGCCACCAGCGTATCCACATCGCTCTGCGCCAGCGAGCGGTCGTTTGAAAACTTGCCATAGTGCGGATCGGCGAACCAGGGCGGCATCTTCTTCAACAGCACCGCTTCCTTCATCGCCTTGGCCCAAGGGCGCGCCTGCTGGTAGGTCAGCAGGGAAAACGGCGCGGCTTCTCCCGGACGATGGCAGGCCTGGCAATGCTTCCGCAGCACCGGCGCCACGTCTTTGGAGAACGTCACCCGCGGAGCATCCGCGGGCTTGACGGCGAAGAGGGCGCCTGCCATCGAAACGGCCGCAATCGGGATGGCGCGCCATGTGGAATTGGGCATTTCTTTACCTTATATTGCCATTCTGTCACACCGCGGCGTATCGGCAAGCTCAGAGCTTTCTGCTACCCTATAATTTCAAACCTTATGACCACTATTGTTCGAGTAACAGGCCGGGAAATCCTCGATTCGCGTGGCAACCCCACCGTGGAAGCGGATGTTCACCTGGCCAGCGGCAGCATGGGCAGGGCGGCTGTGCCCTCCGGCGCCTCCACTGGAGAACACGAAGCCGTGGAACTCCGCGACGGCGACAGAACGCGCTATCTGGGAAAGGGCACGCAATCCGCCGTCAGCCATGTGAATGGCGAGATCGCCCAAGCCGTGCATGGCAAGGACGCCACGCAGCAGGCTGAAATCGATCGCCTCATGATCGAGCTGGATGGCACGCCGAACAAGGGCCGCCTGGGCGCCAACGCCATTCTGGCCGTATCCATGGCTGCCGCACGCGCCGCGGCCGCCTCGGAGCACACGCCGCTGTACCGTTATCTGGGCGGCGCGGGCGCACGCCTGCTGCCCGTGCCCATGATGAACGTGCTCAACGGCGGAGCGCACGCCGACAATTCCGTGGATGTGCAGGAGTTCATGATCGCGCCCTACGGCGCCACGAAGTTTTCCGAAGCGATCCGCATGGGCGTGGAGGTTTTCCATACCCTGAAGAAGGTGCTGAAGAAGCGCGGATACTCCACCGCCGTGGGTGATGAAGGCGGCTTCGCGCCCAATCTGAAATCCAACGTGGAAGCGCTGGAGGTGCTGCTCGAAGGTATCACGCAAGCCGGATACAAACCCGGGGAGAATGTCGGCATCTGCATCGATCCCGCCTCCAGCGAGTTCTATCAGGATGGCAAATACGTCTTCAAGAAGTCGGACAAGAGCGAGCGCACTTCGGACCAGATGGTGGAATTCTGGGCCGATTGGGTGCGTCAATATCCCGCCATCATTTCGCTCGAAGACGGCATGTCGGAAGAAGATTGGGATGGCTGGCAGGCGCTCACGGACGCTTTGGGCGGCAAGATCCAGCTCGTCGCGGACGATATTTTCGTGACCAATCCGGAGATCTTTGCGCGCGGCATCGAGCGCGGCATCGCCAATTCGATTCTGATCAAGCTCAACCAGATCGGCACGGTGACGGAGACGCTGCAGACCATGCACATGGCGGCGGCCGCGAATTACACCGCGGTGGTTTCGCATCGCTCCGGCGAGACCGAAGATCCGTTCATCGCGGACCTGGTGGTGGCCACCAACGCGGGCCAGATCAAGACGGGGTCGGCCAGCCGCACGGACCGCATCGCCAAGTACAACCAGTTGCTGCGGATTGAAGAAAACCTGGGCGCCGCCGCGCAGTTTGCCGGGCGCAAGGCGTTTCGCCGCTAGGACCGCCGCGTATGCACAAACTCGTATTGCTCCGTCACGGCGAAAGCGACTGGAACAAAGAGAACCGCTTCACCGGCTGGACCGATGTGGACCTTTCCGAGAAGGGACGCCAGGAAGCCCACGAAGCGGGCATCGCGCTGAAGGCCGAAGGCTACACCTTCGACGTGGCCTACACTTCGGTGCTCAAACGCGCCATCCGCACGCTGTGGATGACGCTCGACGGGTTGGACCTGATGTGGATTTCCGTGCACCGTTCTTGGCGGTTGAACGAGCGCCACTACGGCGCGCTGCAAGGTCTCAACAAATCCGAGACGGCGGCCAAATTCGGCGAGGACCAGGTGAAGATCTGGCGGCGCAGTTACGACGTTCCGCCGCCCGCCCTGACACCGGACGATGAACGCTATCCCGGGCACGACCCGCGCTACCAGCGCCTAACCGCGCAGGAGCTGCCGCTCACCGAGTGCCTGAAAGACACCGTGAATCGCTTCCTGCCCTACTGGCACTCGACCATCGCGCCCGCGGTGCGCGATGGTAAGCGGGTGTTGATCGCCGCGCACGGCAACAGCTTGCGCGCGCTGGTCAAGTATCTCGACGATGTCTCCGAGCAGGCCATCGTGGGCATGAATATCCCCACCGGCATGCCGCTGGTGTATGAGCTCGCCGACGATTTGAAGCCGCTGCGCAGTTACTACTTAGGCGATCCGGAGAAGGTGAAGGCCGCCATGGAGGCCGTCGCCGCGCAGGGGAAGAAGAAGTAGCCATACCCCAAGCCCACAGATCTGGGAAATGCGTCAAGCTGGCCGAACAATGCCTTGCGGGAAAGCGCCTACCTGCGGCCGGCCTGCGAATTCTAAGGGTGGGTCGATTCAAGGAGCGCGAACGAGTAGGGCGTCTTCTAGCTCTCCGTTATGGCGTTAATTAGCCCCGCAAAGCCCCGCGGAGCGGGCCTGCGAGGCCCGCGCAGGCTGCGAGCCTGCCCCACTCACAGGATTCACATTCTGGCGGCCAGCAGCGCCTGAATGCACAGCGCCGGAGCCGGCCCCGCCAGCATGAAGCTTTGCGCCCGGTCGCATCCCATGGCTTTCAGTTGGGCGAGTTGTTCTCCGGTTTCCACGCCCTCGGCCACGGCCCGCATGCCCAATCCGTGCGCCAGACCCACGATCGATTGCACCAGCGTGCGCGTGTTATCCGCGCCGTTCATCCGCTGCACGAACTTCCGGTCGATTTTCAGATTGTCGATGGGCAGTTCCTCCAGATAGCTTAAAGAGGAATACCCGGTGCCGAAGTCGTCCAAGGAGACGCTGACGCCGAGTTTCTTCAGTTCGCGGAGCTGCCGGGCGGTTTCCCGGATATCCTGCATCAGCACGCTCTCGGTGACTTCCAGGTCCAGGTTCGCCGGCGCCAGGCCGGTCTCGGCGAGGGTGGCCGCCACGGTCTCGGCCAGGTCGCCGCGCGCGAATTGCACGGCTGACGTATTTACGGCCACCTGGATGAGTCCATAGCCGGCGTCCTGCCACTGCTTGCTTTGGCGGCAGGCGTCGCGCAGCACGAAGGCGCCGATGGGCACGATCAGCCCGCTTTCCTCGGCGATGGGAATCAGAACCGATGCCGGAACGCGTCCGAACTTGGGATTGTCCCAGCGCACCAGCGCCTCCAGGCCGGCGATGCGTCCGCTGGCGAGATCGAATTGCGGCTGGTAATGCACCGATAGCTCGTTGCGCCGCAAGGCATGATGCAGTTCGGTTTCCATGGCCAGGCGGCGGCTGGCGGCTTGGCTGATCTCGGGGTTGGATAACTGGATGCGCCGCTTGCCCTGGCGTTTGGCGGTGTAGAGGGCGCTGTCCGCCGCCCGCTGCAAAGCGGCCGGATCCGCGCCATCCTGCGGATACAACGCGATGCCGATGCTGGCGCCCAGGAATACTTCGTTGCCTTTCACCGAAAACGGCGCTGCCAGCGCCTCCTGGATACGCTCGGCTACCTTGGCGGCGTCTTGCGGGTCGCCGACGTCGCCGAGGATCAGCATGAACCGGTCGCCGCCACTGCGCGAAAGCGTTTCGGACTGGCGCAGGCAGGCGGACAGCCGTTCCGCCGCCAGCCGGATCAGGGTGTCCCCGGCCATATGCCCCAGCGTATCGTTGATGCGTTTGAAGCGGTCGAGGTCCAGATAGAGCAGCGCGGCCATTCCGTTTTGCCGGCGGGCGCGCGCCAGCGCCTGGCCAAACCGGTCTTCAAAGACCGCGCGATTGGGAAGGCCCGTCATCGCGTCGTGGGAAGCCTGGTGCGCTAGTTTCTGTTCCATCAGCTTGCGCTCGGTAATGTCGGAGAGCAGCCCGTCCCGGTAGCGCTTTCCGTCGCGTTCGTGGACCTTCACTGCCCGGCTGTGCAGCCAGACCCATCTTCCGTCCTGCCTCAGAAACCGGTATTCGGCGTCGAGGGGTTTACCGGTTTCGAAAATTGCCCGATAGGCGGCGGCGACTCGCGGCTGGTCCTCGGGATCGATGCGGCTCATCCAGAATCCCGGTTGACAGACCTGCTCCTGCGTATATCCGCTTAACGCTTCGCAGTTGGAACTGGCAAAGACCGGCTGGCCCGTTTCGTCGGCTACCCAGACCACATCGGGAAGATTGGCCACCAGCCACCGGTACTTCTCTTCACTCTGCCGGAGCGCTTCCCGATCGCGGCGGCGGCGGGTGATGTCGCGCGCGATGAGGGACGATCCCACCACTGTCCCGGCCGCGTTCCGTACCGGAGACATGGTGAGCGAAACCTCGATGTTGCCGCCGTCCCGGCTTACCGTGACGGTTTCCAATTGCGAGATGGTTTCGCCCCGGCCGACTCGGTCCAGAAGCTGGGAGGTTTCGCCGATGCGGCCGGCGGACACCAGCATGGATAGAGGTTTGCCCAAAGCCTCTTCGGCGGCGTAGCCGTACATTCGCTCGGCGCCCTTGTTCCAACTGAGGATCGCGCCGTCCAGCGCGGCGCCCAAGATGGCGTCGTCGGCGGAATCCACGATGGAAGCCAGCAGAGCGCGGGCCTCTTGCGCCTGTACTTGCGCGGTAATGTCGTGCATAATGGCGGCGCGCGCCGTAATCTGTCCGTCCGCATTCTTTATCGGGCAGGCGGAAATGGAAATATTCACCCGCGTGCCCGCCTTGGTCCGGGCAATGCCTTCAAACTGTCCCACGCTCTCGCCGCGCTGCAGTTTGTCGGAGATCCACTTCAGGCTGGCGCGCTGGTCGGCGGGGGCCAGCGTGGAGACCGGCTTTCCGACGATCTCTTCGGCGCGATATCCGTAGAGCCGCTCCGCGCCGCGATTCCAGCTCACGATGATACCGCCCGCGGTGCTGCTCACGATGGCGTCTTCGGAAGACTCCACGATGGACGCCAGAAACGCTTTGGTTTCATTGGCCGCATGGCGGGCGGTTACGTCCCGGCGGATCGAAATGTATCGGCGAATGGCGCCGCCGGCATCCCGCACCGGCGCCACGGTGATATCTTCCACATATGGGGAGCCGTCCTTGCGCCGGTTGGCGGCCTCGCCGCGCCACACATTTCCGGTTTCCACGGTTTCCCGCACCTGTTGATGAAGCGCGGGACCCAGGCCGGTCTTCTGGCGGCGCGGATTGTGGCCGATCACTTCCTCGGCGGTATAACCCGTCATCCTGGTGAAAGCGGGATTGACATATTGGATGGTGCCTTCACTGTCGGTGATCACCACGGCGTCGGAAGCTTCTTCGATAGCCCCCACCAAGCCGGCTTTCTCCACTTCGGCGCCCAGTTCGCGTGCGGAGTGCGCGTGGGTTTGCCGAACCAGGTCGGCTTGTTGACGCATGGCCACATAGGCGGCGACGGTCAAGGCCAGCGCCAGGAACGCGATGGTGGCGACCGGCGAAGGCGGCAGCCTGCTTTGCGAGTTTGCAAGTTGGTTGGCAAGCTGATAGGCGAACCAGACCACGCCACCTACCAGGGAGGCCTTGATCAGCCAGCCGGTACGGCGGCGGCTGGGAAGCCGGAGCATGGCCGCCGGCGTGGGAGTATGCGGATTCAAGAGCATGGCGGGCGCCGCGCGATCCGGCGCTGAAAAACTCGGCACATGACGCTTCCGATTATAGCCGCACCTGGAGTTTAATACACCCTATCCTTGGATATTTAATATTGAAATCGACGGCAAGTCGTGGATTGGAAAGATACTTACGCAGAGGAACGGGCACCGGGTTTCGGGCAGATTTCATAGCTGGACCGGCCTCCGGGGATTACCCGTGCCGCTAACTCTTGTGAGTATGGACTATACCCCAATGGATGTATGAAATTAAAAAGAGACCTGTCAATAAGTTCTGCGGACATTGTGCCGATTAAAGGATTGGGTGTTTGACGTGCTCCGGACAGTTGTTAGCGGAAATGCCCGGCCTCGGGCTTCGGGATGGCCCGCCCGCCGCTCCGCGATGCGCTGCCGATCCGCGCTACTGGCAGCGGTTGCGCTGGCGGGCTGCGGTCGTGCGCCGGATCTTGCCCGTACCGTCCTGACCAGCGCCAGTCAAGTGCGGCATCTTTCCGCGGCACAGGTCGGCATGGGGGTGCCGGTCCGTATCAAGGGCATCCTCACCTATTTCGACGGAATTTCCAGTTATTGTTTTGTTCAGGATTCGACCGGCGGAATCCGGGTAAGCCTGGCTCCCGGACAGATTCCTCCGGCCAACGGCTGGCGGGTAGAGGTAACCGGCGTGGTCTCTTCCGGAGGCGCGGCGCCGGAGGTGATCGAAGGGCATGTATCGGCGCTCGGGGCGTTCGGGATGCCGCCGGCGGTTTCGCTTTCCCCGGCGGGCTTAAGGAACCCGGAATACGAGTACAACCAGGTTGCCGTTCAAGGTGTAGTGCGGTCGGTCGGTTCGGATCGCCCGGGGCTCATGACGCTGGAGATCCGTGCGGGAGGCGCTACCGTTTGGGCGAAGGTTCCGGCCTCCATAACCGTGATCAACGACGACTGGACCGATGCGGAGGTGCGCGCTAGCGGCGTGCTGGCCCAATCCCACGCAGAGGCCGATTCCAAGGACGGGAATCCGGCCGCGGCGTCCGCCACGTTGTGGATCTCCGACACCGGCGCCCTGGAGAAGACGCACGTGGCGAGGCGGCCAGCCGCCTTGCCGGTCCTCAAGATTAGCGAGCTTCTGGGGCTCAATCCGGCAAAGTCGCCGGCGCACAGGGTGCGTGTGCGCGGGGTGCCTTACCAGCCGCTCCAGGGCGGCCTGGCGGTGATGGACGAGGCTGGCCAGATCCCCGTGCGCTTAGGAGCGATTGCCCCCGACCCCAACGCCAGCGTGCTCGATGTGGCGGGCTTTCTGGTTTGGGAACACGGGCATCCCGTTTTGGATGGAGCGGTTCTGCTCGACCCCGTCGAAGTCGCCGACCGCGACCAGTCGCCCGCGTCGGGATCCACGCTGACCACCGCGCTCGCCGTCCACCAGTTGCCTTTGAGCGCGGCGCAACGCGGCTACCCGGTCGATCTGCGGGCGGTGGTGACTTACTTCGATCCCGGCAACCATCTCCTCTTTGTGCAGGATCGAACCGATGGCATTTTCGTCGAATTGAGTGAAAAAGAAAAAGGGTCGATGCAGGCGGGAGACGAAGTGGAGGTGACCGGACAGACCACCGCCGATTTCGCTCCGGATGTGGCTAAGGCGCGGATCCGGGTGCTTGGCCATCCGGGATTGCCGGCGCCCAAAACGGGGCGGTTTGGAAACGCGAATTGGGGCCGCGAGGACTGCCACTGGATCGAATTGGAAGGCGTGGTGCAGCGCATCGCACAGGGACGGGCGGACTCTCTGCTCACGCTGGCCTGGGGCCGGAGTTCCTATAAGGCGCATGTTCTGGCTCCCGCCAAGTCTCTGGCGCACCTTTTGGACGCCGACGTCGCGCTGCGCGGCGTGTGCGGGGCGCTTTTCAACGGCAAACGGCAAATGCTCGGCATCCAGATGTTCGTGCCCGGGGCGGAATGCATCCGCGTGCTGCGCCCGCCCTCCCCGGATCCGTTCTCGATGCCGCCCACGGCCATCGCGGACCTGCTACAGTTTTCGCGCGCGCGCGATATGGGACATAGTGTGCGGTTGCGCGGAACCGTGACGTACCCTAATCGGTCCGGGTCCACCTGGGTGCGCGACGCCTCGGGTGGCGTGATGGTCCAGGATCACCAGGCAGAGGGATTGGCCGCCGGCGATCTGGTGGACGTGGTGGGCTTTCCGCAAATCGCCGGGTTCGGCCCGGCATTGCGTGGCGCCCGCGTAAAGCGATTGCAATCCGGCGCGCCGCCCTTGCCCGTGCCCATCACCGCCCAGGACGCCATGAAAGGGGATTTCGACGGCCAATTGGTGCGCATCGAGGGTAAACTCGTCGACCGCCTGCAACAGCCGTCGGAGCAGGTGTTGGCGATCGCGTCCGGCGACATGGTCTTCACCGCGCATCTGCCTGGCGGCGCAGCGGTGCGCACATTGGAGCCGGGCTCACGCCTGCGTTTGACCGGGATCTGCGCGGTGGAAGCGGAGCAATCCCACGACCTGATTTTGCCGCGCACGTTCCGGCTGCTGCTGCGGTCCGCGGCGGACCTCGAAATCCTGGGCCGGCCGCCCTGGCTGACGGCGGACCGGGTGGCCCCCATCTTGGGGGGCGCCGCGCTGCTGGTCGTCGCCGCCCTGGCGTGGGCGGGGCTTCTGCGCAAGCGCGTTAGGGCGCAAACCTTCGCTCTGCGCGCCCAGACCGTGCAGTTACAGGCCGCTCACCAGAGGACCCGTGA
Organism: Bryobacteraceae bacterium; assembly: GCA_050008575.1. Taxonomy (GTDB): domain Bacteria; phylum Acidobacteriota; class Terriglobia; order Bryobacterales; family Bryobacteraceae; genus Bog-159. The sequence continues at coordinate 75,480 of JBEKMJ010000006.1, forward strand.
CGCGCTGCGGAAAGCGTGCGAGGCCGAATCCCTGGATTTGGACAGCAAACGGATTCTCGAACTGATCGCGCGCGACGAGCCGGTGGATCTGATCGTCGACCACATCGCCGAGGCTGTGGCGTTGCATTCCGAAGGCGCGGTTTGCGCCATCGTACTGGGAGCGCCGTATGGCTCGCGTGTATGCGTAGTGCCCACCATGCCGGCCGGCTGGCTGGAGGCCCTGGGCCGCATCGATGTGCGCTCGATTTCGTTCAGCCCCGAGTTCCGGGCCCCCGCGCAGTTCTCGGACGATCCAGCTTGGACGGATTTCATCGATGCCCAACGGAATGCCCGTTTCCGCACGTTCTGCTCGGCGCCCATCGCGGTGGACGGCGCCACCGCCGGCGCTATTGCCGCGTTCTTCCGCAACGAGCAGCGTTCCGCGGCGGGCCACGACACGCAAGGCGCGCAGCTCGGCTTATGGTGCAATATCGCCGCTTTGGCGCTGGAGCGGCGCCGGCTGCACGACCAATTGTCCTACCGCGCGCAGTATGACGGCCTTACGGGCCTGCCGAACCGGGCGCTGCTCTACGAAAGGTTGGAAGCCGAGATTGCGCGGGCCGCTTGCGGCGGAGGTCTGCTGGGCGTACTCTATATAGACCTCGACGGCTTCAAGAAGATCAACGATACCTACGGTCACGACGCGGGGGATGCGGTTCTGCGGGAAGCCGCCCGGCGCATGACCAAAGCCGTGCGCCGCGGCGATATAGTCGCGCGCATCGGAGGCGATGAATTTGTAGTGTTGTTGCCGCTGCTCGGCCGGCGTGAGGATGCCCAACAGGTGGCGGACAAAATCGCCGCGGCCATGCGTGAGCCCGTCTACTCGAACCAGCAGCGCCTTTCGATCGGCGCGTGCGCCGGTATCGGCATATGCCCGCTGGACGGAGATAAGCCGGATCCCCTGCTGCGGTTCGCCGATTCGCAGATGTATGGCCAAAAGAGGCGGCGCTGGTACGAAACGCCGGCCATGCCGCCGAAGCCGCCGCCGCCTTCCCCGGCTGCCACCGGAATGTCTCCTGGAGGCGCTCCGGAACGATCGGCGGGATCGCCGTCCGGACTGGATTTGGACGCAACCGGCGCGCGCAGAACGCCAGCCGCGGTGGAGCGCTCGTGATCCGGCAATTGCGGTTGGCAATCGCCACCTGCAGCGCAACACTCGGCGGGATCGCGGGCGCCTTAGCTGCTTTGACCACAAACACCCAGGAGGAATGAGCAACTCTGACCAGACGCAGCGGCCGGAATGATATATACATCGATCAGGCCCGCCATGGAGCAAGCGTTTCTTGCGTGCCAGGGGACCTCGGGTGGCGCCGCCGGCCCGCACGGTCGAAGACCCACTCTCACCTGGGGCGAAAGCGCGGGTGCGGAGACCCGCCGCGGGCGTAGACGCCTGCCCCACAACGATACAACAATGCGCAAGCAGAGACCCCGGAATGCCGATCCCGCCGCCAACGGCCTGCTCGCCAGGCTGGAACGGGAAGACTATGACCGGTTGATGCTGGGCGCCCACGTCGTTTCTTTGAAATTCCGCACTCGGTTGGTGCGCCAAGACGGGAAAATCGATGCCGTTTACTTCCCTTTGTCCTGCATGGTGTCGCTGCTGGTCACTACCGACGGCAGGCCGCAAGTGGAAATGGCGACTATCGGCAAGGAAGGAGTTGTGGGAGCCTCGGAGCTGATTCAGGCCCAAGGAGCGATGGGACTGAATCTGGTTCAGCTACCTGGCGCGGCGGTGCGGGTCGAGGCCAGCGCCTTTCGGGAGTTGCTGGACAGTCGGCCGCCCGTGCAGAAACTGATCCACCAGCATTTTTACGCGCTCATGCGGCAGATCCTCTATGGAGCAGCCTGTAACCGAATCCACAGCATGGAAGAACGTTGCGCGCGCTGGCTGTTGATGACGCACGATCGCGCCGGCCAGGATACTTTTCCACTCACGCAGGATTTTCTGTCGCATATGCTCGGCGTGCGCAGGGCCACCGTGAATCTCGCCACGGGTATGTTGAAAAAGGCCGGGTTTATCGGATATGTGCGGGGAAAAGTGACGGTCATCGACCGGGCCGGCCTGGAGTCAACCTCCTGCGCCTGCTATCAAGCCATCGTCAGAGCATACGATGCCCTACTGCCGGCGCTGCAAACCAAAGGCGCTAGCTTCTGACTTGCGGACCCGGCGGCTGGGTCCGGTAGCGTTCAGATGGGTGTGAACGGTCCCGTTCAGATAATATTCATTTTCAGGCGTTTACCATCGAGATTTTCCTCAACAGCTCGGGTTCGTTGCTTCAGATAACATTTAGCGATATGGGCGGTGGTACTAAGAGTTAATCTTCCAGTTAACGCTTCGACCGCCGCGACGTGCGTTGGCACAGCGGGGGTATTCCGCAAATGCCGAGCTAAACCTATGAATTGGCTACCAATGAGCTATCCAGCCAGCTCCATCCCGGAGGATATCCTGGCGTGCGACTCGCGGCTGGTGACGGCGGCACGATGACGACACTTAGGGACCGAGCCCATCACAATCGCCCTCCGGCCGGCCAGGAGTTGCATGAGCAGGTCGCCAAGGCCCTGGGTGAAGCCAAACGCCTGCGGCGGCAAATTCGGCGGCTGCTGGCCTCCGCACGGGTCGTTGGGGGGGCCGGAAAGCGGCATAGCCATTCATGGTAGAGGCTTACGTGAACGAATGCCCAAAGGCTCGCGATGTTCCAGCCACTGCAGCCGGCGGCGGGATCGACGCCGCGCCGCGCGGTACTCCCTCGGTGTTCGAGCGCCTCATTTGCCTGGGATCGCTGGTCAAGCATGGGGCGGGCGTTGGCCGCGCCGCCGAGCCGGCCGAGAGCAAGCCCCTGCAAATGCTGCGGAACGAACACCAAACGGTGTTTGAACATTGGTTGCGTCTCCAGCTACGGAACAAAATGGCGGATTTGGAAGCCTGCGGAGAAAGCCAGGGCCGGACTGCAAACGAGGTCATGCGCGATTGGATTCAGCCGCGCTGGAACCTGAATCTGATTCCAGCCGCCGCGCCGAGGCCGCAACGGGAACTGTTCCAACTTGGACTGGAAATCCTGTGGCCGATCATGGCCGCGGCTGCTTTCCCCGGAAATTCACGCGATGCTTTGGGGCCAGTACTGTGCGATTCAACCCATTTGCCCCACCCAATACCCCAGGTCCGAGCCTCAGTGATCGACCATGTATAGGAAACACCTGGTAAGTATACCCGGTATATCTCTGGATAATATAGGAATTTTCCTAGTCGCCGAATGTTGCCAAACGGCAGCGCCGCTTTGGCCGGTGGTTTGCTTACAGTTCGAACCAAAGTGAACATGTTGACGAGCAACGGAGGGTCGTGCCGCGCACGCCGTTGCGCCGCGGATGTGTTCGCCGTCCGAATCCTTTCAACAGTTTGATACAACCGATTTGCGAGGTGTAGAAAAGAAAATGGCGCGAGTTGTTGTTTATTCGGATCAACCGATCCTGGCCATGGGACTGCGGAGTTTGATCGCAAGCGATGCGGCGCTCGAACTGAACGCCTGTTGCTCGAATATCTTCGCCCTGAAAGAGCATTTGGCGAACGAAAACTCCGATTTAGCCGTGTTGGACCTGACGCCCGAGATCACGTCCGGCACGCTCCACGAACTGCGGCATCTGGCTCCGCAGTGCAAGCTGATCCTTTGGACCAATACGATTGCCGGCGATTTCGCTTTGCAGGCGCTGACCGCCGGCGTTCGCGGCGTCCTTCGCAAGACACTGCCCTTAGGGGCGCTTCTGCAATGTTTGCACCGGGTCGACGCCGGCGAACTTTGGTTCGAAAAGAGCCTGATGGACAGTTTTCGCGATGCCCGGCGCGTATCGCTCTCACCGCGGGAGAGCCAGTTGGTGGCCCTGCTGGCACGCGGCTTTAAGAATAAGGAAATCTCCTGCGAATTAGGGATTACGGAAGGAACCGTCAAGGTTTACCTGTCTCGCCTTTTTCAGAAGTCCGGCGCCAAAGACCGCTTCGAGCTGGCCTTGCAAGGCCTGAAGAACCTCGGCATGGCCGGCATCTCAACGGACCAAGGCGGCCTGCGCTCGTTGGTGATGGAGCCGGCATGCCGGTAAGCGAATCGGAAGTGGTGGTGTTGGAATCGCCAGCCGTTCTAGCCCAGCTTCTTTCCATGTGGCCGGCGTCGATCGATCGGGAGTATGGACGCCGCCGCGCACAGACACCGTCAGCGGAGCCTAGGCCAACCAACCCTCGCCCCGCGCAGTCACCGCCCGGGGAGCCGGAACAGACGCACCAGTCCCGCTCGCGCCTTTGCTCGTGCGGAACTTGCGGCCGTTGCCGGGACAACGACCGGTGGAACAGGATCTTCGACGAAAAATTCGCCGATCCTTTATACTACGGGCGCATATCCGTCCGGCATAACTCGTCCCTCGCCGGCGTTTAGCCGTTCCCCACGCCGGGCATGATTGCGGATATACGCCGGTGGCCGGACGACGCATACATCGCTACCGGAACGCCTCGCGACTCGGCCATGCGTTCAAAGCGCATCCCCAACTTTTGCATGACGCCGATGGAAGCCATGTTGGCCGGTTGGGCGATGGCCACGATGCGCCGCAGGCCCACGCGCTCGAAGCCGTCGCATAGGGCCGCGCGCGCCGCTTCCGTGGCCAATCCGCGGCCCCACCAGGCGCGCGCCAGCCACCAGCCGATTTCGATGTCTTCCGCCTCCGGTAGCGGCTGCAGCCCGCAGAATCCGATCAATCCGCCTCCTGCTCTCGGAAGCAGTTTCCACAAGCAGAATCCGCGCTCTCGCAACAGCGCCATCTGGCGTTCCACGAACTGCCCTGAGCGCTCGCCGGACCATGGCGCGCCGTCGCCGATGTAGCGCACCACGTCCGGGTCGGCGGCGATGCCGCGGAATTCCAGCCAGTCGTCCGGTTCCCAGCCGCACAGGCTCAGTCTTTCGGTTTCGAGCCGGATAGGGCCTCCGTCATGGGCAAATATACGCGGAACACGGCGCCCTTGCCGCGTTCGCTCTCCACCGCGATCTTGCCGCCGTGGCGGTCCACAATCTTGGAACAGATGGCCAACCCCAGACCCACGCCATCGGGCTTGGTGGTGAAGAAGGGATTGAAGATGGTGTCCATCAATTTGGGATCGATGCCTTCTCCGCGATCGATCACGGAAATCTCGGCGTTGCCGGCCACCGGACGCGTTTTCACGGTGATGGCGCCGCCGGCAGCGGTGGCCTGCGCGGCGTTGGCCAGCAGATTGTAGAAGACCCGCTCCATCAATTCCGCGTCCAGCGGAAACGGCGGGATGTCCGGCGAATAATTCTTGTAAATTGTGACTTCGCGCGCGGCCGCTTCACGCTCCACCATGGCGACGGAGCGGTCCAGGACCTGGGCCAGGTCCGCCGGCGCGGGCCGCAGTTCGAGCGGCCGCACGAAATCCAGAAAGCGCGTGACCAGCGAATTGGTGCGGTCCACTTCCTCGGCGATGAAACCGGCCACTTCGCGCGCCACTTCGTTTTCCGAAGCGACGCTGCGGTTGAGCATCTCGGCCGAGGCGCGAATGGTGCCCAGCGGATTGCGCAATTCGTGCGCCAGCCCGGCCGCAAGCTGGCCCAGCGCGGCCAGCCGGTCGGACCGCCGCACGGCCTCTTCCGCCTGCTGCAGGTTGCGATTGGCTTCGGCAAGCTGTTCCGCTACGGCCTTGGTCTTGGCGAATTGCCGGCGCAACGCCTCGGCCAGGGTGTTGGTCAGGTTGCCGGCCACCGCCAGGAAAATGACGCGCAGCGCCAGCTCCCGTCTTTCGGGCGCCTCGATGACAAACCGGTTCCAATCGATCCGCAGCAGGAAGGACAGATAGACGCCCCACGCCAGCAACGTCACCACCAGCGTTCCGAGCACGCCCAGCGACGATCCCGCCGAGATCATGGGCAGCAGGAGAATCCAGTAATCGCTGCTTTGCACGCCGCCGGTATAGCCGATCAACAGATAGCTGAGCAGCAGCTTCAGCAGAATCCAGGACACGATGCCGGGCTGGCTGGAGAGGAAGGGCAGCTTCGACTCCAGGATCTGCACGGCGGCCAGGGCCACCAGCATGGCGATTTCCGAAGGCTCGCCCGTCTGGTTGAAAACGATCATGCCCGAGAAGAGCAGTAGCCAGACTAAATCCTGCGGGCGAATCCATTGCGCGGCGCGCCGCCACCAACCCATTTGAGCCACGATGCGGTCCCAGACCGGATTATGCCACAATAATTACGTAGTCTCATGCCTAACAACATCACGCTGGAACAGGATGAAACCCCCACCATGCCCGAACGCGGCGAAAACTTCGCGGACATCCTGTCCCAATACGAACAATCCCACACCCATAAACCCGAAGCGGGCGGCCAGGGTCTGACCGGCACGGTGGTCGCCGTGTCGCCGGAGCAGGTCTTCATCGATATCGGCCAGAAGATCGAAGGCGTCATGCCGCTGGACGCGTTCAAAGATCCGTCCGGCAAGGCGGCGGTGCAGGTGGGCGACCACTTCCCGGTGTCCATCAAGGGGCGCAACGAGGAGGGCTACTACGAGCTCTCGAAGGTGCGCGTGGAGCGGCCCAAGGACTGGACGTCGCTCGAAGCCGCATTCAACGAGAAGCGCTCCATCGCGGGCGTGGTCTCGGGCGTGGTAAAGGGCGGCCTGAGCGTGGACGTAGGCGTGCGCGCCTTCATGCCGGCATCCCGTTCGGGCGCCAAGGACGTGCCTGAGATGGAAAAGCTGGTGGGCCAGGAAATCACTTGCCGCATCATCAAACTGGACGTGGCCGACGAGGATGTGGTGGTGGACCGGCGCGTGGTGCTGGAAGAGCAGGAAGCGCTCGCCCGCGAGAAGGTGTTCACCGATCTGCAGGAAGGCGCCGTCATGCACGGCACCGTCCGCAGCCTGATGGATTACGGCGCCTTCGTGGATATCGGCGGCATCGATGGTCTGCTGCACGTGGCGGACATTTCCTGGGGCCACGTCAACAAGCCGGCGGACGCGCTCGCGGTGGGCCAGGAAGTGGACGTCAAGATTCTGAAAGTGGATCCGGCCAAGCGGCGCGTGGGGCTGGGGCTGAAGCAGCTTCTGCCGCATCCCTGGGAGCAGGTTGGCGACAAATACAAAACCGGCGACCGGGTGCGCGGCGCGGTGACGCGCGTGACCGATTTCGGCGCCTTCGTGGAATTGGAGCCGGGCGTGGAAGGATTGATCCACCTCTCGGAAATGTCGTGGTCGAAGAAGGCGCGCAAGCCCAGCGACGTGCTGAAGCCGGGCGATGCGGTGGAGGCCGTGGTGCTGCATGTCAGCCCCGGCGAGCGGCGCATCTCGCTGGGGTTGAAGCAGGCGTTGGGCGACCCTTGGGCGGATGCGCAGCAGAAGTATCCGGTGGGTGGCGTGATCGAGGGTCCGGTGGTCACCCTGACGAAATTCGGCGCGTTCGTGCAGATCGCGGAAGGCGTGGAAGGCATGATCCACGTGGGCGACATCACCGCGGAGAAGCGCATCAACCATCCGCAGGACGTGCTGCGGGCGGGCCAAACGGTGCGCGCGCAGATTCTGGAAGTGGACACGGAGCGCCGCCGCATCCGGCTGGGCATGAAGCAGCTTCAGCCCACCAGCATCGACGAATATATCGCCGATCACAAAGCGGGCGACGTAGTGACCGGCCGCATCGCGGACATTTCGGGCGGGCGCGCCAAAGTGGAGTTGGGGGAAGGCATCACCGTGCCCTGCAAAGTCGACGGCGCGGAGGCGGGACCCGCGGAGCAGCAGGCGGCGCAATCCGGCGCGGACGTCAATTCGCTGTCGTCGATGTTGTCCGCGAAGTGGAAGGGCGCGACGGGGTCCGGCGCGCGCGGCGGCAAGCGCGAGGCGGCGCGGGCGGGGCAGATTCGCAGTTTCCGCATCGTGAAGCTGGATGCGGCGGCCAAGAAGATCGAGATCGAGCTGGCGGGGTAGCGCTGGAAAGACGTGCGCTTCATGCTGCGATCCTCGGCGGTCATCGTTGGGTGCCTGGCGGCAGCCACGTTCTGTGTGGCGGCGGAGTTGAAGGATTTCGCCGGGACGTGGGTGATGAGGTTGGGCGAGCGGAATCTGTTCGTGCTGACTCTCACGCCGCAGGGCGCCGGTGTGCGGGGCAGTTTCGAGCGGCCCGCGCACTTCGCATCCAACAACGAGATCTTCTCCGGTATGCGCGGCGGTGTGCGGCATGACGTTGTGGCGCGCAGCCGGTTGGCGGATGGCACGTTGCACCTGACTATTCAGAATGCGATCGACGCGAAGGACGAGGACAGCTACGCGATGACGGTGAAAGGGGATCGTGCCGACCTGGTTCCCGACGATTTGCCGGCCGGCGTGGCCGTGCAGCCGTACGCCTTTGAGCGCGTGCCGGGCGGAGCTACCGTCGCGACCGACTGGGAGCCGAACCGGGCGTATACGCCGGGCGATTCGGATGCCCCGAGCGCGGAGATGAAAGCGATTTTCGACGAGGACCAACGGGTGCGTTCGGCTGAACATATCGACTGGCGGGCGGTGGGCGCGACGGATACAGAGCGGCGCGGCCAGACGCGAAAGCTGCTGGCGGCCGGCGCGTTGCATACGGGCAAGGATTTCGAAGAAGCGGCATTCGTCTTCCAACATGGCGACTCGCCGCAGGACTATCTGCTGGCGCACACGCTCGCCATGGTGGCGGTTTCCAAGGGCGGCGCCACGGCAATTTGGATTGCGGCGGCGACGCTCGACCGGTACCTGGAGAAGATCGGGCAGAAGCAGGTATTCGGCACGCAGTTTTCGAGCGATCCGCGGAGTAAGTGGACACAGGAGCCGTACGACCGCGAACTGGTGTCGGACGCATTGCGGCGGCAGCTTGGGGTGCCTCCGCAATCAGTGCAGGCAGAGCAGTTGAAGGCGTATCGGAAGGAGCCGTGAGGTCGCCCGGCTTCTTTCTCGCATGCTCACCGCACCGCGACCTTGCCTATGCCAATGGCATTGGTGATCTGTCCGATCCCGATGACTTCGTCGATGCCGGGCGATGCGTTCTGGGGGACTGTGATGGTCAAGGCGCCGCTGCCCTGGCCGTTCGCGGTGGCCGTGCCGAGTAACTGCCGCGGGTTGTCCCAATAGATATCGACCGTTTCCCCGGCGCCGAAGCCAACGCCGAACGCCGATGTAGTGCCGCCGGGCGATACGATTCCGGGGCTCATGACCAGGGCTGGCGTGACAAAGAACGCCGCCGCGCCGAGCTTGCCGCTGCTCTGGCCCGTGGCGAAGATTTCCATGGGGCCGTGCGGGGCCTGGGGTCCGCGCGCGGTGACGCTGAAAGCGCCGCTGGCATCGGTCGAGACGGTTAGCAGCGGGGGAGCGCCCGGATGGTTGGCGGAGATATCCACTGTCTCGGTAGGGCCAAAGCCACTCCCGGCGATAGTAAGTTTGGTTCCGGGCGAGCCGCTGGACTGACTCAGGCTCAGATCCGCCGCCGGCCAAACTTTCAGAGAGAACGACCCAAAGTTATCGGGGCCGTCTCCCGGAGAGAAGAGAAACGATTGGCACACGTCGCCGGGCGGGGTCTGGGGCGCGTTCCAGTTATAGCCGTTCAGGACCACGATGGCTTCATTCGAGCTATAGATGGTCGTGCCCGAACCGGTCACCGGAGTAGCTGCCAGCGTCAAAGTGCCGTTGCCGTCCGGCAGAAAGCCGGTGCCGCCGATCGCGCCGAACACCGAGATGCCCGGAGTGGAATTATTGCCGTCGAAGAACAGGTTCAAGCCATTGAAACCGGTATCGCAGCAGCCGGGTTGGCCGAAGATATGGAACGTGTAACTGTCGCCTGTCTCCAGCGGGATGGCAATGCCGGCCTGGGTGTCGGCTGGGCCGTTCACCGGCGCACCGGCGTCCGCACTCAGCGCCAACCATAAGTCGAAATACGAATCGCCGCCCAGCGTATTCCATACCTGGCCGCCGGAAGCGCCGCCGGTGGAGTTTGTCGAGAATTGCATGGCTCCCGTCAGCGTGGTCTGTGGATACGCCGGTAGGGGAGCCAGCAGCAGCGCCGCCAGAGGCAAGCATGTTCTGAACCGAAGACGAGTCATGGGTAAGTCCTTATGGACTCCCAAGCCTGCTGCTGACCGTTAAAGGCGTATATGTGATCGCGGCTCCGGAAATATCTCGGAATCCCAGGTGGACGACCACCTTGGTATTGGGAGCCAGCGACGATCCCTTGGGAAGCGCGACGACATATGGGCTGCCGATCGGGTCGAAACACGCAGTGGGGCTGGATTCGTTCTCGAGATGCACGGCGGCAGGAAGGTTCTCCAAGATCAAATCCAGGGGACCGGTCACCGCGGTTGCGTTGTCGTTCGTCAGAGTCACTTCCTGCGCGTACAGGTGCAAGTCCGGGAGGTAGACGATTGCGCTGCTGGAAACCGAGACGCCGGGAATGACATAGGACTGGCAGGTACTGACGGTAATCGCGGCAAACACCGCGCGGCTGCCGTCGGTGCCATTGCCCTCGCTTCCCGTATCGGTAATCGTTACGCTGTCCAGCGCCTGGTTGGCAAAGGCCGGCGGCAGGATGTATTCCTGGCGGTCCAGGCGCTGGCCCAACCCGTTGTCCCAGACCTGGACGGTGGTGGTGTTATTAATCGTGTTGGTATTGTCGTCGTTGTTATAATCGCGCACATTGACGTTGCCCACCAACGGTTGCGTAACAGTCGCACCCTCACTGCCTTGGAACGTGACGGACAGATAGGAATGCGGACCGGCGAATCCCCACATGGTGTTGAGCAAGGTGAAAACGGAAGTGACGCCGGACACGCCCACGGGGATGGTGAGGCTGACCGTGCCCGGTCCGAAGTTAGCCGCCGCCGCGCCCGCCCAATAATTATTGGGGCCGGTGGGAATCGCGAAAGGGATGCCTCCGAAAATCTGGCTGCCGGTGGGAAACGTGTCGCCGTTGATGATGATGAAATCGTTTGGGCCGACATAGGTCCAAGGCTCGTTTGCCAGGGCGCCGATGTCGATAGGAATCTGGCCGGCGCGCGCGGCGGCGGCGGTGAGCGCGATCGCAACGAGCGCGTATGCGAAGCGGGAACTGCGTTTTGTTTTCATCGATGGTCTCCTCTACACTATAACGGTAAGCGGCGAGTGTGGAGATTTAGCTTGGAAAGTGTCACGTTTGTGTCACGTTTCCGCTCGCGAGCTACGCTCTGGAATTGGAGGGCGGGCTTTAGCCGGCGCGGGCTTAAGCCCCGCTGGTAGCACAGGCTTCAGCCGGTGTTGGGCGAGCTTCGCTCGCCTAAAGAGCGGGCCTGCGAGGCCCGCGCAGGCTGCGAGCCTGCCCCACTACCGCGCACAGACATTATTTCTTGCCCCGCACAGGGGCGTCCAAGAACGGCGTGACTACAGCCGCCACCGCCGGCGACGAGAGGATGTTGTAGTGGGTCAAGCCCGGCAAAATGGCCAGCCGCGCATTGGACATGCCCGATCCGTCCCAGCCCGCATCCTTCTTGCCGCCGCCCAGCAGTTCGAAGAACTGCATCATGTGCTCCGGACGGATCGCGTCGGCGTCCGCAAATACCAGCATCGTGGGCGCCTCAATCGCCGCCACCTCCTTCGACCAGTCATAGTCCTTCCGCATCAGATCGCCGATCTTGGTCAGCAGCACCGGCCAGTCCGCGGGCCGCGGCGCGATGCGCACATAGGTCTGGTATATCGGGCTCGGCTTCATCATCTCCGCGGATCCTGCACCCACTTGCGCCATGGCCGCGACGACCTCCGGGTACCATCCGTCGCGCCGGAAGGGGGTCGAGACGACCACCAATTTCCTGACAATGGCGGAATGCTGGATGGCGGTGCGCAGCGCCACGCCGGCGCCGAGCGAGTAACCCATAAGGTCGGCCTTCTCGATTCCGAGATGCTTCATCAGCGCCGCGATGTCGTCGGCCATCGCCTCGTAACTCATCGGGCGGTCGATATCGGCGGTACGGCCGTGGGCCTGCAGATCCACGGCAACCACCTGCCGCGTTTTCGCCAGCGATGGCAGAATCTCGCCTAACATTTCGGTCGCGCCCAACCCGCCGTGCAACAGGACCAGCGGCTCCCCAGCGCCGTGGATTTCGTAATAGAGGTTGAGCCCGTTCACCGGAGCGTAGCCGGTCTTGGCGCCCGTTGCCGTGCGCATCTGCGCGAACGCCAGGGCGGATGCCGCCAGAAAAGTCCCGGCGGCGGCGATGAAAGTAGTGGTCGGTAACATTATAGTCGTGTCTCCTTCTACCCATAGGTCGAACGAGAGATGCGGAAATCGACAGGATGGTGAGCATGGCCGGCGGCAGCGCATGGCGCTGCCCCACAGCTTTACTGAGATCCGACGAGCGAATTGATCAGGTTCGGGCCAATGAAACTGCCCCATCCCGTCACCAAATCGTAGCCCGCCACCGCGGAATACTTGCCGTTACTGCCACTGGCGATGTCGTGGAAATCGCTGCCGTAACTCGATCCCAGGCCAATCGGATACAGCGCCCGGTTCAGAAACCCGACCGTGCCCCCGCCGTTTGCCAACGCCTGTTGGTTCACCATCGCCGTGAAACCGGCCCATTGCGGCGCGGCGTAGCTGGTCCCGCCATTTCCGCCGCTGCAATAACCGTCCCAGCAGCTATATTGATTGGTGTTCGCTTCCGCCGCCACATCCGGAATGTTGCGCAACGTGGTGGACCCGCCGTTCGACGAGTCGATTACGCCAGGCAGCGTTTGATAGGCGGGTATCGGAATGTCGTTCTTGGAAGGCATGCCCGCGCTGCCGCTCCAGCCGGTCTCCGATTCCCAGGCGCCGCCCGGACCCGTGGTGGTCAAGTCCGTGCCGCCCACGGCGATTACATAGGGATCGTCCGCCGGCCAGACGCTGTCCGCGGGAGTGCGGGAGCCGCTGTCGCCGGTGGCCACGAACACAGTCTGCCCCTGGACCGCAAACTCCTTGAAGATGGGGTCCAGGCTGCTCTCGTCGTCCTTCCATCCCCACGAACAGCTAAGCTGCTTGGACGTGTTGTCCGCCGCCATCTGGCTGAAAATCGAAACGTCGCTGCTCCCCACGTAAACCACCACCTGGCTCAGGCCCGGCGCCATGGAGATGCTCATCTCAATGTCCAAAACCTGTTCGCTATCGTCGCACTTCGCAGGCGGACAATTCAGGGACCGCCCGTTCAACGCCACACCCGTGATGGGCACGTTCAGCGGCTGATTCAGGTTCTGGAAGTACGTCCGGACATCGCTGATCTCGTATCCGGCAAATTCAAACAACCCAACCGACTGGCCGGCGCCCGTGAGAGAACCCGACCCGTAATAAGCCGCGCGCATGTCGCTGCCGACGAATTGGCCGTGGGGGCCCGAACCGGTCGTCTTGCCGCCGCCGTCCGGCGATTGCGAGGACGTGTGCTTCGGGTAGGGCGAGGTGAAGTTATCCAAACCGGAGATATGCAACACCGGAGCTTCCAGATCGAGCGTGGGCTCCCGGTCTGGGGCGTAGAATGTCCGATTCTCCGCCGGATGGCGATAGACGCCCATGTTCACGTGGAAGGCCGTCTCGATGTTCGCGACCGGCCCTTCGACATCCACGGCCAGCCGATTGGGGCGCGTCGCGGTCACCGTCAGTCCATTCGCCTCCGCGAACCGGACCACCGCATCGTGATCGTCCCGGATGGGGCCGAACCGCTCCGCAAACTCCTCCACGCTGAGATAGCGGCGATAGTTTGGACTCCGCGGGTCGTAGAGCTGCCCCAACAGATCGTCGAGATCGGCCTCGTTGCGCAGCGGCAGGGAAATCGCCAGGCTCAGGCGCTGTTCGCGCGGAAGCTCGCCAATTAGAGCTGCGTGCCTATTGGCAACTTCCGGCGGCACGTGTGCCGTCAACGTTGCGTGCTGCGCCGCGTGAGCCGTGGCGGCAAAAAGAAGTAAGCCCGCGGATAATGCCGCGGCCAAACGCTGTAACGCAGGTATTCCCGAGATTATCTTCATTTGGTTCCCTCAATGTGTTCGGCGGCTTCCGATGCGGACCAACTCTGCCGGCCGAACGCTGCTGATAGTTTATCAGCCGCCGGAAGGGTCACGCTGAGATCGCTAACCATCGACAGTCTTGCGGTCATGCGTTTTGATGCGCAAACTAAGCACAACAGGCCGGCTCTTTGAAAAAGGCCGGCATGTTCATCGGATGCGCCGCTTCCGATGGAGGCCCGCACGCGCCTGTGCTGCTTGCACACGGATGCCTCTAAGCCCGCCAAACGGTCCCGGCAGCGTGAGCCCGGGACTCCTCCTCAATCGCATCCATTGGGTCAATTTGGTTTTGGAGGGCGGCCAATCTTGGCCGCAGCCGCCTTTCAGGCGGCCGAGCCGGCTGAAAGCCGGCTGCGGGCAGAATTGCCCGCCCTCCATTTTGCAAAATCCGTTCGGCGCCACTTGACATACGAAGGTAGTCGTAGTAAAGTCTTCGTAGATGCCACCCGATCCGCCCCGGCCGACCGACGCTGAACTCGAAATTCTCACGGTGTTGTGGACCCTGGGGCCGAGCACCGTACGCGAAGTCCACGAAACCATCGTGCGGCGCAAACCGGCGCAGTACACCACCGTATTGAAGCTGCTCCAGATCATGGCCGAGAAGGGGCTGGCCACCCGCGATGAGAAGGAACGCGCGCACCGATACGCCGCCAGCCGCCCGCGGGAGTGGACGCAACGGCAGCTCGCCGGCGATCTGCTGCAGCGCGCTTTCGCGGGCTCGGCGAAGAGCCTCATGCTGGGAGCGCTGTCGGCCCGCAAAACGTCCAAGCGGGAATTGGCCGACATGCGCCGGTTGCTGGACCAATTCGACAAGGGGAAGCCATGAACATATCCGTAGGCTGGGTCCACATGCCGGTGGTGAATGCGCTGGGCTGGGCGCTCTTGCACTTTCTTTGGGAGGGCGCGCTGATCGCCCTGGTCCTGACCGCGGCCCTGCCCTTTTGCCGCGGAGCCCAAGCCCGTTACGGCGCGGCCGGCTGCGCTGTGTTGGCGATGTTGTTGGCGTTTGGAGTGACAGTGGCGGTGTCGATTCCGGGCCAGCCGGCGGCCGTGCCGCCTCCCTGGGCAATGGCGGGCGCCGCCCATCCCGGCGCGGGCAGCGGGATAGCCGCGCGCACGCCGGGAGCCCTGGAGTACATCGCGGTGGCTCTGCCACGGGTGGTGCCCTTCTGGATGGCGGGAGCTCTTCTGATCGGCTTGTACCGTTTCGGAGGCTGGATGGCGGCGCAGCGCTTGCGGCGGGCGGGCGTATGCGCGGCGCCTCCGCGGTGGCAGGACCGGCTCGGCCGGCTGGCAAAGCGTATCGGCGTGTCGAGGCCGTTGGTTTTGCTGGAATCGGGTCTGGCCGAGGTGCCCCTGGTTATCGGGCATCTCCGGCCCGCGATTTTGGTCCCGCTGGGGCTGCTGGCCGGCCTGCCGGTGCAGCACGTGGAAGCGATCCTGCTTCACGAGCTGGCGCATATCCGCCGCTCCGATTATCTGGTGAACCTGATGCAGACGCTGGTGGAAAGCCTGCTGTTTTATCACCCGGCGGTGTGGTGGATCTCCGGGCTGTTGCGGACGGAGCGCGAGAATTGTTGTGACGACCTGGCGGTAGCTATACAAGGCGATGCCCGCGGATACGCGGCGGCCCTGGTGACTCTGGAAGAGCGGCGGCAGCCGGGGCGCGAGCCCGCGCTGGCCGCTACGGGAGGAAATCTGATGAATCGAATTCGCCGTTTACTCAATCAACCGGAGAAGCCGCGCGCCGCGGCCGCACTGATAATTTCCATGGGGCTGCTGCTGGGCATGTTCTGTCTATTTGCCGCGGCCCAGCAGACCAAGCCGGACAGCCAACCGGAGATGCAGACATCATACGACAAGTGGTTGAACGAGGATGTGGTGTACATCATCCGGGCTGAGGAGCGGGCCGCCTTTCAGGGCCTGCGGACCGACGAAGAGCGCCAAAAGTTCATCGAGCAGTTTTGGCTGCGGCGCGATCCCACGCCGGATACGCCCGAAAACGAGTTCAAAGAAGAACACTACCGCCGCATCGCGTATGCCAACTCGCATTGGGGTCTGTCCGGCACGGCCGGCTGGAGGACGGATCGCGGCCGCATCTACATTGTCTATGGGCCCCCGGACGAGATCGAAAGCCATCCTGCGAAGGGGCTTGAGCAATGGCTTTACCGCCATATCGACGGCATCGGAGACCGCGTGATCGTCGAATATACCGACCCGAAACACACGGGCGACTACCGTCATACGAAGGACCCGTCGGTGAAGTAGCTGTCAGCTTTCTTGGTGGGGCAGGCTCGCAGCCTGCGCGGGCCTCGGAGGCCCGCTTTCGGCGAGCGAAGCTCGCCTCCACAGGCTAAAGCCTATGCCACCAAGCCTGCAAAAAGCCAGCCAGAGCTTCGTGGCAGGCGGCCTACGAGGCCGCCGCAGGCTGCGAGCCTGCCCCACAAAAAAGCCAATGTCCAGCGGCGAGCGAAGCTCGTCTTGCCTGCCAGCAATCACTTCCCGGCGTACTTATCTACCCACTCGACATGCCGCTGCATGATATCGAGCAAAAACTTCGGCTCGCGCGGACCGTGCGGCGTGCGCGGATAGACCACCATTTTCGTCACCACGCCTTGCCGCTTCAGCGCGTTGTAGAGTTCGTAACCCTGCGTCGTCGGCACACGCACGTCAGCCTCACCGTGCAGAATCAGCGTGGGCGTGGTGGCGCCCTTCACGAACGCCATGGGCGAATGGTTGTAGTAGCCGTCGAAGCTGTTCCACGGCTCGCCGCCAAAGTAGTCCGGCAGAAAGCCGGGTATGTCGGACGTGCCTGTGAAGCTCCACAAGTCGGTCACTCCCGCGCCCACCGCCGCGGCCTTGAATCGGTGTGTGTGAGTGACTACCCAACTCGTCATAAATCCGCCATAGCTCCACCCCATGACCGCCAGCCGGTCCGGATCGGCCACGCCCATCGAAATCACCTGATCCACGCCCGCCATCAGATCCAGGTAATCCTTGCCGCCCCAGTCGTTCATGTTGGCGAAACGGAAGGTACGTCCGTAACCGCCCGATCCGCGCGGATTGACGCGCAGTACGGCGTAGCCTCGCGCGGCGAAAGTGGCATAGGGATACAGGCCGTAGCGTCCCAGGAAACTGTCCTGGAAGACGCCCGTGGGTCCGCCGTGGATGACTAACACGAGCGGGTAGTGCTTCAAAGTTTCGTAATCCACCGGATAAGTCAGCAGACCTTCGATATCCAACCCGTCCGCGGCTTTCCATGCGATGCGTTTGGTCTCACCCAGAGGCAGCTTGGGAAGGTCGAGGTTCGCGCTGCTGACTCGCTGCGGCACTGTTTCACCGAGTTTCAGAACATAAGCTTCGGGCGCCTCATTCGAGCTTTCGCCCGCGAAGCCGAAAGCCGTACCGGTGGCATTGACATGTCCCGTCTGCAGGGTGCCGCGCCGGGGTTCGAACAGGGGCGTTGGCGGACCATCGATAGGCATTGTGTAGACGACGTGGGCGACGCCTCTAGCCTCGCTGAACAGCAGCCGCGTCGAATCGCCGGCCCACCCCAGCAGCGCCGGCGCCTCGTCGAAGGTCGGCGGCAACTCGCGCGCCTCGCCGCTTTGGCGGGTCAGCAACACGATGCGATCCATCCCAGCCCAGCGGGCCGGATCGGTGGAGCGCACAAAAGCGAGATACTTCCCGTCGCGCGAATAGTGGGGGCTGTGCTCGGACGCGGCGGTAGCCGCCAACGGGCGCACGGCGCCAGTCTCCACCGTCACTTCCGAGATGTCCGCCTTGGGCCAGTCTTCGGCGCTGGGCGTAGGCGTGTGAGCGAAGGCGATCGCGCGACTGTCCGGGGACCAATCGAATTCCGTGGCGTGCCCGGGCGTGTCCAGGTGGCGTGGCGTCCGCTTTCCCTGGCTATCCGGCTCAGCCGCGACAATCCAAATGCCGTGGTTCTTGGGATTCTCGTCGATCACGCGGAAGTCGCGCTTCTCTTTCTTCTCCTTCTCCTCATCGGCGCGCGGCTCCATACCCGCGAATGCAACCCATTTGCCGTCCGGCGAGACATGAAACGAGCCGATCTCGCCCTTCCAATCGGTGAGCTTCTCGGCCTCTCCGCCATCCACCGGGATGCGCCACAGGTTGGGCTTGCCGCTGCGCTCCGACGAGAAGTAGATATAACGGCCGTCCGGGGAAAACTCGGGCGCGGTGGCGCTTTTCTCGCCGCGCGTCAATTGCGCACGATGCGAGCCATCCGCCGCGGCGATGAAAATCTGCGTATCCATTTCGCTTTTTTCCGCCTCGATAACGGCACGGCTTTGCGTGTAGGCGACCCACTTGCCGTCGGGAGAAGGCCCCACGTCGCCGACTGGCTGCACTTGCATGGAGATCTCAGGCGTCCAAGCCGTGGGCAGTGCCGTGGGCGCCTGGCCCCATGCGACGGCCGCCAACAAGATAGGAAGTAGTTTGGCCTTCATTGCATCGTCCTCCGCAACGCATCTAAAATAACGCCGACATTCTCTTCGGTGGAGGAGTAGCCCATCAAACCGATACGAAACACCTTGCCGGCCAGCGGCCCAAAACCGCCCGCGATCTCGATGCCGTATTCGCTCAGCAGCCGCTGACGCACGCGCGCATCGTCCACGCCCTCCGGCACGCAAGGCGTGTTCAGGGTCCACAGCCGATGCCCCGCGGCAACGTGCATGCGCAGCCCCATGGCTTCGATGCCCGCGACGAATGCCGCATGATTGCGGCGATGGCGCTCCCAACGATTCTCGATGCCTTCTTCGCGCACGATCGCCAGCGCCTCGCGCAGCGCATAGAACATGGTCGCCGACGCTGTGTGGTGATATTTGCGGTCGTGGAAATAGCCTTCGAGCAGGCGCAGATCCATGTAGAACGAATCCACGGGTGCGGTGCGTTTCCGCAGACGCTCCCACGCGCGCGGCGAAACCGTAAGCGGCGCCAATCCCGGCGGGCAGCCCAGCCCCTTCTGCGTACAACTGTAGGCGATGTCAATGCCGGTCTCATCCACCCGCACCGGCATGCCGCCGAGCGAAGTGACGCAGTCGGCGATCGCCAGCGCGTCCACTTCGTGCGCCGCTTCACAAATCGCGTGGCCCTGCTGAAACGCGCCGGTGGACGTCTCCGCTTGCACGTAGGCCACGATGCGCGGCCGCTCGCGGCGGATGAAATCGCGGGCCTCCCGATCGTCGAAGACTTCGCCCCAAGGTTTTTCAAGGCGCACCACCGCCGCGCCGTGCCGCCGCGCCACGTCCGAGAGCCGGTCGCAGAAGTATCCGTTGGCCAGGACCCCGAACTTCTCGCCCGGCTCGATAAAGTTGGCGACGGCGGTTTCCATGCCGCTGGTACCCGTTCCGGAGATGGCGATATTGAATTCGTTCGCCGTGGAGAAGGCGTAACCGAGCAGCCTGCGGATGTCTTCGGCCACCTCGAAGAAATAGGGGTCCAGGTGTCCCACGATGGGCTGCCGCAGCGCTTCGTAGACGCGCGGCGCCACCATGCTGGGTCCCGGTCCAAGCAACAGGCGCGCAGGCGGGCGCAGCGGAGAAAGAGGTTCGAGTATCACCAAATCAGTGTATCAATGCCCGCGTGGCGCAACGAACTTGATGCGCACAGGTGTGGCCCCCGCGGCTTTCGCCACCTTGCACACCAGTTGCAGCGAGTCGACCGCCGAGATCGCCCGCGTCACCGACTTGTCGCTATCGATGCCGGTGAGCACGGCCACCTGCCACGATGGGAAAAAGAATTCCAGCACCCGCACCGTCTCACCGCCCGCATGAAACAAGACGATCAATTCCTCGTCTTCCTTGAGCGCTTTCTGCATGGCCTGCACCTGCGCGAGCATGGCCGCGCCCGGATTGTCGGGCCGCGGCGGCGCAGCCGGCGGGTTGACCGCGTTGCGAATCGCCTGTTCGGCAATTTGTTTAGTGAGATCGCCCAGAGCCATCACACCGATGCTAACAGGCGGCGGGGAAGTCGAACGGAAATCTGAAAGCTGATAGCTGAAAGCTGATTCCTGATCGCTTACTGCTGCGTTTCCGCCGCCGCCAGCCGCATGTCCTCGTCCGCGCCCTTTGTATCTCCAATAGTGCGCCGCGCCTCCGCCCGTTTCTCGTATTGCCATCGGGCCGGCCCCAATTCTATGGCAGCCGTGTAATCCGCGATAGCGTGCGTCCAGTGCTTCAACGCGGCGTACGCCTGGGCCCGGTTTTCGTAAGCCTTGCGATAATCCGGGACGAGTTGGATGGCTTGCGTCAGGAGTTGGCTCATTTCGATGGCGCGACATTTGCCGGAGTGGTCCCAGGCCATCGTCAGCGTGGTGCGGGTGGTGGACTCGCGCTCGGGAGATACGATGCGGCGCTCCTTGACCAGTTGGAACTGGTAGCTTTTCAGGTTCGCATACGCCTCGTGGGTGCGCTGGATAATAGCTGGCGCACCGGGCGAATCGGCCAGGGCCGTGCCAACCAGAGCGGCGATGGAAAGGGTGGCGGCAACTCCTCGCATAGGTTACATTGTGACGCCATTTTGCCTTGCTGTCACCAGTGGGGCAGGCTCGCAGCCTGCGCGGGCCTCGCAGGCCCCCCTTACGGCGAGCGAAGCTCGCCTGCGCTGGCAGAGTGCCAGCGCGGCAGGCTGAAGAGCCTGCGCCACGGGGCAGCGCCCTATTGAGCACTGCCCGCCCTATCGCGCAGGATCGCCTCCGCCTGCTCCATCTCCGGGCCGTGCGCGGCCAGCACGCTGGGATCGTGCACCGTATGCCAAAGGGACACTGCCCGCCGGGCCGATTCACGAGCCTGCTCCCAAGCCCCCGCCGCTCGCGAAACCGAGGCCAGCACGAAGTAAGCTTGGGCGAGATGGCCGATGCGCCGCTCCGATTGCGGATCGGCGTCGGCATACGCTTGCGCGCGCGCCACGGCGCGATCGGCGAGCGCCCGCGCGGCGCCGTGGTCGCCGGCATCGGCATAGAGCGAAGCCAGGGCTTCTTCATCGGTGAAGGCCTGCAGAACGCAATATGTGAAACCCGACTGCACGTTGGCACACGAGCCCACCGTCGCCAAAGACTTCCGGTACTGCTCGGCGGCCTCGGATCTCCGGCCCAAACTCTGCAGGCGCCGTCCGGCAAACTCTTGCGCGACGGCCAACTGGACAGCGATGCTGGCCGACTTCGGATTCCCGCTGGAGACGGGTTCTATGATGGCAATGGCCTCCCGCAACGTCTCAAGCGACTGGGACAGACCCTGCGCGGCGGGCTCCACCATCCCCAGACGGGAAAGCGCCACTCCCAGATCGTATTGCGCGGTCATGTCGCGCGGATCGGCCTTGGCCAGTTCGCGCGCCAACGCCACGGACTTTTCACAGTACGCCCGCGCTTCCGCGTGCCGGCCTGGATTGCCCCTCCAGCCCGTATCCAGAAGGCGGGAATAATTGCCATACACCACGAGCAGATCCCGCCGCAACACCATATCTTCAGGCTGGGCCTGCAAGATCTGCTCGCGTATGCGGATGGATCGTTCGAAGTAACCGGCGGCCGCCGGCGGGTCGGCGGTGATGGAGGATGCGGCCGACGCGTATTCCGATCCGAGCTCCCGCTTCACGTCCAAATCCGTGGGAAACCTGCCCGCCAGATCCAACCAGAGCGCGATGGCCTGGTCCGCCCGGGCGAGCGATCCCCGCATATCGTCGAAGTGGCGCAACGCATAGGAGAGGCCGTGCAGCGTTTCGGCCTCCTGTCTGGCCCACTCCACGTTGGAGGGCCCCAGTTGGCCCAGCCGGTGCGCGGCCGGCAAAAGCGCCGAATATGCCTGCGCGGCTTCACGCGGATGGCCGTTTCTGTTGGTCAAATCGGCAAGACCGCGTTCGATCTGCAACCAGCGCAGCATGACGGTAGGATCGTCCGGGCGGCGGCTATCGAGCGGCGCCAGCATCGCCTCGGCCTTGCGATAGCTGCGCAGGGCGCCCTCGGAATCCTGCAGGCTGGGACCCACGGGATCGCCTTGCGCCGCGCCGATCTTGAGATAGGCGGAACTGAGCAAAAGCCGCATGCGATCGTCCAGGCCGTGAGTTTTTTCCAGGCCCTGCAGGTATTCGAGCGTGGTTCGCACCACCCGCTGCCGCGCCTTCACCGCTCCCGGCAGGGTGGCAATCGCATCGTGAATCTCGAACAAAGTGCGGTCGGCCAGATCCAGCAGTTCCGTGAGGGCCTGCCCGGCGCGGGCGCCCTCGCGCAACGCCCGATCGCGTTGTTCATCGGCGATCCGGTGCTGCACGGTTTCGGCCAGGCGCGCCGCCTCCGCCCCGGCCCGCTCCCGCTCCGCTACCGCCCGCTGTACTTCGGCCACTTTCCGTTGCGATTCCGCGGCCTGCCGCGCGGTTTCGGCCTGCCGCCCTTGCGAGAAGGCCATCACCATACCCGCTACCAGGCTGGCCGCCACGGTGGCCGCACCCGCGAGTTCGAAGCGCCTCCTCCACAGGAACTTCCGCGTGCGGTAAGCCACCGAGTTGTACCGCGCCCGCACCGGACGGCCGTCCAGGTGGCGGCGGATGTCGTCGGCGAACTGGTCCACGGAGGCGTAGCGCCGTTCGGGTTCCTTGCGCAGCGCCATCATTACTATGTTGTCGAGGTCGCCATCCAGCCGCCGCCGCAGACGCTCGGCATTGGGAACCTTGCGATCCACCGCCGCGCTGGGCCGCGGGATCTCCCGCTGGCAGACAACCCGCTCGACTTCGGCCGGCGTCGCGGAATCGAGGCGATGCGGCTTTGCGCCGCTCAGGAGCTTGTAGAGAATGGCACCCAAAGAGTAGATGTCGGCGGCGGTGGTGATGGGCTGGCCTAGGATCTGCTCCGGGCTGGCGTAATCGGGAGTCAGCGCGGGTCCCGTGGAGGTCGCCGCGGCGTCGCGATCCGCCACCAGGAGTTTGGCCACGCCGAAATCCAGCAGCTTCGGAGAGCCATCCGCCGCGATCAGAATGTTGCCGGGCTTGAGATCGCGGTGCACCACCAGGCTGCGATGGGCATACGATACCGCCTCGCACACCTTTAGGAACAGGCGGCAGCGATCCTCGACGGCCAGCCCGCGGTCGCGGCACCAACTGTCGATGCGCAGACCCTCCACATAATCCATCACCAGGAATGGGCGGCCTTCCGGGGTGGTGCCGCCATCGATCAGCCGCGCGATGTACGGATGGTCCAGACTCGCCAGGATCTGGCGTTCATGCCGGAACCGGAGGAGCAATTCGGCCGTGTCCATGCCGGTGCGGATGAGCTTGAGGGCGGCCTGCTTGTGGAACTGGGCGTCGTCGCGGATGGCCAGGTAGACGATTCCCATGCCGCCGCGGCCGATCTCCCGGCTCACGCGCCAGGCGCCGAAGCGCGCGCCGATCACCGGATCATCCGCGCCGACGATCTCCTTGGCGGCGGCTTCCACCGCCAAATCGATGTCGTGCGAATGGCTGCGATCCGCCACGAGCAGCGAATCGACGTCCCGGCGCAGATCCGGGTTGTCCTGGCAAGCGCCATCGAGAAAGCGGTGCTGTTCGGCCGACGGCAGGTCGGCCGCCCGGAAGAACACTTCCTGAACTGTTTCCCAGTTATCCGGCATGGCTGGCTATCGAGGTACACCTCTCCTCAGGAGGTAATGCGTAAAACGGGGGCGGATTTTTCAGCCAGTCTGTTTGGTGGGGCGGCGCCATGCGCCGCCCACGCGGAGCTGCCGAAGCCGGAATTGGAGGGCGGCCTTTAGCCGGCGCGGGGCTCTTAGCCCAGCCGCGGCGTGCCCCACGCGGCCCCGCGGCCTACGGTAGATCCAAGTCGAGCGCGTAAAGGTCGGAATTGCTTCGCAGCACCGAGGCGATCGGCGCACTGCCAGCGTCCAGGCCGGCCAGCACGTACCCGGTCACATTCGATTGCAGGAGTTGCCGCGAACTCGCCACGCGCTCGATTCTCCGATCTCCGATGCGCACGCGGAACACGGGCTGGTCGATGCCCCCATACACCTCCTGATAGTAGACGTATTTGCCGTCGCGGGACCAGAACGGAGGACCCAGCCCCGCGCCGGCGGCCAGCGGCGTCCACTGCCGCGTGCGGAAGTCGAACAAAAAAATCTGCGATCCCGCCGTGTTCGTGGCGGCAATATACCGCGGATCCGGCGACCAGGCCGACCGCCAACGCGCCTCCGATCCCGGCAGGATCTCGGCCTTCCGGGTCTTCCACTCCATCACGTACAGCGCGGAAACCTTGGGCATGCCGCGGGAGAACAGCAGCGAGTTTCCGTCGGGAGACCAACTCGGCTCGCCTCCGGTCAAGCCGGCGGCGCTGATCGCCTCCGGAGCTCTGGTCCCGGACCCGATCGCGTCGACCACGTACACTTGCACGGGCGCGCCGGCCCAACTGCCGGAGAAAACGATCCGGGTTCCGTCGGGCGACCAATGCGGTTTGCCCGCGCGCATCGCCGTGGGCGTCAACGGCGCCCGCTCGGCGCCGTCGGGCCGGCTTCGCCAGAGGGTGTCGTCGGCAGCCATGGTGTAGACCACCCACTTCCCATCGGGCGAGCAATCGACCCATCTGCCGGCAATGCCGGAAAGATACGTCACAAACTGGCCGCGCCGCGCGTCGTAGCGCACCAATTCCCTGCGTTCCTGCCCGCCCGCGAAAAACACGCGCTTGCCGTCCGGACTCGGAGCCAGCGATGGAAACGCCAGCGGCGTCGAGTAGATCTGTACGGGTCGGCGGCCGGCTACCGGCAGCCAGGACCGGGTCTCACGGATGGCCCAAAGGCCTACCGTATCGGACTGGAACCGAAGAAACAGGTAGTACTTTCCCGACGCAATCCAGCTTCCGCCGAAGTCGCTGACTAATGGAGGGGTGGACAGCGGTCTTGGCAACAGGGCATGCAAGCCGGCGCCATCCGGGCCCACCTCCCAAAGCCGGCCCTGCCCCGTATTGTGGTCGTGTATCGTCAAGCGCAAGATATTCCGTGCAGGTGCCGGCGCCCAGCGGATGGCGTCTAATACGTCTTCCCGGGATTCCAGCAACTTGCGGCCATCCGTCCCGTCGATGTTGACCCGGTATAGCGCGGAGCCGCGTGAAAAGACGATGCTCCTCCCGTCGCGGGCCCACGTGCCCGCGCCGCCCAGCACATCGCCAATGCGGCGGGCAGTCCCGCCCGTTACCGGAACGATCCATAGAGGCTGGTCGATTCCATCTCCCGGGCCGCCATGCACCAGCAGCTTGGAGCGGTCGGGCGATATATCCAGTATGTCCGCCTGGAAAATGGGCGGCGTTACCGGTATCGGGGCCGCTATTCCGCCATTCACGGAAACCTGGGCCAGCGACCACTCGCCCCCCGTGCGCTCGGTGAAATAGATCCGGGAGCCATCCGTCGCCACGCCGTTTCCGATCTCGACCCGGCCCGTCTGGGTGAGCTGCACGGCCTGCGACACGCGGAGGGGCCGCGCGAAGGCGCCCAGCCAGTATTCCAGGGCGAGTCCGCCGGCGAGGGTGGCGGCTATGAGCGCGCCTGCCACCACGCCGAAGCGGTTGCGGCGCAGAAATTTGGCCGAGCGATAACCAATCGTATCCGGGCGCGCGATCACCGGGCGCCGTTCGAGGTGCCGCTGAATGTCGCGCCGCAGCAGGCCGGCCGACGCATAACGCCGTTCCGGCTCCTTCCGGATGGCCATGCGGACGATGCTGTCCAGGTCGCCCGCCAGTTGCGGCTTCAGCCGCGCAGGCGCCATCGGCTCCGTTTGGCAGATGACCCTGACAATGGCTTCCGGCGTGTAGCCGGTCATTGGCTGGGCCTTCTTTCCGGTGAGCAGCTCATATAGAATGAGACCCAGCGAGTAGACATCCGCCGCAACCGAGGCCGGCTCGCCGCGCACCCGCTCCGGCGAGGCGTATTCGGGCGTCATCACCAGGCCGGTCAGCGTGGCGGCTTCGTTTTCCGCACTCGGATCCAACAGTTTGGCAATGCCGAAATCCAGCAGCTTGGGTGTGCCGTCTTTCGTCACCAGAATATTGGCGGGCTTCAAGTCGCGGTGTACCACCAGGTCGCGATGCGCGAATTCCACTCCTTCGCAGACGCGCAGGAACAGCCGCAACCGGTCCTCCACGCCGAGCGACTGCCGGTCGCACCAAACGGTGATCGGCTCGCCCTCGATAAATTCCATCACCAGGTAAGGCACGCCCTCCGGCGTGGAGCCGCCGTCCAGCAGGCGGGCGATGTTGGGGTGCGACAACCGGGCCAGGATCTGGCGTTCCTGCCGGAAGCGCCGCAAGGTGTCGGGCGACTCGGCCGCCACCCGCACCAGTTTGATGGCCACCTGCTGGCGAAACTCAGAGTCGTCGCGCGAGGCGCGGTACACCGCGCCCATGCCGCCGTGGCCGGCGATGGCCTCCACCCTGTAAGGTCCGAGGCGGGTGCCGATCAGCCGCTGGTCCGGATCGGGCTCCCGCGCGGCAGCGGCGGCAGCCGATGCGATCGCCGCGTCGGCCGACGGTAGTCCCTCGTCGGAATAATCCAGTAATGAAGCCACTTCACGGCGCAGATCGGGGTCCGGGCATTCGCGCTGGAGGTAATCCGGGAGTTCTTCGGGGCGCAACTCTGCGGCGGCCATGAAGAGCCGTTTAACTTCGGCCCACTGTTCGGAGGTCAGTTCGGCCATGCCGCACTCCTGGCTGGTTTAGGCGCCGGGCGTGGCTGCCGGTCGATCGCTGCAAGCGAGTGGCGATGTCCCGATGGTGCACGGCATTCGCGCCTGCCGTCACCAATCATATAACGAAACTCGTGCTCGCCGCGCTTGACGCGATTACAGCCGATTACAGGGGGTGCGGATCGAATGCCGCCGGCGAAACGAGCGCTAACCGGACGCGGATTGGTCCATTTCCCGTTGCAGCCAAGCTTCGGCCAGCCGCAGGTGGCGGCGCACCACGTTGATTTCGAGGTTCAGCGCAATGCTGGATTCCTCAGCCGTGAGACCGCCGAAATACCGCATCTCCACCAATCGGGCCAGCAGCGGATCCTTCGCGGCGAGCCCGGCCAGCGCATCGTCCAGCGCGATCAGGATGGAAGGGCGTTCCCCACTGCCGTCGCGCTCTTCGTCGATGGCCAGCTTCTCGCGCCCCCCACCGCGCTTGGCGGCGTTGTGTTCGCGCGCGTGATCGATCAGGATTTTGCGCATGGCGTGGGCCGCTATAGCCAGAAAATGGGCGCGGTCCTTATACCCAGCCTGCTCCCGGCCCAACATCCTCAAGTAGACTTCGTGGACCAGCGCGGTGGGCTGCAAGGTATGGCCCGGACGCTCGCGCCTGAGCTGCCCGTCCGCGATCCGGCGTAATTCGTCGTAGACCAGCGGAACGAGGAGCTCGAGCGCCCCTTGATCGCCGCCGGCAAGGTCGCGAAGCAAGAGAGTGACCGTGCGCGCGTCGGGCATGGTGAGGTCTAACTGCCCCCCAGCATAACAGTCGGCGGCTGCCGGCGCTAGGCATCGAGGGAAACGGAAGCGCCGATTGCCAGGCAGAATTGCCGGACGCGGCACGCTTCCCTCGCCGCAGAGCGGGCCTGCGAGGCCCGCGCAGGCTGCGAGCCTGCCCCACTACTCATATCGGTATACCGTGACACGCAGGGTGGTGTTGGGCCGCAGTGTCAGGATCTCTCCCTGGCCGGTGTCGTCGCCCGCCAACTGCCGCAGGACGGTCCATTTGCCATCCACGAAGCGGCCTTCCTGCACGTCGCCCAGCCCAGCCGTGGAGGGGCCCGGCGTGCTCGGGGCGAATGCAATGCGCACGCCGCCTCCCACCGCGCCCATGAAGAATTCGTTGGTTCCCGCGTACACAAAGATGGCCGATCCCTGGACCGTTTCCTGCTGACTGGCTGGCGCGGCGGGCGGTTGGCCGGTGGGTGGAGGCGCGATGGGCGGGCGGCCGCGGCCCGTGAAAGTCAGATCAAGCGTGTAGCCGCCGAGAGCCAGCTTGGCGGGCGGGTCGCCCTGCCGTGTGCGGATGGCGGCGATGTCCGGCGTGCCCTGGTGCGCGGCGATGGCGGGCGCCAAGTCCGACACCACGCGGTAGGCGGCGGCCAAGTCGGTGTCCGGCCCCACCCCGCGCTCGATGAAGAAAGGTGAGAAACCGATGGCGTGATACTTGCCAAAGGCCATTAGCACGTTGGACGCGTTGACACTCGTCTCCGGGATGAACAGCGGATTCGCGTTGCGCGTGAAGCGCTCGCAAACTTCGTCGAAGTATTGGAGGTAGAGGTCGGGAGCGAGCATATCGACGGCGGGCGCGCCCGCCCGCCAGATATCGTGCACCTGCGGCAGCGGCCCGCCGCTCGGATAGGTGCCGGGCCAGGCGTGGTTGGGCTGCTGCAGCCAGGCATTGACGAACATCGGGATGCCGTACTCCTGCTTGCCCTCGGCCACCACCTTGCCGACGTAGCGCGCGTAGTTCCACGCCATGAAGATTTCGTCGGAAGGCCAATGCAGGCTGCGCCACGAGGACTCGTGCTCTTCGGGAGTCATAGGCGGCGAGGTGGTTTGAATGGGCATAAAAACAGTGTCGGGCTTGCCGGGTCCGAAGACCTGTTCCCATGTGCCTGAGGATCGCGATCCGTTGGCGGCCCAGACCGCGCGAAGTTCGGGAGCCAGTGTGTCGCGGTGCTGTTGGATGTAGTCCATCAGTTCGGGCGGCACGGGACTGGCGAACGCCTGGTTGGCGGCGGCAGACCGGTCGCGCGAATCGCGCAGCACGCCCACTTCGTTCTCCACCTGCATCGTCACGACGGTGTGCCGGGCGCCGTCGACGGTCTTGATATGGCGCATGAGCGCGCGAAAGGCGCGCGCGTCGGCATCGCGGGTGGCATTGCCGAAGGTGCTGAGAAGTTCCATGCTTTTCCCGGTGCCCAGGCGGATGCGCGGGAAGCGCTGAAAGTCCTGCTTTACCCAATAGGGAGCGTAGCTGGAGAGGCCATTCTTCCAACTGCCGAACCAGAGGAAAACCAGCTTTAGATTATGGTGGCGGGCTTGCTCGAGGAGTCCGTCCACCAGGGCGAACTC
The DNA here is from genome assembly GCA_050008575.1 of Bryobacteraceae bacterium. Lineage (GTDB taxonomy): Bacteria > Acidobacteriota > Terriglobia > Bryobacterales > Bryobacteraceae > Bog-159. The sequence continues at coordinate 104,628 of JBEKMJ010000006.1, forward strand.
GTAGCGGCCTTCGGCGGGTTCCAACTGGGCCCAGGAGATGGCCGCGAGAACGCAGTTCAAATTCCCCGCAGCCAGCTTGGGCCAGAGCGGTTGCATGTTCTCGAGGCTGCTGGCGGTGTTATTGCCCAACTCGCCGGCGAGGGCCAGGAAGGGCTGGCCGTCGACGATCAACTGGGTTGCCGCGCCGTGCTTCTCAAGGCGGGGAATGCCGGAGGCGGGCTGCCCGTCACACGGGGCCGCCGCGAGGGCCGCGAGGCAGGCGGCCGGCAAGACGGACCAGGTTCGCATGGCTATGCTCATCATAGTCCGATGCGGGTCGCGGCATGCGTGCCGGCTTGTGATACACTGCTGCAAGTTATGATTGCGAAGCGCATTTTAACCGGGGCAAGCAAGCCGCTTCCGTGGCGCTGTCTAGCGCTCGCGGTGGCGGTTTCGTTTCACGTTGCAGGCCAAAGTAGCGGAGCGCCGGCGGATGTTGACAGTATCCGTCACCTGATCGCGGAATACGCGAAGGCCGTTGACACCGCCGACGTGGAGCTTGTTAAACAGATATGGTCGAGTTCGCCGGAAGTGTCGTTCATTCACCCATTAGGTCATGAGCACGGTGTCGGCCAAGTGGCGGAAAATGTTTTTCGCCATCTTATGGGAGACACTTTCTCCGAACGGAAGCTGAGCGTCAAGGATGTGTCGATTCACGCGTACGGCGACACGGCATGGTCTGAATTCTATTGGGATTTTGCGGCGAAGTTCAGAAAGGACGGCTCTGCGCTGGCGACGCACGGCCGCGAAACGCAGATCTATCATAAAGAGCAAGGCCGGTGGCGTTTGGTGCACGTACACTATTCCGGCATGCCTGCTGCCGGGGCGGGGCAAGGGTTCTAGTGTATTTGATAGGCACCGTGGGGCAGCGCCATGCGCTGCCGCGGGGCTCTAAGCCCCGCGCAGGCCTGCAGGCCTGTGATACACTGCCCCCAGCCATGATCGCGAAACTTGTTTTCAGTGTGGTCTGCGTTTGCGGGTATGCGCTCGCTATCGACCGCGGCGAGGAAATCAAACTTTGGCCGAATGGCGCGCCGGGGGCGGAGCAGGCGGCCGAGGTATCTGAACCGTCGGCGGATTCCAAGCTGCCCAAACGCTTCACGGTGGTGCACAACCCATCCATCTACGCTTTCCTGGCGCCCCAGGAGAAGGCCAATGGGATGGCGGTGGTGGTGGCGCCGGGCGGCGGCCATTCGCAGATCGTGATCGACAAGGAGGGCTGGGAAATCGCCGATTGGCTGAATCGGAACGGCATCGCCGCCTTCGTGCTGAAGTACCGGTTGGCGCGCGCGCCGGGTTCGCATTACACAGTGGATCGCGATGCGCTGGCGGACGCCGCGCGGGCCGTGCGCACGGTGCGCAGCCGCGCCGCGGAGTGGGGCTTGGATCCGGCGCGCATCGGCTTCATGGGTTTTTCGGCCGGCGGGGAACTGGCCGCGCTGATCGAGACGCGCTTCGATGCCGGCAACGCGGACGCCGCGGATCCTGTGGACCGTACCGGCTCCCGCCCCGATTTTGCCGCGGCCATCTATCCCGGTTTCAAGCCCGGCGCCATCGCGGTGCCGAAAGACGCGCCTCCTACGTTTCTCATGTGCACCGATGAAGACCGCGCACACGTGGTGACCACGGTCAACTTGTATCTGGATCTGCAAAAGCAGGGGGTGCCCACGGAGATGCATATCTATGCCAGCGGACCGCACGGCGTGGGGATGCGCCCTTTGCGCCTGCCGGTGGCCACCTGGCCGGACCGGCTGCGCGACTGGATGGTGGATCGCAAGCTGCTGAAGGAGAATTAGCCGCCGATGAAACTGCCTTTATCCGTGTTCATCCGTGGCTCGAGTTCTCCCCCGGCGGGCGGGTCTTCCAGCGGCGATGAATCCAGAGCCACTGATCGGGGTACTCGCGGACCACAGCTTCCAGTTGACGGTGCAGCGTGCGCGTGTCGGCTTCCGCGTCGCCCGTGATTTCGATGGGAGGATAGAAGCGCAGCACGTATTTGCGCTCGCTCTCGATCCAAAGCGCGAAGCCGGGAATCACGGCCGCGCCGCTATGCGCCGCCAGCTTGGCGAAGCCGGTTCCGGCGCAGGCCGGCACGCCGAAGAAATCCACGAACGTGCCTTCTTCGAGCGATGCATTCTGGTCTACCAGAATGCCAACCGCTTCATTGCGATGCAACGCCTTCAGGATGCCGCGCGCGTAATCTTTCTTGCCGATCGGGCGGTTGCCGGATAGCATGCGCCGGCGTTCCACCAGCGCGTCGATTTTGGGATTGTCGAGAGGGCGGATCACCACGTGCATGGGCGCGGCCATCCAGGCATGCGCGAAGGCGCTCAACTCCCAATTGCCCAGGTGCGCGGTGGCAAACAGGACGCCACGGCCGCGTTTGCGGGCCTCTTCGAAGTGTTCGAAGCCCTCGTAGCGAATCCAGTCGCGGATATTGCGCCTGTGGAGCCGCGGAAATCGCGCGAAGGCCACCAGCAGGCGGGCGATCGAGCGGAACACACCGTCGGCGATGCGCTGGCGGGCGCTGCGGTCCAACTGCGGCATGGCCATCGCCAGGTTGCCCAGGGCCACGTGCCGCAAGCGCGGTAGCGCCATATCCAGCAGCCCGGCGTACCTGCGCGCCAGCCAGTTGGCGACCGGAAGCGGCGTCCAGGCGAGCGAATCGACCACTGCCAGGGCCATCCAGTATTCGAGCGTGTCGCGCACAGCCGAGCGGCGTCGCATGAATCGCCATTGTAGCGAGAGCGCACGGCTGCTTCCCAGAATCGGACACTGAGATCTCAAATGTGGCTTCCCGATTGGGGACATTTTGGATTTGGAGGGCGGGCAATTCTGCCCGCAGCCGGCTTTCTGCCGGCTCTGGAGATTGGCCTTTTAGTGGGGCAGGCCTCCAGGCCTGCGCGGGTTCTCCAGAACCCGCTCTGCGGCGAGCCTAGCTCGCCCCTGGACTTTGGCCATTTGATAGGCCTCGTGGGGCGGCGCCATGCGCCGCCGCAGGGGCCTAAAATTAAGCCCCGCTTGGGCGAGCTTCGCTCGCCTCGGGAGTTTCTACATTTGCCGGAGCTGGAATTGGAGGCCGGGCTTTAGCCGGCGCGGGGCTGCAGCCCCGCTGGTAGCACAGGCTTCAGCCGGTGTTAGCCGGCTGCGGCCAAGATTGGCCGCCCTCCAAATCCAAACTGACCCACTACCCATCGGTGCGTGTGCCACACCGGCCCCTTACGTGCACGACCGTCAACCCATGGAGACACTCCTGCGCGATTTACGTATAGCCATCCGGGCGCTATCCCGGCGGCCGGGGGTTACGGCGCTGGCCGTCTTGTCGCTGGCCCTGGCGATAGGCTTTTGCACGGTAGGCTTCAGCCTGCTGGATGCGGGCTTGCTGCGCGCTCTGCCGGTGCGCGAACCCGCCCGCCTGCACTGGCTTTTGGCGCGCGACCGCGAGCAGCGCGTCGACTCCCTCACCTGGCTCGAATACCAGGCGCTGGCCGGCCGCACCCGCTCCTGGGATGGCGCCCTGGCGGAATGCCGGATGGGTCCCAAGGTCCGGCTGCCGGACCGCGACGATTTTCCAATCACCGCCGGGGTCTCCGAAAACTACTTCGACTTGCTGGGTGTGAAAGCCGCGGCGGGCGATGTGTTCCACAGCGGCGGCGGCCAGGACGGCGTGGTAGTGATTACGGACCATTATTGGAAGACCGCGCTGGGCGGCGATTTGCAAATTGTGGGCCGCGCGTTGGCGGTCGGTAATGCCTCGCTGCGCATCGCCGGGGTGCTGCCGCCGGCCTTCTCCGGAACGCACCGCGGCTTGCTGGTGGATCTCTTCGTGCCGCCCCAGACGTTCTTCGGCTCGCTGGGATTTAGGGACCACCTCGACCGGCATCTGGCGGATTTCGAGGTGGTGGCTCGCTTGCGGCCGGGCGTCACGGCGGAGCAGGCACAACGAGAAGAAGATGCCACGCTGCGTCAGCTTCAGCGCGACGGCCTGGAGCCGGCGCCTGGGCGTACGGCCGCCATCTTCCCGTTTGCGGAGCTAAGAATTGTCTTCGCAGCCATGTTGATGGCCGCGCTGTTCCTGGTGCTGCTGGTGGCCGCCGCCAACCTCGCCAATCTGCGGCTGGTGGATAACGAAGCGCGCCGCCGCGAGACAGGCATCCGGCTGGCGCTGGGCGCCACCCGCGCGCACTTGCTGCGCCAGCACACCAGCGAAACTCTGCTGCTATGCGGCGTGGGAACGGCACTCGGATTGATCCTGGCCGCTTGGTTGATCGACCTGGCGCCGGCGGTCCTATATGCGGGCGACAGCTACATCGACTTCCGGGTTCGGCTGGACGGCCGGACCTTCGCTTTCAGCGCCGCCGCTTTGCTGGTGGTGGCCATTGTCGGGTCTTTGATCCCGTTGAGCGATGCCTGGAAGCACAGGATTCTGCCGGCCATTCAGAGCTCTATCGGGGGCCGGCAGTCGCGCTGGCTGACGGCGTTGGCGATCGTTCAAATCGCTTTTGTCACGGCCGTCGCGTGTTCGGCCGGATTGCTTTGGCGCAGCCTCCGGAACATTTCGGCTATACGTCCGGCCATGGACACCGGCCGGCAGGTTCTGATAGTACGGGGATATTGGGAAGCCGACGTGGCCGCCGCGACGCGCGCCGATGGTCTGGCAAGCCAGCTCGCCGGGCTGCCCGGTGTGCGGCGCGTGGCGTATGCGCGGCGCGCGCTGCTGAGCGGCTCCGGCGGAGGCGCCGCGGTGGAACTGCAGATGCCAGGACAGCCCAAAACCTCCTTCTTTTACGACCAGGTCAGCCCCGGCTATTTCGCCACCACCGGTGCGCGCATCCTGCAAGGGCACGGCTTCAGTGCTTCCGACGGGCGCGATACGACGCCGGTGGTCATGGTCAGTGAGGCCTTTGCGCGGCGCTTCTTCTTCGGCAGCCGGGATCCGCTGGGCGCATGGATTCGGATCGGGGGGCGGGAACGCCAGATAGTGGGAGTGGTGGAAGACGGCCCGACCATCGATCTGAAGGAGCGCATCGAACCATACTTCTATTTCCCATTCACCCAGATGCCGGTAAGCGACGTCACGATCTTTCTGGAATCTGCCGGAGACCCCGCAGCGCTGGCCGCCCCGGTGCGCGCGCTGGCACGCCGGGCCGATGCGGCGTTCATCTTGACCGGCACGCACACACTGCGGCAACACATGTACAGCGCGCACAAGCAGGAGACCGTGCTGACGGGAATTGCGGGGGCGCTGGCGTTGCTGGGGCTGGTGCTGTCCGCCGCCGGCTTGTTCGGCGTCACTTCCTACGCCGTCAACCGCCGCATGCGCGAGTTCGGATTGCGCGTAGCCCTGGGCGCGCGGGGCGCGGATTTGAATCGCCAGGTGCTCAAGAAGGCTGCCCTGCAGGCCGCGGTGGGCATCCCATTGGGCTGGGCGATAGCTTTTGCAGGCCGGCAGTTGTTGGAGAGCGTCTTATATGGCGTGAAGGCCGGCAATCCGTGGGTGCTGGCCGCCGCCAGCGGCGTGGTTGCGCTGGTGGCTCTGCTGGCGGCGCTGCGCCCGGCGCTGGTTGCGGCGCACGTGGACCCCATGGTCGCGTTGAGGTACGAATAGAAGCCGCAGAACCGCGCCGCGCGCGCCGGCAAGCGGTTTCTTGCGCCATCGGGCGTCTACGCGTGGCGCGGTGCGGAGTGCCGATGATGCCGGTGGATGAAGGGCTCGGCCAGCCCCCACACCAGCAGGAACAAGACCACAAAGCCATATACAAGGTCCCGGCTGGGACCATCCCATCCCGGCAGCGGCGGCGAGAATCCTACGGCCAAGGCTGCCAGCACGCTCAATACATGCCAGTACCAGCGCGCGTGAAAAAGATAAACGAAAACCAGGGCGAGGGCGGCGGAGAAGCCATAAACCACATACACCAACATAGTAGACATGGTCCACTCCTGCTTGTATTCTAGCTTAGCTGCCTAACCATAGCCAAGGGCTGCGCCCTTGAAAACCCGAGGAGAGGCATCCCGGTGCTCAGAGACGTAGGTGGGTGATTCCACCGGTCGCCGCGATCGATGATTTTGGTATCCAGCCAAACATCCGAGGGGCGGCCGATGGAAACTTTCGCATGGCACTGCCGGTCATGGCCGGCAAAACCAAAGTCGCCGGCATCGAGATTCACGACACCCGCATGATGCGGCTGATGGAGGTGCTGCTGCACGGCGGCACGCAACTCAAACGGGTGGCGCTCCGCCGGCATCCACCAAGCCATCCTCGCCACCTTCGGCCAACTCCCCGTTCCATCGCCAGCCCAGCGAAACGCTCCAGACCCACACCAAGATCGAAGCCGCCTACTGCAAGGCCGATCGCGCCATCCAACACGTGCTCGATCTGCTCGCCGCATGAGATTCTAAGAGATGAATTCTCCAAATTCACGCGGCTAAAAACCTAGCGAACCGCTATTGTCACTCCGGATTGCGACGTGGCGCCGCCGATAAGGAGTTGCACTGGAACGTTGGAGGCCGGGGTGACAGTGGCGGGCACCTGCGCGTTGATCTGCACGACTCCCGACACCAGCCCCGGCGCAGCGCCTTGGTAGTTGAGGGTACATACCTGTCCGCCGATCGTGACCACGACGTTCGCTTTCGGATTGTAGGATGGACCGCTGGGCAACAGTCCATCCACACCCGCCGGCGTGGTCGCTCCGGCGCCGGTAGCGAAGATACTCACCCAATCGCCGCGCGGCGCCGGATTCGCGGCGGAGTTCACGCTATCGTCCGCGGCGTTCAAGATAGCGCCCGGACCCGTGCCGGTAGCGTCCAGCGTAAATATGCCGGGCGCGGTGGCGGCCACCGGCAGTGACAACGGCGCCGACAGAGCTCCTAGATATTCCACTTGCACCAGGGTGGCCGATTCCCCCGCGACGGCATAAGGCGCCACCACGTTCACCTGTCCGGATGAGGCGTAGAGCACCGGCGCGGGCACGCCATCGAACCACACGTGGACGCCCTCCAATGCGTTGGCCACCAGCACCGGATTGGTGAGCGCCAGGGACGCGGGGGTGGGCGGCCCGATGGCGCTTCCAAACAGCGATACGATTTCGCCCGGCGCAACCGCGCCCGGTGTGTAGCTCGCGGCGTTGGCCACGCCCGCGGCAGTCAGCAACGGTGACGCATTGCTGAGCCGCAACAGCGCTGCGCCGTATCCTTCGAGAACCACCTGCATCTGCGCGGCGGGAGTCATTTGCACGGGCACGGGACCGGTCGCCGGCGTGCCGGCGTCAAGCTGCACCAAAGTGGCCGAAGTGAAGGCGCCGAGGGCCGAGACGTCCAGCATGAATTGGCGCACGGTGCCGGGACCGTTATTGTCATTAGCCGCCGCGACGGCATGATTGGACATCAGAATCACGACCGAACCATCCGGGTTGCGTGCGGCTAGCGTATGCGTATCGAGCCCCAGCGGATTGCCGCCGTTGTAGCTCCAGAGGCAGCATCCCGAAGCCGTTAATTGCAGGATATCCTGACCGGGAGGAGAAGGCAGCCAGTGCGAAAGATAGTAGTCCACCCAGTAACTGAGGTACGGGTTCGCGTTGCTGTCTATTTCGCCATATTGCGGGTCGACGCCGAACGACCAGTGATAGAGGGCCTGCGCGCCTACTTCACCGAGCGACGCGAACACGAGCGAACGCCAGGCTGCGAAGAAGGGACTGGTACCGCGCACGTCGGTCACGAATATCTGGCCGGGGTTGCAGGCGCTCATGCCGTTCCCGATATCGTAATCCGCGTTGACATTGTTCTCGGTGACCCAGACTGGCACGCCGGTCAGATTTGGATTGCCCGCTAACTGCGAGTAAATGTTCTGTACTTCACTTACAAAGCCGGGCACGGTGGAAAAGACCTCCGCGTCGGGGTCCTTCTGATCGCAGCTTGAGTAGAAGTGCGTGGCCAGCACGTCCACCGGCGCGGTCACGCCCGAGACGAAGGCGGGCAGGTAGCTTTCGGCTTGGGTGCCGTAGTCGGATAGCTCGACCGCCAGAAACTTGATGGACGGGTCGGCCTGCGCCATGGCGGGCACCACCGTATTATAGAGCTCGACATACTGTTGCGAAGTGACTCCGTTGCCGTTCGGCTCGTTAAAGATGCCCCACCAGGTGACTGGGTAGGGCATGGCGCTTTGGAAGAAGTTGCCGGCATCGCTGAAGCCGCCGGTGTTGTAATAGCGGACCAGGCTGGCGCTCATCTGGGCGAAGGCCGCGTAACTGGTTGGCAGGATATAGCCGTTGGAATCGCTCAGAAAGGCCGGGGCGGTGCCGATCTGGAACTCGGGGCTGTGGTCGGCGGTGGATTGGATGGGCTCGAACATGGTGTTGAGCTGGGTGAAGTCCCAGGTGTCCGGGGCGGTCAGCGGCATGCTGGTGTTGATGACTTGCACGCGCGTGTGGAACGGGTCGAGCGCGCCCAGCGGCGCGGTGGCGTTGGGCGTTTGGGTGAAGAATAGATAGCTCCAAGGGGCGAGTTGAAACGAAGTTGACATGGGGAGATGCAGACTTCCGTCGACGCCGGCTTGTTGGTTGATTTCGTTGCTCACCTGGACGTTGACTGTGCTGGAAGTCTGGGCGCGCGCGGCGGCCGCCAGAATCGTGATATGGAGTACGAATGGCAGGATAACCGGTCTCATGCAAAGTGATCTCTACCTACGATCTTCCGTCAGGCTGCCGCAAAAGGCAAATTGGCCACGGATGAACGCCGATGAACGCGGACGAGACAAGGCAATGAGGATCGCCATGTTCGCCCGGTCACACGTTTTGAAAATATGGCTCCCCCCCGCATCTAACTCCGCTCAAATAACTTACTAAATCCATTCCTTTCAGCTCCGGCTGTTTTCACTAACCGTCGTTCTAATCTGGGAGTGGGGCGGCGCCATGCGCCGCCGGCCCAATCCAAAAGAGGACGATTCCAATGATAATTTCCGATAAACAGCACGAAGCCAACCGCCGGAATGCGCAACATTCCCACGGTCCAACCACCCCGGAGGGCAAGGCCGCCGTTCGCCTCAACGCCCTCACCTACGGCCTGCGCGCCCGCAGCACCATCTTGCCCGACGAAGACCCTGAGGAATATAAGCGGCTTTGGGCCAGCCTCGAAACCGAGTGGCAGCCGCAAACCTGCACCGAACGGATCTATCTGGAACAAATGTCCACCTCCCAATGGCTGCTCGCACGCGTGGCGAACGGCGAAAACGACATCTATCTGAAGGTCACATCCGCCGAGCAACAGTTGGCGCTGCTGGACCGCGTTCGCGTGCAGCGCACCAGCCTCGAGCGTTCGTTCACCTCCGCTTTGCGGGAATTGCAGCGGTTGCAAAAGGAACGCCGGGGCCGGCCCCAGACAAAGCCCGCCCAACCCGTCAAAAACGAGCCCACGCAAACTGCGCACCGCCCGTCGGTTGAGCCGCCCGATTATCTGATGTCGGACGCCGCCGACACCGCCACCCCCGATAGCCGTTAGCGAGTCTGCCCCCCTGGTCTTTGACAATCGGATAAACGACCTAAACCGTTACGCAATTAGTGTCTCTTTGCCAGCCCAAATTCGTCCGCCAAAACGCCCTTACTCGCCCCCCAAGCTCACCTGCACACCGCCCAGCCGTGTCAACCGCCGTCCCTCACTCTTTGCCTCCAACAATTTGGGCTTTGATCGCCCAACGTGGCGCAGGCACACATGCCTGCCGCGCTGACACTCTTGTCAGCGCAGGCGAGCGTAGCTCGCCTAGCCGCCTGGATTGGCATGAAAACTAAGTGGCATTAGGCTACGCGCCCGCCCCACTAACCCATCCAGTCTAAGTGCTGGGCGGTACCGTCGAATTGCGACGTGGTCTTAAACGGCTCCAACTTACCCGTTAGCGCCGCGTCTCTGGTTTTCGACAGTAGCGCCGACAGTTGCAATTCCGTCAATGGCTGGAACGTGCGCGCGGCTTCCAGCGCTTGCCGCAGGCGTTCCATGGTATCGCACCCGGTGATCACCACCGACGTGGGCAGATTCAGGGCGTAGTGCAGGCACTCGATGCCCGTCGCCAGGCCGTGCTGCGGCAGGTTGCCGAAGGCCATGGGCTTCATTCCCAATACGCCGACGCCCTGCGCCACCAGTTTCGGCACCACCAGCTTGGCGAAGCTGCGGAAGTGCGCGTCCAGCAGGTTCAGGGGCATCTGCGCGGCGTCGAAATGGAAACCGTTCTGTTCGGCGACCTCCAGCATGCGCAGGTGTACGGCGGGGTCCTTGTGGCCGGTAAAGCCGATATAGCGGATCTTGCCGGCCTTCTTGGCCTCCAGCAGCGCGGCCAGGGGACCCTCGGGCGCGAAGAAGCGGTCGGGGTCTTCCATGCGGATGTTCTCGTGGTATTGCATCAGGTCTACGCGATCGGTTTGGAAGCGCTGCAGCGATTCGTCGATCTGGCGGGCGGTGGATTGGCGCGTGCGGCCGTCGAACTTGGTCATCAGGAAGACCTTTTCGCGGTAGCCGTCGCGCAAGGCTTTGCCCATCCAAACTTCGCTCTTGCCGTCGTGATAGTCCCAGCAGTTGTCGAGGAAATTGATGCCGTGGTCGACGGCGGTGCGGACCAGTTTGACGCCATCTGCCTCGTCCGCGGGGACGCCCATATGGTAGCCGCCGAGTCCGATGGCGGAGACGCGCTCGCCGGTGCGGCCGAGGGTGCGGTAGAGCATGTCGCCGGATCGGGTTTGCGCGGCGGCGGGAAGGGCGGAGGCCAGCGAGGCGCCCATGAGTGCGCCCAGGATTTCGCGGCGTTGGGGATTGGAATCCTGCATGGGAGAGATCTTAGCACCTCGCAGGGCGCGCGTCGCTCGCCCCTTGAGTTTCTACATTTTGTCCGCCGCAGTGGGGCAGGCTCGAAGCCTGCGCGGGCCTCGCAGGCCCGCTCTTGGTGGGACAGGCTTTAGCCTGTCGTAGGCGAGCGTAGCTCGCCCAGCGGGACGTTAGTCCCGCTAGATCGGTGACTTGCACGATGGTTCTCTGGAGAGTGTCGTGTTGCGGCAAATGTGCACACGCAGGATAACGGCGCATGGCGCCGCCCCACGGGGTTCTATTCCGGTGCGGGGACAGCGACGGCGGCCAGGGTTGGCGGAGTGGACGCCTCCGCAACGGGCTTCCCAACTTTCTTCGCGGCTTTCCTGGCGACCGGTTTCGGCGCTTTTCGAGCTTTATGAAACGCCGCCCAGCGCTTCTTAGTGGCAGCGATGATGCGCGCGCGTCCCTCGGCGCTCATCGCCCGCTTGGCCGGCTTGGCCTTGGCGGCCGGCTTGGCCTTGGCGGCATTATAAGCGGCCCACCGCTTCTTTTGCGCAAGCGCGATGCGCCGGCGGGCGGAGGCGCTCATGGTCCGCTTCTTTGCCCCGGCTTCCGGCGCGGCGGCTGCGGCCGATGGCCCTCCAAGTTGCGTGCGCAGGTCGGCGATGCGCTGCTCCAGAGCGCCGAGCATGTGCTGCAACCCTATAAGTGCAGCGTGCAGGAATTCCGGGTCGTGCTTCTGAGATTGTGGCATTGCCTGATTATACTCCGAAGCAAGCGGATGTCTAGCGGAGTTCATAAACCACCATCGACTAGCGGACGCGCTTGGAAGCCATTCGCGTTATGTGATAATAGGCGCTATGAAACTGACGATGCTGGTAGTATTCCTTTCGTTGGCCGCTTTCGGTCAGGATCGCCCGGAGGGTCCGCCGCCCGGCCACCCGCCCATGCCCGAGCCCAAGAATCTAAAGATTCTGAAGCCTGAACACCTGATGGAGACTATGACGGCGTTCCGCGTGGCGCTGGGCGTGCGCTGCGACTTCTGCCACGTGCAAGGCGACTTCGCCGCCGACGACAAGCCGCACAAAGAGATCGCGCGCAAGATGCTCGCGATGACGCACGAGATCAATTCGCATTTCCCGGACGGCAAGATGCATGTGACTTGCTATACCTGCCATCGCGGCTCCGAGGAACCCGCTACCAAGCCGGGCGAAGCTCCGTTCGCCGATCACGCCGAACACGGCGAGCCCCATCCGTAACGCCCGGTAGCACCGGCTTCAGCCTGTGTCCTTGCTTCCAACAAACACCCCCTCGGCCACAATCTCCGCCGGACCGGTCAGGAAGATCTCCGCACTCCACCGCACGTCCAGCGGCCCGGCTGGGGTAATGACGCGCGCGGGGCTGCGCACCAGCCCGCGCAGGACGGCGGCCGCGAACGCGCCGGTCGATCCCGTGCCTGAGCTCATCGTCTCCCCCGCGCCGCGCTCCCAGAAACGCACTTCCAATGTGTGCTCATCGCGCGCCCTCAGGAATGACACATTCGTGCGGTGGGGAAACTGCGGATGACGCTCGATCTCCGCGCCCAGCGCCCGCCAGTCGCAATCGAAATCCGCCACCGGCATGGCGCACTGGGGATTGCCCACCCAGACCAGCGTCACATCGCGCGCGCCTTCTCGGAGCGGCAACTGAAATCGCTCGGCGGTGAACTCCGGCCGCCCCATGTTCATCTCGAATAGAAAGCGCAGACCCGCGCGCTCGAGCAGACGGAGCCGCTTGACGCCGGCGCCGGTGCGCACCCGCACTGCGTCCCCCTGGTGGCCGTGCTGGATCAGGTACGCCGCGGCGCAGCGCGTGCCGTTACCGGAAATCTCCGCCTCGCTGCCATCCGAATTGAATAGCCGGATGGCGGCGTCGTGATCGGGCGCCGAGGCGGGCTCGATCAGCATCCAGCCGTCCGCGCCCACGCCCGTGTGCCGGTCGCAGATGGCTTGCGCGATCGCCGGCAAGTCGCCGTGCGGAGTGTCGGCGCTCTTCGTCAGCAAGAAGTCGTTCTTCGCTCCGTGCGCTTTCGTAAACGGAATTCCCACCATTTCCATATCCGCTTTTCGCACCCCCGTGGCGCACGCCGGACACAGGCTGAAGCCTGTGCTACCAGCGGGGCTCAAGCCCCGCGCCGGCTAAAGCCCGCCCCCCATTGGGGGACACCGGCGGGCGTAGCTCGCCGGACACAGGCTCTCCAGAGAACCATCGTGCACGTCACTGATCTAGCGGGGCTAACGTCCCGCTGGGCGGGCAATGAGTGCCTGCGCCACGTCCCGGCGTCAGTTCTCCGATCTTGGTAACGACCCGCAGGGTCACGGGGACACCGGCTCCTTCAACCCAATACAGCAATGATAAATCTCTACCACCGGCGCGTGGGGAACCATCACGATCTTCACCAGCTCATAACGCGGCCCGTTCACGCCGGCCCGCAGCAAAGCCGTCTGCACCGGATCGCCGCCCATCACCACCGCCCACTCCTCCCATAAAAACAAATCCGGCCGCGTTACCGCCGCCTGCCAATGCGGCCAGTTATCCCAAGTCAATGTCTCGCGCAACGGAATGCCAGCCGCCCGGAAGATGCCGGTAATGTCGCCGAACGTGCCGATAATTCCGGACCCGCGCCGGTAGCGCGGCGCAAGATACTCCGCGGCCTCGCGCGTCCAGGCGCGGCGCGCCTCTGAGTTCACTTGCGACTCCTTCCATGTGATCCACGCATCCGGCCGCGGATCGATCAGCCAGGGTGCGGCCGCCGCCAATACCACCGCCGCGGCGGCCCAGCGTTGCGCGCGCGCCGGAGCCAGCGACACCAGCGCCGCCGCGCCAAAAGCCAGGGCGGGGAAGAGCGCCAACCCGTAGCGCGAGTTGTAGTAACTGTTGGGCCACAAGTCCGGCAGGAAGATCGGCGTGCCGGACGAATGCATGCTCCACACGTAAAACACCCCGGGCAGCGGCAACAGCATCGCCGGCCACCACGCTTTGCGGACCGCTGCACACGCTACCAAACCGGCCGCGCCCAGCCACACCAGCGGTACTCCCGCGCACCAGCGCACGGCGGTCCGGAAATACAGGAACGCCTTGGCCCAGTTATGCAAGCCGGGATAGTGTGCCGACCCTTGAATACCCAGGGCCGAATATGGGCCGTTGTAAAAATCGAGCACATGGGAGCAGCACCACCAGTTGTGCCCCAGCCAGTAGAGTGGCCCCAAGCCGGCAATCGCCGCGAACAGCGCCGCCTTCGCCACGCGCCACCGCTTCGCCACCACCAGCACGAAGACGGTCACGAACGGAACCAGGAACCAGCCGTCATAACGCGTCAGCGTGCCGCACAGCGCGGCCACGCCGCCTCCGGCCACAGCCATCCACGATTGGGTATCGCGGAACCGCACTGTGAAATACAAGACCGCCATCGCGGCGGCCATGAACAACGGCTCCGTCATCGCGGTGGATTGCAGGTATAGCACGTTGGGATTCGCGGCGAAAACCACCGCCGCGGCCATCGCGGCCGCCCGTCCGGCGAAGACCCGCCGCGCCGCGCAAAACAAGAACGCGCCCGCCAGCACGAAGCTGGCGCCGGAAACGATGGATCCCGCCAGCGCCGTGCGCCACAGCGCATCGTTCCGCGCCAGCGGCATGGTTAGCACGTGCAGCAACGGCAGCCACACCGAGCCGATCTGGTCGTACCCCGGCGTGCGGGAATCCTGAATGCGCCGCGCGATGTTCAGGTGCGCTTCCGCGTCGCCGTAATACGCCAGGTAGCCGCCCCGATAGAAGAACCAGACCCACGCGGCGCTCCAGAGACTCAGCAGCGCGACGACCGCGCCCGTCTCCAGAAGCCGCTTAAAAATCGGTGCAGGCTTTGAATTCGCCGTACCTTTCCTCAACCTCATCCCGAGTCAGTGTGCGAAACCGGTCCACCCCGAATTGTTCGCAGCAGAAGCTGCCCATCACCGAGCCATAGATCACGGCGCGCCGCCAGTCCGCGATGTCCACCGCGCCGCCGCCTGGGTTCACTCCGCGCGCCGCCAGATATCCGATAAAGCCGCCCGCGAAACAATCGCCCGCCCCGGTTGGATCGAAAACGTCTTCCAGCAAGTAACCCGGCGCGATGAAATAGGAGCCTTCCGCGAACAGGATCGCACCGTACTCGCCGCGTTTCACCACCAGTGTACGCGGTCCCATATCCAGAATCCGGGCAGCGGCGCGCCGCAGGTTGTGTTCGCCGGAGAGCATGCGCGCCTCGCTGTCGTTGATCAACAGAAAATCCCAATCGCGCAGCGTCTCCAGCAGCTCGGCGCGATAGTCGCGTATCCAATAATTCATGGTGTCGCCGCCGGCAAGCTGCAGTCCGTTCATCTGCGCGCGCACGCCCCGCTGCAGCGCCGGCTGGATATTGCCCAACAGCAGATAGGGAGCCGTGCGATACCGTTGCGGCAGCTTGGGCTCAAAATCGGCGAATACATTCAGGTCCGTGCGCAGTGTTTCGCGGTCGTTCATGTCCGCCGAGTACTTGCCTTCCCAGAAGAAAGTCTTGCCCGGCACCCGCTCCAGACCTTCCAGGTCGATTCCTTTTCCAGCCAATAGATCGGCGTCCTCGCGCGCGAAATCGTCTCCAACCACCGCGACAATTTTGACCGGAACAAAGTAGCTCGCCGCCAAAGCTATATAAGTGGCGGCGCCGCCTAGCATGCGGTCTACCTTGCCGTGCGGCGTTTCCACGCCGTCGTATGCCACCGAACCTACCACCACGAGAGACATGGCTTGATTGTAACAGCAGTAGAACAAGCCTCGGCCCGACGGTCGGGAAGCCCCAAAACTGTTGAGCACTCGCTAGTCGATCGTAAAGGTCAAGCTGTTGGAAGTGCCGCCGCCGGGGGCCGGGTTCTTCACCGTCACGGTGGCGGTGCCCGCCGTAGCGATATCGGCCGCCGTGATCTTACCGGTCACCTGCCCGCTGTTCACAAAGCTGGTAGAGACACCCTTGCCGTTCCACTCCACGGTGCAGCCGGAGACGAGGTTCGACCCGTTGACCGTCAGCGTGAAGGCCTTGCCGCCGTGAGTCGCGTTGGGCGGCGCCAGCGTAGCGAGCGACGGCACGGGATTGGGCTCCTGCACGTTGACACTGACCTTTGTGGAAGCGCTGTTGCCTAGCACGTCCGCGGCGCCGGCCGTAATGGTACGAGTGCCCGCCGGGCCGGATAGCGCCGGGAAAGTCGCCTTATACAGGTTGGTCCCGCTGGCCTTGGCCGCGATGGTCTCGCCGGGATCGATCGTTCCGTTCCCGTTCACGTCGAACGATACCGTGACCGAAGACACGGTGGTCGCATCCGTAACGTTCACGGTAACCGCTAGCGGCAGGGTCAAGCCTACGTTGGAATTGGCCTTGGGAGTCTGCACCGCTACGGCGGGCGGCGTAGTGTTCGGGGGGCCGTTCTGGTTGATGTAATCGGTAAAGTTCAGTTCCGGGGTAAACTGGCTGGTTTCCGGGAACGTGCCGTAAGCCGCCCCAAAGGTATTGCCGAGGTGGAACATGGCATTCGAAAAATCGCCCTGAAGATTGCCCCAGTCGTCGAATGTGGGATCCGCGGAGCCGGAATAACTCTGCACCGTCGAGGCGCAGGCATTCTGCCAACTGTAGCTCATCAGGCTTAGGTAACTCGACCCCTTATAAGCGTCGTTGTCGGTGCCACCGTGGCGCAGACCCATGGTATGGCCGAGTTCGTGCGCCAGCACGCGCCACTGCAGGCAGGTGGTTCCCAGCACATCCAAGCCGGACGGCGTGGTGTAGACAATGTATTCGTCGGAGGGGGGTACGGCCACCGGACCGAAGGTGAGGATGATATCGTTGCCGGGCAGCGAATTGTCGTCCGGGTCGGGATTGATGAAGATTTCGGCGCGTCCGAGATTGCCGGCCAGAACACTGAAAGTGCTGGTGGAATCCGGAGGGATACCCCAATCGCCCTGGATCGCGATTTGATTTAGTCCTAAGTTAAACCCTTGGATGGTGGCGTACTGGCCTTCCCCAGTGCCGGCGGTGATCTTAACCACGTCCCCCGAGGAGCTATAGGGAAGCGGGCTGGCCGAATTCAGATAATTCACTCCGCCGCTGGCCACGTGCCAGCTCATGGCGCCGGAGGCGTCGGCGTCCGCTTGAAAGTAGTCGCCCAGGACGACATAGTGGAACGCCAGCTCGCGGCCGTCCTTGTCGGCCGTTCCGAGGAAGTTATCCTTCACGTCCTGGAATGCGCGCGTATTTATTCCCGGAATGGTCACGGGCTTATTGGGGTTGCCGAAGTAAATGAGTTCGGGCAGGCCAGTGCCGCTGGTACCGGTCAGGCCGATCTGGTTGCCGCCTTTCAGGGGTCCCTGGCCCATGTTGAGGTTCAAGGACCCGCCCTGGGCATCCGTGCCGGAACCGCCATCGATGTGCAGCGTGATACCCGCCGGAATGGCCGCGGGGTTGCCGCCGTTATAAAGCGCGCCATAGTCGGTCCCGGTGAGGGACGGCGCGAGGTTGAACATGTTTTGCAGCGAGGCGACGATCTGGCCCTGCAATGGACCGATCACCCCGGGAGCCGGCTCGAAGGTAACACCGGGCTGATTGGCTACCCAATCCATTTGGAGGAAGAGGTCGCGGACGTCGGGGTTGGCGCCCATGGCCGGCAAGTCGAGATCCACAAAACCGTCCTGGTCCATATCGATGCCGGTGGTCTCCCAGTGGTCCAGCAAGCCGTCCTGATCGGAATCCAGATGGTTGCCGCGCACGATCATCTGCTGGCCGGTCTGCGTGGATACCCAGAACGCCACGCGGTGGTCGCCGCGCCGCATGGTGCGGTAGGCATTGGTTTCGTCCTTGGCGGCGTTGCCGATCTGATTGTTCACGCCGATGGCGGTGACTGTCCAGCCGAAGATGGTGTCTCCGATCTGCGCCACCGGAATGGCGGTGGCGGGATGATAGACGCGGTTAAACGGCGAGTCGAGCTGACTCTGTACGTCCACCCGGATGGTCCACAGGCCCTGGTTGGCGGAGAAGAACAGCGGGAAGTTCTTAAGGATCGGATTGGTCCGGCTGGCTCCGGTAGGGGTACCCACGAAAGAGATGACGAACGTATCGTCGTCGATGCCGGTGGCGCCCAGCCCCAGGTTAGTCACTGCCACGCGGCTGCCCGTGGGATAGCCGGCGGTGTTGAAGTACAGCGTATTTCCGTTGTCGTCATAACCCAGCTCGGCGCCCGGGACGCAGACTTCACCGGGGTTGCAAATACCATCGTTATTGCCGCCGGTATTCAATACTTCGGCCATAATGCCCGTGACCCGGGTGATATGCCAGACGCCACTGCCTTCATTGGTGGCGGCAAAGATCCCAGGCCCCGGCGTGGTTCCCAGGGTGGTGGCGCCGCTGGCGCTCAGATTGCCCTGAAACGCAATAACCATCCCATCGGAGGAAATGCCGGGCGCATAGTCGATCGAAGTGAACAGGTTGTAATCGGCGATAACGATATAGCTGGACAGATTATTCTGATAGAGCATCAACTGGAAACCGGTAGGAGGCGAGGTAGTCTCCTCATAGAGCAGGACATCGCCGTTCTCATCGATCGCCGGCTCACCCACGCTAACCTTGACGGGGGTCTCGGCCAGCGCGCCGCCCTGGGGTTGTTCCAACAAGTATTGCTGCGTGCCATTGAGGGCCATTGCGGCAACGCCCCCCTTCTTGTTAATGCTCGGGTAGGGAAACACCGCGCTGTATTTCTGGCCGGGGCCGCCGCGCGCCACATAGCGGAAGGAATTCTCGGAGGCCGAATTCCACACCCGGATCGAAGTGGTCGCCGGGCTGGTAGTGGTGATGCTGTCTTTGGTGACGATCTGATTGACGTTGTTGTACTGCAGCGCGGCGTCGAACAATTCGCTGCTGCCCGCCGATCCGGGATTGATGCTGGTGGGCGCCGCACGGCCGGTGCCAGTCCAGATGGTTTGGCCGGCGGAGGTTTGCCCCATGAAGGCCACTTCCTCAAAGTCGTTGATGGAGGGGCCTTGCCCCAGGGCCGTCAAACCGTTGCAGCCGGTGGCCGCTATGATGTACCACTCGTAGAATTTGCCGGGAATGGACGCGTTGCCGGGACACTGCGCGAACGCCTGCCCGCACAACGAAAAAACAGCCGCCAGGATGGCAGCGGAACAGAATCGATTAAGTCGTTTAGTAGCCACGTGGGTACTCCTGCAATAACGTTTGTAATAACGCTGTAAACGTAATGGTACTCATGTTACCTAAATAGACTGCGCAGTTGTAGAGTAGAAGATGAGTTGCCTCAGTATAGACAAAGACCGCGTTGAAATCAATGAGGGGAAAGTCCCGGTACGTTCCAGTAGTTCCATGCCACCGAGCGGTGAGGGGGTATTTATCTACTGCGCTGCCGCCAGGACTTCCGACGGACCGGGCTTACCTCGTTGGGCGTAGCGGACGACGCCATCCGGACCGATCAAGTAGACGGTGCGCTTTACGAAAAGGCCGTTGGCATGATAGAGGGCGGCGACCTTCTGGCCGGCATCCACCAGCAGAGGAAACGGCAAGTGATACTTCTCTTGGAATTTGAAGTGACTGCCGGCGCTCGCGGGATTGACTCCGAATACCTGTGTGTTGCGCTGGCGGGCCTGGGCCCATTGGTCGCGGAACTCGCAAAGTTGTTTCCGGCAAACTGGCGTATCGTCACCGGGATAGAACACCAGCACCACGTTGTTGCCGCGCAGTTTGGAAAGACTCACGGATCCTCCATCCTGCTTGGGCAGCGTGAAGTCCGGGGCCGGGGAGCCGGCCGGCAGCGGGTCGGAGAAGAGCCAGTCGAGCATTAGTTTATTCGGTGGCGCGAGGCGGCGGGGCTCAAGCCCCGCGCGGGATCAATCCCGCCCCCCACATATCAAAAGCCCTCCCACACATACGCGAAGAACTTGCGCGTGGTGGTGAAACCGACGTCCTCATACAGCTTAATGGCCTCCCGATTGGAGGCGGTGACCGTAAGACTGGTTTTGCGGCAGCCGGCCTCGCGCAGCAGGGTGAGCGACTGGCGCAACAGCTCGTAGCCCACGCCCGTGCCGCGCACCCAGGGGGCCACGCAGATTTGGGTGATGTGGCCGCAGTAAGGCATCACCAGGCTGGCCAGACTGATGCCGCAGATGCGTCCAGTCACGCGGTCGAAGGCCGCCACCGACGCAGGCTTGAAGAACGTGCCACATCCCGGATACTGCACAATGTTGAACAGGAATCGCCGTGCGCCGGCGATCGAGCGGTATTGATCGTTGATGAGGCTATCCACGTGACCCTGATAGGCCGCCGCGATCAACTGGGCGGCCGGCTCCTGGTATTGGTCCGACCACCGCTCGACGTAAACGCGGCTGGACGCTCCGGCCCGCCCCGGCGCCAAGCCATGGCCCCACCGGCGCGAGGGATCCAGGGCGGCGTGCTGCATTTCGAGCATCATAAAGTTGCGTTCGAAGCCGCTGAGATAGCGCGGCATGGGTAGCGCGCCCGTGGAACGCCACATCATGAGTTGAGATTCGATGCGGCCGATTTGGGGCGCGGCGGTAAGGGATCCCAGAATCGACTCCAGCAGGCGGCTTTCGTTTTCGACGGTGCAAAAAGCGTCCCGCACGTAGAGATCGCCGATCAATCCCTTGTGCTCTTCCAGGACATAGTAGGCATAGCCCACGGCCTCGCCATCGTCGACCAGAGCGAATCCGTTCAAGGCGCGCATGTCCACGAAGCGGCGCACCAAGTCGGCCGACTTGGCGAAGTCCCAATCGAGGAGTCGATGCCAGGCTGCAACTTCTTCGTCGAGCAGCGGATTGAGGTCCTCCGAGCGCAGGTGCCGCAAATCCACGAGGCTGGGGCTGGGCGCTGTAGGAGCGGGTTCGAGGCGCGCAGCCATTCTGCGGACATTGTAGCATTCGCCCACTGGCAACCAAGCATCGCCGGGGCGAGCGCAACTCGGGCGATCGGGTGAAACCAGGCTGGAGCCGGGCGTCCGAGAACGGCGGAAAAGCTCAGCGCTAGGCGAGCTACGCTCGCCTAAACCGGCCGCGGGCAGGATTGCCCGCCCTAGATCACCCCGTCAACGCTACGCGCACCAACTGGCTGCGCCTCCGGACACCCGCCTTTCGAAAGATCTCGCGCAAGATGGCTTTCGTAGCCGCTTCCGACACTCCAACCCGGCCCGCGATCTCCTTGTTAGTCAGGCCGTCGAGGACTCCTGTGAGCACGTGCTGTTCGCGCTTGGTCAACAGACTTTGCAAGTTCCGATTCTCCCGTTCCGCGATGGGCCCAGCCAAAAGCCGCAGAACTTCAGGATCGACCCATGCTTCTCCCGCCGCGACTTGCCGGATGGCTCTCGGGAGACTGTCTAGCGAGCTGTGCTTGCGGAACACACCCGACGCGCCGGCGCGTATCGGCGCGAACAGGTTGGCGGTATCCTTTTCGGACGCCAGCACCAGAATCCTGCCTCGGTACCCTCCCTCCCGGGCCGTGGAAATGAACTCCGCGGCCCGATCGCCAACAGCGTCGTAATCCAACAGCACAACATCTACGGCGGAATGGCCGATGGCTTCCAGCCCTTCCACCGCTGTGCCGCACTCGGCGACGATTTCGAAGCCTGGTTCCAATTGCAACTGCCGGCTAAGACTCTCCCGGACCAGGACGTAATCCACCAATAACAGCAGCCCTATGCGATCCATGATATTGTTGCGCTCGACCGTTGAAACATTGTCCGGCATATCCGTGGAGACACTCCACTTTTTGACCTAAAGATAAGGCCGGATAACCAAAAGATCTACCCGGAAATGACGGAAGGTCGCCCGGCGTAACCAATGGTCGGAATTAGCCGGCCGGAAAGATAGCCGCAGCCTGCGAAAGATACATAGCCTCCCACCCGCCGGCCGTTCTAGATTGAAATCTGGCTCTCTTCAACCAATGATTCGCCGGCTCGTCGATTTTGCCCTGAATAACCGTCTCCTGGTATTGGCGTTAGCGGTTCTGCTATTCGCATGGGGCGTTATCTCGTTTAAGAACCTGCCTATCGAGGCCTATCCGGATGTAGCCAACAATTACGTGCAGGTCATCACGCAATGGCCGGGCATAGCGGCGGAAGAGGTCGAGCAGCAAGTCACGATTCCCCTTGAGATCGTAATGAACGGTCTGCCGCACCTGACGTACCTGCGCTCCGTTTCGCTTTTCGGGCTCTCCAGCCTGATGCTGATTTTCGACGACGAATCGGAAAACGACTGGAACCGGCAAAAGGTACTGGAGCGCCTCGCCCAAGTCACTCTGCCCAACAACCTGCAGCCGCAGATGGGTACCGACTACAGCCCGGTGGGCCAGATCATGTTCTACACGCTGACCAGCACCAATCCGGAATTCGACGTGATGGAGTTGAAGGCGCTGGAGGACTGGGTGCTGGAGAAGCAGTTCAAGTCCGTGCCGAACGTGGTGGACGTATCCAGTTTCGGCGGCCCTACCAAGGAATACCAGGTGCGCGTGGATCCCAACAAACTCATTTCATATGGCCTGAGCATCGGCGAGCTGGAACAGCAACTCACCAACAACAACGTGAATGCCGGTGGAAGCTTCATCCAGGCGGGATTGCAGCAGATCAACGTGCGCGCGGTGGGACTGGTGCATACCGTCGGCGATATCCGGGAGACCGTGGTCAAGACCCAGAACGGAACGCCCTTGCGGATCGCCGACATCGGCGCCGTCGCGCAAGGACCAAAGATCCGGCTGGGACAATTCGCCAAGTCGATTCACCGCGCCGACGGCAAAATCCTGGACAACGACGACGTGGTCTCCGGCATCGTTCTGCTGCGCAAGGGCGCGCGGGCCGACGAAACGCTGGACCTCATTCACGAGAAGATCGCGGAACTGAACGGCCACATGCTGCCCAAGGGCGTGAAAGTCGTTCCATTTCTCGACCGCAGCGACTTGGTGCATTTCACCTCGCACACGGTGGAGAAGAATCTGACCGAGGGCATCGTCCTGGTCTCGATTATTCTTTTCATGTTCCTGGGAAATCTCCGCGGCGCCCTGATCGTGGCTTTGACTATTCCCTTTTCGCTCCTGTTCGCGGCCATTTGCCTGGACCTCCGGCATATCCCGGCGAACCTGTTGTCTCTGGGGGCGCTGGATTTCGGCATGGTAGTGGACGGCGCCGTGGTGATGGTGGAGAATATCGTCCGGCACCTGGGCCGCACCGGCGACGCTTACAAGCCGCCCATGCAGCGCATCAGCGAAGCCGCGCACGAGGTGCAGCGGCCTGTCTTCTACGCGATCGCCATCATCATCACGGCTTATCTCCCGATCTTCACCCTGCAATCCGTGGAAGGGCGCCTTTTTAAGCCGATGGCCTGGACCGTGGCCTTCGCGCTGCTGGGCGCGTTGATCTTCTCCATGCTATTGGCGCCCGTTCTTTCCAGTCTGCTGTTCCGCAAGAATGCGCGCGAGTGGCGCAACCCGGCGCTGGCGCTGCTGACGGAAGGGTATCGCAAGGCGGTGCGTTGGGCCATCCACGCGCGCTGGCTGACGGTAGGCGCCGGATTGATCAGCCTGGCTGCCGTGATCTACCTGGCCGCCAGCGGCGTCATCGGCTCGGAATTTCTGCCGCATCTCGATGAAGGCGCCATCTGGGTCCGCGGCACGCTCGCGCCCAGTACCGGGCCGGACGAAGGCGACCGGGTGGCGAACTGGGCGCGCCTGACGCTGGCTTCCTTCCCGGAAGTCACGGCGACCACCAGCCAGGTCGGCCGTCCGGACGATGGCACGGACACCACTGGCTTCTTCAATACCGAGTACTTTGTCGACCTGAAACCGAAAGAGCAATGGCGCCCCGTTTTCCACCAGAACAAGGAGGAACTCATTGGCGCCATGAATCGCGAACTGGGGAATATGCCGGGCGTGATATGGAACTTCTCCCAACCGATTGCGGACAACATGGAAGAAGCGGTGAGCGGCGTCAAGGGCCAGCTTGCCACTAAGATCTACGGGGACGACCTGGAGGTTCTGGAAGCCAAGGGCGTGGAGGTGGTCGACGCGATGCATCAGGTGCGCGGCATCGAGGACCTCGGACTGTTTCGCGTGAGAGGGCAGCCCAACCTGAACTTCACCGTGGACCGCAAACAGGCTGCCCGCTATCAGATCAACGTGGCCGACGTGCAGGACGCCATCCAGACCGCGGTGGGCGGCAACGCGCTGACGCAAGTGCTGCAAGGCGAACAGCGGTTCGACCTGGTGATGCGTTATCTGCCGGAGTATCGCGAGACACGCGAAGCGATCGCCGGCATTCGCCTGCTGTCGCCGTCTAACGAGCGCGTCTCGCTCGCGCAACTCTGCAAAATCGAAACCCGGGACGGAGCCTCGGAAATCTATCGGGAAGGCAATTCGCGGTACGTGGCCATTAAGTACAGCGTGCGCGGACGCGACTTGGGCGGCGCGGTCGAGGAAGCCATCCGGAAGGTGGATGAGAAGGTCAAACTGCCAAATGGATACGCCGTCCGCTGGGAAGGCGAGTATCAGAGCGAGAAACGTTCGGAACGGCGGCTGCTGATTATCGTGCCCATCACGGTTCTGATCATCTTCATTATTCTTTACACCATGTTCCGTTCGTTCAAATGGGCCACGCTCATTCTGGCAAATGTGGCCATGGCGCGCATTGGCGGCCTGTTGGCGCTGCTGGTGACGCACACCAACTTCAGCGTTTCCTCGGGCGTGGGCTTTCTGGCGCTGTTCGGGGTGTCCGTGCAAACGGGTGTGATCATGTTGGAGTACATGAATCAGCTTCGCGCGCGGGGAAGGACCATAGAAGACTCCGCCATCGAAGGCGCGGTTCTGAGGCTGCGCCCTATCATGATGACCATGCTGGTGGCGACCCTGGGGCTGTTGCCGGCCGCGCTCTCCCACGCCATCGGCTCCGATTCCCAGCGGCCATTCGCCATCGTGATCGTCGGCGGTCTGATCGCGGACCTGGTGATGAGCATTTTCCTTCTGCCGACCCTTTATGTCTGGGCCGCCGGAGATCGCGATGCGCTGCCGGAGGCCGAACCGGATGCCGAGGTTTGAAAGCTGGCTGGTACATCGGTGGCCCAGGCTGCTTTTGCATGCCGGTTGGGTGCTGTTCGGGATCGCGTGTCTGAATAACGCGCGCTTGCCGGTCGAAACATTGCTGATCGGGCCGGCCATGATGGTTGCCGGGGTGGCTATGATCGAGCGCAACAAGCGGGAATTGCCCGGACAACCGGGCGGCGGTTCCGCGGACACTGCCTCGCAGCCGAAGGTCCGTTAGCGATGCCGTGTTTTCCGCCGGGCAATCATATAAATCGCAACAACCTCTGTAATAGCGATGGTGAAATAAGAATGCCTGTGCAGGGCGAGCTTCGCTCGCCTGCGCTGACAAGAGTGTCAGCGCGGCAGGCAGGGGTGCCTGCGCCACGTCGCTTAGGGAGCTAGTTGAAAGACCGTGCCATTCGCGATGCTGCCACCCGACCCGGTGGTGCCGTAGAGTACGCCGCTGTTGCCGATAACAAGCGTTCCTAAAGGAGTGGATCCGTCGTCGCCGCCAGTGAAAGTATAGAGCGCCTGGGCAGTCCAGGATCCGCCCGCGGCGGTGGGCGGCGTCAACGAGAACACCGTGCCGTTGCGCAGAGATCCGCCTGCCTCGTTGGTGCCATAGATGACGCCATTGCGGCCTAACGTGAGTCCGTGTGGGATGGAGCCTTCGACAAAGGGATTCACGAAGTCATACAGAATGGTCTCCGTCCAGGCGCCGCCGGGCGCGGCTGGTGGCGCGAGGGAAAACACGGTTCCAAAACCGAGTTGTCCGCCCTGCCCGGTGGAGCCGTAGAGCACGCCCCCGTCGATCAAAACGGCGGCCTCGGGGTGGGCCGCATCGGGAGAGCTGCCGAACTGGTAAATTGTGTCCAGGGTCCACGAGCCTCCTGGAGCCGACGGCGGCGTCAGGCTGAACACGGTTCCGCAGCCTTGGCCGTTAAGGCAAGAGGCGATTCCGTCGACCTGGGTAGTGCCGTAGAGAACTCCGCCGGGGTTGAGGGCGATACCGTTGGGCTGCGCCCCGTCGCCCTTGCCGGTGAACGTGTAAAGCACGGCTTCGGTCCAGGCGCCGCCCGGAGACTTGGGCGGGGTCAAGGAAAATACGGTGCCACAGCCAGTAGGCTGCTCGTATACGAAGCATTGTCCCGTTCCGCCATATAACGTGGTGCCGTAGAGCACTCCACCCTTGCCGATAACCAGGGAGGACTGCGGACTCGCGCCGTCGGTGTCTCCCGCGAAGTTATAGAGCACCTTGAGGGGCCAATAATAATCGCCCGGCGTGGGTACCAGTGAGAACACGATGCCGTCGCCAGAAGTGCCGCCCTTGGACGTGGTGCCATAGATCACGCCATTGCCGCCGAATACGAGACCTCCGAGGGGCCCTATACCGACCGGCTCAAACCCTGGGAACAGATAGCGAACGTTCTCGGTCCAAGCGCCGCCAGGCGATGCGGGGGGTACCAATTGGTAGACCACTCCGTTTCCTCCGCCGGCCCCGAAGGTGGACGGATCGACGCCGTAAAGCACGCCGCCTTTGCCGATGACGACGCCCGAATAGGGGTAGGCTCCCGATTCCTCGCTAATCGAGACGAAACTGGTGAGGGTGGTCAGTTGCCAAGGCGTCGTCTGTGCCAGAACAGAGGCCGCGGCGGCGATACTCAGAAGGCCGGCGCGCAGGCCGTTGGTTAGAAATCGCAAATCTTTCATACTCTCGTCGTGTTCCTTTCAGAGTTCCAAATGCACTGCCAATCTTGGCACGCCGGCATGGAGTTCTGCAATGGACGCGCGCTGTACTTTGAGTGTATCCGTAACGCTAGGAAAAAACATTAGATAGCAGCTCAACTGTACCCCGCGGGGGCGAGCCTGTCTATCGCAGCACGGTGCGGTAGGCGATCGCAATGGCGAAATGGTTGGTCCAGTTGCGCTCAGTGCGGGCCACCGTGCCGGCCGGCACGGCCTCGCCCACATAATAGCCATCGGTGAAAGTTTGATAGTGGCCATTGTGGATGCCAAACATAAAAGACAAGCGTTGGATGGCGAATGAAATACCTTCGAAGCCTTCGCCCACGGCCGTTCCATTGTTGGGATTTATGCTGACGCCGCCGGCGATGCCCAGGGAACAGACGTAGCCGAACGGATGGCGTTGTGCGCCGTTCACCGCCCACGGGCATTTCTTGTTGATGGGATGGTACTCGAAGAAAGCCGCGGGCATAAACTGGACCGGTGTGGAGCTGGTGATGCCGAGGCAGGTTTCGCTCGGGTTGGAGGGGCCGCAGGGTACGCCGGTGGGTGGCACTGCCGGCGGCGTGAGTGCGGGACCGGGGCCCAGCGGGCCGGAAACGGCGCCCACCTGGCGCCCTGGCAGGGACGAGACGATGACGCCGGGGGAAATATCGAACCGCGGGGTGTTTTCGTAGTATGCGGTGAAGACGATGCTATCGAATGGTTGCGTGGCGCTATTCAGCGCGTCCTTACAAGTGATCGTTTCGGTGACGGCTTTCTGGCGGTATGGCGCCATGGGAAGGGTGATGTCAGCGGTCCCGCCAGGGGTGCTAACCGTTGGAATCCCCGCGATAAAATCGATGTATTGTTTGACCTTCTTCTTGAAATCTGAGACACCGCCATCGAGCAGGCCGGCGTTGCCGGCCGCGCTGTTGACATTGCCGGCGACCTGCGCCGCCAGCAAGGCAAGCGGGGAACCCGCCGGCGGGGCGTAGGTGGTGTAGAACGCAGCCAGATCGTCTTGTATTTTCTTAGTTTGGGCATCGATTGACACCAGGTTTGGCACCGGCTGGTTAATCAGGTTCGCGAGGTCCGAGGCAAGCGCGGCCACGGCGGCGTTGGCGGCGGCGTCGGTGGGGAAGGAATAGCGCCAATTGGCACTTAGATCCTGGTTCAAGAGTTTGTAAAGGACCGACAGATCGTTAAACGCCGATTGTTCGATCGCGGACAACGCCGCAATCTTCACTTCAAGGGCGGCGAGGGCCGCCTCAGCCGGGCTAGGGGGCGGCGCAGCGTTCAGCCTTTCCATAAGCTCCGCATGCGCATTCGCGCCCGGCGAAAACGAAAAGGGCTGCGGCGCGCTGAAGAGCACGAGGCCGCCTACGGTGGTCAGCGCCGCGGCAATGTTCGTACTCAGGTCGCGGGTTGGCGCGGCAGGCACGGCCGCGATGGTACACGCCAGAAACGGGGATGCCTGTTGCAAAACCGTCACGACCGCGGCGCCGGAGTTGATCTGAACGTCGGAATGGATGGGGGCGGCTACCCGGTATTGCGGCGTGACCGGGCCCGCTACGCTAGTGATAGGGATCGACACGCGGCATGCCGATGTGGAGATAAATTCGTCGCATTCCTGGGCGGCCGCCGGTTGGTACCCGGCGGCTAGGAGCAGGAGTGAGACTATGGGCAGGATGGTCAGCGGGTTTTTCATTTGCTCTCCTTAATTGGTATAGCGCGCAGCGGGCCTACGAGGCCCGCGCAGGCTGCGAGCCTGCCCCACGGCTTGGCCTGCGCCACGACATTTATTGGTCTTTGGGGTCCTTTTGCTGGCCTTCGACGGTCTCTCCGGGGCGCAGCAGCGTGGGCGCCTTCTTCTTTTCCTTTTCGGCCTTGGCTTCCTCGGCTTTCTTGGCCTCGCGCTCGGTGGGGGTCATCTCGGCTTCGAGTTCTTTCTTCTCCTTGGCTTGCTTGGCGGCGATGGCGGCGGCGCGCGCGGCAGGATCCTGGCGGGCCATCTCCAGGCTGTCGTTGGTCCCGTCGATGGATTGTTTGAGCACAAAATCGTAACGGGACATGTCTTTGGGCTGGCTGTCCTCGATCTTCTGCAGCGCGAGCAGCATCTCCGACTCGGCGGCGACCACGGCCGCCAATCCGACTTTGATATCCACGCGGCGCTGCAGAGCGTCGTCGGCCACGGAATCGATGGCGTCGACGATATTGGCGTAGTCGTCCAAGGCGTCGTGGATCAGGACGGAGCGGCCGGCTTTCTCCTTGGCCAGCCAATGATCGACCTGGTTGAGGCGCTGCCTGGCGAAATGAATGTAGAGCGAGAGGCGTTCGTTGGGATTCTGCGCCAGGCGGATCTGGTCGCCTTCGTCCACGGTAAGAAAATCCCGCTGTTGTTGCGCCGCCAGGGGCACCGTCAACAGCGCGCATATGAGGAAAGCCTTCATTTCTGTTTGCCCTCCAATACTCCTTCCAACAGGTCGTCGTGCACCTGCTGGACCTTGGCCTTGACGGAGTCGAGCATGGGACGATCGGACAGGTCCATAGCCCGTTGAAACGCATCCAGCCGGCGCGAGAGGTCGCGGGTGGAACTCTCGGCGCGCTTGAACCATTTAGGGCTTTTGCGCGGATTCTTGCCGGTCTCATGCAGAGACGTTTCCGCCAATTCCACGGATTCGTTAACTTCCTTTACCCACTTTTCTACCTCCGCATTCTGGCCTTTGGTGTAAGCGTCGCGGGCCAGGGTGAGTGCGTCGAAGGCATGGTCCAGCGCCAACGCGGACCGTTTTCCCAGGTTGGGCTCCGCCTTCGCCTGATCGAGATCGGCGCGGAGCGGGCCGCTTAGGATGACGATCGCGAGCAGTAAGCGCGAAATCACCGTTTGCTCAACTCCCTATCGAGCAGCTTGGCGCGTTGGCGGGCTTTCCACTCTTCGTCCGGAAACTGGCCGTTGCTGCGGGCCAGAAACTCCCGGTAGTTATCGAGTGCCGGCTTCAAGGCGCGCAGCTTATCGTAAGTGATGGCGTGAAAGTAGTAATTTGCGGGAGTATCGTCGCCCAACTGGTGCGCGTGGTCGAGGGCGGCGAGCGACTCGGGAAACTTTTCCATCAGGTACAGCATGCCGGCCAACTCGTTCCAGGCTTCGCGCGAATCGGGCTTCAGTTTGGTGGCTTGGAAAAACTGCTGCGCCGCCGGATCGTATTTCTTCGAGTCGCGCAATCCGCGCCCGTACATCATGTGCAGCGAATAGTTGGCGGGCTCGGCGGCGACGCTCTGGTCGAGCAGCGGCAGGGCTTTGGCGAACTGTTTCTCGAACAGGTAGGCGGTGGCCAGAGCCAAGCGGTTGGCGGGCGTGGGATCTTTCCGCATGGCGGCTTCGAGCGGGGCGATGGCTTCAGCCGAGCGCTTGTTCTCGAGCAGCAATTGCCCGACGCGTTCCTGGGCGGCGGCATTCTCCGGGAACTCCTGGTAAATGGCGATGGCTTCGGCGTTCTGGTGGTTCTTCTGGTACAGCTCGGCAAGTTCGAGTAAGTTGTCGCGATAGGTGGGGTCGAGCTGTGCGGCGGCGCGGAAATGCGGCGCGGCATCGGGAAGGCGGTCCTGCCTGGCCTGCGCGTGCGCGAGGCCCAGTTCGGCGGCGGCGGATTTCGCGTTTAGATCGAGGGCCGCGCGGTATTGCTCTTCGGCTTTGGCGGCATCGCCGGAATCGAGCAACGCCTGGGCCCAATAGAGGCGCGGGCGGAATTCTTTGGGCTTCCGATCGACGGCCTGCTGCAAACACTGCGCCGCATCAACAGGCTCTTTGTCGCGAATGAGCAGAATGCCCAGGTTCAGCTCGGCTTCGTAGAGACCGGGTTTCAGTTCCAGCGCTTTCTTGTATTCGGCGATTCCGTCGGCATCGCGCTTCAGCATGGTGTAGGAAAGCGCCAGGTGGAAATGGGCGGCGTAATCGTTGGGGTCGGCGGCCACGGCTTTGCCGAAGAGCTCGGCGGCCTGGCTGTATTTCGCGGCGTCCAGGGCTTGCAGGCCTTCGGCGATGTAGTCCGGAGCTTGCAGGAAGAACAGGAGTGCGGCGGACGCCCACATACCTTTATTCTACGCGCGGGGCGTATTCTACGCGCGGGGCGGCAGCGGGTTCTGGAGAACCCGCGCAGACCTGGAGGTCTGCCCCACCAGGAATTGGCCGGTGTAGGAGCCGTCGGCTTTGGCGATTTGGGCGGGCGTTCCGACCGCTACTACGTAGCCGCCGCGATCGCCGCCTTCGGGTCCCAGGTCGATAACCCAATCGGCGGCTTTGATTACTTCGAGGTTGTGCTCGATGATCAACAGGCTGGCGCCATTTTCGATCAGCCGCGCGAAGGCGGCCAGCAGTTTGGCGATATCGTCGAAGTGCAGGCCGGTGGTGGGCTCGTCGAAGATATAGAGCGTACCCGCGCAGGAGGCTTGCGCCAGGTGCGCGGCCAGCTTCACGCGCTGGGCTTCGCCGCCGGAAAGCGTGGTGGCCGATTGCCCCAGCCGTAGATAGCCGAGGCCCACGTCGGCCAGCACTTGCAGTTTTTGCGTGATGCGCTTCTGTCCGTGAAAAAATGCGATGGCTTCGTCGACGGTGAGTTGCAGCACTTCATGGACGTTCAGGTTGCTGTAGCGAATATCGAGGATGCCGGTTTTGAAGCGGGTGCCCTTGCATTCTTCGCAAACCAGCTCGACATCGGCCAGAAACTGCATCTCCACGGTGACGGTGCCATCGCCCTGGCAGGTTTCGCAGCGCCCGCCGGGAATGTTGAACGAGAAATGGCCGGCGGTGTAGCCACGCTTTTCGGCGTCGCGCGTAGAGGCGAAGAGCGCGCGGATCAGGTCGAAGACTTTGATATAAGTGACCGGGTTGGAGCGCGGGGTACGGCCGATGGGCGACTGATCGATCAAGATGGTCTCGGCGATCGGTTCAGCGCCTTCGATCTTGCGGCAGGCGAGCTTCAGCACAGGCTCCAGGGATTCTTCGCTTTCGGGCAGGAGGGATGGATTCTCAGCCGCGGGAGCTTTGTGGAGCGCCTGCATGGATTTGTAGATGACGTCGTGCACCAGCGTGGATTTGCCGGAGCCGGAGACGCCGGTGATTACTACCATGGCACCGAGGGGGATGGCTACGTCTATGTTTTTTAGATTGTGGGTGCGGGCGCCGTAGAATTTCAGACTGGGGAGGCGGGCGGCCTTCGAGGCCGCCGCAGCCTTCGAGCCTGCCCCACTTAATTCGCCTCGGAGGTAGCGGCCGGTTAGGGACTGGCCGGTACGCAGGAGGTCAGGGAAGGAGCCTTCGTAGACGATTTCGCCGCCGTGCTCGCCGGCGCCCGGGCCGAGGTCCACGATATGATCGGCGGCGCGCATGACGTCGGGATCGTGCTCGACGACGAGGATGGTATTGCCGATTTCGCGCAGCTCATGCAGGATGCGGATAAGGCGTCCGGTATCGCGCGCGTGGAGGCCGATGGAGGGTTCGTCGAGCACGTAGCAGGAACCCACCAGACGCGATCCCAAACAGGTGGCGAGCTGGATGCGCTGCGCTTCGCCGCCGGAGAGGGTGGCGGAGAGGCGCTCGAGGGTCAGGTAGTCGAGGCCGACGTCGTTCAGGAACTTGAGGCGCTGGCGGATTTCGACGAGGATTTTTTCGGCGATCGCGGTTTCTTCCGGCGAAAGTTGCAGGGCATCGAAGAAGGCCAGCGCTTCGGCGATATTCATGCGCACGACATCGTAAATATTGCGATCGGTTACGCGGATGTAAAGCGCTTCTTTGCGCAGGCGCGCGCCGCGGCATAAGGGGCAGAGCGCGTAGCCCCGGTAGCGGCTCAAGAAGACGCGCACGTGCAACTTGTATTTCTTGGTTTCCAGGTATTCGAAGAAGTTGCGGATGGCGGCGAAGACGGTTTCCCGCTCCTTTGCGGTGAGGTCGCAGAAGGGAACGGTGAGGCGCACGTTTTGGCTGCGCGCGGTCTTGCGGAAGTTGCCGAGCCAGGAGCGGTATTTGGGCTTGGTCCACGGGTCGACGGCGCCTCCTTCGAGGGACTTGTTTTTGTCCGGGACGACCAGGTCCATATCGAAGTCGATGGTGTTGCCGAAGCCTTGGCAGCGGGGGCATGCGCCGAAGGGGTTGTTGAAGCTGAACAGGCGCGGCTCGGGTTCGACGAAGGTGAGGCCGCATTGTTTGCAGGCGAATTTTTCGCTGAAACGGAGGGGAAGGCAGGCGGAACCGCCTGCCCCACCTGCCCCTGCCCCGCCTGCCCCAGCCCCACCTGCCCCACCTGCCCCTGCCCCACCTGCCCCAGCCCCACCTGCCGGTTCCAATACGATTTCGCCGGATTCGCGATAGCCGATCTCGACGGTATCGACCATGCGCTGGCGCAGTTCGGGACCTTGTTCGGCGGGGATGACGAGGCGATCGACGAGGACGAAGACGGGCTTCGAGAAATCGATTTCGAGCAGCGATTCGGGTGTGGAGAATTCGAAAGTGCGGCCGGATTGGAAGAGGCGGCTGAAGCCTTTTTTCCGCAGATCGAAGAGACGATCGCGGAGGGCTTTGGTATCGGGATGGGCTTCGGAGGCGACCGGGAATAGCGCGTACCAGCGCGAGCCGGCGGGCAGGGCGAGGAGGCGCTGGGCGACCTGATCGACGGTGTCGCGCTCGACGCGGGTTTCGCAGTTAGGGCAAAAAGTGCGGCCGACGCGGGCGAACAGGAGCCGCAGAAAATCGTAGCATTCCGTGGAGGTAGCGACGGTGGAGCGGGGATTGCGGCTGGTATTCTTCTGGCGGATGGCGATGGCGGGGGCGATGCCGTCGATGTCATCGACCGCGGGCTTTTCCATGCGTTCGAGGAACTGACGGGCGTAGGCGGAGAGCGACTCGACGTAGCGGCGCTGGCCCTCGGCGTAGATGGTGTCGAAGGCGAGGGAGGACTTGCCGGAGCCGGAGACACCGGTGATTACGGTCAACTGATTGTGGGGGAGGGAGAGCGAGATGTTTTTGAGGTTATGGACGCGCGCGCCGCGAATCCGGATGTATTCCTGCGGGGTCATGGGTGGCACAGAGGCGCATTTTGGTACGAACGAAGCCAATAAGGTACCTGTTGACGTATACTTCCAAAAATAACGAACCTACGGTGCGGGACGCGGTTGGCGCGTGATCGGAGGTGGTTATGCGACTTCAGCCGGGCACCCGCCAAGTGGCGCGGTGGACCGAGTTCCAGATCGATTCGGGGCACGTTTCAGTATAGCAGCGGGGGCAAGTTGGAACGGCGGATGGGAAGGGTGTGGGCACGGAAACGCATTTTGGACAAACGAACCCAGGATCTAGTAAGCGGCTTATAATCATATATTTATATGGATATTACGGACTGGCTTTGGGGGGCGCGGGCGCGGGCGGGCGGGGAAGTGGCGGGGTGTGACTGGGTCACCGTGGGGGCCGTGTCTCGATGGCCGTGATGCGCTCCTCCAGTGCGTTCATGCGCTCGTTGAGGTCGTTGTCGGAGACTTCCAGGCGGTGCATCCGCGCGAAATTGCCGCGGGCGAAACGCTCCAGGCCGCGCAGGATTTCAGTTTGCATGTCACGCATGGTTTCCAATGTCCGCGCTTCGGAGTCCCGGATGGTTTCCAATGTCCTGGCTTCGGAATGCTGAATCTCCGTGCGCCTGTCCCGGATGCTCTCATATAATTGATCGAAGCGCCTGATCAGTTCTTCGTCAGTCACGCATGCCGTTCTTTTTTGCGCGCCCTCTGTTCTTCCACCAACTATTGTCGCACGCTTCCCCTCAGTGTAGCGCTGCTATGGCTTGGTCGCTCCAAAGGTTGCGATAAGGCCGTCCAGGGTGGCGCTGGCGGTCATCGCGTCGTGGGGAATCAGCAGGTACGACCAGGGTTTTCCGCGGTGCGTCCGGGCGTGTTCGGTGGCGTGCTTACACCATTCGATGGCGGCCCGCGCTTTGGCGAGCACTACGTCGTCCGTCATCTCGTTCGCGCGCTTCGGCTCGCAGAGCAGCTTTTCGGTCTTAGTTTCCACGGCGAAATCCGGCTCGTATGGGAACTCCTGGTGCGCGTGGCGGTAGAAGATTTGGAACTGGGTTTTGGCGGGCTTGAACCACTTCTCGACTGCCTCGTCGTTCTCCAGGATGACGGCGAAGCGACGCTCCGGGTCCGAGTCGAATTTCTGCACCTGGTACAGGCACTTGGCCGGGAGGACGAGCAGGATGCGGCGGCGGCGTTCGGCCCATCGCTGGGCTATCACGAGCGCGGCTTCGATGGTCTTGCCGAGGCCTACTTCGTCGGCAAGGATCATACCTTTCGACAGGGGCGAGCGGAGTGCAGCTAACGCAGCGTCGACTTGGTGGGGGTTCAGGTCGACGCGGGCGGAGGCGATGGGTTGGGATAGGCGCGATAAGTCATCGCCGGCGCCGCGCAGCGTCAAGGCCGCGGCCCAATACTTACCGTGGTACGGTGTGTACACGAAAGTAATCTGACTAACCTGCGCGCGCGCGGCGCGGCGGTCGATCATGGCAAATGGGCGGTTATGATGCCAGCTTTTTCTTGGTCTCCTTGAAAGCGAATTCCTCAAGCTCGACTCTCTCGCGGACGACCCGCTCGACCCACTTGTCAATACCGGCTTCACGGTGCAATTTGGCTAGAAAAGCCGCTCGCGCCGCCAGTTCGCCGGGCAGCGAGAGGGCAGCCGGCTCCGACCGCTTCACTCGCACCGGCGCCTCCCAGGCCGATTCGTCACTCGCTTGTGAGACTACGAGCCGATCGATTCGTTCCTGGTCCAAACTGGGGGATTTTCTCTTCCTCGGCGAAGTCATAACGGCCATCCTGTGATAATCCGAACAACGTTGCTGGGCTTCAGTTGGAAGATGATCTTGAGCCGCCTTCCGGCGAGCGTGGTCCCAATCAACTGATACCGGTCACGATATCTCTTGTTTCGTCGAATCTCGAAGTCCTCGAAGAAGCACTCGACGGCTTCGTCAAAAGTGACCCGGTGCTCAAAAAGCTTGTCGTGATCGAAATCGTACTCGAAAATCCCGGGGCGTGAAACGATGCCCGTCGGCCAACTCCGATTCTACCGCGCTTCTGGTCTGAGGCGCGCATTTCGCAGTTAGGGCAAAAATTCCGTGGAGGTAGCGACGGTGGAGCGGAGATTGCGGCTGGTATTCTTCTGGCGGATGGCGATGGCGGGGGCGATGCCGTCGATGTCATCGACCGCGAGCTTTTCCATGCGTTCGAGGAACTGGCGGGCGTAGGCGGAGAGCGACTCGACGTAGCGGCGCTGGCCTTCGGCGTAGATGGTGTCGAAGGCGAGGGAGGACTTTCCGGAGCCGGAGACACCGGTGATTACAGTCAACTGGTTGTGGGGGAGCGAGAGCGAGATGTTTTTGAGGTTATGGACGCGCGCGCCGCGAATCCGGATGTATTCTTGCGGGGTCATTTGCGGTACGGAATTGCATTTTGTGCGGAACGAAGCCAATAAGTTGCTTATTTACTTATACTTTCAAAAATAACGAACCTACGGTGCGGGACTGCATTTTCTTCGTATGCCGGAAGGCCGTTTCGGCTCGACGCCGCGTCATCGCGGGGGCCGCGTTTCGATGGCTGTGATGCGCTCCTCCAGTGCGTTCATCCGCTCGTTGAGGTCGTTATCGGAGACTTCCAGGCGGTGCATCCGCGCGAAATTGCCGCGCGCGAAACGCTCCAGGCCGCGCAGGATTTCAGTTTGCATGTCACGCATGGTTTCCAATGTCCGCGCTTCGGAGTCGCGGACGGATTCCAACACTCGTCCTTCAAGCTGATCGAAACGCCGGATCAGTTCTTCGTCAGTCATGCCTGCTCTCCCGTTTAGCGCTCCCGCTTGGTCGTGGCCAGGAAATCCCGGAATTCACGTCATTCCTCTTCTTCAGTGTACCGCTGCTACGCCGTCGCTGTCCTGAAGGTGGCGATCGGTCCGTCCAGTGTGGCGCTGGCGGTTATTACGTCGTGAGGAATCAGGAGGTACGACCATGGCTTGCCGCCGTGGGACGGGCGTGTTCGGTGGCGTGCTTGCACCATTTGATCGCGGCGCGGGCCTTGGCGAGGACTACTTGGTCCGTCATCTCGGTGGCGCGCTTCGGTTGGCACAGCAGTTTTTCGGTCCTGGCTTCCACGGCGAAATCGGGTTCGTATGGAAATTCCTGGTGTGCGTGGCGGTAGAAGATTTGGAACTGGGTCTTGGCGGGCTTGAACCATTTCTCGACTGCCTCGTCGTTTTCTAGGATCACGGCGAAGCGGCGGTCCGGGTCGGAGTCGAATTTCGGCACCTGATACAGGCATTTGGGGAAGCCTCCGAACAGGATGCTGCGGATGAACTGCTTCTCGTCCACGGGCGCGCGGATTGACGGGGGCTTCACCGGCCGGGCGTGTATAGTTATTCTCGCGGAGGGTCGTAACGCCCAGGGTTACCGTTACTTCGAAGCCGGTTTCCTTGGTCCAGACGTGGGATTGCATCTGCGCGTGGATCAGTTCCGCCAGCTTGCGCTCGTGGTAGCGCACTACGTTTAGCAGGGTGTCTTCGTCGCGGTGTAGGGTTCGCAGATGCGCGACCATCTGGCCGGCTAGTTTGTGCAACAGGTCGGCTTGATCGTCGTAGCTGATGTCGTTGTAGTCCCACAGGTTGCGGACGAGGTAGTCTTCGAGGCGCTTTTCCTTCTTGAAGGCCACGTCCGCGTTCAGGAGCTCCCGCTCATCGGTGCGCAGGTAGGCCAGCAGGATGTCCCGCGACACTGGCTGAAAAGCGATGTGGGCGACGTCCAAGTCGAAATCGTCATATCCGAAGGCGGTGTCGCCGATGGGCTGGATGACGATTCTGGGGATGTCCATGGATTTCTCCACCCACATCTCGGCGGCCTTTTGGAGCCTCGCCCGCACCTGCTCTTCGGAACCCATGCCCTCCAGTTCCCCCTGGCTGGGCGCGACGATCTGCTGCACCTGTTGGACGATCTGCGGCAGCACCTCCGGCTTGTTCAAGCCGGCGGCGCTCTTGAGACCGGCGCTGGTGACCGGGCGCGCCACGCGGCGGATCACTTCCACCGTGGTTTGGGCGATGGCCTGATCCGCGCGTTGAGCCGGGCCAGAGAAATTCCGGAACTCTTTCCGTTGGTCGACCGCGGGTCTCTTGCGTATGCCTCCATGTCGGCCCCCTCACAGGTCGGTCATGAACCAATACTGGACGAAGCCGTTGGATCCCACCCAGGCGAAATAGGGAGAGCCATAAACGCCCGCCGATTTGACACGCCACGCATTGCTGGTGGTGACCGTGGTGATGCCGGCGACCGTTCCGTTTGTGGAATCGGTCATGAACCAAACCTGCAAAAGGCCGGTCGTAGGATTCTGCATGACCAGGTCCGGGATGCCGTCTCCGTTGAAGTCCCCGGTGGCGGCGACAGTCAGGTTAGTGCCGCCGGTGACCTCTACCGCGGTTGAAACCTGAAGCGATGCGTTCATATACCAGATTTGGATCGCGCCTCCCGTGGGATTCTGCCAGACCAAGTCCGGAATGCCGTCCCGGTTGAAATCGGCGGCGGCCAGCAGATTCCAGGTGTTGCCATTGCCGTTGTTCACGGCGCCCGCGGTGTAAGTCACGGTATATTGCGAGGGATTTCCGGAAACGGTCAGATACCAGACCTCGGCAGCGCCGCCGGACGGATTCTGTAGCACCAGATCCGGCGCGCCGCCATTGAAATTCGCCGCCGCAACGACCTTCCAGGTGGTCGTGCTGTTGGTGATGTTCGCGGCGCTCAGCAAAGTGGTGCCGTTAGCGCCGGTCATGAACCAGATCTGCACGATTCCATTGCTCGGGTTTTGCCATGCGAGGTCCGGTACGCCGTCGCCGTTGAAGTCGGCCGTGGCCACCAAGTTCCAGGGGTTGGATTGCGTGACGTCGACGGCGGTGTTGATGGCCAGGTTGAGGTAGTTTTCCTCCGCGATAATGCGGCCTCCCAGGCGGATGTACTCCTTGCTTAGGTAGGTTTGGGCGGGCAGGGTTGTCGCCGCACACTGAATAGCCGCCAGAGTTATTAACATCTTCCGCATAAGATAACTCGTTCGAATATCATATACTCTTGCTATACTCCATCGACCACACCGTCGGGACGCCGAAGATGCGCCACAAGAAGCACTATGACCAGGACAAATGCCACGATCTGCAGCGGTAGAAGGGAAGAAAGTTGACGCGTGTCAATCGTAAGAAAGCCTATGACGCCTTCTGCAGAACAGGCGCCGAGAAGTAGGGCGCTCCAGATGGCGCCCACGGCCACCCAGAGCCGAGGGTGGCGAAGGGAAAAGAGCAGGCCCCCAATACAGAGCGTCATGAGTAACCATCCTGGAACTAGGAAATGAAAACCGGCAAACAGCAGGCGCAGCGTGCCTAGAACCCCAACTGAGGCGGTGTATAGAAGCGCAAACAGGCGCATTGGGACCTTTCGCAGCAAAGGCTTCAATCCGCCGGCCAGCAAAGCCAACGCCCCGCCGAGAATGAGTGTAAACCAGAAGCCGTCGGCGAGTGGTTGCCCCTGGGAGCCTACACCCGGTAGCCCTCCGGCGAGCGGAAGAAGTGCAAACAAGGCGAGCAGCGACGTTAGCACGTGCAAGCCCGGAAGGAACCAACCCCGTCCGCCGTTAGCTTGGCCCTTCATTACGGAGCCCCCTTGTCGGTCGCGAGTGGGGCAGGGGACGGCAGCGGAGTGAAATTGAATATAGTGTTCGTCTGGTAAAGGCCGACAGCAAATGCAAACGTGCTGTCTGGAGCATCTTGAAGGGGGATGTTCGTTTGC
Organism: Bryobacteraceae bacterium; assembly: GCA_050008575.1. GTDB lineage: Bacteria > Acidobacteriota > Terriglobia > Bryobacterales > Bryobacteraceae > Bog-159. The sequence continues at coordinate 144,135 of JBEKMJ010000006.1, forward strand.
TGTCCGGCGCCTCCAAAGACATTCAGTTCGAACGATGGCGACCCGGAAACGGTCCCAACGGTCATGATAGACGAACCGCTGGGCGGAACGATGATGGTAAGGTCGCTCCGAATCGCGGCCGTGCCGTTCGGCGACAACGGGTTTACAGCATTCTGCTCGACTGTTATGACTGCGTTGCCATTGCTATCATATCTTGCGGATGTTACGGCGGGGAGACCCCCCGTCTGCGTGGCCCTGTTTCCGGTGAAAGTGTTCTCTGTCACTCCAGCCTTGCTGTCCGAAGGTGCCAAGGTCGGTGGGTACCCGCCCGGGGGCCGTTTCGACTGATCTGTCTCGATGCGAACTGTAACCTCGGTTCTGGAGGTCACGGACTGTGAGGTAGTAGGCCCTCGGTCGTCGCCTCTGTAAGCGAGCATATGCTGCTGGGGAATGTAGGCCCTTAGCTGAAGCGTGAGCTCCTCCATCCCATTTGGATCGAATAAGCTCAGTGGGTTGTTGATTACATAATTGTACTTATTCAGTTTTTGCGGGTTGAGGAGATGGCGGAGTGATACGCCCTTCGGATCGGGGGAGGCCCACCGGCCTAGGGCGCCTCCGTAATAGCGTCGCCCGAAGTAATCCAGCCCGGTCTCTGCATCCCTTTGAGTGCCCGTGAACTTCTGATTGAGGTTGTCGACAGTTCCGTAGCTCAGCGCCGACGTCCGATTACTGGTCGCCAACTCTTCCCCGAACGGCAGAAAATCGTGCCGCGACACGATGTTCCCGTTCTGGTCCGTCAGCAGCCGCGTGCTGCCCAGATGGTCCACCGACAGATAGCACGTCAGACACGGCATTACCTGCGGCTGCGTCGAATATTCCGCCGCCAAATCGCCTTGGGCATC
>JBEKMJ010000060.1:0-47617 GCA_050008575.1 Bryobacteraceae bacterium
CCACGAATAACGCGGCCCTGTAATCCTTTTTTTTGACCATTTGTTTTTTCTTATCGGGTTTAATGGGTTTTCTGGGGCGGAAAAAAATGTTTTTGATAAATCTGGGGGATTTACGCCACACTTTTTTGGGCCGCCTTTGAACGCCGATGTCCGGATTCGCTAACCGAGCAGGTCTTAGCCGCAATCTTTGAAGTCGCCAACACCCTAGGCCCCGGATTCCTGGAAAAAGTCTACGAGCGAGCGCTCCTAAGAGAACTCGCCCTCCGTGGCATCCAAGCCAAATCCCAAGCCTCATTCAAAGTAACCTACAAAGGCCAAACTGTCGGGGATTATTTCGCCGACATCCTAATTGAAAACTCCCTAGTGATCGAACTCAAATGTGTGGATCGCCTAACCAACGAACACACCGCCCAATGCCTCAACTATTTGAAGGCATCGGGCAAGACAGTGTGCCTTCTAGTTAATTTCCAGAAGGCCACCGTCGATTGGAAGCGTATCGTCAATGGCTTTGAATCTTAACATCGGCGAAGTCCGCCGCCAACTCCCCAACCGCCAGATTTCTTTCTTCGAATCCATCACCTCCACCATGCACGAAGCCGCCTCCCTCGCCGCCGGTGGCTGCCCATCCGGCACGGCGGTCGTCGCCGAAGAGCAGACCGCCGGTCAAGGCCGCCACGGCCACTCCTGGCACTCCGAGCCCGGCGCCGGCCTGTACGTTTCCGTAGTGCTGCGCCTCCCACTCCCGCCCGACGCTCTTCCCGTCGTCACCCTCGCCCTCGGCCTGGCCACTGCGGAAACCATCGCGCGCGCGACCGATCTGCATCCGGATCTCCGCTGGCCCAACGACGTCATGCTCGACGATCGCAAAACAGCCGGCATCCTCGTCCAACTAGTCGATTCCGTAGCCATCGCCGGCCTCGGCATCAACGTCAATCACCATGCCTTCCCGCCCGAGATCGCCGCCGAAGCCACATCCCTGCGCCTCGCCACCGGCCGTCCGCACTCGCGCGAAGATCTCCTCGTCGCCCTGCTCCCCACCATCGATAGCTTCTGCCGCATGCTGGTCGAAGCCGGCCGGCAATCGATCCTCGATCAATTCACGCGCCGCTCCAGCTACGCCTCCGGCAAACGCGTGCAAGTCGATCGGCCCGGCGGCCTCGTCATTGGCACCACCGCCGGCCTCGATCCCTCCGGCTTTCTGAAACTCCGCGCCGACGACGGCTCGGAATCCCTTATACTCGCTGGAGGAGTCCGCCCAGCGGTCGACTGCCCCATTACCGAGCCGCGACCGTCAGGGAGCGGTCTTTAATATGCTCTTAGCCCTCGACGTCGGCAACAGCAACATCACCATTGGCGCATTCCACCAGCGCCGCCTCGTCAGCCAATGGCGCCTGCGCACCGTCCACGGCCAGACCGCCGACGAATGGGGCGTCCTCCTGCGCAACCTGTTCGCCCTCGCCTCCCTCGATTCGCCCGGGGTCGACGCCATCATCATCGCCAGCGTAGTCCCCTCGCTCGATGCCAACCTGGCCGCCATGGCCCAGCGCTATTTCCGCCTCGAGCCCATGTTCGTCACGCCCCACACCGATATCGGCATGGCCATCCGCTATGACGATCCCAATCAGGTGGGCGCCGACCGCCTGGCCAACGCCGTGGCGGCCTTCCACAAATACGGCGGCCCATCCGTCGTCGTCGATCTGGGCACCACCGTCAATTTCGATTGCATCTCCGCCAACGCCGAATACCTCGGCGGCGCCATCGCCATCGGCATCGGTATCTCCATCGAAGCGCTATTCAGCAAAACCGCGCGCCTGCCCATGGTGGATTTCCGCGAGCCCGCCAAAGTCATCGGCAGCAATACCGTGGCCAGCATGCATTCCGGACTCTACTATGGCGCATTGGGCATGATCGACGGCATCCTCGATCGCATCGTCGCCGAGCTCGGCCCGGAAACCAAAGCTATCGCCACCGGCGGCCAAGCCGCGCTCATCGCCCGCGGCTCCCGCCACCTGAAACACATCGACGAGCACCTCACGCTCGCCGGCCTCGAACTCATCTGGGAACGGAATGCCGCGCAGTGAACGACGATTGGGTCTATAACTATTTCAACTACTTCACCGAAATCGAAACGCACTTTCAGCAGGCGCGTGGTACCAGCCTGTTTCTGCTATCGCCGCTCGATTGGGCGCTGATCGAAAGTTGGAAGAATGCGGACGTGCCGCTCGAAGCCGTGCTGCGCGGCATCGATGCGGCATTCGAGAAATGGCGCGGGCGCAAGAAGAAAACGCAAATGGTGAATTCGCTAACGTTCTGCGCGCAGGCCGTTCTCACCGAAGCCCAGATCATGGCTGGAACCGCACAGCCGCACCCTGCCCGCGAATCCGCGCCGCCGTTTCCGCTCGACGATTTGCGCGAATACCTGGCGCACAACGCCGCCGCCGCCCGCGAGGCAGGCCCCGACTATCGCGAAATCGCCGCCGCGCTCGAACGCCTCGCCGCCGAAGCCGAGCAGCATTATCAGGATCTAGAGGATCTGGAGCGCCGTCTCACCGTGCTGGAGGAAAAGGCCATCGCCACCGCCCGTAACCTTCAAACCGAAGAGCAGTTGCTGGATGCCCGCCGTTCGCTCGACGCGCAACTCCGGCCCTATCGCTCCAAAATGACCGCCGCACATCTGGCGCTGCTGGAGAAGCAGTACCTGGAGCGCAACTTGTTGGAGGAAGCGGGCTTGCCGCGTCTGAGCCTCTTCTACATGCGCTGATGCAACTCCGCGGCCGGCTTTTGCGTCTTACAAAGTGTAAGAGACCCCTTTTCGAGTTAGGTTCCACTCCCAGAGATGTGGAACCGGCCGGCGGGCATGCTCCTCCGAGTGCCCGCCGGTTTTTCTTGTAGGGCGGCGCCGTGCGCCGCCTTGGCAGGGCTTGCCCCGTGCCTTACTTCCCCCCTAGAATCTCCCCGTGCGGCTTACCCTGCGTAATCTCCTCGTAGGCGTCCTTAACCTGCGCCCCCAGCCCGTCGCCAACCCAGTTCTTGACGCCCTCCGGCAGTTGCACTTTGGCCAGATCCGCAGGCTTCTTCCCCGCGGCCATGCCCGACTGCGCCGCCTTGCGCAGCTCCACCATGAACTGCGCCTGTCCCGCCATCACTTCCGGGCCGCCCGGCACGCCGTGGCCCGGCAGTACGGTCTTCACTTGCAGCTTCTGCGCCGCCGCCACCACGCTCGGCCAGTTGCCGATGTTCCCGTCGGCCGTGTAATTATACGGGCCGTTCACCACCGCGTCGCCCGTGCACAGGATCTGCTCCTTCGGCAGGTACACAAAGCCGTCGCCCCGCGTATGCGCCCAGCCGAAGAAATGGAATTCCACTCTGCGCGCGCCATCGTCCAGCACGAACAGATCGTCGTCGAAAGTCTGCTTGGGCGGTTCCACGCTGGCGCGGTGCATGGCCGCCACGTCCGGGCGCTGTTTGGCGGCCTGCTGCCAGCGGGCCGGCTCGTAGCGCCGCATCTCTTCCGCAACGCCCCGGTACGCCAGCGTAGTCGCGCCCGCGTCCGTCCAGACGGCGTTGCCGTAGGAATGGTCGCCGTGATGGTGCGTGTCGAAAACGTACTTCACCGGCTTGGACGACACCCGCTTCACGTCCGCCATGGTGGCCCGCGCGCCGCTCGGGAAGTTGGCGTCCACCACGATCAGATAGTCCTTCATCTCGATCACGATGTTGTTGCAGTGGCCCAGATTGATCAGGTCACCCTCGCGAAACCAAACGCCCGGCGCGATCTTTTCGATAGTCTCGGGTTTCGCGTCCGTGCGTGCCACAAAGAACGCCACGCCAGCCAGCGCGACGAAGAGTGGGAGGATCAGCGAACGCTTAAGCATTTTCACCAGTGTACATCATGCGACGATAGGTCAATGGCCACCACGCTCGTCTCGGTCGAAGAAGTACTTGGGCACGAGCTATCCCGATGGCGATTGCGAATACGTCGGCGAGATCGTGCAGCGAAATGTGGGCGAAATCGATCATGGCGATTTGCAATCCCGCCGATTTCGGGTTCTCGACGTCGTGCTCGTGGCTGGCCCGCGGCCGGCGGGCCGGATCATCACCGCTCCTCCACACGTGGTCGTGGAGGTCTTATCGCCCGACGATCGCGCCGCCGCCCTGCAAGATTAAGATCGACGACTACCTGGCGTTCGGGATTCCCTACGTGTGGGTCGTATCCTGCGCGCGGCGAATCCGGCAGTCGAACTTCCCCTCACGGATTTGGGGGGCGGGCTTTAGCCGGCGCGGGGCTTAAGCCCCGCTCTGGACTTTGGCCTTTTGCCCGGCTTGGTGGCATAGGCTTCAGCCTGTGGGGCGCTAACGCGCAGCCGTAACCGCACCTTCCGAAGCCGACGCCACCAGCGCCACGTACTTCGCAAACACGCCCGACGTATACCGTGGCGCAGGCGCCGTCCACCCAGCCAGCCTCTCGCGAATCGCCTCCGGCGCGACTTCCAAGTTAATCGTCCCCGCATCCGCATCGATGGCGATAGAGTCGCCTTCCCTCACCGCCGCGATCGGTCCGCCATTGAACGCTTCCGGCACCACGTGGGCCACCATAAAGCCATGCGTCGCGCCGCTGAACCGCCCGTCTGTGACCAGCGCCACACTGTCGGACAAACCTTCGCCCACGATCGCCCCGGTTACGCCCAACATCTCGCGCATGCCCGGACCGCCGCGCGGGCCTTCATACCGGATCACCACCACGTCGCCCGGCTTGATCTGCCCGCCGGTGACGGCGCTCATAGCGTCTTCTTCACGATCGAACACGCGCGCCGGTCCACGGTGCTGCATGCGTTCGTGGCCGGCGAGCTTGATCACGCAGCCATCCGGCGCCAGCGATCCGCGCAGAATCGCCATGCCACCGCGCGGCTTGAGCGGCGCGCTGAGCGGACGCACGACTTCCTGTCCCGGAGTTTCCCGCGCATCGGCGGCTTCTTCCCCGAACGTCCGGCCGGTGCAGGTGAGCGCGGAGCCATCCACATAGCCGCCTTCCGCCAAACGTTGCGCGATCACGCCGATCCCGCCGGCCTTGTCCACATCCACCGCCACGAACCTGCCGCCGGGCTTCAGATCCACCAGCACCGGAGTGCGCCGGCAGATCTCCTGGAAATCGTCAATGGCCAGCGCCACCCCGGCCTCCCGCGCCATAGCTAGCAGGTGCAGTACGGCGTTCGTGGATCCGCCCGTGGCCGCTACGCCCGCAATGGCGTTCGCAAAAGCCGCGCGCGTGGCGATCTGCCGCGGCTTGCGTCCATGCCGCACCGCGTCCATCACGATCTCGCCGCAGCGGAAACTGACATCGCCCTTGCGTGCGTCCACCTGCGGCACCGCGGCCGTTCCCATCGGCGAAAGCCCGATCAGCTCCAGCACGGTGGCCATCGTATTCGCCGTGAACTGCCCGCCGCACGCGCCCGCGCCCGGACAGGCGTGGTTCTCGATCTCCAACAGCTCCGCGTCGCTCATGCGCCCGGCGGCGTTTGCCCCCACCGCTTCGAAAACGTCCTGTATGGTGATGTCGCGGCCATTGTGCCGTCCCGGCAGGATCGATCCGCCGTACAGGATCACGCTGGGCACGTTCAGCCGCAGCAGCGCCATGGCCGCGCCGGGAATCGTCTTATCGCAAGCCACCAGCGCCACGATGCCGTCGAACATGTGGCCGCGCGCCACCAGCTCGATCGAGTCGGCGATTACTTCGCGGCTCACCAGCGACGCTTTCATGCCTTCCGTGCCCATGGTTACGCCGTCGCTGATGGCGATGGTGTTGAACTCCATGGGCGTCCCGCCCGCGGCCCGGATGCCTTCCTTCACTTTGACCGCCAACTCGCGCAGGTTGTAGTTGCATGGCATGGTTTCGATCCAGGTGTTGGCGACGCCGATGATGGGCTTGGCGAGGTCCGCATCGGTGAACCCGATGCCTTTCAGCATGGCGCGCGCCGGCGCGCGGTCGCGCCCTTGGGTGATGGTGTAGCTTTCGAGTGGCATGTCGGTACGCCTCTTAGCTTAACAGGCGGACCGCGCCGGCAAGTGTTATGATGACCCGTGACCGCCATGCCGCAACCGCGTCCCTTGGCCCTGATTACCGGCGCTTCGAGCGGTATCGGCGCCACCTTCGCCCGTCAACTGGCCGCGCGCGGCTATGACCTCGTGCTGGTGGCGCGGCGCAAAGACCGGCTGCAGGAGCAGGCCCGCGACATCCAAGCCGGCCATTCCGGGCAGGTCGAAATCCTGCCGGCGGATCTCACGCTCCCCGCGGATTTGAAGGCCGTCGAAGATCGCATCGCCGCCGCGCCGAACCTCGAGATCCTGGTCAATAACGCTGGATTCGGCATCGCTGGACTCTTCTTTACCGTTCCCCTCGACGGCCAGGACCAGATGCACCGCCTGCACGTTCTCGCACCCATGCGGCTCATGCATGCCGCGCTAGACGGTATGGTTGCGCGGCGTAGTGGCGGCATTATCAATGTCTCATCGGTCTCGGGTTTCGGACAGAACCCCGGCAGCGTCAGCTACTCCGCCACCAAGACCTGGATGACCAGTTTCACCGAGGGCATCTACATGGAGTTGCGGTCGATCGGCTCGCCAGTCCGCGTGCAGGCCCTGTGTCCCGGCTTCACCTACTCCGAGTTTCACGACACGATGCATTTCGACCGCAAGGCCATCCCCGCCTGGATGTGGATGTCCGCCGACGAAGTAGTGGACACCTCCCTGCGCGCCCTCGACCGCGGCCAGTTGTTCGTAATCCCCGGCTGGCGCTACCGCCTGCTGGTCTGCCTCATGCGCGCCTTTCCGCGGTCCCTGTACCACTCGCTGTCCATCAAATACGCCCGCGGCACCGGCCGCACGAAGTAGAACACTGTCTTAGTGGGCCTTAGTGGGGCAGGCTCGCAAACTGCGCGGGCCTCGCAGGCCCGCTCTTCCGCCGGTCATGGCATCCCCGGCCGAGCACTCTCGATCGTCTTGGCAACCCAATCGGCGTGCGGGAGACCGCAACCGGCCAGCAGCTTCAATTCCTTATCCACGTCATACGCCACGCGTCGTATCGCCGGCTTGGAATCGTCCAGCAATAGATACGCAGCGCGCCGATCGCCATCGTAAGAAAGGCTCACGCTGCCCGTATTGGCGACCGTCATTCCGGAAACGCTTCGAATAAACGAGCGATGAATATGCGCATAAACGGCAATCGGCCGGCCGAGCGGCGCGTACACCGACTCCAACTCGACATCGCTCGCTTCCGGCGCGGGCGCCCTCCACAAGCTCTCGGGACTAGCGTGTACCAGCGCCATCGGACCATGCATCTGCACGCGCGGCAGTCCCCGCAGCCAAGCCAGCCGCCCCTCACCTAGCAATTCACGGGTGGCCGCGGCCATCTGCGCAATCGCGGCGAAAAGAGGTTGCAGCTTGGGCGATTGACTCGCAAACTCCGTCAGCGACTCCGGCCGGAACAGCATTTCGTCCGTATTCCCCGCCACGCCCGCCCACCCCAGATCGCGAATGCGATCTACGATCTCCGCCGGACTGGAACCGCTGTCGGCCAGATCGCCGCCATGCAGGATTAAATCCGGCGAGGTTTGCCGCAGATCCGCCACTACTGCCTCGAATGCCGTGGGGTTGCCGTGGATGTCGGAAACGATCGCGATACGCACCGTAGCGCCACAATATCACCATTTGGAGGGCGGGCTTTAGCCGGTGCGGGATTTATCCCCGCTGGAGGCGCTGCACCGCGTCCCAGTACGTTACGCCACCCGTGACACGACCCTTAGAAATTCAAAATTGACATCCGCCCCAAACTGTGTAATTATACATAGTAGTGAATAAACATTCACAACGAGGTGCCGCCGTGGCCGCTTTCCCCATCTCCCATCAACAGATCACCAGAATCTCGGCCCCCGACCTCCGCCGCGACCTCGACCTCACCGATGACGAACTCGCCGCCCTGCTCGATATCGCCTTCGATATGAAGCAGTCCCCCCGCGAATATGCCCGCGCCCTCCAAGGCAAATATATCGGCCTGCTCTTCGAAAAGGCCTCCCTGCGCACTCGCCTGACCTTCGAACTGGCCATCAAACAGCTTGGCGGCGACTCGGTCTTCACTGAAGGCCCCATCGGCCAGCGCGAGCCTCTTAAAGACGTCGCCCGAAACCTGGACCGCTGGGTGCACGCCATCGTGGCCCGCACCTTCTCGCAGGACACCATCGAGGAATTGGCGCACTGGTCCTCCGTGCCGGTTATCAACGCCCTCAGCGACCTGTACCATCCCTGCCAGGTGCTGGCCGACATCCTCACGCTGAAAGAGCGTTTCGGCGATCTCGCCGGTCTGAAGCTGGCCTTCTGCGGCGATGGCAACAATGTCGCTCACTCGCTGATGCTGACCTGCGCGCGGCTGGGCATCGATTTCGCCCTCGCTACGCCGCACGGCTACGAACCGAATCCCGAAATCGTGGCCCAGGCCGATGGCTTGGCCGCGGTCTCCGGCTGCAGCCTGCAACTCACCGACGACCCCGCCGAAGCCGTGGATGGCGCACACGCCGTCTACACCGACGTCTGGACCAGCATGGGGCAGGAAAAAGAATCCGCCAGGCGGCGCAAAGCGTTTGCCGGCTACCAGGTGAACGATGCGCTGTTCGCCCAGGCGCGGCCCGACGCCGTCTTCATGCACTGCCTGCCCGCGCATCGCGAAGAGGAAGTCGCCGATTCCGTCATCGAGCACAGCCGCTCGGTGGTTTTCGATCAGGCCGAAAACCGCCTGCACGCCCAAAAAGCGCTGCTGCTCATGATGTTGGGATAATCGCCTTATATGCACAAACCGAAGAAGGTCGCCCTGGCGTACTCGGGCGGCTTGGACACCTCTGTCATCATTCCCTGGCTCAAGGAAAATTACGGCTGCGACGTGGTCGCCGTCTGCGGCGATATCGGCCAGGGCGCCGATGAACTGACCGGCCTGGAAGCGAAGGCCCTGGCTACCGGCGCCTCGGAAGTCTACATCGAGGACATGCGCGAGGAATTCGTCACCGGGTACCTGTGGAAACTGGTGCGCGCGGGCGGGGTCTACGAGCACAAGTATCTGCTCGGCACCTCCGTGGCGCGTCCACTGCTGGCGAAGAAGCAGGTGGAAGTGGCGTTGCGTACCGGCTGCGACGGCCTGGCGCACGGCTGTACAGGCAAGGGCAACGACCAGGTGCGCTTCGAGCTGACCTACAAGGCACTGGCGCCGCACCTTCAGGTGATCGCCCCTTGGCGCGAGTGGAATATCGTTTCGCGCGAGGACGCCATCGCGTACGCGCAGGCGCACCACGTGCCCATCGCGCAATCTACCACCAAGATCTACAGCCGCGACCGCAACCTTTGGCACATCTCGCACGAAGGCGGCGCGCTGGAAGATCCGGCCAATGCGGCGCCGGACGACATCTGGATACTGACGCGCAGTGCGCGCGAAGCTCCCGATGCGCCGGCCGATGTCACCATTGGCTTCGAGGCGGGCGTGCCGGTTTCGGTCGACGGCCAACGGCTGAGCGGCGCGGCGCTGGTCGAGACGCTCAATCGCATCGGCGGCGAGCACGGCATCGGGCGCATCGACTTGGTGGAGAACCGCTTCGTCGGGATGAAATCGCGCGGCTGCTACGAGACGCCGGGCGGCACGCTGATCTATGCCGCGCACCGCGAGTTGGAAGCGCTCACGCTTGACCGCCAGACGTTGCATTACAAACAACGGTTGGCGCTCGATTACGCCGAGATGGTCTACAACGGGCTCTGGTTCACGCCGCTGCGGGAAGCGCTGGATGCATTCTTCGAGGCCGTCGGTGCAACCACAACTGGCGAAATCAAGCTGCGGCTCTACAAGGGGAAGCTGCAGCCGCTGAGCCGCAAGTCGCCCTATTCGTTATATTCGCTGGATATCGCCAGCTTCACCATGGGTGCGTCATACGACCAGAAGGATGCATTGGGCTTCATCAATCTGATTGGCCTGCCTATTAAGGTGCGTGCCGCCTTGGCGTTGCCGAGCCACGACCGTTAGGGAGTGGTCGCCGTTGGTCCAAACGCCTATTTGAAATTGGCCCGGTTTGCGCTATGCTGGAATCCGGGGCCAGACAGGCAGATCCGACCCCTGGTTTTCGCGCTGGTTTACCGGCGTTTAAGCCAGATCACCAACGTCTTGAATCGGCCCCATAAGGGCAGCCGGAATTCAAGCAGCAGAAGAAACATAAGCGTTTCCTCCTTTCTAGCTCACCGTGACGTGGCGCACGCACTCGTGCGTGCCGTGACGGTACTCATGCCGGCACCGGCGAACGAAGCTCGCCAGCGCACACCTATCCCTTCGACACATGGATCGTCTAATAAGTAGAAGAAGGAGGTATGGCATGACCGCCAAGTCCGATCTGCCCCAAGGCACCCTCGACTTGGGCAATTGCGTACCCGTGGACGGGGCCTAACGCAGCTACTTTCAAGATGAGCAACGCTTGCAGCAAGTCACGCGCGACGTGGTGCAAGTCCCCCAACGCTCGCTTTACCCCGCCTTGCACCGCCTCGAAAACCGCGGTCTCCTGGCCGCCGACTGGAAAGACACCGAAACCGCCGATTCAGTGTGGCGGCGACCCATCCGTCCCCGAACCTGCGGCACACCTGCCGAATCACCTGGATGGCTTCCACGTCCGTGGCGCGTCCATGTTGCCCCGTGCCACGCTGGCTCACCCGCAATTCCGAGTGACGTCCCCAATGAATCAGGAGCACCACCTCCTGTTTCTCCTCGTCCACATCCACCACCTCCTCCACTAGGATGGCACTGTAGAGGGGCGGAGCCCACCGGGTGCTCCCCGGCGGATCCGCACCGCGCCGCGGCAAACAGAGTCCCTCGCAGCGGAACCACAGTGACACCTGGCGCACGCTCCCCAGCGCGGTCATTTTCGAGAACACCAGCGCGAGTGCCTCCTGGACGCGCAGGTCGGGATCTTTCTCTATCCTGTTCAGCTCGAACTCGCTCATGGTGCCCTTCAGCCCCAGCGGCAGCCGGTCGTTCATCAGGGTGGGATCGTAGCTGCCATCCGGGTCCACAATCACGGTCCCGGTCATCCCGCACAGTTCGATCAGGTGATGCCACTCCCGGCCGTTGCGCGCCAGGCGCGAGGCTTCGATGCAGAAGACCGCGCCGACTCCGCCCGCACATACTGCGCCCACCAGTTGCTGGAATCCGCTGCGCTCGACCAACCCCGATCCCGAGCGTCCCAGATCTTCGTCGATCACCGCGACCCGCTGGAAACCCAACTGGCGCGCGTGGTCCTGCAGGGCATACTGGCGCCGCTGGCTTTCTTGATGATGCAATACCTGGCCGGGCGTGGATTGGCGAATATAGACCATGGCCCCGCGCTGCAATCGTTCAGCGGTCAGCTTGGGGATCATGGCTTTCTCCTTTCCCCGCGTGGGGTGCGGCGGCGCGGAGCGGCAGCTCGATCGGGGCTTCGACCAGTTGGTGGTCCTTGCCGGCCGGGAGCGCGACCGGCGCGGGATTCAGCAGGGGCAGGTTGAGTTGTGCAAATGGGGATTTCGGCTGAGCTTTCATTCCGGCCCTCCTTGGGCGGTAGCGTCAGCGCAGCCTTAGCGCATGGCGGGCCGGATGGCAAGGCGCTCAGCAGAGTGCGCCAATTCCAGTAGCGCGTCGGTGGCGATCGGCGGAGCGCCCAGCACGAAGGTGGCACAAGCGGCGCTGAGCATCCACGCGGGCAGCCCACAAGTGGCCCCGCTCTCCATCCGGACAAAGACGTACTCGCCGCACGGGACCTTCTGGCGCCCCTGCACCGGCAGGCTCTGTCCGTACAGCGGATGCCACCGATAATAGACCGTGGCTGCTTCAGATTGCGCAAAACGATGGGCATTATGTGGTTGGTTCGCAGGCTGCGCGCCTGCCCCACTGCTACTCAATGTCCAGCGCGATGAGGATCGCTTCCACATCGGCCGCGCGTACATGCACGTCCGCGCTCATGGCCGCGGGGTTCGGCCGCTCGTCGAACGCCTGGAATAGCGCCATCTTGGCGACCGCGTAACGCTCGCTGGCGTGCAGCGTGCGGCCGTGGCGGCTTTGCCAATCCTCCAGCGCGCTGTCGCTTACTAATACGGAAACCGCGATCGAAGTCTTGCGGTCCGCCGAGACGTCGAAGACATATTCAGTCCCGCTCTTGCGGTCGCGTTTGTAGGGCCGATGGCCTTCATAGTAATACTGATAAACATAACCGCTTTGTCCGGAATAGGTCTTCTGGCGACGGATGGCCGGCGCGCCGGTGAGCGGTTGCGGTTTGGGTGCAAGCCAGCGATCGAACACCCTTCGATTATCCAGGTACTTCAGTCCTCTTGACAAGCGCGCGCATTAGAGTCACACTGTTATTGGAATCAGCCGGTGATGATTCCGATTCGCAGAGAGTACACCGCGTAGCCGGCTTCCGCTGATGCCGGCAAGGAGGTGCGAATAGAACCGGGCCAGAATGGGGGCGGTCGTCACCCCGGGCAGTAGGCAGGCAGTACGGAGAACTCTCGAACGGCCGGATTAGCGCGCAATGCACGCGCTGCGCTCATCAGCGCAAATCGGATGGCTGGTTACGGAGTCTTCAGTCTACGATCCGCGGTAGGGACCGCCCTTTTCGTTTCTTCTAGTACCTTTCCTTCCCCTTCCTGGTGCATCCCGTGTAAACTGAGATGTACTCCTCCTGCGATATGACACCTCTTTCCCGTGAAATCGTCGCCGCCCACAGTCCCGATTCCGACGACGCATTCATGTTTTATGCGCTGGCCACCAAGAAAGTCCGTTCCCCCAAAGTGAGCTTCCGCCACATCCTGGAGGATATCGAATCGCTGAATCGAAAAGCGGTGGAAGGCCTGTACGATCTCTCCGCGATTTCCTATCACGCCTACCCGTACGTGGCCGATAAATATGTGCTGATGGCCAGCGGCTCCTCGATCGGCGATGGGTACGGGCCCATGCTCGTGGCGGCTCGGCCCATCGAAGTGGAAGAATTGGCCGGCAAGCGCATCGCGGTGCCCGGCAAACTCACCACCGCGTATCTGGCGTTGAAATTGTTCCAGCCGGATTTCGAAGCTGTGATCGTCCCATTCGATAAGATCATGCACGCCGTGCGCGAGCACTCCGTGGAAGCGGGCCTCATCATCCATGAAGGGCAGTTGACCTATGATCGCGAAGGATTCCACAAAGTGCTGGATCTGGGCCGCTGGTGGAAGGGCAAGTACGGACTGCCCCTGCCTTTGGGAGGCAACGTTCTGCTGCGCACCTTGCCTTCCGATATCCAGACCGAATGCTGCCGGCTGATGCGCGAGAGCATTCAATACGCGCTCGACAACCGCGATGAGGCGCTCAGCTACGCGTTGCAGTTCGCGCGCGACATGGAGACCAGCCTGGCGGAGAAGTTCGTCGGCATGTACGTCAATCACTATACGCTGGATGCGGGCGACATCGTACCGGCGGCCGTGCAGAAATTGCTCGACTTGGGCCATGAAGCGGGTATCATCCCGCGCCGCGTGCAGGTGGAGTTCGTGCGCTAATTGCTACATTAGGAGCATGGCCTTTCATCGCGGAGTCCTCCTGACGCTGTGTCTTTCGTTTGGTCTCACGGCTCTGGCGCAAGATGCCGCACTGCGCCCCAAAGACGTCCGGGAGATGGGCAAGGGCGGCGCCGATGCCATTCCCAAGCTGGCCGCGCTGTTGGCCAACCCGGATTTCGAAATCCGCCTGGAAGCGGTCAAACAACTCGACGAAATCTCCACGCAATACAGCCTCGATCCGTTGATTCAAGCTACCCGCGATAGCGACGCCGAAATTCAACTCCGCGCCACCGACGGTCTGGTGAACTTTTATCTCCCCGGTTATCTGAAGACTGGCTTCGCCTCTTCGGTGCGCCGCGTGGGCACCAGCATCAAAGGCCATTTCACCGATACCAACGACCAGACGATCGATCCCTACATCACGCCGCGGCCGGATGTAATCGCCGTACTCGGCGCGCTGGCGCGCAATGGCGCCACCCCGGAAGCGCGGGCCAACGCGGCGCGCGCCATCGGCATCCTGCGCGGCAAAGCCGCCATACCGGATCTGGTACAAGCGATGCACTCCAAGGACACGCCGGTGATTTACGAGGCGCTGGTGGCCGTGCAGAAGATCCGCGATCCCGACGCCGCTTTCGGCATCGCGTTCCTGCTGCGCGACCTCGACCCGAAGGTGCAGATCGCGGCCATTGAAACCACCGGCCTGCTGCTGAACAAATCGGCGTTACCCGATCTGGTGGACGTTCTCAACCACACGCGCGACAGCAAAGTGCGCCGCGCCGCGCTAACCGCTATCGCCATGCTGCCCGCCGAGAGCAGCCGCGAGATCTACGCGCGTTATATCGGGGATAAAGACGAGAAGATGCGCGCCGCCGCCGCCGAAGGCTACGCGCGCCTGAAGAATCCCGCGGACCTGCCCATGCTCGAGAAAGCTTATCGGGACGAAGGCAAGACTTCTCCGCGGCTCTCGATGGCGTTCGCGCAGGCGATGCTGGGCAAGATGGACCTCTCCGAATTCAGCCCGCTGCAATTCCTGGTCAATACGCTGAACAGCGCCGCATATCATGGCGAAGCATTCCCGTTCCTGGTGGAACTGGCGCGCGACCCGGCTGTAAGGAAATCGCTCTACACACCGCTATTGCAGGGGACCCGGGACGAGAAGATCAACCTCGCGCGCGTGATGGCGCGCAGCGGAAACCAAAGCGATGTGCCCCAGTTGGAGAAGTTGAGCCACGACACCGATCCGGAAGCGGCGCAAGAAGGATTGCGGGCCTTGCGGAATTTGCAGGCCCGCACCTGAACGGGAAACCCTACTTGGCCTTTTTCTGCTTCTGTTGGCCGACGCGCACCTTGAAGTGCAGGATCTTGGACTCCTGATACGCCTTGTGATCGTGCCGGGCCACTACATCGGCCAGATACTTATCCACGCTGGCGTCTTTGGGCAGCACGGACATGACGGTGAAGTTTTCACCGCATTCGGGGCAGAAGGGCCGGAAACGCTTGACATTCGGAATTGCCATAACGTAGCTAGTTTAGCACGGCGGCGGGCACGGGATTTAGGTGCGCCTGCCGGGAGTCGCCTTTATCCGGCTGACTTCTTCGGGACAGGAAGAAGCTTCAGGTCCAGTCCGGCCCAGCGCGCAAATCCATTGTCGAACGTTACCAGCATGCACGCGTGGGTTCGCGCGAAAGCGGCCAGGTACGCGTCCGTCCACGAACTCGCCCCAACGCCGAGCTGGAGCATGAACTCGCACCAAACCGGTTCCACGCCATCTGGCTCGGTCAAAAAGAGGAGCCGCCGATCACGTCGTAGTTGGCTGAAGACTTCCCAAGCTTGACCGACCGTCCGCGGGGCCTGCCCCATAACGCTGCGGTTCGTCAGTAGGCGAAGCAAGCCCATTTGTGTGACCCGGCACAATGCGACAGACGCATCTGGCTGCGCAGAGAACCAATCGCGCGCCGGGACATGGTGAACATGCCCACCCGCCGCCATCGCGACCCACACATTCACGTCAGGAAGAGAGATGGTCACCAGAAAGTATCGCGTCCACATCCGCACCCGTGACGGGCTGGATTGGTCCTGTTTCAGAGGCTGGTATTAAAGGGAGATGCACTTCGAGACCGCGCTGTGGCGGCGCGCTGTTGGTCTCGACCTGGGCTTCTACAAAACGCCGAATCACATCGGCCGGCGTGGCGCCCTCTCGCTCGGCAAGCGTCTCCAGTTTTCGGAGGACAGCCTCCGGGAGTTCTATAGTGGGCTGCATACTTTTATTGTCTCACGTCAGGCGGGAGAAGGAGGCTGCGACCCTTGCCTTCACGCAGTCAGTTGCCTGGGCTCGTGGTGAAGGCGCATCAGTCGGTCGGAACGGAGTGCGAGAGACGCATACGTTTCCCCGGAGTCGTCGCTGAACTCAACCTCGTAGACGTCCGGCGCAAGGCCCTCGACGACGGTACCGACGTGCCCCCGCAACAGCCCTTTTTCCGGGACATCTTCGAGCAGGGCGACCACTGAGAGCATCTCTATTTCATTCATCGCAAGCCTGCTTCAACGGTGGAAGACGCAGCATACTAATCATGCTGATTATATCCATTGCGGGGCAGAACCCTGACGGCCCCCTGGAGAGGGAGCACCCTGGGCGGAGCACGTTGGGTTTGCACGATAGCGCGGCTATTTGGCCTAAAATCCAAAGTCGGGCCGGGATACTATCGACTTTGGTTATCAGGACGGCGGATTATCCTTGGATCTGCTTGCCGACCAATAGGCACAGCGATAATTTGGGAAGTACGCGATACGATGTCACGCCCGATCATCCGGCGGCTTAAACCCGAGGAAGAGGAGCTACTCCGCAAGCGCGAGGAGTTTGCCGCCGTTCGCGGAGCCCTCGCCGAAGGTGAGATGGAGCTTCTCGACCTTCGTAACCAGCTCGCCGCCTTTGAAGGTCGCTACCTGCGCCAGGTGGGCACTCTATACGCCGAGCTGGCCGCGAACGGTCCACTTCTTCAAAAGCCGTGGCCATATTCATACCGCCCAACCTCGACCTCCGTTCATCGAGCCTCCAGAACATCGGAATCTCTCTCCACAAAAGTCTGTGGGGGTTATTCTGCGCCAATCGGAGATCAACCGCAATGCCAATTAACTAGCCTGGGCAGTTTCACAGCGGCCCTCACAGCCCAAGCGGCAATGCTGGCCAGCCGCGGGACATTGCCAACGAAACCGTTGCCAACATGATTGTTGGCAGTTGGCCTACGACGCGGCCAGCGAACCCACCCCCGCCGCCACTTCCGCCAACGCGGCCAACGCCATCTCGCACCCTTCCCGATCCACGTCGTAATGCGTGACCAGCCGCATCACCGTGGCGTTGATCGGATCGATCAGCACGCCGCGCTCCTTCAACCGCGCGCTGATCTCCCCCGACGCCAACCCGGTGCCGCTCACCTCGAATATCACGATGTTGGTCTGCACCTTGGCCGGATCGATCTGAATGCCGGGAATGCCGGCGAGGCCCTTGGCCATCATGCGCGCGTTGCGATGATCCTCGCCCAGGTGGCGTGGGCTGTGCTCCAGTGCAATCAACCCCGCGGCGGCCAACACGCCAGCCTGCCGCATGCCGCCGCCCAGACGCTTGCGGTAGAGCCGCGCCTGTGCGATATCCTCCGCCGTGCCTGCCAGCATCGAGCCCACCGGCGCGCCTAGCGCCTTCGAAAGGCAGAACATCACCGTATCCACCTTGGCCACGATTTCGCGCACCGGCTTGCCCAAGAATTCGGCCGCATTGAAAACGCGCGCGCCATCCATGTGTACTTTCAGGCCGCGGTCGTGCGCCTTGTCGCAAATCTCGTAAACCAGCGGCAGCGGATAGACCGTGCCGCCGGCGATATTGTTCGTGTTTTCAATCTCGATCAAAGCCGTGCGCGCGCGATGCGGCCCCAGCGGACGGATCTCGCGCGCAATCCGCTCCCAGCTCATAATGCCGTCGCTGGTCTGAATCGGCCGCCCCACGCAGCCGGAAAACCAGGCCAGCATGGAAAGCTCGTATTCGAGCACATGCGCGCGCACGTCGCAGATTACTTCCTCTCCGTGGCGCGTGTGCAGCTTCACCGCAATGGTGTTGCCCATGGTGCCGGTCGGCACAAACAGCGCGGCCTCTTTGCCGGTGATGGCGGCGGCGGCGTTTTCCAGCAGATTCACGGTGGGGTCTTCGCCGTATACGTCGTCGCCCACTTCGGCTTCCAGCATGGCGCGCCGCATCTCCGGCGTGGGCTTGGTGACCGTGTCGCTGCGCAGATCGATCATGTCAGGAACTCCTGAAAGACTTCGTTGGACAGCATCACGCCGCGGTTGGTCAGGCGCAGCACGCCGCCTTCGGTTTCGAGCAGGCCTTGCTCGATGAAGCGGCGGATCGGCACGCCAAAGTGCTCCCACTCGCGCGGCTCGGGGCGGATCCCCTGGGTCAAACGCAGGCCCACGAAGAAGCGCTCCTCCAAAGCGTTGCGCTCGACGCTCACCGGTTGCCAGGCGCCGAGGTATTCGTTCACGGATTCGGGATTTTGCCAACGGAGCCGGCCATCGAAGGAATGGGCGTCGCTGCCAAAGCCGGCGTAAGGCTCCAACAGCCAGTATTTCATATTGTGACGGGATGCGTGGCCCGGAATGGCGAAATTGGAAATCTCGTAGCGGCGGACGCCTAGCTCGGCCAGCCGTTCGAAAGCCACCTCATAGAAGTCCGCGGTCAGGTCGCCGGAGGGTCTGTCGGCCGCGCCGTAGCGCATTCCGCCGGATAAAATCTCGCGCCCCAGGCGGCTGTCCTCATCCACTTCCAGCATGTAGACGGAAACGTGATCGGGCGCCAGACGCGCGATCCAATCGAGCGATTCGCGCCAGCTTGCCGCGGTCTGGCCGGCAAGCCCTGCGATCAGATCGATGTTGATCTTGGCGATACCCGCCGCGCGCAACGTGCCTATTTCGGCGGCGACAATCTGGGCCGTATGCTTGCGTCCCGTGCGGGCGATCTCCGTTTGAACGAAAGACTGCACGCCGAGGCTGATGCGATCGATGCCGGCCTCCGCCCATGCCCGCGCGCGTTCCGCCGTGACGCCGCCAGGCGCGGTTTCGAGCGTGGCTTCGAGCCAGGGACGTCCGGGAATCAGCGCCAACACGGACGCCAGCGTCTCCGGCTCCATCGCGCTGGGAGTGCCGCCGCCCAAGTAAACCGTCTCCGGCCGCCAAGGCCATTCATGCCGCGCGATTTCAGCGCGCAGCGTGTCCAGGTAACGCGCTTCCATCCCGTGCGGAAAGACACCCGACGCGAAATTGCAGTAGGTACACTTCTGCGCGCAGAAGGGATAGGAAACGTAGACGCCGGGCACCTACCCTATGATACCGTGACGCCTTCGTTGCGTCGTTCGACGAGCTGCCGGAAGAGATCCTCGGTGTCAAACGGCAGAGAACCGGAGGGCAACTCCAGCGAGGTTAACGGTGCTTCGATGAGAGCGCGATTCTCGAAACGGTAGGCGGTGAGTTCTTCCGGATCCAGCAGGACCATGTGGAGGACGCCGATTTGTTTGTAGTCGCGAAAACGCGCGAGTTGTTCGGAGAGTCTGTCGTCCGGCGACAGGATCTCGATAACGACCCAGGGGATTGAGGTTACGATCTTACCGGATGGTAGCGGCAACGGACAAAGGATCATGTCGGGGATGCGATACCGAGCCCGCTCGATGATCTGAGTGCGGGCCTCCGAAAGCGTTGCAAATCGGAACTGCTTGCGATATGCGTCCAGATAGACGGCAAGGAGAACCTGCAAGAGGCTATGTGCAATGGTGGGCGCGTCACGCTCCACCAGGACGCCATCGACGTATTCCATCTCGGGATGGTAACCGGACGTTAGGTATTCGTCCGCCGAAACGAACGGAATTGTCGGTGCGACCGCCATAGACTCAGTATACGCCCCTCACGAATGCCCCAACACCCTGTGCGGCTGATACGGCTCCGCCAGCGCCTGCAACTCCCGCTCGTCGAGCTTCAAGCTCAGCGCCGCTACGGCATCCTCCAGGTGCTGCATCTTGCTGGCGCCCACGATCGGCGCGGTTACCCCCGGCTGCGCCAAGATCCAAGCCAGCGCCACCTGTGCGTTGGGCACGCCGCGGGCGCGGGCCACCTCACCCACGCGGTCCGCCACCGCGAAATCCGACGGCTGGTAATACATCCCGTGCGCATACTCGTCGGTCTTCGACCGTACCGTTTCGCCAAAATCCTCCTTGCGCCGGTTTCCCGCCAGAAATCCGCGCGCCAGCGGACTCCACGGAATCACCCCGATGCCCTCTTCGCGGCACAGGGGAAGCATCTCGCGCTCCTCTTCGCGATAGATCAGGTTGTAGTGGTTCTGCATGCTGACAAATCGCGTGAGGCCCATTTCATCGGCGGTATACAGCATCTTGGCAAACTGCCAGGCGAACATCGACGAGGCCCCGAGATACAACGCCTTGCCCTCCTTCACCACATCGTCCAAGGCCTCCAGAGTCTCTTCCATCGGCGTGGCATAATCCAGACGATGAATCTGGTACAGGTCCACGTAATCGGTTCCCAGGCGCCGCAAGCTGTCGTCGATGGCGTGCCGGATATGCTTGCGCGACAGGCCGCGCTGGTTGGGATCTTCGCCCATGGGGTTGAATACTTTCGTCGCGATCGCCAGGCGGTCGCGGCCCCCACCGAAATCCTTGAGCGCGCGCCCCAGGATCTCTTCGCTCACGCCTAGCGAGTACATATCGGCGGTGTCGAAGAAGGTGATGCCCAGTTCCAGCGCGCGGCGGATGAACGGGCGGCTCTCTTCCTCTTCCAGCACCCACTCCCGCCAGCGCTTCGAGCCATAGGTCATGGCGCCCAGGCAGATGCGCGAAACCTTCACGCCGGCCTTTCCCAAATTGACATATTCCATATCCGAATTCTAGCGTGGCGCCGGCGCGGCCGGGTGTACAATCACTGGAAGCCGGAAACTATGAAGACGAGCGGGGGGCTGTGCGCACGTTGGTTCTTTCGCCCGCGATAGCTCTGGCGTGCTTCGCGCTGTCGACGACAGCCGCCACGACTATTCTCTACGGCGCCGGAGCGTCACACCCAGCATTCCCGCGGGCCAACTCGTGGCACAGACCAACACGCTGGCCGAGCCGCTCCATCTCTTCTTCGGAAATACCGAAGCTACGTTGGCTAATACCAGTTCAACGTAGCCGTGGCAAAAACGAAGTGGGGCAGGCTCCTAGCCTGGCTCCTAGCCCGCGGCGGCGGAGGGCCCACCGCTTCTCTGTGTTCACCGGCTAGCAGCTAGCCTGCCGCGGCGTGCGCGGAGCGCCACCGCTCCGTCCGCGGGAAGGGGGCCACCGAAACTGCCAAGGCAACCATGAGGGCGGCCAGCAGAAGCGGCACAGGCGCAGCCAGCGGAACCACGGGCCTGACCAGAAACGGAAGTGGCGAGAGCAGCAGCACGCAGAGGACACGCAATGGCGGACGCGGTACTTCCACCGCCAACGTCAGCAGCGCGGGCAGCAAGAGTAAAACATCGGCGGCCCAGGCATGCTGGCTCGTCAGCAGACTGCCCACCAGCGCCACGCTAAGACCGACGGAGAAACTGGTGTGGCGCGCGATCCACCCCACCGCAATCGCGACCACGACGGCGCTGGCGATTTCCCAAGCCAGGGCGTGCGGCAGGCCGTCCAACAATCCATGCAGATTGGGCATGATGCGGACGTTCGCGCTGGTCTGCCCCTGCAAAACAAAACGTGCGTACCGCGGCACCCAATGCGCGCCGGCGGCGGCGAAACACGCCGCCAGGATCGCCCCGCCGGTCAGGCTGGCGCCGGCCAGCATGCGCCAACGGCGTTGGGCAATCAAAAACACGGGCACCAGCAGGAACAGATGAAATTTCAGCGCGACCAGCGCCAGCACAGCCCCCGCCGCGAGCGCCCGCGATGGGGCCAGGCGCCATGCGATCGCCAGGAAGAGCAGCGCGAATGCGATGTCCTGCCCGCCGGCAAGGCACGCGAACAACGGGAACGACCAGCAGGCCGCCAGCATCAATAACGCGCGGTCGCGAAACGGCCAGACCATCGAAAATGCGGCGAACGCACCCAGGGACATCGTCTGCCAGAGGTAGTACGCGCGCAGGTATTCCATCTTCCCCAACGGGCGCAGCAGCATCGCAAACACCGGCAGGCGAATGAAAATCTCAGCGGGAGACGACCACCGCGTGGCCCGGATCTGCTCGCGAATGTAGGCTTCGGCGTTGAATTGTTCCGGCGATCCCGCCAGCCGCGCTCCCGTGTAAAACGACAGAAAGTCGTTGATGCCGCCGAAGATCCTGGGCGCCTCCGCGCGAAAGCAAAACGGTAACAGGGAGATGCCCATCAACGCGAGTGGAAACATCCACAGGCGGCGCGATGGTGACTTTCGATCGGCTGGTGATGAGCCGGATGGCTCCAACGCGGCGGCTGCGCCAGCGCTCATTGCGGATGGCCCTCAGCGGACATGCTAGCATGCCAGGGCACCCTCTCCTTCCCCCGAATGCGGCGGAGTTATCGGAAGTTAATCAGCCCTGGCGCGCGGCCGCCACCGCCGCCCCGATATGGTCCTGCACGCGCTCCATCTCGGCCGCGTTCTCGTACTTCCGCCGCGGCCAGAAGAAGCCGCGCAGCCCGTCTTTCTTACGCCGCGGCACGATGTGAATGTGCAGGTGCGGCACGCTCTGGCTCACCCTATTGTTGATCGCCACGAAAGAACCGTCGCTTTCCATGGCCTGTTCCACCGCGCTGGCAAGCAGCTTGGCATTGCGGAATAAGGGTGCGATCAGTTCCTCCGGCAGGTCGGCGAGGGTTTCGTAATGCGCCTTTGGGATCAGCAGGCAATGGCCGGGGAACAGCGGACGATGGTCCAGGAATGCAAGCGTCCGCTCGTCTTCGAAAACGATCGCCGTGGCCGCTTCCCCCGCTACGATGCCACAAAACAAGCAACCATTCTCCATCCGGCCATGTTACCTCCGCGTGCCTCCCATATCGCCCCCGTGGCGCAGGCACTCATGCCTGCTGCGCTGACACTCTTGTCAGCGCAGGCGAGCGAAGCTCGCCTCCACAGGCTAAAGCCTATGCCACCAAGCGAGACAGGCGGCCTACCACAAAAAGGCCAATGTCGCGCCGCTACCGTCGATTTCACCAAAGTGCCGCCGGCCGCCGCGTGTGCGCCTCCAACAGGCCGGAAAACGTCAGCCCGCCACGGGGGTTGCCGGGCGGGCCACGCCGTTGGTGTCCCAAACCGTCGCTTCGTTGGTATTCGTAAGCACGGTTTCCTGCCGGCGCCGGAGATAGCCACGCCGGGCTTTTTTGACGGGGCGCTCCAAGAAAGCCCCTCTACTTAGAGAAGCGGCATTTGCGGCGCAATCCACTCACAAAAAAAATGACTCCCCGCCGGAAACGCGAGCCGAAACCGTCTACCCGAGACGGCATGCTCAATCGATTGCAGCCAAATGGTAACCGATATGCAGCCAGCCAAGGCCGATGTGACGCTCTCCGCCGTGTTGAAGAGCCGCGGCGCGAGCCCGTCATCGAAGATTTTCATGGCAGCGGGACCCAACTCAATCGATATCTCTCGATGCGCCAGCGGTTCTTGCGGGACCTTCGATCGCGAGTCGGCCGGCCATCGGTAGTGCTGGCCGCCAAGGCTTCCAGGTTTTTTGGCGTATTCGCGGATCCCGGGGTCCACACGGCTATCGTCGGTTCCGCCCGCCGTTGGGCGCCGGTGGGAGCGCGCGCTTCCACTTCCACAATATTGGGTCTGCAAAGCGCGGCAATACGAACTCCTACAAGCCATCCACCGATGCCCGCCCGCGGTGACAATTCGCCGCGTCAGCGGCTGGCCGCGTCGCCGCGCCGCCGTGTCGCCGTGTCGCCCTTCGCCGAACCCGCCGGCTTGCGCGCGGGAGGCTGGCTGAGCAACCGCTTCACCGAGCGCGTCAATTGCCCGACTTCCCCGGCGCTCTTCACAATCACCACGTCGGCGCCCGTAGACAGCTCGGTCAAACCCAGCGGCTCCACAAATCCCGACAGCAGAATGATCCGCGCGCCTGCATGCGCGCTGCGAATCCGCTGGATCAGCTCGATGCCGTCCATGCGCGGCATTTTGTAATCCGTGACAACCACATCGAAGTTCTGCTTCGCAAAAAGCTCTAGAGCCTCTTCTCCGCCGGTGGCGGTCGAGATGTTGTAGCCAAGCTCCTCGAGCAGCGACTTGCGCGCAATCAAACCCTGGCGGTTGTCGTCGACCAGCAGGATTTCGGGAGTCTTCGCGGAGGGTGGGGCGGGGACGTGTCTCATGCTAACGCAGGCGAGGTTATCAGACCCGTAACGCCAGTGTCAACACTTTTGCATCAGGTTGTAAAGAGGCGAGATGGAGTGCTTGACAAAATGCCGCGCTATTCCACTTCATGCGGCGCGGTGTAGCCGTTCTTGGCCACAATCTGGTATTTGATGGGCTTGCCCTTCTCATCCACCACGCGCAGCGGCTCGTTGGTCGCCGGGTTTACCAGCTCCACCTTGATTTTGCGAAATTTGCCGTCTTTCGCCTTGTTGGCAGGCTCATAGCCGATGGAGTACTGATTGCGAAGGGCCTCTGAGATGCTGCCGAAAATCGACGGAAACTCGCCGTAAAAACGCGGAAAGAAGGCCTGGCCGCCCGTCTCTCTGGCGAAGGTGTTCATCTGATTGTCGGCCTGCAGGAAACCAATACTGTCGCCTCTACGGCTCATGATACGCAACGCCTGCATCAGGCTGATAGCGTATACCGGAACGCCGCCATCCTGAATAACCTTGCGCGCTTTGTCGTAAGTCAGCTTGCTGAACGTATCCACGCCGGAGGAGAGTAGCACGATGGCCTTGCGCCCCTCGATCTTGGACATGCGTTGTTCGGTATCCGCCAGGGCGTCGAACAGGTTGGCTTCCGAAAAGCCCGGGATGCGCATGCGCTGCATCGCGTCATAGGTCTGGCGCTTGTCGGTGGTGAAGTCGGAAAGGATTTCCTCCCGCATATCGTAAGCGATCAGCGCCACGTAGTCCTCGGGTTTCAGCGTCTGCACAAAACCGTACGCGGCGGTCAGGGTCTGATACCATGTCTGCGACCCGTACCACTGGAATTTGGCGCTGAACTCCACCAGCAGACACACGGTCATGGGCGCCGTACTCTTGCCGAAGGATTTGATCTGCTGCGGAACGTTGTCTTCCAGAACGCGGAAGCTCGCGCGCGGGATGTTGGGAATGAAATGGCCTTTGTTATCGAGCACCGCGACGTCTACGCTCACCACATCCACGTTACTCTTGAAACTCGGCAGGTTCTCCGGGATGTCCGGCTGGGCCTTCTTGCTGAGCTTCGAGGGAATGGGGGCGTCCTCGGGCTCGTCGGTGGACTTGCGCGGCTTCGCCACGGTTTGGTCCACGTCCTTCGTGGGACCCGACTGGTCCTGGGCGAGGGACATGGCGGCCAGCGCCACAAGCGCCGCTAGGATCCTGGTGCAGTATTTCATAGACATACCTGTTCCCCAGCTAAACTATACCAGAGATGACGCCGTAGCCGGCGCCCAGGTTTCGCCCTGGTGG
Source organism: Bryobacteraceae bacterium (assembly GCA_050008575.1). Classification (GTDB taxonomy): domain Bacteria; phylum Acidobacteriota; class Terriglobia; order Bryobacterales; family Bryobacteraceae; genus Bog-159. The sequence continues at coordinate 25,204 of JBEKMJ010000060.1, forward strand.
GGCAGGCGTCCACGCCTGCGGCGGGTCTCCAGACCCGCCCCCTTCCTCCAGCCGGGAATGGTTTTTCGACCGAACCTTTGACTGGGCCGTTGCTAGCGGGGCTAAGAGCCCCGCGCGGGATAAATCCCGCCCCCCCCCAAAGCTCCCACAGCCGTCCTGGCTGGACTTCTGTCCCACTATCTGCGCGCCGCAAAGAATCGCCGCAGCAATTCCACACACTCCACCGCCAGCACCCCTTCCACAATCTCCACGCGATGATTCAGCAACTCCGAATCCGCGATCCGGAACTTGCTGCGCACCCCGCCGAACCGCAAATCCCGCGCGCCGAACACCAACCCCGCCACCCGCGCCGCCACCAGCGCACCGGCGCACATTGCGCATGGCTCCAGCGTCGCATAGAGGGTAGCGTGCTCCAGCCGGTAATTCCCGATGGCCGCCGCGGCCGCGCGCAGCGCCAGCATCTCGGCATGCGCGGTGGGATCGTGCAGCCCCACGGCCGAATTCCGGCCCCGCCCCACGATCTCGCCCTCCACCACGACCACCGCACCCACCGGCACCTCGCCCGCCGCCTCCGCCTCGCGCGCCAGCGCTACCGCTTCCCGCATAAAGGTTTCCCGAACCAAGGTGTCAGCCATGCCGTTATTAGCTTAGAATAGGAAGATCCCCATATGTTCCGCTACCTCCCGCTGATCGTCAAGAATTGCTGGCGCAACCGCCGCCGCACGACGCTCACCATCCTCAGCATCGGGGTCTCCATGTGCCTGCTCGGCGTGCTCATCGCCGTCTATCACGCCCTGTACCTCAGCGACGCCACCCCGGATCAGGCCCTGCGGCTGGTCACCCGCAACCACGTCTCGCTGACCGTTCCGCTCCCGCTGTTTTACCGCGACCGCATCCGTCAGGTGCCGGGCGTGAGGGATATCATGACCTCGCAATGGTTCAACGGCGTCTACAAGGATGCCCGCGATCCCAAGAACTTCTTCGCGCGCTTCGGTGTCGATCCGCCGGAGAAGCTCTTCACCATCTATGGCGAACTGAAAATCCCCGAAGATCAGAAGCAGGCCTTCATCCGCGACCGTACCGGCACCGTGATCGGCCGCGATCTCGCCAATAAGTTCAATTTCCACGTCGGCGACCGGATCACTATCATCGGCGACATCTACCCCGGCAACCTCGAGCTCACCGTGCGCGGCATCTTCGACAGTCCGCGCAAAAGCGAAATGCTCTACTTCAATTGGGCCTACGTGCGGGAAGGCCTTTCGGAGGACCGCAAGGGTGAAGTGGGCACCTTCGCCATTCTTTGCGACAACGCCGGCGTGGTTCCCCGCGTGGCCAAGACCATTGACGACGAGTTCCACAACTCTCCGGTCGAGACCCGTACCGAAACCGAGCAGGCCTTCCTGCTCAGCTTTGTCAACATGCTGGGCAACGTGAAGATGTTCCTCGTAAGCATCTGCGCCGCGGTGATGTTCACCATCCTGCTGGTTTCCGGCAATACCATGGCTATGTCCGTGCGCGAGCGCGTGCGCGAAGTCGGCGTGCTCAAGACCCTGGGTTTCACCGGCGGGAATATCTTGTTTATTATCCTCGGCGAAGCCTGCGTTATCTCGGTCGCGGGCGGCGCCTTAGGCTTCCTGCTCTCCACCTTCTTGACCAGCGGCGTCCAGAAAAGCCCCGCCGGGATGTTCCTCCCGCCCATCCAGCGGTTTGACCCGGGCGTGGCGTCGGCTTGCATCCTGGTGGCTCTGGGCATCGGCCTCCTGAGTTCTTTTATCCCCGCCTGGAACGCATCCCGCACTAATATCGTGGAGGCTCTGCGCTCGACCGATTGAGACTCGCCCATGGCTATCCCCGTCACTTATAACCTTCGCAATCTGGTGGTTCGCAAGACCACCACGCTGATGACCGCGCTGGGCATCGCGCTCACCGTGGCTGTCCTGCTGGCCATGATGGCGCTGTTGACCGGGCTCCGTGCCACGCTCTCCTCCAGCGGCGATCCGCTGCAGATTCTGGTGATGCGCAAGGGATCCGAATCCGAGCTGGTTTCCAATTTCACGCGCACCCAATTCCAGGATTTGAAATTCAAGGCCGGTATCGCCCGCGCCAAAAATGGCGATCCCATGGCATCGCTCGAAGTGGTGACCGTGATCAACCTGCCCAGCGTCGCTCAGCCGGAAGGCAACAACGTGACCTTGCGCGGCCTTTCGCCTATCGGCATCGAGATGCGCCCCGGGCTCAAGATCTCCGCCGGCCGCTGGTTCGAGACCGGGAAGCGCGAAGTGGTGGTCGGCAAGTCCATCGCCCAGCGTTACCCCGGCGCCGCGCTCGGCAAGCGGATCGCGTTTGGCCGTGGCGATTGGGACGTGGTCGGCGTGATGGATGCCGGCCAGAACGCCCAGAACAGCGAGATTTTCGGCGACCTTAACCAGGTCAGCGCCGACTTGCAACGCGTCGACGTGCTCAGCTCGGCGCTGGTGCGGGCTACCGATGCCGGCGCGGCGGCCGCCTTGCTGAACGGCATCAACGACGATCAGCGCCTGAATATGAACGCGGTCTCCGAAAAAGAATATTACGCCTTGCAAACCCGCTCTGCCGCACCGATCGAATACCTCGGCATCTTTGTATGCATCATCATGGCGATTGGGAGCAGTTTCGCGGCGATGAATACGATGTACGCGGCCGTCGCCCGCCGGGCGCGGGAGATCGGCACGTTGCGGGTGCTGGGCTTTTCGCGCGGCAGCATTCTGTTCAGCTTCTTTCTGGAATCCGTTCTACTGGCCGGCTTGGGTGGAATCCTGGGTTGCCTGTTGGTGTTTCCCTTGAACGGCGTGACCACCGGCATCGGCAGCACCACGTTTAGTGAGCTGGCTTTCTCTTTCCGCGTCACACCCCAGATCATGCTCGCCGGTATCCTGTTCGCGGCTCTGCTGGGAGCCTTCGGAGGACTGTTCCCGGCGCGCAATGCCGCCAACAAGGAAATCCTGGTGGCGCTGCGGGAGGTATGATGACGCAGCCACCAGCCACCGGTATGATGACGCAGCCACCAGCCACCAGCCACCAACCACCAGCCACCGATTTTATATGGATGCCGAACTAAAATCCCTCCAAATCGACCGTGGCAAGAAGCGCTCCACCGAGCCCTCCAAATGGGCCACCCGCTGGATTATCGGCGGCGTGCTCCTTTTCCTGCTGCTGGGCGCCGGCCGTTTCGCTTACAGCCGCCTCAACGCTTCTACCGAAGTCGAAGTCCAACGGGTGAAAGCCGTCAGCACCGGAAACGCCGAGCAAGGCACGGTGCTCAACGCCACCGGCTACATCGTGGCGGCGCACAAGATCGAGCTGGCCGCCAAGGTGATTGGCAAGGTCAAGTGGATCGGTGTCGACAAGGCCGACAAGGTGAAGGAAGGCCAGGTGCTCGTCCGTCTGGAAGACGACGAGTACCGCGCGCAGCTCGATCAGGCCAAGGGAAACCTGACCAACCTCGAAGCCCACTTGGCCGAGCTGGAGCATGGGTCGCGTCCGGAAGAGGTGGCCCAGGCGATGGCCAATTTGAATTCATCGAAAGCCGACCTGGAAAACGCCCGCGTCAGCCTGGAGCGCACCCGCAAGTTGGTGTCGCAGGCCGTGATGTCGCAACAGAATCTGGACGACGCCCAAGCCCGCTACGATTCCGCCGTGGCCAAGGTGAACTCGCTGCAGAAAGCGTACGACCTGGTGAAGATCGGTCCGCGGCAGGAGCAGATCGACGCCATGCGCGGCCAGGTAGAGCAGGCCCGCGGCGCAGTGGCCTACGCCGAAACCAATCTCGCCAACACCATCATCCGCTCGCCGGTCACCGGCACCATCCTGGAGCGCGCCGTCGAGATCGGTGAGTTCGTGACCACCAGCTTCGTCGGCGACCGCGGCGCCAAAGGCTATGTCGTCTCCCTGGCGGATCTCAACGATCTGGAGGTGGAACTGGACATCAGCCAGAACGATTTCGCCAAGCTGCACATGCAGCAAAAGGGCGTCATCACCACCGACGCCTTTCCCGACCGCAAATACGATGGCTTCATCCGCGAAGTCTCGCCTGAAGCCAACCGCCAGAAGGCTACCGTGCAGGTGAAAGTAAAGGTGGCCCATCCGGACGATTATCTGCGCCCCGAAATGAACGCCAGCGTGGCCTTCCTCTCCGATGAGAAGAACGCGGCCGCCACGCCCTCCCAGCCGATTGTAGTGGTGCCGGCTTCCGCCATCCGCGACAACAAGGTATTCGTAATACTGGAGGGCCGCGCCGTCGCGCGCCCCATTAAGCCGGGTCCCGCCAATAGCCAAGGCGTGCGCGTCGAACAGGGCCTCATCGGCGGCGAAGATCTGATCCTGAACCCGCCAGCCACGCTGAAGGATGGCGACCGGGTGCGTCAAAAAGTTTAATTCACATGAGCGAAACCATTATTGAAACGCGCAGCCTGACCAAAGAATTCATCCGTGACGAGTTCCATGTCGTGGCGCTCAAGAACATAGACATCCAAATTCAAAAGGGCGAATTCGTGGCGCTGATGGGTCCATCCGGCTCGGGCAAGTCCACGCTGTTGCACCTGATCGCCGCCATGGATAAGGCGACGGGCGGCGAGATCCGCGTGTTGGGCCACAATCTGCGCGAGCTAAGCGACCGCGAGATCGCGCACTGGCGCAACGAACACGTGGGCTTCATCTTTCAACAGTTCAACCTGATCCCGGTGCTCACCGCGCTCGAGAACGTCGAATTGCCGCTTAAGCTGACGAATCTTAAGAAGCAGGAGCGTCTGGACCACGCTGCCACGGCATTGAAGCTGGTGGGCCTGGGCGACCGCCTGGGCCACTATCCGCGGCAGCTTTCCGGCGGTCAGGAGCAGCGCGTAGCCATCGCCCGCGCCATCGTCACCGACCCCGCGCTGATCCTGGCGGATGAGCCAACCGGCAACCTGGATGCCGCTTCCGCCGACGATGTGCTCACGATTCTTTCGAAGCTGAACAAGGAGTACGGCAAGACCGTGGTGATGGTGACGCACGATCCGCACGCCGCGCGGTTCGCCACCAAGGTGCGGCATCTCGAAAAGGGCGAACTGCTGGCGGAAGACGCCGTAGGACAGGCCTCCCGGCCTGTCTGAGATAGGGAGACAAATAGCAACATGGCAGAACTGGAAATCCATCACGAAGAAGCGCACGAGCACGACCCCATGGGTCAGCGGGTGGGAGTCATGGCCGCGCTGCTGGCCGTTTTTCTTGCGGTGGTGACGATTCTTTCGCATCGCACGCACACCGAGGCCATCATCAAGAAGTCTGAATCCAACGACCAGTGGCAGTATTACCAGTCCAGCCGCCTGAAGTTTCACAACCTGGAATTGGGTGAGCGTCTGATCGGAGTCCTGGGGCCCAATAATCCAGGCGCGAAAGAGACCCTCGAGAAGTTCGCCAAAGAGAAGCAGAAATACACCGATCAAGCCAAGGACTTGCAGGAGAAGGCCCAGTCGAAGGTGGACGATTCGGAGGCGGCCGAGCACCGCGCTTTGCGTTACGATCTCGGCGAAGGCCTGCTGGAGATCGCGCTGGTCCTGAGTTCGCTCTACTTCATTGCGCGCAAAATGCTATTCCCCGTGGTCAGCATCGTGGCCGGCATCGCGGGGTTGATTGTGGCGGTTACCGGCCTGCTGATCTGAAAACGCCAGAGCGTATCCACGGATGGACACAGATACACACGGATAAAACCTGCCTGCCCGCCAACCGATTCTTATCCGTGTTTATCCGTGTCCGTCCGTGGTTACTTCTGCGCCATCGCACTGATGAAGTTGTCCACGTTGCTCTTATCCACCAGCATCTCGCCGGTGTCGATGAACGTCGCCACGGGTGACAGGGGCTCTTGGGTCCACGGCTTATCCAGCGAGCTCGGCGGATAGTGGTGCAGCGTGTCCAGCTCCGGTACGCTCACGAAACCCATGGTGAAGGGCTTTTGCGCGATGGTGCCTGCGATGCGGTCCTTCTTGATCCAATCCAGCGTGCGCTGATCGCTGTCCATGGCCACGATCACTTTGCCGCCGATCTTGTTCCGGTCGAGCACATCGGCCACCTCGGGGCAAGCGATGGCTTCCAGGCAAATGAAACCGTCGATTTTGTCGATGCCCTTCTTGTCGACCAACTCCTGGGTATGGTCGAAGGCGATGCGCGGGTCGCCCTTGACATCCACCGTCTCCACGATCTTGATTCCCGGGTGGCCTTCAAAACCGTCGTGGTAACCGCGTAGCCGGTCTTTCAGATTGGCCTGCTCGGGCATGGTGAAAACCACCACGTTGCCTTTGCCCTGCAACTGCTTCACAGCCAGTTGCGCGCCCATCACGCCCGCCCGGTAATTGTCGGTTCCGATGAAGGTGAGCCGCTTGCTCGCGGGCGCGTCGGAATCGACGGTGATGACCGGGATGCCTTGGCCGATGGCGGCATCGATATCCGGCTGGATCACCGCGGGGTCCGCGACCGAAACCATGATGCCCGCCGGCTTGATCTTCTCGGCCAGCACCTTCTGGAAAGCTTCGTGTTCCGCCTTGGGATCGAACGAGTCCGGTCCCACCATCTCGGCTTTCACACCCATCTGCTGGGCCGCGCGTACCAGCCCGGCATTGGCGCTTTGCCAGTAGGGAATCTTGATATTGGTGGCCACCAGCCAATACTTCTCGGTTGAGGCGTGCGGGGAACCGCCGCACCCTGCCAGCCACGTCAGCGCACCGCCCAAAAACCCGATGGGGATCTTTCTCCGTATTCGCATATCAGGCCTCCGCACTTGACAGTATATGTCACGGCACGCGGTCCGGCGTCAATCGATGCGGCGGGAAGCGGAAAGGGTCGATGACAACCGCCCTTGCGGACTGGTAGAATCGGAATTGCCCGCCTGTGGCGCTATCGTCTAACGGTTAGGACGGAGCCCTCTCAAGGCTTAAATACGGGTTCGATTCCCGTTAGCGCTACCATATCTTCTGTATTTTCATTTATTTAGAGACGCAGTGATCACATTTCGCTCACACCGCTGCCGTTATTTTTCAAGAGTTTAGCGATTCTCCAAATACGGGTTTTTAGCCCGTTATCAACTCCATCTCAAATCCCAGAATCGATGATGCGAGCGATTCGATCAGCTACATGAGCACCACGAAGATCACGCTTCGTCCACGAATCGCGTTATGTTGGTTTCATCACCTGCCGAGGGTGCCGATCATGCCACGAAGGATGTCGCGGACGAGTTCCCTCGCTGTGCTTTTATTCTGTACGCAGGTTTGGTTCAGCTTTCCCGTTGCGGCTGATGCTCAGGGCGCAGAGCAGATCGAATGGCACAATGACCGGTCTTTTACAGAAGCAGATCGAAACGCGATCCCGGCTCTCGCAAAGATGATGGGGCTTCGGACCCCGAAGCGGGTCTTTCAGGGAGAATACCTTCCCTCTTTGTGCCCGTATGCGATGGTGGAGTCCGCCTACTCGGAGAGCGGGCACCTTCGAACCTATCTTCAGTTGACGGTGCACCGTAAGGACTGGAAGTGCAGGCCAGAGGGGACAAAAAGTAGACGCGTTGGCAGATGGCTTGCCTATAGCACTGAGCTTGATACACGAAGGGAATGGAAGATCGAAGAGAATCAGTGGGTCAGGTACGTGGCCTTTGGGGATGGTGTTTCTTACGAGGATGCTGAACTCATTATCCTGGCGATCAAACATCGTCAACTGGTGAACCAGTTAGCGGGGAATCTCCAAGTGCCGATAATCGACCCGGCGGATATAACCTCAATACAAGTTAAGGCGAATGCTGCAAAGACGTTTGAGGTCTTCTGTTCGAAAGGTGGGAGCGGGGAGATCTATGTGATAAGGATTAACGACCACAATGTGGAGCTACACGAAGTTCGATTCTGGATCGCCTGATCTCGCCTTCCGCTCGGTTCCACGTTACCCGGAACGTCGCTAAAGAGGGTTTGCGTTTTTAAGGCCCATAAATTTGTCACCAAATGATTCGAGTTTGGTTTGGGAACTTTCGACGCAAAGATTTTGATCACACATTGATCACACCGCAGGCTTCCGTAGGGGCTATCGTGCGGAAAAGGTCGGCCTGCATCCACGCGGAATCAGCTATTTACGGCTTGATCGGACCACCTCGGACAATGCGATTCGGGTTCGATTCCCGTTAGCGCTACCAATTCCTCAAATACGTACAGACTTTGGGTGACGACGGGTGACCACGCGCGACGGCCCAGAAATCTTTCGGCTCTGGTCGCCAGCCTTGACTGATACCGCTCATGCCGGTTAATTCGCCACCAAGGGAACGCCAGTTCATCGAGATGCTTCTATCCGCCTACGAGAACGGCACGTGGAAGGACGCCGTCCGCGATTGGGTGGAGGAAAGACAGGACGGTGCTGTCGAAGTGGTCGCAACGAAGGCCGGCGGCACCACTTTGGCGCTGGAACATACGCTGATCCAGCCGTTCGTCAGTGAGAAATTCGATTCCGAAGTCTTCATCAAGGCTTTCGGTCGAATTGAGAGAAACCCGGCGCTCACTCTGCCGGACCGGCACCTGGACGTGATTATCCCGGTTCACGCGATCTCCCGAGGCTACAACTGGGACGAGGTCGGGCAGGAAGCGCTGGCGTGGCTGATGGCGAACCACACCCTGGCGCCCAAGGAAGGCTCGTCGCGCCATACGGTGCCTGTCGGCAGCGGATCGAAGAAGGGGTCGTTCAACCTTGCGATCACCCTGCACACAATGCACCTGCCGGGGAATCCGGGTAGCTGCCTCATATCACGAACCGCCGTGCCACAGGATCTTGGCGCCAACGTCGAAAAGGCGCTAAGGACAAAGCTCCCCAAGCTGGTCAACACCGCGGCCATCAAACGCGTTCTACTTTTGGAGAAGGATCAGCTCTGCCTATCGGACAGCGAGGTCTACCGGGAGATAATTCGCTTAGCCCCAACTTTCCCCGACCTCGCCAAGGTCGATGAAATCTGGTTCCTCGACACCTCGGCCTTCGCATCGGATGCGTGGGCGAGTTTCGAATTGAGGGATGGGCGCGGACTGGTGGAGCTGCTGGTGTTCGAAGGCGGAGTTCTCAAGAGCCGCCGCGACGACCGAGCGGACTTGGGCCTCCCTCGACGGGAATTTTAGAATCTTCGGCATCAACTGAACCGCAGCGCTCTCCTTCTCTGGCCTGTCCGCCCCTTGTAGTGTTACCAGCTCCTCAAATGCTAGATGGCTTTGGGTGACCACAGTTGATCACTGGCGGCGGCCCAAAAGTTGCCGTTGCGCCGAATGCCGCCGGGCCTTGGCACCCTTCGCACACAGGCGCGCCGTGTTGCGGCCACGCTGGCGGGATCCAAGAGTAGTGCGGTCGTTGTCGGCTTTGCTTGGGAGGCCCCGATTATTCGGGAAACAGCGACTCTCCCGGATTCGGCCGGCTTTCCACACCCTCGTCGAACGCGATCAGGTCATCGCGGCTCAAACGCGCCAGTATCGGCACACCACGACACGCATGGCAGTAAGGATACTCAGCACAGATCAGAACCGGCCTGTCGATTCCACGGAGACCCTGTGGGGGAATGGTGTAAGAGACGGCGCGACCAGTATCGGTATTCGTAATGCCTCGGTTATTTCTTGATGAGGTGCGTTTTGGCCCATTGCACGGGCCACAACCGTTCACTGCGCCTTGCTCCTAACGAGGGAGTCCCAAAGATTGCCGCGATTCACATCAGCGCAACGAATTCTTCCACCGACATCCCCGCCGCGCGGATCAATGCGCGCAGCGTCCCGGCGCTACCACGCGATGTTGGGGCACTGACAGGCTCGCCGCGTGCCCCGGCTTGATGAGAATGACGTGACTCCCGCGCTGGCGGTCCTTGCTCCATCCCGCCTTCTGAAAAACTCGCACCGCCCGATCCCCGAGACGGAGGGCAAAGCTGCCACCTACGCAGGAACCTCAACTTCTCGGACTTCAATTGTGAGAGGCATGCCATGAGCCGCGCGTGTTTCGAGACACCCGACGATGGCTTCGCGGATGTTATCCAAGGCCTCGGCCTCCGTGGGTCCCTGGGAGATGCAGCCAGGAATGGAAGGGCACTCCGCAACGAGCATGCCGGTCTCGTCGGGCTCCAGTGTCACAAGCAGCTTCATACTCGGATTCTACCGCACTTGCTTCTGACGATGGAGTCCTAGACATCGGCGCGCTGGTCGTCGGTTGGCAGCGCGCTAGACACCCACGATTCGGAGGTCCGGTGGCCTGGGCACCTCCTCCACGACTGCGCTGTGAGTCGGCGGTTCGTCCGGGTATTTCGGAGCATCCTGGAATACCAACTGGACTGAAACAAGAACCACTTAGACGCAACTGGACTCGCCTGAACGAGAGCCGTCGTGTTCGATTCCCGTTAGCGCTACCAATTTTTCAGCAGCTTGCAGCCAGTAAAGCTCAATTCCCGTTAGTTTTTGGCGGCGTGTGTTGCGCAGACGAGCAATCTGCTCACCCCTCGCCCACACAATTGTCGTGCTTGTGGCTCGACGGGGGGAAAACTGCGCGGAATAGATTGACAAGCCCGATGTTAGCCGGATACAGTTGAGGAAGTGCGCTAACAGGGCGCCTCCAACCCGCGGCAAGGGAAGCATCCCACCTGTTTTCGTTTCTATTGAGCAGCTACCTTCTTTCAGCCTGGTATCGGCGGGACACCGGCAAACAGGAAAGGAGGTCTTGTGACCCAATCGAAGTTACCCTCTCACCCATCCTTTGAATCCATCCGGAAGCAGGCAAAGAAACTGGCGCGTCAAATCGGCGCCGGCGACCGCGATGCTCTGGCCCGTGTCCACGCCCAATTGCTCGCTCCGACACTTCCTCTATCGCTGCGGGACGCCCAGCTGGTGCTCGCCCGGGAATACGGGTTCGCAGGCTGGCAGGACCTTCGCGCCGCCGCCCTCCGCCTCGGAGGCAAGGGCCTGGAGTGGGCCGTCGCGGAGGCGGAGCGCGCCATCCACGACAACACGGTCGACCGATTAAGGGAACTGGTTCGGAAGTATCCTGCGCTTCTATCGTGGCGCGGAGATTCCCGAGCATCGTTACTTGGGTTTGCCACCGGCTCGTTTGGTGACAGCGGCGATCCTTACCGGGAAAAGACGTTCACGCGCATCGAGTGCGCCGAGTTTCTGCTGGATGCGGGCGCTACAGTAGAGCCGGCGATATGGGAAGGCGCAATTAACGCCCGCGCCAAGGGATTGTTGCAGCTTCTTTTGCGCAAGGGTCTTCTGCCGCGCACGCTCTATGTCCTCGCGGCACTGGGTGACAACGACGGCGTACGCGATTTTCTTGAATCGACACGGGCTCGCCCCGGCGGCGATGCCGCCGCCGTCACGCAGGCGTTCCTTTGTGCCTGCCATTTTCAGCATAAGCCGGCCGCCGCTCTGCTTCTCAACCGTTGCATCGAGCTCGACCCCGCGCTCGGCGAGCGAGTGGAGAGATGGCGTGGACGAAGCGGCTTCATCGACTACTTGGCCGAACATCAAGTGGTGCACGGAAGTCCCTGGCAGACGGTCGTTATAAATGAACTGGAAGCGGCGATGCACAAGAGTGACCTCGACGAGTTCAGCCGGTGGCTACAGCGGGAACCCGATCTGCTCAGCGAATCCAATGTCGGGCTGCTGGTGGGTTTAGTGGAGAATGCGGCGTACAACGATCGGGGACCTTTCATCGCTCGATTGATGGAGTTCAATCCCGCGCTAAAGGTGAAGCGCCCACCTTCGTCAGCTCTGGAGTTCGCGCTGGAGTATGGGAACGCGCATCTCATCCCTCTATTGATTCAGATTTGGCCGCTGCCCGGCGATCTCCCCCATGCGGCCGGCGTAGGGGACTTCGCGCGAGTCAGGGGTTGGTTTGATGCGGCCGGTCGTCCGAGGCTGGGGAGCCTCAGTCAGCATCACCCCATCGACAATCCTTCCTGGCTCCGGAATCTTCATTGGATGCCCCCGAACGCGCAGCACATCCTGGACGTCGCGTTGGCATGGGCGTGTGTGAATCGGCAGTTTGAGATTGCGGACTTTCTTCTGGAGCACGGAGCCAACATCGATACGGACTGGAGCACGCACGAGCCGGCAAGCATCCTGCATGAGTGCGCCGTCCACGCGAACTACGAGGCAGCGCAGTTCCTCATTGACCGCGGCATCGATATGACGATTCGCGATTATCGCTGGAATGCGACGGCGGAAGGGTGGGCGTACCACGCCGCCAAGGACAAGAACATGGCGGAGTTCCTGGCGCGTGCCGAGAGCGCACGGAAGGCCCAGTCTCTTTGAACGCGCACAGCAATTGGCGTTCGCGTTCCGGGCAGGAGGGCAGGCTGCCCCAAACGCGTGGTGGGACATCGGGAGCGGATCGGCGGCCACTCGGACACTATTCGGGGCTCTGTCCGTCCTGAGAACTCGATGTGAGCCGAATTTCAGTCGTAGGGCTGGGCGAACAATTCGGTCATTTGGTTTCCTCTTTAAGAGCGGGTTGCGTGCCTCGCATGCAACCCATGGGGGCCGCCTTTATGAAGGAGCTGAAAAAAAGTCACCTTCAGGAAAGAAGCGAGAAAGATCGTCTGTCTTTTTTGCCAGCCGACGCCCCCAGCGCGTCGGCTCCAAAAAACAACGATCTTGCGCTGCTTTTTCCTGGACTTTTTGAGGCACCATGGGTGCCTTCTGCCACGGTTTTCAATTCCGTATTCCGCGAAACGGATCGTTACCCGCAAGGGCCGAGACTCCGCCTTTCGGAGGTTCGGGGAGCGCAAGCGAGTAGAGCGCGGTCCGCGCAAGCGGATTCGCCCAACGAAGCCTCGTGGGAGCTGACTTGACGACTTGGCCTAAAATAAAAGCTCGCCATACCGGAAGAAAAGCCAGCCGACGCCATCGAGAAATTCCTGCTGGAAGAGAAGGCGGTCGAGGACCGCAAGCAGGCGCTCATCGAGGATCTGCTGCGGCAGCGCGCCGAGACGATCAAGGCCTTCGACGAGAAACTGGCGAAGCTCGGGCACAAGTCGCCGGCCGGCAAGCGCAACAAGAGCCACCACAAGGCGCCCGCCCCGGACGCCGCGCCGACCCCGAAGCCCAAGCCGAAGGCCTGACGGCCGTCACCCCAAAAAACCACCGTAAAAACGGGCCCGAGCTGCCTTCCGTTGCATTCCGTTGTCAGATATGACAACATCGAATAGAGACAGCGTCAAGCGATGACACCAAAGACAAGGCCGGTTTCCTGGATCAGGGCGGCGCTGAAGGAATTCGAGACCTTCCCGGAAGGAGCCAGGTCAATCTGCCTGGCCGCACTGACGATCGCGGCCGAGGGCGGCAAGGCCGACATTGCAAAACCCATGCAAGGGATGGGGTCCGGGGTGTTCGAGATCGCACTGCCGTTCAAGGGCGATGCGTTCCGCGTGGTCTACGCGGTGCAACTCGCCGACGAGATCTGGGTAGTCCACGCTTTCCAGAAGAAATCGACGCAGGGCGTCAGGACGCCAAAACACGAGATCGACCTTATTAAGGACCGTTTGAAGAGACTGAAGGAGATGTTGCGATGAAAAAGGAAAAACTCGAGGTGGTGCGCGGGAGCGGGAATGTTTTCCGCGATCTGGGGCACAAGAACGCGGACGCCGAACAGTTCAAGGCCATCCTGGCCGCCGAAATCATCAAGGCGGTTGACCGGGAACGCCTGACCGTGCGCGCTGCCCACAAACGCACGGGCATTGCGGCGGCCGATTTCTCCCGCATCCGCAACGCGGACCTCGGCCGGTTCACCGTGGACCGTCTTATGGCAATCATCAACCGGCTTGGCTCGCGCGTCGAGGTGAAGGTTCGGGTGCATCGCGCTGAAACAAGTAGCGCAAGAAGCGCGGCCGTGAAGGCAGGGCGGGTACGTGGCAGGTAGCGCTCGGGGATGGAAGGGCTGGATCGGAAGCGCGTGGCGCAAGGGCGTGGAAGGAGTCGGCAGGATCAGGATTTGAGAGTTAGACTCGTATCATGTACGACCCTGAGGAGTTCCGTCGAAAGCGCCGCAGGCTCCGGGCAGAAATTGAACGCCAGTCGAACGCCTGAAGGAAAAGCGTGGGCCGACCAGATTAGAACACAGCGGGCTGCGTACGAAGCGTTGCCCAACAACAAGAAAACCGAACTTGAAGAGCTGGAGGTGTTCTACGCTTTCGCAGCAGTCTGCCGAAGTCGGTGTTGATTCAGGCTCGGGGGTCAATGCTCAGAGTCCTGAACCGGATATCCGTTGCACAATCAAGGGTGACCTGCACTATTTCGAGCTTGGCGAAATCACCGACCAGTCGGTGGCCCGATGCATAGCCGATGCACTGAAGTACGACGAACCGCGGGGAGGAGAAGATCGGTTGGGAGGGCATTACCTACCCTTATGTCGCAAGGTACGGGAAGCCTTCGGAGGACACGGGTTCTGGATACGTCTGGAAAGACGCTCGCACCCGCCTCGACATTGAGGCGTCTGGTTCTCTAATCAACGTGTTCTTCACAGATGAAGCCCTCGAAGGATCGCAGAATGCCATACGGCAGGCCGGTATGGTTTTGTTTAGAATGTGGTAGTTACGACTGCATCGGACTGCCTCGGACGGCGCGAAACGGTTTCGATTCCCGTTGGCGCTACTATCTTCCCTCACCAAATCCTGGGACACATCAATAACAAGGCGCCCATCCTGCCACCCTGCGTCATTATGGGCTAGACCTATAATCGTAAGTTGACACCTCTCGACCGTTCTGGGAGCCGCATTCCAGTCGCAGCGGCCGCACTCGCCTGTCTGGCGCTGGCCACCGGTCCGCCCCCACCCGCCATCGATCCCGGGAGCCTGGTGAACGGCGCCAGCCGCATGCCGTCGTCACTGGCCGGCGGCGCCATCGCGCGGGGCGGACGATTCAGCCTGTCCGGCGTCCGGCTGGGGCCCGAGCGCGCCGTCAAAGGGAGCGAATCGGACCCGCCGGTCACGCTCGCGGGCGTATCGATCCGCATCGCGCAAGGGCAAACGGATATTCCCGCCGGCGTGTTATTCGCCAGCGCGGAGCGGATCGAGGGACTGATCCCCCGCGCGGCGCCGCTCGGGCCCGTTCGGCTCACCGTCGTTTACGACGACCGCGCCAGCGAACCGTACTTCGTCAACCTGGTGGATTCCAGCTTCGGGTTCTTCACCGCGGAGACCGCTCCCGAAGCCCTGCCGGAAGCCCGCAAGCCGCTGTCGGCCGCTCCCGGCGAAACCATGGCACTGTGGGGCGCGGGATTGGGCGATGCTCCGGCCGAGATCTTCGTGGGAGGCAAGCTCGCCGGTACAGCGGCCCGCGCGGCCGAAGAAGCATGCTGCAAAGGTGTGGACAGGATCGAATTCCAAATCCCCACCAGCGCGCCGATGGGGTGCTATGTCCCCGTGCAGGCGCGCGCCGCCGGACGGCCCAGCAATGTAATTGGAATCGCGATCCACCCGATTGGGCGGGATTGCCGGGACCAGTTCGATTGGTTTCGCGAAAGCGTGGAGCACGCCACACGAGCGGGCTTCGTGGTGTTGGCCCGTATTTTGCTCGGCGCACAGGCATCCGCCGGCGCCGATCCGGGTTACCAGTTCGACTATGCGGTGGCCGGCTTCGGAAACCAGCACACCGGCCAGCGGCCATTCCCCCCCTTGCCGCCCTTCGGCACTTGCACGGTCGCGACCCGGCGCATCAATTTGCACCAGGTCTTTGCCGACGCGCGTATGCCCAGCGCCTGGACTGCCCTCCCGGAACCCACGCCTGGAAACCTGCGGCTGGACGCAGGCCCGTCGATTTCGGTGGCGGGCCCGAATGGACTCAAAGTCCTGCGCCGCGCGGCCCGCCAGCGCGATTTCTACGATCTGCTGCTAGGCGGCGTAGTTCCCTTCACACAGGTCCGGCCCACGCCGTTGTACCTGCAGCCGGGCGCCTACACGGTGACGTCCGCGGGAGGGCAGGACATCGGCCCGTTTACAGCCCGCGTAGAGGCGCAGCGCCTGATCCAGTGGAAAAACCGCACGCGGCTGGCGGAAGTCCGGCGCGCGGCTGGGGTGACGGTCGAGTGGCGGGAAGCTGCCCGGCAAGACGCCGTACTGGTCGCGGCGGTCAGCTCCGATCAGGTCACGGGCGACTCGGCTTTATGCCTGTGCCTGGCCAACGCCAAGGACCGGCGCTTCACCATTCCGCCCATTTCGCTCAGTAACCTGCCATACACGGGGGACGACGACCTGGAGCCCAGCTTCCTGCTGTTGGCGGAACTACCGCTGGAGCCGCCGGTCCGGATTCAAGCCAGCGGTCTGGATGCGGCTTTCGCCACATTCCTCTCCGCGAATGTGCGCCTCGTCAAATTCCGGTAGGGCGGGCAATTCTGGCCGCCCTCCAAATCCAAACCAAACTCACCCACTACCGCGCTCACTGCACGGTGATCAGCGTGGTGGACGGCGAAGAGGCTCCGCCGACGGTGGCTACGATGGGTTGATCCCCGCTGGGGGCCGATGTGGGCACCTGGATGGCAACCTGGTAGAGGCCCGCAAATCCGGGCGCCAGCGCCGCGCCATAGACGGTGGCGGCGATGCCGCCAATAGTTACGGTCACAGGGTCCGTCGTCGAGTAAGTCGTCGCGCTTACAGGAACCTCCCCGCCGACGGGCGCGGCAGGTGTGGTGGGTCCGAAGCCTGTGCCCCACAGGATCAGGACGTCGCCGGGCTTGGCCGGAACCGTAGTAAGGCCCGCGATCGCGCCATTCTTTACGGCGTAGGTGTAGTCCTGGTATGTGGCCACCGCATATTGATTCGCCCACAGGAAAAAGGCCGGCCCAAAAATCGCGGCAGTGGCGGAGGCCGCGGGACTCGTGCCCGCGCTGTTGGTGACGGTAACCTGCATCGTGCCCGCGCCCGTATCGGGTGCAATCATGTTGATCTGCCCGGAGCTAATGAACTCAATGTAGGCGGGCTGACCGTTGACGGATACGCTCACGCCATCCAGCTTAGTAGGAAGCTCGCCATTCACAACGGTCCAAAAATCGGTTGTGGGCGAGAGATTCGTTCCAAATACGCTGACCCAGGAGTTCAGCACGAGGCCGGGCAGATAGCTGGCGCCGCTGACCACCGCCGCAATCGCCGGGCCTGGCTGGGAGGCAGTCGCGAGCCCGGCCACCTTGGCTACGAAGCCGTCTCCTAACGTCTCGGTGAACTGCGCGGCGCCGCCAAAGCCATGCTGCACGGCGTTCGAAGTCACTGGCAGGTTGGTTGACACCGTAACACCGGCAAGATAGACGTTGCCTTGCCCGTCCAATGCCACCGCGGAAACGGCGTCGTCCGACGACCCGCCATAGTAAGTGCTGAAAAGGATGGTGCTCCCGTCCGGACTGATTTGGCAAAGGAAGCCATCGCCGGTTGGGTCGGTGGCGCCGCTTTCGGAGCCACCAAACGTGCCTTGCAGCGCGGTCTTACTCGTAATCGGGAAGTTGGTCGAAGCGGAGAATCCGCCGACGTAAGCGTTGCCTACGGAATCCACCGCGATGGCCATTCCGGCATCGTCGTCGCTGCCGCCGATAAACGTGGAATAGACCAGGCTCTTGCCGGAGGGCGCGAACTTCGTCACGAAGGCATCGCCCCAGAGAAATCCTCGCTCGCCCGTCAGCGTCGCCGGGCCGGCGAACTTGGATTGCGCCGCGCCCGCAGTCACCGGAAAATCCGCCGAGGAGGTGAAGCCGGTCACATACACCGCGCCCGTGCTGTCGATCGCCAGGCCCATGACCGCGTCATCGGAACTTCCGCCGAGGTAAGTCGAATACACCGGTTGGCCCGCGGAGTTGAACTTCGCCACCCAGCCGTCGCCCATGGTGATGACCGGCTGAATGTCCGCGTTGGCTTCGCCCGCGAAGCGGCTCTGATAGGCATTCAGCACTGGAAAGTCGGTCGATAGGGTCGATCCGCCCAGGTACACGTCTCCGGCGCCGTCGATCGCCAGCGCAGTTACAGTATCGTCCAGCGATCCGCCGAAATAGGTGGAGAAAACCAGACCCGTGCCGGCCGGGTTCAGCTTGGTGAGGAAACCGTCTCCAGTGCTCATGAACGGCGCGGGACTGCCGCAGCAGAAGGATGGCGAACCGCCGCCGCCTTTGTAAGTCGCCTGGTACGGATTCAGGACGGGGAAGTTCGTGGAGAGCGTCACGCCGCCGACATAGGCGTTGCCGGCGCTATCTACGGCGATGGCCGTACCGCGGTCGTCCAGCGTGCCGCCCAGGTAAGTTGAATAAACCAGCGCGCTGCCGGCCGCGTTGAGCTTGGCCACAAAGGCGTCGCCCGCGGGCCCGAGGTATCCGTTATTTCCGCCGGAGCCATGGTAGGCCGTCTGGAAGGAGCCGGCCACGATCGGAAAATCCGTCGAGTCGGTGTAACCGGTGATGTAGGCGTTGCCGCTTGCATCCACGGCGATGGCCGAGCCCACGTCGTCCATGGCGCCGCCGATGTAAGTCACGTAAGCCAGAGCTCCCGCGGCCGTGAATTTTGCCACATAGACATCGCCGCCCAGATCGGCGCCGGCGCTCCCGCCGTGGTAGGCAGTCTGAAAAGCGCCGCTGGTGACCGGCAGGTTGTTGGAGACCGTGGAGCCGGTGATATAAATGTTCCCGGAAGCGTCTACCGCCATGCCGCGCGCGGAGTCGTCGCTGGAACCTCCAAAATAGCTGGCATAGCTGAGAGTCGGGTCGATGATCAGGGTGCGGCTGTGGTCGTATGGACCCAGCGCGAAGGCCACGCGGTGGCCATGGCGCACAAAGCGTCCAGCCACCTCGCGCCGGACGCCGTCGACCGTTTGGTAGACGTCCGGTTTCCGCCAGCGAATCTCTCCGGCGGATGTGGCGATCTCGAGCGTGCCATCCGGACCCAGCCGTAGCGCCGATGCCCCTGAAATATCGAACGCGATCGGGCGGGCGCTGGCCCCGGGCTGGACCACGAAGTCATACTCCAGGGCGCCGTCCGTTCCGTGGAACACCAGATCGACGCCAGGATAGAGGCCGCGATAAATGGCGCGCTCAAACAGAGGCACTCCTGCCCGCCATTGCGCCGGATTATCGCCGAGCATGTAATTGGCCCGGGCGCCCAGCGGTGCGGCGCCCTCCGGCCGCACGCGCGGGTTGGCGCCCACCATCCTGCTGGTCACCGAGACGCGCCGGCGCGCGGCCACATCGGTGATCGTCGCGGTAATGCGGCCCGCGGCCAAGGTCACTTCGGGGGACCCCTGCCGGGCGATGAGTTGCCCCCCCGCCAGCGCCTCGAAGGTCAGCGGCACGCGCCCCCGCGCAGCCTGACGACTTGGGACACCCATCGACTCCGGAACGGAAACGAATAGGAAAAACAGCGGAAAGGCCCAGCGTGTACTTGTCATAAGACACCCGGAAACTCAGCCAGTATATCACGCCCATGCACGCACCGCCGCAGCCAGCGATGGCTGAAAATGGGCTGAAGGCCGAAAGATAGATGCCTGCCCACGCGGAGATGCGCGGTGCGTTAGGGCACCCGGAAGGGCACATTGCTCGAAAGCGTGCCGCTGGGTGTTACCACCTTGACAGTTCCGGTGGTTGCGGCGGCGGGCACGGTGGTCGAGATAGCGGTACCCGTCGAGTTAACGGTAAATGCCGCCATGACGCCGTTAAATGCTACGCGGGTGGCGCCGGTCAGATCCGATCCCAGGATCGTGACGGCCGTGCCTGCCTTGCCGGAGGTAGGCATCGTTTTCACGAACGCGCCAAGCCCCACCGAAAGCTTGAACACCGTGCCATTGTTGCTGCTCCCACCTTCCTCCGTCACCCCATAAAAACTCCCGTCGGTGCCTTGCACCAGTCCGTCGTAGACGTAGGCGCCGTCGGTGTCGGCGAAGGTGTGCAGCGTGGTGAACGTGCCGCCCGCGGTCATTCGGAAGACGGTCCCATAGCCGCTGCCGCCGCTGCCGGTAGTCGTGGTGGTCCCGTAAAGGTTTCCATCGGTCGCTTGAATCACTCCGGAAACCGGGTCGCTGCCGCCGTTTGAAGTGAAGCTGTGCACTGGCGTCACAGCGCCCGCCAGGGTGGCGTCGAAGATGGCACCGTCGCCGCCGGAACCGCCTTTGTAGGTGGTCCCGCAAAGCTTGCCGCTGGTGGTTTCGATCAGCCCCCCTTCCGGATACGCGCCATCGGTCGAGTCGAAGGTGTACAGGGTGTTCAGCGTGCCATTTGCCGCGATCTCGAACAAGGTACCATAGCCGGTGGCCCCACCCTCATAGGTTGTCCCGTAGAGGTTCCCGTTGGAGGCTTCGAGCAGCGCGCCGTAGGGGAATGCGCCGTCGGTGGTGTAGCCAAAGCTGTGCAGTGTAGTCAATGTCCCGCTCGGTGTGATCTGGAACACGGTGCCATCGTCGCTGGCCCCACCCCCGTAAGTTGTCCCGAAAAAGTTCCCGCTGCCGCCTTGAACCAGCCCGGTTACGGGTTCGGCCCCGTTCGTGCCGTCGAAGCTGATGAGTGTCGTTAGTTCGCCCGCCGAAGTAATTTTGAAAACCGTGCCGTCGTCCTTCGCCCCGCCGCCATATTCGGTTGTGCCGTAGAGGTTTCCGTCGGTCCCCAGCACTAGCGAGCCAGTGGGAGCGCGGCCGTCGGGGCAGTTCGATTTGGCACAGAAGCTGTGCAAGGTAGTCACCACACCGGATGTGCTCACCTTGAATACCGTGCCGGAGCCGTAGGCGCCGCCTATCCGGGTTGTCCCATAAAACATCCCATCGGTACCCTGGACGAGGGACAATAAGTAAGGCTCACTGCCATTACTGCCGTCGAAACTCGCCAAAGGGGTAAAGGTCTGTGCCGGCGACGGGACCGTCGGCGCCGCACAAAGCGTCAAGGCCATCAACACCCGATATGCAGTCATTGGTTCCCTCCCGGATCGCGGTTCGCAGGCCCAAGTTCTGGGCCGTGCACACACACTAACGCCACCGGAATTCCTACCGTGGCTCCCGGATTTCAGCGAGTATACCACCAAAGCGCGAACCATGTGCACGCGCCGCCAAGGGGCTTAACCGCTCCCTGAGGCCGGAACCGACGAATCTACGCGCTCGATTCGGAAGCACCGTGAGGCTCGCGTAGTCGAGCGGACAGCCGGGAGGCCCCTCCTACCGCGACCGCGGCATGGGCAGCGTGGTGGCCAGCGCAGCCTCGCTGACCCTTCAATTGGCGATTAATTGGCGATGGTTGTGCGCGTCCAACTCTTTCTTGCTCAGAACCGCACGCATCAAACCATTGGGCCTCACCCGATAATGTGTAGGCACCGAGAGCAAAATTAGGGCTTCTGCGCCGCGGCGGCGCGCTCTTTGGCGTCGGCCACCAGAGTAGCGAAGCGCGGGTCGCCATGGAGCGATTTGAGATCGGGATCGTTTTCAATGGCGAGGTCGAAACCGGGGGCCAGGCCGTGGTCAACCGCCTCTTGTAAAAGCAACAATGCCTCATCAAGGTGGCCTTCACGGACCCGAATGCAAGCCATGTTGTATGTGGAGATTGCCGTGGACGGATGCTCCGGCCCCAAGACACGACGTTGAATATCCCATGTCTCACGATTCAACTTCTCTGCCTCCGCGTAGCGGCCTTGGTGATTGAGGTCATCGGCCAGGTTAGCCATCGACTTCAGTGTGTCCGGATGCTCCGGCCCCAAGATTCGACGTTGAATATCCAGTGTCTCGCGATACAACTGCTCGGCCTCTGCGTAGCGGCCCTCGTTACCGACAACGATAGCCAGGTTATTCATCGACCACAGTGTGTGCGGGTCCTCCGGCCCCAAGACACGACGTTGAATATTCAGTGTTTCGCGATCCATCCTCTCGGCCTCGGCATGGCGGCCCTCGTCGTCTAGAACCATCGCCAGGTTATGCATCGACGTCAGCGTGTCCGGGTGCTCCGGCCCCAAAACACGACGCTTAATATCCAGTGTCTCGCGATCCAGCTTCTCTTCCTCGGCGAAGCGGCCCTCCCTATTGAGAACGATAGCCAGGTTATTCATGGACGCCAACGCGTCCGGATGCTCCGGACCCAATACACGACGTCGAATATCCAGTGTGTCGCGGTCCAACTTCTCGGCCTCGGCGTACCGGCCGCTATCGAAAAGATTCCGGCCCAGACTGCTCATCGAGGTGAGGGTTTCAGGATTCCGTGGCCCGCGCAGGCGTCGCCGGATATCGACCGCGCGCGTGAGCAGCGACTGCGCTTGAGGGTAGAGTCCGAGGCTGCCATACACTTCCCCCATGGTCTGCATCATGTGGGCCTGCAGCTCGGGATCCTTGGACAGCCCGGTGTCAATCTCCTTCGAGGCTTTGTCCAGGATTTCCCGGGCCGTGATGCTGTTGCCCCGCGCGGCGCTGGGGTCCGACACCTTGAACAT
>JBEKMJ010000061.1:0-63863 GCA_050008575.1 Bryobacteraceae bacterium
GCCAAGCACCAGGGCGACTTCAAAAAGGTCATCGAAGGCTTCAACCTCACCCTGGATAACGTCATCAAGCCCCTCAACGTCTCCGCCGAATACGTGGACCGCATTTCGAAAGGCGACATCCCACCCAAAATCACCGACACCTATCAGGGCGACTTCAACGAAATTAAGAACAACCTCAACAATTGCATCGACAAGATTACGGCGCTCGTGACCGAAACCGACGTGCTGATCAAAGCGTCGGCGGAAGGCAGACTGGCCGTCCGTGCCGACGCCACCAAGCACCAAGGCGACTACCGCAAGATCGTCCAGGGCATCAACGAGATGCTGGACGCCATCCTGCTGCCCATCGGCGAAGGCAACCGCGTGCTGGCGCAGATCTCCACCGGCAAGATCGACGAGCTCATCGCCCAAACCTACAAGGGCGACCACGAAAAGATGAAGCAGGCTGTCAATACCGTCGCCACCGTCCTGCAGGCCTTGCAGAAAGAGTTGGCGCGCCTCACCCAGGCCTCCCATGCCGGACAACTTTCCGAGCGCGGTAAAGCCGACCAATTCCAGGGCGCTTACGCCGGCATCGTCAGTGGCGTCAACGAGATGCTCGACGCCATCCTGCTGCCCATCGGCGAAGGCAACCGCGTGCTGGCGCAGATCTCCACCGGCAAGATCGACGAGCTCATCGCCCAAACCTACAAGGGCGACCACGAGAAGATGAAGCAGGCCGTCAACACCGTCGCCATAGTGCTGCAAACCCTGCAGAAAGAGTTGGCGCGTCTCACCCAGGCCTCCCACGAAGGCCAGTTATCCGAGCGCGGCAAAGCCGACCAGTTCCAGGGCGCCTATGCCGGCATCGTTAAAGGCGTCAACGACATGCTGGACGCCATCCTGCTGCCCATCGCCGAAGGCAACCGCGTGCTGCGGCTGATCCGCGGCGGGAATCTGCGCGAAAGGGTGGAAGTCGCCTGCAAAGGCGACCATGAAAAAATGAAGGAGGCCATCAACGGCGTGCATGCCTGGCTGACCCTGCTGGTCGGCTTCGTGACCAAGATCGCCAACGGCGATATGAACACAACCATGGATAAAGCCTCCAACGAAGACCAGATCCACGAGTGGCTGGTGCTGTTGAAGAGCAATATCAACGCCTTGGTGGACGATGTCAACACGCTGGCCCAGGCCGCCGTGAACGGAAGGCTGGGCGTGCGCGCCGATGCCGCCAAGCACCGCGGGGATTACCGCAAGATCGTGGAGGGCTTCAACCACACGCTCGACACCGTGGTCGACCCCTTGAAAGTAGCCGCCAGCCAAGCCTCCGCGCTAGCCTCATCCGCCGAAGAACTCACCGCCGTCAGCAGCCAGATGGCCTCCAACGCGGAAGAGACCGCCACCCAGGCCAATGTGGTCTCCGCGGCCAGTGAACAGGTATCTAAGAACGTGACGGTGGTGGCCACCGGCAGCGAACAAATGCAGGCCTCCATCCGTGAGATCGCCAAGAGCGCCAACGAGTCGGCTAAGGTCGCCAAGGCCGCCGTGGGCGTGGCGGAATCCACTAACCACACCATCGCCAAGCTGGGCGAATCCAGCGTGGAAATCGGTAAGGTCATCAAGGTCATCACCTCCATCGCGCAACAGACCAACCTGCTGGCCCTCAACGCCACCATCGAGGCCGCCCGCGCCGGCGAGGCCGGCAAGGGGTTCGCCGTGGTGGCCAACGAGGTCAAGGAACTCGCCAAGGAGACGGCTAAAGCCACCGAAGAAATCGGCCAGAAGATCGACGCCATCCAAAGCGACACCAAGGGCGCTGTGACCGCCATCGGCGAGATCAGCTCCATCATTAATCAGATCAACGATATTTCCAACAATATCGCCTCCGCCGTCGAAGAACAGACCGTCACTACCAACGAGATCGCCCGCAACGTGGGCGAGGCCGCCAAGGGCACCGGTGAAATCGCCAAGAATATCGGCGGGGTCGCCATCGCCGCCCAAAACACCACCCGCGGCGCCACCGACATGCAGAAAGCCGCGCAGGCCCTCAGCGGAATGGCCGCGCAGCTCCAAGGCTTGGTCGCCAAGTTCACCTTCTAAGTAGGGCAGCGCCATGCGCAGCCCGTGGGGCTAAGTACGGCAGCGCCATGCGCTGCGGTGGGGCTAAGTAGGGCAGCGCCATGCGCTGCCGTGGGGCTAAGTAGGGCAGCGCCATGCGCTGCCGTGGGGCAGGCTCGCAGCCTGTGGGGCAGGCTCGCAGCCTGCGCGGGCCTCGCAGGCCCGCTCTTAGTGGGGCAGGCCCTCGGCCTGCCCAGCCTTCTTGGCCGCGCTGCCGTGCCAAAGGAGCACAATATCGATATGCGGCAAATCATCTATGCCAGCGCGGCCACCAAACCCTTCACCCGCGAAGATCTCGTGCAACTGCTCAAAATCTCGCGTCAAAGGAATACCGCCGCCGGCATCAGCGGCATGCTGCTCTATCACCATGGATCCTTCCTGCAAGTACTCGAAGGGCCGGCCGAGAGCGTCGAAGCCCTCTACGTAAAAATCGGAGCCGACCCGCGTCACATCAACCTCCTATTGCTCTCCCGCCGAACGATTCAAAAAAAGGAATTTGAAAACTGGTCGATGGGCTTTGTAGACACCACCGCCGTTGCCGTACCCCCCGCAGGCTTTGTCGACTACGCGATGCAACTCCACGGCATGACCCTTGACCAAACCGGCGCGCGTAAGATCCTGCGCCGATTTCAGGACGGGGCATGGCGTCGCGCTGAATACGGATGCTTTTGAGCCGCGTCCCCCTGCCTGCCGGGCCTCGGCAACTTCGTCCGCACGCATTGCCGGCAACTTGCAATACAAACCCGTCCTGCCCATAAAGCTGCACCCACACTCGTCCGATATACCATCAGAGGCTTTTCCTATGTCCCAGGCCATGGTCGTTGACGACTCCCGCGCGGTGCGCATGATTCTCTCTCGAAACCTCGCGGAGCTCGGCTACACCGTCTGCGCTGCCTCCGACGGCGCCGAAGCGCTGGCCCTCCTGCGCGAAGAGTTCGCCATCATTCTAGTGGACTGGAACATGCCGCATATGAACGGTCTCGAATTTCTCGAGAAGCTGCGCGCCGATCCCCGCTACGCTTCCGTCAAGGTCATGATGGTGACCACCGAAACCGAAGTGGATCAGATGGTCAAGGCCCTCGCCGCGGGAGCCAACGAATACGTGATGAAACCGTTCACTAAGGAAATCCTGGCGGACAAACTGCGCGTGTTGGGGTTGATCCAATAATGCTCCGCGCAGGCATCGCCAGAAAAACGATCTCCCCCGGCGCCCGCATCCGCGTGCTCGTGGTGGACGATTCGGTAGTCATCCGCCGCCTGGTGACCCACGCTCTGTCGGAAGACCCCGCCCTCCAAGTAGTCGGTGTGGCGGCCAACGGCGCCATTGCCATGGAGCGCATCGCCCAGTTGAATCCCGACGTGATCACCCTCGACATCGAAATGCCCGACATGGATGGCTTGGCCGTCCTGCGCCGCATCGGGAACCAGGCGGCCAGGCCCCGCGTGGTCATGTTCAGCACCCTCACGGACCGCGGCGCTGCGCTGACCCTGGAATCCCTGGCCCTCGGCGCCGACGATTACGTTACCAAGGCCGCCAACGTTGGATCGCTCGACCGCTCCATGGCCAGCTTGCGCACGGAGTTGATCCCCAAGATCCGGCAGTTCTTCCTGATACCGGGCGAGGTGACCGCGGCCAAACCGCCAACCGCCGCGCCGCGGCCGCCTGGTATCCCTTTCCTTCCCGTCGCCGGCCGCCAGCCGAAAATATTGGCAATTGGTGTTTCCACCGGAGGCCCTACGGCGCTCGGCGCCATCGTTCCGCAGTTTCCTGCGGACTTTCCGCTGCCCATTCTGATCGTGCAGCATATGCCGCCATTGTTTACCCGGTTCCTGGCCGAGCGTCTCCAGGCCGGCACGCAACTGCGGGTCGAAGAAGCGGTGGATGGCGCCCCGGTGACGCCCGGGACCGTGTGGATCGCGCCCGGAGACTACCATATGCGTGTCCGCAACCAGGGCGGAAAGATCGTCGTCCGCGTGGATCAATCGCCGCCGGAAAATTCCTGCCGGCCCTCGGTCGACGTGCTGTTCCGCTCGGTGGGAGAGGTCTACGGCGGTGCGGCCATCTCCGCCGTCCTCACCGGCATGGGCCAGGACGGCCTGCTCGGCGCGGCGGCGCTCAAAGCCAACGGCGCATACGTCATCGCCCAGGATGAAGCCACCAGCGTGGTATGGGGCATGCCCGGCGCCGTGGCCGGGGCCGGCGTGGCGAACTGCGTACTCCCCCTGCATGCCGTCGTTCCCGAAGTCCTCAGGCAGGTTTGTAGAGGATAAGACTATGCCGGAAACCGACCTCCATCCCGAAAGCTACCGCTTCTTGCAGGACTATGTGTACCGCGAGTCCGGTATCGTGCTCGACGGGGATAAACGTTACTTGCTGGAAGCCCGCCTCGCGCCCATCGTGCAGCAGATGCGCCTGGCCAGCTTGAACGATCTCTGCGCCGTGCTCGGCGGTTCGGCCAACAATGGGGTCTTGAAGCGCCAGGTCGTGGAGGCCATGACCACCAATGAAACTTTCTTTTTCCGCGACCCGGCGCAGTACGATGCGCTGCGGTCGGTCGTCATCCCAGGCCTGATCGCCCTCCGCCAGGATACCCGCAAGATGAGCTTCTGGTCGGCCGCTTCGTCATCCGGCCAGGAAGCCTACAGCCTCGCCATGATGCTCCTCGAGATGGGGCTGGGCGATTGGAGAATCAAAATTCAAGGCACCGATTTATCCACCCAGATGGCCGCCCGCGCCAGCGCCGGCAGATACCTCCAGATCGAAGTGAATCGCGGCCTGCCAGTTGCCTATCTCGTCAAATACTTCATCCGCGTGGGACTGGAATGGCAATTGAAGGACGACGTGCGGCGCATGGTGGAATTCACCACCTGCGACCTGCGCCACAGCATGTCCTCGCGCGGACCCTTCGACGTGGTCTTCTGCCGCAATGTCTTGATCTACTTCGATATTGAAGCCAAACGCAGGATCTTGGAGGAACTGCACGGAACCCTGTTCCGCGGAGGTTACCTGTTGCTCGGCGGCAGTGAAACCACTCTAAACCTTACCAACCGTTTTGAACGCAGAATCATCGGTCAAACCGTGCTCTACCAAGCTCCCTGAAAGGATTAAGATGCTGGCCCCCTTTTCTCTCGACGTTTATCGGGACGACCTGGCGCGCATCGTCCAGTCGGTCTTCCAAACCATGATGGACCTGGAGGCCACCGCCTCCGGGACGCCCTGGATTCATGCGCCGGATACCATTACTTCCGCCGTTCACTTCGTCGGAACATGGCGCGGAGCCGCGCTGGTCGAATGCGGCGCGCAGCCGGCCTGCCAGTTCGCGGCGCGGTTCATGGGCATCGGCCTGCCCGCCGCCATCGACGACGACGTCCGCGACGTGATGGGTGAACTCGCCAACATGGTGGCCGGCAATCTGAAATCCCTGCTGCCCAAGGGAGTCGACCTGTCCATGCCCTCGGTCGTCGTAGGCAGCGACTACAGCTTGCACGTGTGCGGGGTCAATGCCATGGAGCGCATGACCTTCTCCAGCGGTGCCGGCGATTTCCGCGTCACATTAATCGAAATTCTACAGCCCGCCTAAGCCCTCGTGGGGCAGGCTCGCAGCCTGCGGCGGCCTCGTAGGCCGCCCAACGCGCGCCAGCGCGTCTCTTGCGTTCACAACTTGACAAAAAGATTCACCCCCCTGTCTTCAACCATTTGCGCAAACCGACCCCCGCATCCCCAAACCCTCCCCCGTAGTATGAAAGCGAAAGGACCGCGCCGCACGCGCCCGTCCATGTGCGCGGCTGCGCACAACATGTACGCTGCGCACAAAATACCATATGAAAAAAACGAACGAACCGCGCACCCTCACCGAGGCCCGAATCCACGCCAACCGCGAGAACGCCAAAAAATCTACCGGACCGCGCACTCCCGCCGGGAAGGCCGCGTCCAGCCGTAATCGCCTCCGCCATGGCCTGCGCGCCAACAAACACATCCTGCTCGCCGACGACGACCCCGAAGAGTTCCTCCTGCTCCTCAACGATCTCGACGGCCGCTTCCAACCCGTCGGCGATGGCGAAGAAAGGCTGGTCCTGCGCCTCGCCGCCGATCAATGGCGTCTCGACCGCGCCCTCCCCATGGAGGCCGGCATCTACCGCCGCCGCCTTGAGTCGGTCGCCGAGATGGATTATTCCCGCAAAAAAGGATTACGCAACCAAAAAACGAACCACGAATTGAGACCCGAATCCATCGCGCCTCCGCCCCCGCCGCCCCACCCGGACGACCGCCTCACCCGCGCCTTCACCCTCGATTGCGAAGTCTCCCATACCTTCGCCAACCTCGCCCGCTACAAAAGCGGCATCGAGATTTCCATCGACCGCGGCCTACGCCAGTTGAAAACCTACCAGGCCGCCCGCCTCGCCAACGCCCGCCAGGCCGCGCCGGCGGCTGCGCCCGTCGAATCCGCCGCGGACGCGGAACCCCCGTCTCCACCCGACCCATCCCCGGCAATGCCCGCCGAACCCGCCCCAATGCCCCCAAAATCAATGGAATACCATTCGAACCCAACAAATGAGAGCGCCGCCAGGCTCGCTGTCCCCGCCATGCTCCTCGCGGTGCTCGCCCTCCTGCTTGCCCTGCCGCGGCTCCTCCCCGCCCTCGCCGCGTTGCCGCCCGCCCCGCGCACTGGCCATCCGCGCCGGGAAGTAATATCATTCACCTCACGGCTCGCCGATAACCGCGTGGATTGCGCGCGCCTTACCGAGCCGCGACCCGCGCGCCTTACCGAGCCGCGACCGTCAGGGAGCGGTTCCCATCCCTCACCGTCCCCAACACCTTCACCCACCCGCACCCATCCCGAGCTACGCTCGCCCGCCCCGGCTGTGCTAAAGTAACACCACAGATACGGGAACCATCATGAAGTCCCTCTCCATCGTTTTTTTCCTTGCTTTTGTTTCAAACCTCCACGGCACCGACACCCTGGATCGCGCCCGGCAATTGGAAGAATCCGGCGACGGCGCGGGCGCCCGCGCCCTGCTGGCGCATGCCGCCGAAACCGCTCCGGGCAGCATCGCCGCGTTAACCGAATACGCCGAGTTCCTCGATGGCCACGCCGATCCGGGCGCCGCCGAAGCCTATGGCAAACTCCTCGCCGCGCTGGATCAACCGGCCCACCGCCGCCAGCGCGCGGCCGTGGCGCGGCGCTTGGCCGAGTTGTCCTTCCTGCAGGGCGACCGGGCCGCCGCCCTGCGCTCCCTGCAGATCCTCCAAAGCGCCGGCGGGGCGCCCGCCAGCATGCCCGCCTCGCCGCCGGACCCGCCCGCCGCCGCCCGCCAGTATGCCGAGATTCCCGGGCCCTTGCGCTCCTTCGGCCGCATGGCCGCCATCTCCGCCGACGCCCAGGGCGACGATGTCCTGCCCGCCCTCGCGCGCAATGTCGTGACCAACGGCTTCCAGGCCGCCCACAGCAACGAAGCTTTAGAACAGACCGAATATCTCAAGCTCGTCCATCGTTATATCTCGCAGGCGCGTGAAATCGAGAAGCTCGCCGGCGCCTCGAAAATCGTCGATATCGAGACTTGCGATTCCCCCAACGCCGCCGACTTGTTGCGCATTCTGGGCTTCCGTATGCGCGGCGGATGCGGCAGCGAAGTCGTCCTCGAAACCGTCAACGCCACCCGCGCTTTTCTGACCACCGATTCCGGCTTCCCCCTCCCTGCCCTCGAACAAGCCCTCCGCACTAACCGTCCTTTTACCTACGACTACCACCCCGCGCGCGTTCCCGTCCTGTTCGGTTCCGACTATTGGCTCTCCGCCAAGGAAAAGGAAACCAGCGGCTTCCTCGACGTGCTCCTCTCCGATCCCTCCCTCTGCCGCTTGTATCTCGGCATTTCCAAGCTCGGCCGCGAAACCGCCGAGGAGTTCCGCAAAAACATCCCCATGCCGCGCCTCAAGGCCTATGCGCACGTGCTCGACTTCTTCGGCGGCATGTTCGAAGTCCGCGACGGCAAGGCCTTGGTGCCCGGAGCGCCCCGCACCTCCGCCGCCTGGACCGAACTGGCCGGCGCGCCGCCCGACCCGGGCGCTGCGTTTTTCGAGAAGCTCCTCGCCAAAGACGATGGATGGCTGGCCAGCTACTTCGATGCCTTGGCCCGCCTCAACGGTCCGGTCCGCGATTACCTCACCGAACCCGCCCGCATGCTGCGCTTCTACATGGCCATCCGCGGCAAAGTCACCAGCCCCGGTCCGGCCCGCCCCGTTTTCCGCTCCAACGCCGACATGATGCTGCTGACCACCCGCCTGTGGATCGATCCCAATGGCCGGCCCCACGTCCCCGGCAACCTGCAGGTCTGGAAGGACCTCTTCGCGAATCATCCGCAAGGCAAGTACGACGCCAAGCTGACCCGCGCCGCCGTCGCCTGGAAGGAAGCCGACGACGTCCTCGAAGCCCTCTTCGGACTCACCCGCAAAGCCGTGGAGAACGAGCCGCTTAAGATTTTCATGGCGCTTAGCGACCTGGATCGTTACCGCGCCAAACCCCTGGCGCCGGAAACCGTGGACTTGCTGGCGCGCAATTATCATACCTACGGCAGCCAGTACCCTATATTCAACGAGGCCGCCGCCGTCGGCGATAAATCCATCGCCCAGTTCCTGGATACCGCCGAAGAGGCCGGCCGCCTCAAGGACCCGGTTCTGCGCGCCGACACCCTCGGCATGCTGCAGTCCCTGCTAGGACTGTGGCAGATCCTGGCGCGCTCCGACAGCTTGCCGGCGCCCAAGGCGGATGAGACTTTCGCGGCCTTGCTCGCTCCCTTCGCCGCCGTACGCGACGGCCGCATGCTGTTCGACGCCGGACGCGGCGGCGTGGCGGTCCTGCTCAACGCCACCGGATCGAAATCCGGCGCTCCCGCGCAAGCGCGCCTCCTCGACCTGCTGGCCGGCGCCGCCGACCCCAGCGACACGGACTCCCATACCCGCGTCGTGCAGGACATGATGCGCATCATGGAAGCCCAGCACATCGTCCCCGTCGACGACCTCTTCGACCTCGCCAGTCACTTCGATAGCCTCGCGGGCGGCGCCAAGCTCGACACGGCCTTGCTCAATCGCCTGTCCACCCGCATCGCCGATATCCCCCTGGCCCGCGCTACCCTGAGCCCCATCGAAAAAAACGCGCTCTCCTTTGGCTACTGGACCGATAAACACGTCGATGCGGAGCGTAAGCTCAATTTGCGCGCCGCCATCGACAAAGCCCCCGGCGACAAGAAGCGGGATTTGCGCGCCCTGCTGGCGCCGTTCCTGCGCGATACCCTCGTGGCTTACAACTATGCCCACTACGCGCCCCCCGGAGCGCAGGTCCTCTACACCAATCCGCTGTTCGTGCGCAGCCACGATTTTCTGGGCAACGCGCAAGGCCCCAACCACATGTGGCGCGCCACCGAAGTGTACGGCTCCGGCTGGCCGTCCAATGGCGGCGGCCGGCTGGTCGGCTCGCTCGCCGGCCTGCCCTACGCGCTGGCCGAGGCCGAACAGAATTTCCTGGTGCCGGAGCAGACCCAGGCCCTCATCTGGGGCGACCTGGTGCCCCAGATGATCGTCAGCGCCGTCATCCCCCGCTGGTGGAATGTCACGCCTTCGCAGTTGCACTGGGTGGCGCTGCATATGCGCTACGCCGAGTCGCTGCTGGCCGCCTCCGCGCTCGACCCCGCCCTCCGCCGCGAAACGCTCGCGATCCTGAGCGCGCAGGCCGCTCCCGCCCGCGTCGAACAGGTGGCCGCGCTGCTCGCCGATGGCGACCTGCCCGCGGCGCTGAACAAGGTGACGCCCTCTGAGTTGTTCATCCTGGCATCCCGTATGCGTGCCGCCATGGAAGCCGATACCCAGCGCGAGCCATCGCCCCTGCTGGCCGAAATCCGCCGGCTTGCCGCCGCATCGCCCCAACAGATCGACTATCCGGCCATCTCGGCCGCCTTCGGCACCCCCAAACCCACCCTGGCCAACTCCTATCGGCCGGAGTTGCTTAACCTGCGCACTTTCCCGACCTTGATGGGTTATTCCAGCCGCATTCTCGCCGAGAGCTGGGAGTCCAACGCGCTCTACTGGGCCGAACTCGCCGACCAGACTTACGTCCAGCCTTCCCAGCTCAACCTGCGTATCCCGGAGTGGACCGAGAAACTCGTGGAGCGTATCTTCGCCTCCCACCTCGAGGATTGGCCGGCCGTGCTCCGCTCCTTGCGGGCCGTGGGCGACGAGGTGCGCAGTAAGTCGCGCCAGCAGGCGGCAGATGGGGGGCGGCCTTTAGCGGATGGGGGGCGGGCTTCAGCCCGCGCGGGGCTTTAGCCCCGCCACACAACAAACTCATGACTCTCATATCAAGACGCAATTTTCTGGCAGCCACCGCGGGTACGGCTCTCCTCAACGCGCAGGACGCCCAGCGCCCCGTATTCCGCGTGAAAGTCGACATGGTGGTGCTCAGCTTCACCGTCACCGACAGCCATAGCCGCTACATCAACAACCTGAAGAATACGGATTTCAAGGTCTACGAAGACGGCATCCTGCAAAAGATGGCTACCTTCGCGGAGGGCACTAAGGCTCCCATGCAGGTATTGGACGACGGCACCACCCGTCCGCTGGTCGCCGGCGAGCCCGCCGAGGCGCCCGGCAACACCGGCATCGACCTGCATAGCGACGCCTTCGTCGGCACCAACGTCTTCGTGCTCTTCGACACCAGCAATTTCATGTACCGCGGCTTCGTCTACGCCGAAGACGCCATCGCCGATTTCGTCCGCGGCCTGGACCGCGCCGATTCCGTCGCCGTCTATACTTTCAGCCGCAATCTCTCCCGCGCCGCCACCCTCACCCGCGATCGCGGCGACGCCATCGGCGGCCTGCGCAAGTCCGTGGCCGGAGACGATACCGCGCTCTACAACGCCCTGCTGCTCACTCTGCGCGATGCCGCCAAGGTGCCCGGCCGCAAGGTGGTCATCGTCTTCTCCAATGGCCCGGACAACGCCAGCATGGTGGCTCCCGACGATGTGCGCGCCGTGGCCGAGGACGAAGGCATACCTATATATGTGATCTCCACCAACGAGGTCAATAAGGACCCCATTTCGAGCGGCGTCTTCCGGCGCATCGCCACCCGTACCGGCGGCAAAGCCTATTGGGCTAAGACCTGGCAGAAGCAAGTGGAGGCGTTCGAGTCCATCCGCGAGGACTTAGGCAACTCTTATACGGTGACTTACTATCCGCAGCCTAATCCGAACGAAGGTTTCCGCAAAATTGCGGTCGAAATTGTAACTGACGTAGGAAAGAAATATCGCGTGCGGTCCAGGCCCGGTTATCGCCCGCGGGGCGGATTTTAGTTCGTAATCCCCACCTCCGTCAGCAGCCACGCATACTCGAACGCCTGGTCCTTCATCCGGTCGTACCGGCCCGATGCGCCGCCATGCCCGGCTGGCTCCATCTTGATCTTCA
This sequence comes from Bryobacteraceae bacterium, assembly GCA_050008575.1. Taxonomy (GTDB): domain Bacteria; phylum Acidobacteriota; class Terriglobia; order Bryobacterales; family Bryobacteraceae; genus Bog-159. The sequence continues at coordinate 11,549 of JBEKMJ010000061.1, forward strand.
GCAGCAGCGGCGTGTCGTTGGTCTTCAGCGATCTCAGGCGGGCCACATACTTAGCCGGCTCCCAGTACATTACTTGGCTGTCGTTGAAACTGGTAGTGACTAGGATAGCCGGATACGCCCGCTTTTCCAGGTTGTCATAGGGGCTATACGTCTTCATATAGTCGTACGCCTCTTTCTCGTTCGGGTTGCCCCACTCCAGATACTCGCCCACCGTCAGCGGCAGCGAAGCGTCCATCATGGTATTCATCACATCCACGAAGGGTACGGCGGCGTGTACCGCGTGGAACAAATCCGGGCGCATGTTCACCACCGCGCCCATCAGCAAGCCGCCGGCGCTGCCGCCTTCGATTACCAGGCGCTCCTTCGAAGTCCACTTCTCCGCGATCAGATACTCGGCGCAATCGATGAAGTCCCAGAACGTATTCTTCTTCTTCATCAGCATGCCATCCTCGCGCCACTGTTCGCCCATCTCGTTGCCGCCGCGGATGTGCGCGATCGCATAGGCCATGCCGCGGTCCAGCAGGCTCAAACGATTGCTGGCGAAGGTCGCCGGCGTGCCGATCCCGTAAGAGCCGTAAGCGTAGAGGAACAGCGGCGCGTGGCCGTCGCGCACGAACCCCTTGCGGTAAACGATGGAAACCGGCACCTTCACGCCGTCGCGCGCGGTGGCCCACAAGCGCTCGCTGGCGTACTGCGTGGGGTCGTAGCCGCCCAGCACTTCCTGGCGCTTCAGCAGCGTGGATTGTCCCGTGTGTACGTCGTAGTCGTATACGCTCGGCGGCGTGATGAAGCTCTGGTAGTTGTAGCGATAGGTCTTCGAAGCGAACTCGGGCGTGCCGCCGGGCGACGCAAAGTAGACTGGCTCGGGGAACGGCACGGCCGTCCATTTGGCGCTGTGGAAGTCATACACGCGCAGGTGGTCTACGGCGCGCGACCGCTCCACGCACACGGCGAAATCCTGGAACAGATCCAGGTGCTCGATCAGCACATCGTCCTGTTGCGGGATGAAGACCTTCCAGTTCCGCGGCGAAGGATCGCTTTCCGGCGCCGTCATGATGGCGAAATTGCGCCCGGCTTTGTTGGTCCGGATATAGAACAGATTCTCGCGGTGATCCACGTAGTAACGGTGCTTCTTCTCGCGCGGCAGGAATACCGTGAAACCATCTTGCGGCTGGTCCGCGCGCAGCCAGCGATATTCGGTGGTGTCTTTGCTGTCGATCCCCAGTAAGACATATTTCTTGTCGCGTGTTCTGTCGACGCGGATGTCGTAAAGCTCGTCCGTCTCGTCGTATAACGGCTCGAAATTGGCCGAACCGAGCACATGACGCCACAACTTATCGGACCGCTTGGTGACGGCGTCTTCGGTAGTCAGGAAAAGCGTCTTGTTGTCGGCCGCCCACTCCACGGAATCCACGCGCTCGGTGGTATCCGGCAGTGTCTCGCCCGTGCGCAGGTTCTTCACTTGCAGCCCATATTGACGGAAGCCCGTGTAATCGATCGTGTAGGCCAGCATAGTCTGATCGTCGCTGACCACGAATGCGCCCAGTCCCACGAACTTGTGCGCCTTGCCCAGATCATTCAAATCCAGCAGGATTTCTTCGGGCGCTTCCATGCTGCTCTTGCGGCGGCATTGAATCGGATACTGTTTGCCTTCTTCGGTGCGCGAGTAATACAGATAATCGCCGCGGCGCACGGGGACGGAGAGATCCGTCTGCTTGACGCGGCCCAGCATCTCTTTGTAAAGCGCGTCCTGGAATGGCGCTAGACCCGCGGTCATGGTTTTGGTATAGGCATTCTCGGCTTCCAGATACTCGACCACTTTCGGATTGGATTTCTCGCGCAGCCAGTAGTAGTTGTCGACCACGGTGGCGCCGTGGCGCACTTCGCGATGATCTTCCGTTGGGGCGGCGGGAGGAGTGAGCTCGGCCGCGCCGGCAATCAGGCCGGAGAGCAGCAGCAGGGGCAGCACAAAATGATGACACATGCAGCCAATTGTACCGTGGGGCGGCGCCATGCGCCGCCTGTTATAGTCTTTCCAATGAAGACACTGCTCGTGGCTCCCGTGCTTCTAGCCCTTCCCTTACTGGCACAGCCCCGCCCGGCGCGCGACGCCGCCCAGCCCATCGACGAGGAATACACCAAGAAGATCCGCGAGTACACCACCGAGCCGTTCTTCAATTCGCCGCTCACCGATTATCTGCCGGCGTCGCAGACCGTGCCCACTCCCAAGGCCGTGCTCGGCGACGTCGCGGGCGCGCCCGGTATCCTGCCGTATTCGGCCGAGGTCTATCGCTATATGCGCATGCTGGAGGCCGCCAGCCCGCGGGTAAAGGTCTTCAGCATCGGCCGGACCGAGGAGGGCCGCGAGATGATCGCGGTGGCTGTGGCGGACGAGCGGCTGCTCGCGCATCTCGACGAGAATCGCGCACGCCTGGCGAAACTGGCGGACCCGCGTACGATCCACTTGGACGACGCCGAAGCCGAAAAACTGGTGGCCGCATCTACACCCATTTACTACATCACCGGGACCATCCATTCGCCCGAAACCGGCGCACCCACCGCGCTCATGGAACTGGCCTACCGGTTGGCGGTGGACGACAGCGCCTACATCAAGTTCATCCGCGAAAACACCATCACCCTGATCACCCCCATCGTGGAAGTGGACGGGCGCGACCGCATGGTGGATATCTATAAGTGGCATCTCGCGAACCCCGGCAAACAGTGGCCGCCGCTGATCTATTGGGGCCACTACGTGGGCCACGATAACAATCGCGATGCCATGGGACTCACCCTGGCCCTCACCCGCAACGTGCTGCGCACTTTCGTCGGATGGAAGGCGCAAGTGCTGCACGACCTGCACGAATCCGTGCCGTACCTTTACGACAACACCGTGGGCGACGGTCCGTACAACGCCTGGATCGATCCGATTCTGGCCGGCGAATGGCAAATGATGGGATGGAACAACGTGGCGGAGATGACTACGTTCGGCATGCCGGGCGTGTTCACGCACGGCACCTTCGACACCTGGTCTCCCAGCTACCTGATGTTCATCGCCGCCATGCACAACGGCATCAGCCGTCTGTATGAAACCTTCGGCAACGGCGGCGCCGATACCGAAGAGCGTACCCTGGAGCCCGACGAATTCGCGCGCACCTGGTACAAGCAGAACCCGCCGCTGCCCAAAGCGAAATGGTCGCAGCGCAACAACAACAACTACGAAGAGACCGGCTTGCTGACCGCGTTGGCTTATTTCAGCGCCAACAACAAGCTGTTCCTGCACAACTTCTACTTGAAGGCCAAACGCTCCATCGAGAAAGCCCGCAAGGAGGGACCGGCGGCTTACGTGTTCCCCGCGGACGATCCGCGTCCCGGCGCGCAGGCGGATTTATTGCGCATGCTGCAGGAACAGGGCTGCGAGATTTCACGGGCCAACGCGGAACTCACCGTGATGATGCTGCCCAAGAAGACGCCGCCGAAGCCCGATGAGAAAACCAAGCCGAAACCCAAGCCCGAGCCGCGCGCCTTCCCGGCCGGCAGTTACGTTTTGCGCATGGATCAGCCGTATAGCCGCATCGCGGATGCCCTGCTCGATTACCAATACTGGGCGCCCAACGATCCGCAGAAGGACATTTACGACGATACCGCCTGGACCTTCGGCGAACTGGGCAATGTTCAAGTAGCGCGGGTGACGGACGCCAAGGTGCTCGACGCCGGCATGCATGCGGTCGAGGGGCCGGTTGCCGCGCCGGGCGGCGTGGAGGGCGCGGGCGATATCTTCCTGATCGACCACAACGCGGACAACGCGCTGGTCACGCTGCGATACCGGTTCCCGAACGCATCGTTCGAAGCCGCCGAAGAGCCGTTCGAAGCGGCCGGACATAAGTTCAACCGTGGATCGTTCATTGTGCGCAACGTGCCGGCAGGCGATTTGGGCAAAGCCGCCGCCGAGTTGGGCATACAGGCATACGCGCTGGCCGCCGCGCCCAGCGTGAAAACCCATCCGTCGCGGGCCGCGCGCGTCGCCGTGATGCATACCTGGCTCACTGCGCAAAGCGATGGCTGGTGGCGTCTGGAATTCGACCGTTTGCGGATTCCGTACGATTACATCAGCACGCAGACCGTCGCCGCGATGCCGTCCGGGACTGGCGGCTTGCGCTCCAAGTACGACGTCATCGTTTTTCCGCCGGGGGTTCGCAGCGCGCAGGCGGTGGTTAACGGCATGCCGATGTATGGAAATCCGCTGCCCTGGAAAGTCACGCCGCTCACGCCGAACCTGGGCAAGACGGACGAAACCGACGATATGCGCCCGGGGCTGGGCTGGACGGGTCTAGAACGTTTGCAGGAATTCGTGCGCCAGGGCGGGCTGCTGATCGCCGCCAGCGAGAGCGCCAACTTCGCCGTCACGTTGGGGTTCACGCCGGGCGTCGGCATCGCGTCCGCGCAGAAGCTGAAGGTGACTGGCTCGGCGCTGCGCTCCAAAACCGTGGATGCGGCCAGCCCGATTGTGTATGGCTACGCCGACAACCTGGCGATCTTCGCTTCCAATCCGCCGGTCTTCAACGTGTCGAACATGGCGGGCGGCGGACGCGGGAGGCGCAACAACCCGGAGGAACACCAGCGCCCCACTGGCCGCGGTACGGCCGACGATCCCGACGTGCCGCAGGGGCGCCCGCCCGCCGACATCCCTGAAGAGCCGCATGCCGAGCCATGGGAGGCGCTGCCGGTGACCGATGAACAGTTGCGCAACCCCATCAACGTGATTCCTCCGCCGGCGCGGCCGCGCGTGGTGCTGCGCTACGCCGACGCCAAAGAGCTGTTGGTTTCCGGGCTGCTCGACAATGGCGGGGAGCTTGCGCAACACGCCGCGGTGATCGATGCGCCGTATGGCGAGGGCCATGTCGTGCTGTTTTCCAATAACCCGTTCTGGCGCGCGGAGACTAAGGGTAGCTACTTCTTAGTGTTCAACGCCATCATGAATTTCGATAGCTTGAGCGCCGGACGGAAGTTGGCCGACCGGTAGGCGGCCTTTGGTGGGGCAGGCTCGCAGCCTGCGGCGGCCTCGTAGGCCGCCTGGCTTTTTGCAGGGCTTGGTGGCATAAGCTTTAGCCTGTGGAGGCGAGCATAGCACTACTGGCCGGCCTTGGAAAGCGCCTTCACCAGCTCGTACAGGAACGTTTGACCTTCGAAGAACGACGTCACGCCCAACCGCTCGTCACGGCCGTGAAAGCGAATGTCATCCCGGTCCATGAAGAAGCCCTGGACGCCGTAAGTGGGAATGCCCGCCGCACGAAGGTACAGTCCGTCGGTCGCTCCCATCACCATGATCGGGACCGCGGGCACGCCCGGCCACAAAGTGTCGGTGAGGCGGCTGACCGCACGCATGACATCCTCGCGCATCGGCGATGCCGGACCCATGCTGACTTCTCCGGGGATGGTGAGGTTCACCTGATCGTCGGCGATTACCGTCCGCAGCGCGCTCTGCACGTATTCCACGGAGTCCTCCGGTAGAACCCGGCAGTTTACGTTTGCCGCCGCCAACTGCGGCAGTGCGTTCTTGGCGTGCCCGCCCTCGATCTGCGTGGCCACACAGGTGGTGCGCAGCGTGGCATTCCAAGCCGGCGATGCCAACGCAACCTTTTGCATCGCTTCCAGCGAGCCGCCCGCCGCCGCTGCCAAGTCTGTTTTTACCGCCCGGGTTTCAATTTTCGACATGGCCTCGAAATACGCCCGTGTGACCGCATTGGTCTTCAGCGGGAAACCGAATTTCGACAACCGGTCCAGAGCCGCCGCCAGGTGGTAAATCGCGTTGTCCGGAACCGGCATCGAGCTATGCCCGCCTTTGTTGCGGACTTCCAACCGAAAATTGATTACGTACTTTTCGCTCACCTGAATGTCGTTGGAGATCCTTTTGCCCCCGGCGGTTTCGCCCCAGCCGCCTTCGTTCAAAGCGTACTCCGCCTCAATCAGGTCGCGTTTATTCTTGAGCAGCCACTGGATGCCGTTGTAGGCGCCGCCGCCTTCTTCGTCGGCCGTAAGCGCCACGACGATGTCGCGGTCCGGTTTGAAGCCTTCGCGTTTATAACGAATGAGGTTGGCGATCCATACGGCGGCCTGCGCCTTATCGTCGCCGGTGCCGCGCCCATAGAAGTAGCCGTCCCGCTCGATAAATTGAAACGGATCCATGCTCCAGTCTTCGCGTTTGGCTTCCACCACGTCGGTGTGTGCCAGCAGCAGAATGGGTTTGAGCCGGCCGCTGCCCTGGTAGCGGACCACCAGATTCCCCTTGGTAGGAATGGCTCCGCCCATGAAAATGGCGGATGCGGGGAAGCCGGCGGCTCTCAGGCGGGCGGCCACGGCTTCCGCTACCGGGGTGGTCGCGCCGGTCGAATAGCCCGATTTGATCTCGACCAGTTCTTTGTAGATGTCACGGGATAATTGCCGTTCCGGCTCTGGCGGCATGGTCTGCGCAAACGCGGACAGGGCCGCCAGAGACGGCAAAATGAGGAGTCTGAGCATGTCATATTGTGCCATACGGCTCCAGGCCGGGGCGCGGCACTCCGGGCTCGCATGCCGGCTTAATACATTTCCCCTTGGAAATGTTTTGGCTTTACGGTATCATAATCTCGTCGGCATGCGCCGAAAGGGAGAACAAAATGACGCAATCGCAAATCGTTCAAGCACTGGCTGAGAAGTGCGAGGTTACCAAAAAGGTCTCGCAAGGCTTACTCGCCGCGCTGTCTAGCACCGCCATTAGCGAGGTGAAGAAGAATGGCGTATTCGTGCTGCCGGGCATAGGCCGGCTGGTCCGTGTGGATCGCAAGGCGCGCATGGGACGCAACCCGGCCACTGGCGAAGCCATCAAGATCGCGGCTAAGAAGGTGGTGAAATTTCGCGTAGCCAAAGCCGCGAAGGACGCCATCGTACCGCCGAAGAAGCCGAAGGCCTAAGACCGAGGTAGGACAGGCCTATTAGCTGCCTGATGGCCTGTCCTTCAGCCCCGTGAGAATCGAAAACCAAGTCGTCCTGGTGGTCGGGGCTTCCAGCGGGATCGGCCGCGAAACGGCCGCGCTGTTGGCGCGCGCGGGCGCTCATGTGATGGCCTCCGCGCGCCGCGAGGAGCGCTTGCGCGAACTGCAGGAGTCCCTGGCACGCGAAGGCCGAACCGTCGAAACACTTGCCGCGGATGCCGCGGACGCATCCCAAATGGAACACCTCGCGCAGCATACGCGCGCCCGCCTTGGTGAGATCGATATCCTGGTGTTCGCCGCCGGAATCAACACTCCCGATCGCGCGATGAAGCGCCTCACCACGGAGATTTGGGACACGTTACTGACTGTCAATCTGAACGGCGCCTACTACATCACCAGAGCCGTACTGCCGGCTATGCGCGCCCGAGGCGCCGGGCATCTGATCTACATTTCCTCGGTATCCGGCCTATTCGCCGATGTTTCCGGCGCGGCCTACCAAGCTTCGAAGCGCGGCCTGTTGGGCCTCGCGCACGCCATCCGCGTCGAGGAAAAGGAGAACGGTATTCGGACCTGCGTGATCTGTCCCGGTTTGGTCGATACGGAGATCCTGGATCGCCGTCCCGTGAAGCCTTCCGCGGAGACGCTGGCGAAGGCGCTACGTCCGGAGGACGTGGCGGAGACGGTGCTCGCGGTCGTCAACCTGCCTCCGCGTGTCTCGGTTCCCGAGATGCAGGTAGTACCGACGTATCTGTAAGCCTGCGCTGTTTTCCCGTGGCCGCCTTGGGGGGCGGGATTTATCCCGCGCGGGGCTTTAGCCCCGCACCTCGTAAATCGACAGGTTGGCAGCCCACACCGGCGTTGGGCGGGTCCTGGAGGACCCGTGCAGACCTGGAGGTCTGCCCCACAACCGCACTTATTACACCGAAAGCGGCAGCCGCAGTACAAATGTAGTTCCCTTGCCCGGCTCGCTGGTGAAGTCGATGGAGCCATCGTGCAACTGGACGATGCGGAAGGTCATCGCCAACCCGATGCCGGAACCCTCCGGTTTAGTCGTGTAGTAGAGCCGGAAAATCTTGTCGCGCAACTCCGGCGGGATGCCCACACCCGTGTCGCTGATGCGAATCTCGGCTTCCTCCTCGCGCACGGCGCACTCGATGCGCAATTCACCTCCGCGCGGCATGGCCTGAATAGCGTTCACCACCACATTCAGGATGGCCTGCTTCATCAGGTCTTGGTCCACGCGGATGTTGGCTGCCTCCGTTTCCGCGTTCACCTTAACGTGGATGCCGGCCGCCTCGGCTTGCGGCGCGGCCAGGTCCACGATCTCGCGCACAAAGGCATCCAACGCCACCTCCACCGGATGCAGTTCCACGGGCCGCGTGAAATCCAGGAAGGTCTTCACCACGCGATCCAGCCGCAGGATTTCGCGCGAAATGATTTCCATCTGCGGCGCCACATCGGTGTCCTGGCGGGCCAGTTTCATGCGCGCCAGCTCCACGTGCATCAGGATGGCGTTGAGCGGGTTCTTGACCTCGTGCGCCACGCCGCTAGTGATGCGGCTGATGGCGGAGAGGCGGTCCGCCGTCTGCAGTTGGCGGCCGACCTGGCGCGCGGCTTCCGGATCCCGCAGGCGCACCAGCAACCCCGAACCGCGGCCCGGGTTGTTCCCGGAGCTGAGCGGCTCCAGAATGTCCACCGAAAGCAAAGCTACGAATCCGCCCGACCCGTCGCCGCGGGTGATGGGAACCCGCCGGTTGCGGATGGGGCGGCCGGTCTGCGCGGCCTGCGCCAACATCAGCCCCAGCGTGGTGTTGGGCGGGAAAACCTCCGCCAGCGCCAGACCCGCCAGGTCGGCGCGCATTCTGCCCAGGAACTTCTCCACCGCGCCGGAGGCCACAACCAGCCGGCGGTCGCGGCCGAACATCAGCACGGCGTCCTCCAGTTGGTCGAGCAGCCGCTCGAAGTTGCCGCGCAGGTCGGAGAAATCGAACTGCGCGCCGCGCAGAGCCTGGCCCAGCAAATTGACCTTGCTGGCCATGATGCCGAATTCATCGGCGCCGGTGCGGGAGACCGGCGCAACCGTGTTCGGGTCGTAATCGCCGGTGGCCACCTGGTCCAGCATGTGTCCCAGGCGGCCCAGCGGCCGGAAGGCGATGATTGAAAACAGCAGCGTGATGCATAGCGCACCCGCCACCGATGCCAGAGCCACGCTGGTGCTTTTTTTCAGCGTGGGCATGATATCCTTCGCCTTAATCAGCCCCGGATAAATCACCACACGCACATAAAGCTCCGGTTTGCCGGGCTGGCCCAACGCCTGTTCGAGCTGGTAGGAAGTCTGCTGATTGAGGATTCGCATCTTGTCCAGCCAATTGGTGTCGGTGACGATCGGCCGGAAGTCCGCATAGTGCGGAAACTTCTTCCCCTGCGACTTGGGATCGCTGTCGATGAGGATCTCATCGTTGTTGTCGCAAACCGCGATCTCCAGCAGGGCGTGCGAGGCGCTCATGATGTCGATCAGGTTGTGGTCCAGGTTGGATGCGCGCAGCGTCTCGCGCCAAGGGTGCTGGCGGTCGCGGTTCAGCACTTCTACGATGGTGCTGGACGCCGTGCGCTTCAGCAACTCGGCGTGTTCCAGCGTGGCGCGGTACTGCGCGTCCATCTGATAGCCCAGATCCAGGATGGAAATGATGGCTACAATGGCCGTCATCACCAGGACCGAAGAGAGCGTCAGCTTGGTCTGGGTGCTCATCGCAGTGAGCTATGCGGGGATCAGCAGGAGTTTACCGGCGGTGTGCCGCCCTTCCAGGGCGCGATGCGCCGCCGCGGCTTCGGCCAGCGGATACGCGCGGTCCACGCGGATCTTCAGTTGGCCGGAAGCCACCCAACTCAACACGTCTCCCGCGCGCCATAGCAGTTCTTCACGCGTTACGCAATGATGCGCCAGGCTGGGCCGTGTAAGGAATAGCGAACCCTTGGCGTTCAAGATATTGGGATCGAAGGGAGGCACAGGGCCGCTGGATTGCCCGAATAGCGCCAGCAGGCCGCGCGGACGCAGACAGTTCAAGCTCTTGGCAAACGTGGTGGCGCCTACCGAATCGTACACCACGTCGACGCCCCGCCCGCCGGTGAGGCGCCGCACCTCGGCTTCGAAATCCTGATGCGTGTAAAAGACGATTTCATCGGCGCCGGCTTGTTTGGCGAGCTGCGCTTTTGCTTCGGTCGATACGGTGCCGAAGACGCGTGCGCCGATGCGGTGCGCCATTTGTACCAGCAGCAATCCCGCGCCGCCGGCCGCGGCATGCACCAGGCACGTGTCGCCCGATTTCAGAGCGAAAGTGGAATGCGTCAAATAGTGCGCGGTCATACCTTGCAGCATGGCCGCGGCGGCCGTCCGGAAAGCGACGCCAGCGGGCAGTTTCACCAGTTGCGCGGCCGGAACCACGGCGTACTCAGCATAAGATCCGCGCGCCATGGCATAGGCCACGCGATCTCCGGGCGCAACCTCGGTGACCCCAAGGCCTACGGACTCCACCGTGCCGGCGGCTTCGGATCCCAGCGTCGCCGGCAGCTCAGATTTGTACGAACCGGTGCGAAAATACACGTCGATGAAGTTCACGCCCGACGCGGCGATCTTCACCAGCGCCTGCCCCGGTCCGGCCACCGGCTGCGGCAGATCCACTAACTCCATCTTTTCCGGTCCGCCGATTTCTTTAACTTGTATGGCTTTCATGGATAACCTTTACGCGAGCCTTGCGCCATGCGCGGCGCATATGCACGGTCGATGCATAGAGTAACAGATACAACAAAGTGAACGGAAACACCAGCAGGCGGCCCAGCGTGCGCGCGGCCCCCGAGCCGGTAAGTCCGGCGCGAAACAGTGCGAAATGCAGGATGGCGCGCCCATGGCCGCGGTCCAGCCAGAAGTAGTCGCCGTTCTCGTTAATGACGAAGACCTTCACGGGCAGGCGCGCGGCCAGCGCCCATTTCCACTTGGTCATGATAGGCTCGGCGGAACACACGATTCCCATAATCGAGTAGCGGTTGGCCTGCAGCGTGCGATAGAGCTTGCGGCGGCCGGCGGGTCCGCGACGATCGGTGACGCGGTGGACCGCTTCGATGCCCAATGGCGCGCCGGTATAGCAGGTGACCAGATCGATCGGAATCGCTTCGCCGTAGGTTTGGCGCAGGCCCGGCAGCACGTGCTCGATTAAGTGACGCGAGCCGCTCTCGACCAGCAGAATGCGCGACACCGGAGGCGTGCGTCGACGGAGAAAATACCTCACAAGAAGAATATAGCGAAGAAACGACGGTGGGCGGGCCTTAGGGCCGCTTCAGTGGGACCGGCCCGACGGCTATCGCGCCGCGCCACCCATAGTAAAGTGTAAGAATCATGGTGCGTTGCGATACTTGCAAATCGCAGGTTTCCGACTTGGCGCGGACCTGTCCAAGCTGCGGTACGGCGATCCGGGTGGGGACGGACAGCGGGGCAACTGTGGCCATGGAAGCCGCCCCCGCCGCGGGTGCCCGTGAATCGAACGCGGCGAACCGGACTTCGCTGCCACGTCTGGCGCCGGCTTCCACCGCGGATGACGGACGGTTCCCGCCGGGGACTCTGGTGAACGGGCGGTATCGCATTGGCGGACTCCTGGGACGCGGCGGCATGGGCGAGGTCTACCGCGCGACCGATCTCACGCTGGCACAGCCGGTGGCTCTGAAGTTCCTGCCGGAAGCCGGAGTCACCGAGCGCGTACTCGAACGATTCCACGCCGAGGTCCGCATCGCGCGCCAGATCTCGCATCCGAATGTCTGCCGGGTCTACGACATCGGCGAAGTGGACGGCCAGCCGTTCATTTCCATGGAGTACGTGGACGGCGAGGATCTGGCGGACTTGCTGCAGCGCATCGGCCGGTTGCCCGGCGACAAAGCGCTGGAAACGGCGCGCAAGATCTGCGCCGGCCTCGCCGCCGCGCATGACAAAGGCGTAATCCATCGCGATTTGAAGCCGCAGAACATCATGCTCAACAAGCGCGGCGAGCCGGTGATCATGGACTTCGGACTGGCGGCGGTGGCGGACCAATTGACCGGCGCCGAAGCCCGCCACGGAACGCCCGCCTACATGTCGCCCGAACAACTGCGCAGCGATGAAGTGACGGCCAGGAGCGACATCTACGCGCTGGGATTGGTGCTCTACGAGATCTTCAGCGGCAAACGCGCGTACGAAGCCAAGACGGTAGGCGACTTGTTGAAGCTGCAGGAAGGCCTGCAGATGACCAGCATCGTAACGCTGGCCTCGGATGTGGATCCGCAGGTCGAGAAGGTGATCAAGCGTTGCCTGAATCCGGATCCGGCGCAACGTCCGGCCACTGCGCTGGCGGTAGCGGCCGCTTTGCCGGGGGGCGATCCGTTGGCGGCGGCGCTGGCCGCCGGGGAAACTCCATCGCCCGAGTTGGTGGCCGCGTCGGGCAAAACCGACGGAATGGATTTGCGCTACTCCGTCCCGATATTGCTCTTCGTGCTGGCTGTGATTATCGCCGTTCCGTTTCTGACTATTCCGGCATCCGTGTTGCAGCGATCGCCGGTATCGTATCCGCCGGCGGTCGCGGGTTACCAGGGGCGCAAGATAGCCGCGTCTTTCGGTTACCCGCAAGCGCCGGCCGACACGTTTGTGAGTTTCACCGGCGGCGCGCCCGCGCGGGATTATTGGAAGACGCACGACCGGAAGGGCAAGTCATGGAACGAGCTGCTGGCCGCCGAGCCTGTCTACCAGTACTTCTATCGCGAGAGCCCGGAGGCCCTGATCGCCTGGCCCCTCGGCACAGTCGACTCTAACGCTCCGCCCCCGACCACCGCCGGCATGCTCCAGATGCGGCTCAACTATAGCGTTCACTTGCGCGAGTTCGAGGCCATTCCGTCCGAAAAGCCCGCCGGCGGCACGCCTGGGGCGCCATTCGACGAAGCTGCACTTTTCAAAGCAATCGGCTACGATCCGGCGGGCTTCGCCGAGACATCGCCGGAACTGACGCCCATGGTGGCATACGACTTTCGTAAAGCCTGGAAGGGACCCGCGCCTGGATTGCCGGATGTGGAAGTACGCATCGAGGCGGCGAGTCTGTACGGCAAGATGGCGGCTGTGAAGGTCGTATTTCCGTGGACCAAGGCGGCGCGCGAACCGCGCAAGGCTCCCCTGGCAGCGGCGCTGATCGGACCGCTCCTCACCATGGGTTTGGCCCTTGTGGCGGTGCTGTTCGGACTGATTTTCGCGATGCGCAATTTGCGCCTGAATCGGGCGGATAGGAAGGGCGCATTGCGGCTGGCCATGGTTTGCGTATTCCTGGCGCTGGCCGGTTGGCTCGGCTCGGCCCACCATGTCCCGAGCGACAAAGAATGGAATCTGCTGGTGAACGCGATCGGGGATGCCCTGTTCTCGGGAATCGTATTGTGGACTCTATACCTGGCGCTGGAGCCGGCGGTGAGGTCGCGCTGGCCGCAGGCGCTGGCGACATGGAACCGCTTGCTCGCCGGGAAGTTCGGCGACGCGCAATTGGGCGCGCACATTCTGACGGGCGCGGCGATCGGCTTGATGCTTTACTTCTTCCTGGGCTCTCTCAATTGGATCGACTACCGGCAAACCGGCGTGCCCTTCGGCAACGACCTGGACGGCAGCGAAGGCGCGTTAGGCTGGATCGGCGCCAATGCCCGGAGGTTACAAAGCGATCTGCAAAGCGGCTTTATTGTCTTCTTCACGATTTTCGGATTCCGCGCATTGTGGAAGAACGACTACGCGGCAGCGTTCTCCACGGCGGCTCTGTTCGCGGTTATTGGAAATAACGGAATCTGGAACGATACCAATCCGCATCTATTGCTGGAAAGATCGCTGCTGCTCGCGATCTTCGCCATACTGGCGTTTATTCTGATCCGCATGGGCATGGTCTCGAGCGTCGCGGCGCTCTTCTTTATCAATACGCCCGACCGCATCAACCTGGGACCCGGGCTCAGTTCCTGGTACACGCCGTATGGTCTGGCGACGATGGCTCTGCTGATCGCGATCGCGGTCTACGCCTTCTGGCGATCGGTCGGCGCGAGGACCCTGGGCGGCAAAGACGCCCAGTGATTTCCCGGCCGGTGGCGAGAGCTAGAGTTGCGCGACGCGGACGCCGCGCGGCGCCACGCGCACAGGCAAGACCCTGGCGCCCTCCCGCTGAATAGCCTCGGATACGCGCAATTTAGCGCCGCGCTCCACCAGGAAGAAGACGCATCCGCCGCCGCCGGCTCCGCACACTTTGGCGCCCACCGCGCCGGCGCTCCGCGTCGCCTTCACTAATCGGTCGATCAGCGGCGTAGTGATTCCGGGGGCATTTCTCTTGCGGTTGGCCCACTCCTGCCGCAGCAAGCGCGCGACTTCGTCCCAATCGGGTTTCTCCAGCGCTTGCCGCATGGCGCGCGCGATCTGCGCGATGCGGTCGAAATTGCGGTGCACGGCGCGGTCGCCATCGATGTGCGATTTCATGACCTCCCAATTGTTGATGCCGGAATTGCGCGGCTCGCCGGTATAGGCCAGCACCACGCGTTCGCTAAGATCTTCCAAGTCCACCGTCACGGGCTTGCGCGCGATGCCCGCTTCGGTCAGTTCGATGGCGCTGACGCCGCCGTACATGGCCGGATAATAATCCTGGCACCCTGTGGGTACGCGGATGATCTGCGCTTCGATGTTCTGAGCGATCTCCCGCAGCTTTTCGAGCTTATGGCCCGCGCCGGTGAGCTTGTTGAACGCGGCCGCCAGCGCGATGATGAGCGTGGACGATCCGGAGATGCCGGCGCCGGCCGGGGCTTCGGAATGCGTGACCAGATCGAGCCCGGTCGCCGGCGCGAAGTAGCGCACTACATACGCGGCCAGCGGCAGTTTGTAACGCCGGGCGGCGCGCAGCGCGTCGAGCGATTCGAATTCCTCCGCGCCGTCGAGGTCGCGCGATCGCAGCGTGATGCGCGCGTCCGCGCGAGTTTCGAGCGTGCAACTGGCGTAGCGGTCCACCGCGAAATTCACGGTGACCGGCGCGGCATGGAACAGGTAGAGCGGCCAGATATCGATCGTGCCGCCGGCCATGTCCACACGGCAAGGAGCCTTGGCTGTTATCTTCATGGAGAATCGAAGGACTACTATATATCGGGGCGGAAGGATTGTGGGGCGGAAGGATTGTGGGGCGGCCAATCCTGGCCGCAGCCGCCTTTTGAGGCGGCTCGTCGATTGGCCCTCTCAGTCGGGTAGTTCCCGAAGGATCGCCCAGTGCTCCTGCCGGCACAGTCGAGCTTTGCGCGCCAGAGCCGGCTAAAAGCCGGCTGCGGGCATAATTGCCCGCCCTACAATTTATGCGGATACGGGCGTACGCCACTTCAATTCACAAGCCAAAACACAGAATGTTCGGACCCGCCGCCACCGCCACATACTGCTTTCCGCGCACGCTGAACGTCATCGGCGAAGCCTTCATCCGCACGTTCGTCGGAAAGTGCCACAGCGTTTCGCCCGAGCGCGCGTCAACCGCGTCGAAACCTCCGTTGGGCTTGCCGTAGAACACCAAGCCGCCCGCCGTTGCCAACACACCCGTCCATGACTTTGCCTTGGCCGCACCCGGCTGCGCAATTTCCCAGGCAATCGCGCCGGTCTCGATGTTGACCGCCCGAACGTACCGCTTGCCGGTTTGATCCGGATATCCCATCCGCTTCCCCACGCATTCCTCGAGCGCCATGAAGTAATACAAGCCAGTCACCGGGCTATAGGCAGTCGAACTCCAATTGGCGGCATCGTCGGGACATCCGGCTGGGTCTTTCACTCGCGGACGCCCGTCGGCGCCGATTTCCGACGCCCAGTCCACGCGCCGCAGGAATGGCTTAGACAGCAACAACTCGCCAGTCACCCGGTCGAGCACATAGAAGAATCCGTTGCGGTCCGCATGCAGCAGTAACTTGCGTGGCTTGCCCAGGTACCGGGCATCTACTAACACAGGCGGTTCAGTGGCATCCCGGTCGCTCACATCGTGCGGCGTGAATTGATAATGCCACTTGAGCGCGCCGTTCGCCGGATTCAACGCCAGGATCGAATCGGTGTAAAGATTGTCGCCCCCGCGGTCCGCGTCTTTCGAATCGGGAAACGGATTGCCCGTAGGCCAGTACAGCGTGTCCGTCTCCGGATCGTACGAGCCTGTGAGCCAGGTGGATCCGCCGCCCACCACCGGCTCGCTGCCTTTCCAGGTTTCCGATCCGGGCTCGCCGCGCAGGGGAACGGTCCAGTGGCGCCACCGCAGTTCGCCCGTCGCGGCCTGGTAGCAGGCCACGAATCCGCGAATTCCTTCGTCCGCGCCGGACACCCCGGCAATCACGGTGTCTTTCACTACCAGCGGCGCCAGCGTGCCTCCATAATGTTGCGGATCGCCGAATATCGCGGGCATCGGCGTATCCCAGACCAGCCTGCCCGTGGCCCGGTCGAGCGCGATCAAGTGGGCGTTGTCCGTGACGAAGAAAACTGCGCCGTCCAGGATCGCGACGCCACGGTTGGTCCCCAGCGATGCGTCCCCCACCAGGCCGCGGGTTTGCGGGCGCGCGTATTTCCAGATTTCCGCGCCCGTCAGCGCGTCTATCGCATACACCTGGTTCGGGCCCGTGACATACATCACGCCATCGGCCTCCAGCGGCGTCACCTCCAGACCGAAATACGGGATCGGGAACAGCCACGTCAACTGCAACTTACTCACATTGGCGGTGTCGATCTGTTTCAACTCGCTGTAACGGTTCGCGCTGAGACTGCCGTTGTAAGTCAGCCAATCGCCGGGCTGCGGATCGCGCCAGGTCACGCGTGGGCTGACCGGCCCGGCAGCGGGCTGCACGCTCGCGTTGAGCTCGCGGACATATGCGGCCACCGCGTCCAGTTCCGCCGCGGGCAGATCGAAGGCCGGCATGCCCGAATCCGGAAAGCCGCGCTGGATCAGGCCGCGCAAGTCGGCTATGGATTGACCAGCCAGCCGGGGGTTCGCGGCCAAGCCCGGCCCTTTGCCGGTGCCGCGCGCGTCGCTGCCGTGGCAGCCGGCGCAGTGGTTTGCGAAGACCGCCGGGCCGCCGTTGGCCAGTAATGCGGCGGCAAGAACTTGCGTCCCGATGAGTCGGGACGCGGCACGCAGGAGTGCGCGCGCCACGTTACTCCGCACGGGAATAGAAGCCCGCCAGGTCGGACTTCAACTGCTTCAACGCATCCACATTCAGATAAATCATGTGACCCGAATGATAGTATGCAAACTCGATATTCCCGCGCAGCTTCGGCTCTAGCTCCATATGCGCCAGATCGTACTCCGTGATGAAGAACGGCGTCGCCAGATCGAACAACCCGTTCGCCGAAAATACCTTCAACCGCGGATTCTTGCGCATGGCGTCCGCCAGATCTCCCGCCACGTACGCGTCCCTGAGCGGCGGCCCTGGCGGACCGGGACCGCCCGCTCCCGGCGGATGATGCTGGTGATCCCAGTCCTCGTTCACTTTCGGACCCCTCGGGAAGTAAGTCTCCTTAGTCGTGTATTTCAGCTCGCGATCCAGATAATCGTGGAACGCGGAAACGAACGCGCCAGTAATACCCGTGCTCGACGGATCGTAGCCCGGAGTCTCGCCGGCCGCGTCGGCGTCGGTGCCTTCAAACCGCGCATCGTACCGCCCCAGAATTATGCGCTGGTCCCGCAGCAACTCCTTGCGGAAACGGCTCGGACTCACTCGCAGGTTGGCTTCCTTAAGATACTGCACGCTCAATCCGGTGTAGCCCGCCAGCTTGGCGGCCATCGCCTCCACGGCAGCCTGCGGCAGGTTCTGCCCCTGCGCCAGGGCTTCTGCGTATGCGCCGCGCGCGAACGCCCGTACCTCGTCCAGGAACGCTTTCTCATCGCCCTGGTGCGCGATCTTCTCGTAATGCCACGCGATCGCCGCATACGACGGCAGGTTCCCGATGAAGACCGCATCGCTCCCCGGCGCCAGCGTGAAATAATTGAGAATCGTGGACATCAGGATCACGCCGTTGCATGACATGCCGCCGTTCTCCAGCGCATCCACCAGCGCCGCCGAGCGCGTGGTGCCGTACGATTCGCCGAACAGGAACTTGGGCGAGTTCCAGCGGTGGTTCAGTTCCACATAACGATGGATGAATTTGGCGAACGCCTGCACGTCCTGGTCGGTCCCGGCGAAGTTCTTGATGGTGGCTTTTCCGACGGGCCGCGAATAGCCGGTCCCGACTGCATCGATGAACACCAGATCCGTTTTGTCCAGCAGCGAGTACTGGTTCGGCGTCACTTGATACGGAGCCGCGCCCGTAGCTTCCGGACTGGCGGTGGCCACCCGCACGGGCCCGATGGAACCCATGTGCAGCCACAGACTGGCCGAACCCGGCCCGCCGTTGTAAAGGAACGTGACCGGCCGCGTGCGCGGATCGCTGACGCCGCTCAGCGTGTACGCGACATAGAAGACGATGCCGTACGGTTTCTCGTCGTCGCCATCGATCAGCAGCGTGCCGGCGGTGGCTTTGTAGCGTAGCGCCTTGCCGTCAAGCTGCAGCTCGTGGTCCGTGGCGGACGTGGTCTCAGAGGGGATGACCGCCGGCTTTTCTTCGGCAGCCGGGGTTGGCGGCGTCTGGGCAACTAACGAAAAAGCGCCCGCCAGCAACAAGACTGTGCTTCGTAACATGTGGGTTATTCTCTCACGTGGCGCACGCAGGGGCGGCCTGGGAGGCCGCCGCAGGCTGCGAGCCTGCCCACACTCCTCACAGGGCGTACATAGCGTCCAAATGGTCGCACATGAACTGCGCGATCATAGCCGGCGGCACGCCCGCCAACCCCCCACCATAAATCGCTCCGCTTTTCGACGGCTGCGGCGGCGGCCCCGCCGCATACGCCACGCCTTCCTTCAAGTCCCGCAAGAACCTGGCCGCCAACCCCGGAACGGTCTGCGGGCGCGTGATGCAAAAGTGGAAACCGGGAGGCGATTGCAGCCCGTTCATGCGCCACCCCTTGCCGGTCAGATAGTCGTTCACATGGCAGATATCCACTTTGTCCGACAGAAATGCGATGCAGAACGTCGGATCGCCGGCGATGCGGATTTCGGGAATCTCCGCCGCGCCCGTACGGATAGCATCTGCCACCTGCATGATCTGGCGCGCGGTTTCCAGGTAACCCTCCTCGCCCAGCGACACCATGGCCGCCCAGGTAGCCGCCGAAATTCCCTCCGAGCGGCTGCCCGCCAGCGTCGGCGAGGCATACAATCCGCCGGCCCAGTCGCTCACGGTGAAATATTGCCGGCGCCGCAGCGCGCGATTCCGGTACAGTACCGCCGATGCGCCCTTCGGGCCGTATCCCCACTTATGCGTGTCGCAGGACATCGACGTCACACCGGGCAGCCGGAAATCGAACGGTGGAATCCGGTAACCCAGACGCTCCAACCATGGCAGCATGAAGCCGCCGTAGCAGCCATCCACATGCATGCCGATGCCGCGCTCCCGCGCCAGCGTGGATAATCGCTCCAGCGGATCGATCAGGCCGTACGGGTAATTGCCGGCCGATCCCACCAGGGCCACGGTGTTCTCGTTGATGGCGGCGCGCATGGCATCCACGTCGGCCAGCAAATCCGGGCCGACCGGCACCCGCACCAGCTTGACGCCGAAGTACCAGGCCCCTTTGTCGAATGCCGGATGCGCCGTCGCGGGCGCAATCATCTCCGGCGCCGCGATGCCCGCCGCGCGCGCCTGTTCGCGATACGCCAGCATCGGCAGCATGATGCTCTCGCTGCCTCCGGAGGTGATCGCGCCTACCACTTCGTCGGGCGCCGCGACCGCATCGCCGTGCAGCATCCTGGCGGTCATGGCTACGATCTCCGCTTCGAACTTGGTGCCGCTCGGGCACATGTCGCGCTGCAGGATGTTGACGTGCGAGAACAGCCCGTAGACCTGGTTCAGGAACGCGAAATGCTCCTTGCCCGCGTGATAGTAGCTGCCGGAAATCTGCCCTGTCTCCCAGCGCGCGTCCTCGCGCGTGGCCATCGTGCGCAGCTCGCGCAGGATGTCCTCCTGGTCGCGGCCCTTCTCCGGGATGCGGGCGTAACTCACCGTCGCTTCAGACAATCGGATGCCTCCCTTCAATCGGTCAAGCCGGCTGAAAGCCGGCTGCGGGCAGAATTGCCCGCCCCACAATTTCATACCGGATGAATCACCGGGTTCAGCCGCCGGTAAATCGGCCGCATCCTCCCGTAGAACTCCAAGAACTCGCGGAACTGTTCATCGTACACCCTGCGATGCTTCTCCTCCGGCTGATAAGTCTCCGCCACCTGCACGATTTGCGCGATCTCCTCCACACGGATCTCGCCCAGCGCGCTGAAAGCCGCCAATGCCGCGCCCACCGCGTTGGCGCTGCGCGCGTTGGCGATGCGCCGCACAGGGCAGCCCAGAATGTCCGCCTGAATCTGGCACCACACCTCCGAGGCCGCGCCGCCGCCTATGAAATTGAGCTGCGCGAACGGCCGTCCGATGAATTTCTCGACGTACCCGTTCAGCCATCGCAGGTTGAACGCGACGCCCTCCATTACCGCGCGCACATAATGAGCGCGCGTGGTGCGGGCCGTCTGGTTGAAGAAAGCGCTGCGCGTGTAGTGATCCTCGCGCGGCGCCAGCACGCCATTAATCCACGGTGTGAAAATCAGGCCGTCACTCCCCGGTTGCACCTGTGCGGCCTCCGCATTCAGTATCCCGTAAAGGTCGACTTCCACGGGCTTCTGTCCGTTCGCCGGAAACAGGATATTGTTCTTTAGGAACTCCAGGCAGCGGCCGGCGGTGCCCTGCTCGGCGCTGACAATGTACCGGCCCGGCAGTGCGGCGGGCATGGTCGCCAGCGAATGTGCCACGTCGGTCTTCTTCCAGGGCACGTGACAACTGAGCCACGCCGTGGTGCCGATACAAAAATAGCCGTCGTAGTCCCGCACGCAGCCAGCGCCCACGGTGGCCGCATGACTGTCGCCGGAACCCATCACCACGCGCGTGCCCGGCAGCAGCCCAAGTTCCGCCGCCACTTCCGGTTTCAGCTCACCCAGCACCGCGTCCACCGGCCGCAGGTCCGGCATCTTCGATCGCTCGATGCCGGCGGCCCGCAGCAGACCGGCATGATAGTCGATGCGATGGGGGTTGCGGTTGTCAGTCACCCAGTACGGAAAAATCGTGCTGTAGGACGCCGCGCACTGGCCCGTGAGCCGGAAGTTGAGATAGTCCATGGGCTCCAGGAATTTGTAGGTGCGCGCGTACAGATCCGGACGCTCATGCTTGAAGTACAGGATATGGCCGAAGCCGTCCACGCCGGAGTGATTGGGCGCGGCCCCCGTGAGCCGGACCCATCGCAACAGTTTGGACACCGCGTAGCCTTCGATCCTGGGCCAGCCGTCCACGGCGGCCCGGCTGTAGCGGCCTCCGCGCGTGTCCATCCAGGAGAGCGCGTTCCAAATGGCGTGGCCGCCTTCATCCACCGGCACGGTGACCGCCCACTGCGTCGTGCACGCCACGGCCACGATACGCTCGGGCGGAATGGCGGCAGTGGCCAGCGCCGCCTTCGCCGCGGCGATCGTCCGGTTCCACCATTGCTCGGGATCCTGCTCCGCGCCGCCACCGGGCAGCAGTAGGATATCCACGTTCTCAATGCCCGTCGCGGCCAGTTCACCGCGCTGCGAAACCAGCGCGGCTTTTACGCTGCTCGAACCCATGTCGATGGCCAGCACGTAATGGTCGCCCTGCATGATGAAACTCTATCCTACTTGATCGCGGCGATTTCGCAAGGGTCCGGTCGGGACTCAAGAAGTTCCCGCCGCTTCGGTTCCCGGCGCGCGCCGTGACGGATGTGAAGTATCCACACGGTATTGGACTCAACGTTAAAGTAGACCTTGTATAGATACGGATATCGCCCGTAAAGAAACCGGCGAACGGAAACGGTGGGTCTTGAGAACTGCCGATAGACAGGGCACCTGTCCGGCATGGCACGCAGAGACTGGATTGCGCTCTCCAGTCCTCTCAGCCATTGCGGGCCACGTAGCGGGGCATCCTGGACCAAACGGCGAAATAGGGCTTCCAAGTCCTGTTCGGCTCGCGGACGGAACTCAACGCGGAATGCCATGCATGGCGCGCAGTCGGGCGAAAACCTGGTCCGCAGGCCGCCCCTCGCCGCGATCTCCCTGCTCTAGCCCCTCGTCAATTGCGGCTTTCGTTTCAAGAAACTCTCCGTCATCCATGCCGCCTTCTTCAAAGTCAAGGTAGAACGTGAGTGCGTGCTCGACAAGGGCGTCGGCACTGCCAACGTCGCCGCTTCGGACCTTCGCGGCGATTCGCTCTTGGAGTTCCGTACTGATAGTGATGTTCATAGGCCTTGGGCGCTCTGGCAAATCCTTCCTATATCCGATTCTACGCCCGGTGGCGGCCGGTTGTCACGGCAGTCCGCACACCATATCCACGCCCGCCGCGTGCTCGCCGGGACGGACCTGACGAACCCAATCGCCGACGCGCTGTCGAAATGCAGAAACCGGCCCACAGCGCTGGTGGAAGACCTGTCAAACTAAGGCCGACACATTCCTGCACGTGTCATGTTTGGCGTCATGGGCGGCTCTCGACCGTGCCAGCCCGGCGCCTGTCACACCGAAAACTGGTAAACCTCCGCGAAAGCTAAGCGCCAGCCCAGGCAGGGTGCGCCCCCGCCCGCCCACATGCGGTAAAATCACAATGTCCGGACCTGTTGCGCCACACCTGAACAGATCCGAATATCCTCACCATGCCGATCGCCTCCACAACCCGCGCCGAAGAGTTTCGAGAGCAGCTCGCGCGCCGCGCCATGGTGGCCGACGGCGCCATGGGCACCATGCTCTATTCGCGCGGCGTGTTCATCAACCGCTGCTTCGACGAGTTGAACATCGCCACGCCGGATATGGTGCGGCAGATTCATCAGGAGTACGTCAAGGCGGGCGCCGAGATCCTGGAGACCAACACGTTCGGCGCCAACCGCATGCGCCTGGGCGCGTTCGGACTCGCCGAGAAACTGCGCGCCATCAATCAAGCGGGTGTTCGGCTGGCGCGCGAAGCGGCGCGCGAGCACGCTTTCGTGGCTGGCGCCATCGGCCCGCTGGGCGCGCACATCGAGCCGCTGGGACCCACGTCGTTCGCCGAAGCGCGCGCCATCTTCCGCGAGCAGGTGGACGTGCTGCTGGAGGCCGGCGTGGACCTGCTGGTGCTCGAAACTTTCGGCAATCTGGACGAAATGCGCGAAGCGCTGTTCGCCGCGCGCGAAGCCGCCGGGCCCGACATGACCATCGTGGCCCAAGTGACCATCGACGATAACGGCAATCTACCCGGCGGCACGGAAACGGAAGTTTTCACGCGCCGTCTCGACGAGTGGCCGGCCGACGTGATCGGCGTCAATTGTTCGGTGGGTCCCAAGACCACGCTCGAAACCGTCGAGCGCATGATGGCCTTCTCCTCCAAGCCCGTCAGCGCCATGCCCAACGCAGGCGTGCCGGTGCGCGTGGAGGGCCGCAATCTGTATCTATGCTCGCCGGAATACATGGCGCAATACGCGCGGCGGCTGCTGTGGGCGGGCGTGCGCATCGTGGGCGGATGCTGCGGCACCACGCCGGAGCACATCAAGCTCATCCACGCCGAGGCGCGGTCGCTGCAACCCGTGCAGAAGAAACTGGGCGTCACCGTGGAGGAGCCCAAGGCCAAAGCGCAGGCCATGCCGAAAGTGCCCGTGGCGGATAAATCGCAATTGGGCGCAA
The DNA here is from genome assembly GCA_050008575.1 of Bryobacteraceae bacterium. Taxonomy (GTDB): domain Bacteria; phylum Acidobacteriota; class Terriglobia; order Bryobacterales; family Bryobacteraceae; genus Bog-159. The sequence continues at coordinate 35,329 of JBEKMJ010000061.1, forward strand.
AGCTGGCCGCGGGGAAATTCGTGGCGTTCGTGGAGATTCTGCCGCCGCGCGGTGTGGACGCCTCCAAGGAAATCGCCGGCGCCAAGCTGTGCGCCGCGCAGAGCATCGATTGCATCAACGTGCCGGACGGGCCGCGCGCCAGCGCCCGCATGAGTTCGCAGGTCACCTGCCAGCTCATTCAGCGGGATGCCGGCATCGAGGCTGTGAACCATTTCTGCTGCCGCGACCGCAATATTCTGAGCATCCAGTCCGAGCTATTGGGGGCGCACTGCGCGGGCGTGCGCAACCTGATCTGTATCACCGGCGATCCGCCGCGCATGGGCAGCTATCCGGATGCCACCGCGGTGTTCGACGTGGACGCCATCGGCCTGGTGAATATCGCGAACAATCTGAACCATGGCCTGGATATCGGCGGCAACGCCATGGGATCGCAGACCGCGCTGCTGATCGGCGTGGGCGTCAATCCGGGCGCGTTGAACATGGATGAAGAGATCCGCCGCTTCGAGTGGAAGGTGCAGGCCGGCGCCGAATACGTAGTGACGCAGCCGGTGTTCGATTTGGCTTTGCTCGAACAGTTTCTGCGGCGTATCGAGCATGTGAAGATCCCGGTGATCTGCGGCATCTGGCCGCTGACCAGTTTTCGCAATGCCGAATTCATGGTGAACGAGCTGCGCGTGCCGGTGCCGGAGTATTACATGGAGCGCATGCGGCAGGTGGATAACGCCGAAAAATCGCGCGAGGAAGGCGTGGCCATCGCGCGTGAGATGGTGGAGCGGGTGCGCGGCATGGTGCAGGGCGTGCAATTGAGCGCTCCGTTCGGGCGCTACCAGATGGCTATCGATGTGGCGGAAGCGATTGGGCCGCGCTAGGGGTCGCGGGGCGTATGGCAACTGACCTTGTGGAAGTCGATGCGGAAGAGCCGCAGCCGGAAGCGATCGAACGCGCCGCCGCCGCCATTCGCCGCGGCAGGGTGGTCGCCATCCCCACCGACGCGCTGTACGCGCTGGTCGCCGATCCGTTCAATCTGCGCGCGGTCGCCGCCGTGTTTCGGGCCAAGGGCCGCGAATTCCACCGTTCGCTGCCGTTGCTGGTGGCCGACTCGATCGCGGCCGAGGATCTGGCTTCGGAACTGAATAACCGCTTCTTCATTCTGGCGCGGCGCTTTTGGCCGGGACCGCTCACCATCATCGTGCCGGCGTCCGCCCGCGTGCCGCTGAAGGTGACCGGTAACACCGGCCGGTTGGCGCTGCGCCAGCCGCGTTCGAAGATCGCCAACGCTTTGATCGCGGCCTTGAACCAGCCGCTGATCTCCACCAGCGCCAACATCTCCGGAGCGCCCACCTGCCGTAGCGGCATCCAGGTCTTCGGCACCATGGACGGCCGTGTAGACCTGGTGCTGGACGGCGGCGCCTGCTCCGGCGCGGGCGCCACTACGGTGGATATCACCGAGCCATATTGGAAGATCATCCGCGAAGGCGCCATCGAGGAGAAAGAGATCGCCGAGGCGCTGCAGGCGACGTAGACGGATTCGTTCGCCGGCGCTTAAGTCCCAAGAAACTGCGTTGGCTGCCGTTAAACCCCGAAACCTTGCAATAAGGGTGTCTAGAACCGCGCGAATGCCCGATTTCTCCGCAATGCCCGAAGCCTCCGTGTCCGACGCCAGCCTCGCGGCGGGTGCCGGGCACGCTTGCAAAAGGCTTCGAAATCTACCGCGGTCTCGCAGCCCGCTCCCACCGTCTATCGCACCAACTATCTGATGGCTCTGAAGGCGCTCTCGCGGAATGGCATCGCCGGCGCCGTTGTCCGCACGCTGGACTTCGCGCAGCGCTACACCGCGGCCGTCGACTTTACCTCGTTGCGCCTGGGCGCGCTTCATCCTGGAGCGAACGCACGCCTTCGCCGATCCTAACGAGGCCGACGCCCGCGGCATTTCTTTGATCCTGCCTACTCCCGGCGTCGCGGACGCGCCGCCTCAGCTTAGCTGCCTGCGTGCCCGCCGCCCTCCACCGCCAGTTCCTTCAACAGAAACGCGTCGACATCCGTCCATTCCGCGACATTGTCGTCGATCGACGACCCAATTCCGTGTCCCGCCGTACTACTGGTGCGCAGCAATACCGGCTGCTTGGTCCCACTAGCCTGCAACCGCGCCGCCATCTTGCGCGACTGCATGGGGTCGACCCGCGCGTCGTTATCCCCGGTCGTCAGCAGGATCGCCGGATACGGCGTTCCGTCCTTCACATGATGGTATGGCGAGTACGCGTACAGCGCCTTGAATTGGTCCGCCTCCTTCACGGTCCCAAATTCCGTGACGTTGAACGCGCCGTTGGGCGAAAGCTCCACGCGCAGCATATCGTAGATGCCCACCATCGAAACCACCGCGTGGTACATCTCGGGATGTTGCGTGAACGCCGCGCCCATCAACAAGCCGCCGTTGCTGCCGCCGACGATAGCCAGCTTCGACGCATTCGTATACTTATGCGCCACCAGGTACTTGGCGCAGGCCGCGAAATCGTCGAACACATTCTGTTTCTTCGTCAGCTTGCCTTGCGTGTGCCAGTCTTCGCCATACTCCCCGCCCCCGCGCAAGTTAGCTTCCGCGAATACCACGCCGCGCTCCAACAGCGGCACCATCGGCCCGGGATAGTTCGGAGTCAGGCTGACGCTGTAGCCTCCGTAGCCCGTAAGCAGCGTAGGATGGCTGCCATCCAGCGTAAGTCCCTTGCGATGGATGATATTCAACGGAACCTTCGTGCCGTCCTTCTCAACCGCGAAACGGCGCGTCACTACAAACCCATCCAGCGGAACGGGCGGCGGCGTACGCAGCGCCGTGGGAGTCAGCTTCCGCGACTTCGGTTCGAAGCGGAAGAATCCGCCCGAATCGAGGTAACTGCCCACGTAACAGATTCCTCCAATGCCGTCCAGGTTCCCGCATTCCACGCTCGAAACAGGCGGCACATGCACACTTACCGGAGTTCCGTCACCCGGCAGAAACTGCACCTCCGACGGGCCACCCGCCAATTCATTCACCAGCGGGCCATCCTGGGTAGGCGCTACCGACTGGATCACCGCGGCGGATTCGCCCACGAATTCGGCCGCCTGATCGATGGTCTCCGCCACGTCCATGTGCAAGACCTTGCCGCGGCGCGCGCCATGCTTCGACACCAGATAGATATCCTTTTTGTAGCCGAATGCGATCTGCTTCACTTCGTCGCCGGCGCCGGCCAGCAGCCGCCACGGACGCCCCGGCGCCAACAGCCAATACTCATGATCGCCGCCATCGCCGAACGCCACGCTAACCCCTATATACCGGCTGTCGCGCGAAGCGGCGAACGAGATTTCCGCGATCCGTGGAAAATCCTTGCCGATTTCGTAAGTGTCGCTCTCGGGTTTTTCGCCCAGCTTGTGAAAGTAGACCTGCTGATAAAAATGCATGTCGGCCGCCGCCCGCTCGCCCTCCCGCGGATAACGGGTGTAGTAGAAGCCGGTGCTGTCCGTGTTCCAGACCACGCCGCCGCCCGCCGTGGCGTAGTTCACCCGCGCGATTACGTCCGGGAGCGCCTGGCCCGTGGCGGCGTCGTACACGTGTACATCCCCGCTTTCGCTGCCCCCGGTCGATAGCGACGCCGCCAGGTAGCGGCCATCCACCGAGGGCGCCGCGAAGTCGATTTCAGTAAGACGCTTCGCGTCGATGGCGTCGGGATCGAGGACCGTGCGCTCGGAGGCCAGGTCGTCGAGCGAGCCGAGCGTCACCACGATCCGATGCTGATGGCGCTGGTCGCTCTTCATGGCGAAGATCTTGCCGCCGCGTTGCTCGATGGGGAAGTAGCGCGCCTGGGCCGGCTGCAGGATTTGCCGGAGCTCGCGCGCGAGAGCCTCGCGGTTCGGAAGCGGATCGAGAAAGGCGCGCGCGGCGGCGTTCTGTGCGTCCGCCCATTGCTTCACCGGCGGGTCGTCGAAGTTCTCCAGCCATCGGTAATCGTCCATCACCGTAACCTTCCCGTAAGTGTCGGTGACGGGCTTCTTGGGCGTCTGCGCCGCCAGGGCGCAGAGGGCGAGAGTGATTATCGAGATAATCCGAAACATGCCTCAAATGTAACAAAGTGGGGCAGGCTCGCGGCCTGCGCGGGCCTCGTAGGCACGCCCGCCATCCATGTTAAAATCCCTGCCATGCGCTGGTTCCTCTCGATTGCGTTTTGCGTCGCCGCCCGCGCGCAAACGGCGCCCTTCACGCCCCCCGACGATATTGCCTTCCGCCGCGCCAGCATCGTCAGCGAGGGCACGCGGATGTACGCCGAGGTCTTCGCGCCTAAAGCTTCCGCCGGCAAGAACCTGCCCACCATTTTGATGGCGCACGGCTGGGGTGGCACCGCCGCCCTGCTGCGGCCCGACGCCATCGCCTTCGCGCGCGCCGGCTATCTGACCGTCACTTTCGATTACCGCGGCTGGGGCGACAGCGATTCGCGCGTGATCCTGACCGCGCCGGAGCCGCGTGAGCATCCCAATGGACGCTTCACCGCGGAAGTCCAGGAGGTACGCGAGGTGGTCGATCCCATGGATGAAGTCACCGACTGGTTCAACGCCATCGCCTGGCTGCAGGACGAACCGCAGTTCGATCCCGGCCGTCTGGGGCTTTGGGGCAGCAGTTTCTCGGGCGGCCTGGTGGTCTACGTGGCGGAACACGATGCGCGCGTCAAGGCCATCCACAGTCAGGTGGGTGCGATGGATGGGCGCGCCATGATCGCCAACGACACCGAGCGCCGTAAGACTTATGACGAAGCTACTAAGATGGCGCGCGGCGAACTCGGCTATCCCGCGCCGGGAGTCAAAGCCATCGGTAACTTGCGGGGCGCGCCCGTGCGGTCGAAATTCGTGCCGTACGATCCGGTGGAGGATGTGAATAAGGCGCCACAGTGCGCCATGCAGTTTGTGATCGCCGAAAAGGAAGAGTTGTTCGACAACAAAGATCATGCGCTGAAGGCGTACCAGCGGTTTACCGGCGCGAAGAATCTGGTCGTGATTCCGAATATCGCGCATTACGGGATTTACTTCGAAGCGCATCGGCAGGCGCAGAAGCTGGCCATCGACTGGTTCGACAAATACTTAAAACCGTAGCTTTAAACGAAGGAGACAAATGTGGAACAAGTGACTGGCATCGGAGGACTCTTCTTCCGCGGGCGCGACCCGCGAGCTCTCGCGCAGTGGTACCGCGGCCACTTGGGTGTCGCCCCGGTGCCCTCGAACTACGGCGAGCTGCCCTGGCGGCAGCAAGCCGGGCCAACCGCCTTCGCACCGTTTCCCGCGGCAACCGGCTACTTTGGCCCGGACGCCACCAAAGCCTGGATGGTCGACTTCCGGATGCGCAGCCTGGATGCCATGGTGGCGCAATTGCGCGCCGCCGGCGGCTCAGTCGAGGTTGACCCGCAAGCTTATCCGCATGGCCGCTTTGCGCGCCTCTACGATCCCGAAGGCAATCCCATCGAGCCATGGGAGCCCGAAGGGGCGGACGTGCCATGATTGCACGTCACTGGCGAGGCTGGACCGAAGTCGAAAACGCGGATGCCTATGAGGCCCTCTTGAAGAACAAGGTGCTGCCGGGCCTGCGTGCCATCGAGGGCTATCGGGGGGGCTACATTCTACGTTACGACGGATCGCCGCAATTCATCTCGTTGCCGGAGGTTGAGTTCGCGGTCATCAGTTTTTTCGAGTCACTCGATGCCGTGAAAAGGTTTGCGGGTTCCGACTATACGGCTCCGGTTTTCGAACAGGAGGCCAAGAAGCTCCTGTCAAGAGCCGACATGTATGCGACGCATTATGAGGTCCGCGCCGCCGTGCCCGTTGCCTTATGATCCTCTGCCTGAGCGAAGCCGATATCCGCGCGGTACTGCCCATGCCGGACCTGATCGCCGCCATGGAAACCGCGCTGGCCGCATTTTCATCCGGCCAGGTGGTGCAGCCTGTCCGCCCGGTCGTGGAAATGGGAGAATCCGCCTTGTTCGCGGCCATGCCCGGATTCGTGCGCGAACCCGCTGTGCTGGGCGCCAAGCTGGTGGCCGTGATCGGGGCCAACCAGGCCCGCGGCTTGCCCACCCACCGCGCCAGCATCCTGCTGCTCGATCCCGAAACGGGCGCCCTCATTGCGCTGATGGATGGCCGGCTCATCACTGAAATGCGCACGGCCGCGGTCTCGGCCGTATCGGCCAGGTATATGGCGCGCGCGGACGCTGCCGCGCTCGCGATTCTCGGCTCCGGTGTACAGGCGCGCAGCCATCTGACGGCATTGACGATAGCGCGCGCCTTCGCCGAAGTGCGCATCTGGAGCCCCACGCCGGACCACCTGCGCCAGTTCGCGGCTGAATCGCCCATGCCCGTCCGCGCCTGCCAGTCCGCCGCCGAAGCCGTTCGCGGCGCCGATATCGTGATTCTGGCCACCGCCTCCGCCACACCCGTCGTCGAGGATGCCTGGGTGGCCCCCGGCGCACATGTCGTCTCTGTAGGAGCGTGCCGGCCCAATCAGCGGGAAATGGATCCGGCGCTGGTGGCGCGCGCCCGCCTGGTCGTGGATTCGCGGGCCTCCGCTTTCCAGGAATCGGGCGATATTGTCATGGGGCTCGGCGAGGGCCGTTTCGCGCCCAGCCACGTCGTCGCCGAACTCGGTGAAGTGGTATCGGGCGGCGCGCCCGGCCGCACCGCGGCGCAGGAAATCACGGTATTCAAATCGTTGGGACTGGCCGTGGAAGATCTGGCGGCGGCCCGCCTGGCTTTCGACCGCGCCCGCCGGCAGGGCAAGGGCGTCGAGATCGATCTCGGTGGATAAGATCCGGCACAAAACAGCCCGGAACAAATCGCCCGTCTCTGCGTATTATCCTGTTGGGAGCGATGATGCATAACTGGATCGATCTCACCCTGGCCGTGCTTTTGATCGTCTCGATCCTCTCCGGCCTCAAGCTGGGCCTCGTCAGAACAGCCATCGGGCTGCTTTCCGCGATACTGGGGCTGGTCTTCGGTCTGCTTTATTATCGCGCGGTTGCCGTCAGTTTCCGGCCCCACATCTCGCAAACCTGGGTCGCCGATCTGGTCGGCTTTCTTATCGTATTCTGCGGCATCACTATCCTGGGCGAAGTCGTCACGGGGATGCTGGCCCGCTTCATTCGTTCCATGGACCTGGTCTGGCTGGACCGCGCCCTGGGCGGAGCCTTCGGCGTGGTGCGCGGCTTTCTGTTCGGCGCCATCATGATCTGGGGCTTGATGGCGTTCCTGCCTGTACAGCCCAAGCTGGTCCTCTCGCAGTCGCGCCTGGCGCCTTGCGTGATGGATGCGGCCCGCTGGGTGGCGGACGCCTCGCCCGACGAGGTCAAGCGCACTTTCCGCCAAAGTTATCGCGAGTTGAATCGGGTCTTGCCGGAAAAGATCAAGCAACGTCTCCCCAACACCCCTCCCGGGCAAATCTGACCGCCGCGTCGATGCGTTCACTGGGCTTGCCTCTGGAGAATGGCAATTTGGTGGGGCAGGCGTCTACGCCTGCGGCGGGTCTCCAGACCCGCCCCGGGCTTGCCCGCAACAGTCCAAAATCGGTAAGCTCAGCTTAATGCAAAAGGCTGCCGTGTTTTCCCTATGGCTGCTGGCGGCGTTCGCGCAGCAGAGCCCGGTTCCCGACGTTGCCTCCCGATTGCGCGCGATGGCCGCGGCCGGCCAACTGCCGGAGTTGCGCTGGCCCGATTTCTCCGACTATCGCGAGCACGTGCGCAACTTCTACCAGCCCGCCGACTACCAGCCGGCGTGGATTCGCGACGGCCAGCCCACTCCACAGGCGCTGTCTATCCTGGAGATCCTGAAGCACGCCGACAACCAGGGTTTATACCCCGACGACTACGACGGCTCCCGCTGGGACGAGCGCCTGGCCGGCCTGCAGAAGCCGCATGCCGCCGGTGATACTGCCATCTTCGACGCGGCGGTCACGGTCTGCCTGATGCGTTATATCTCCGATTGCCACATCGGGAAAATCAATCCCGAGCACTTCAAATTCGGGCTCAGCGTCGAGGCCAAGAAGTACGACTTGCCCGCTTTTCTCCGGGAACGCCTGGTGAATGGCCGGGATATGCAGGCGGAGTTATCGCAGATCGGGCCGCCTTTTGCCGGCTACAAGCGCACGCTGGCAGCCTTGCAGCAATACCTGCAACTGGCGCGGCAAGACGATGGCGAGAAGCTTCCGGTTCCCGCCAAAGCGATCACCCCCGGTAGTCCCTACCAGGGCGTTCCACGCTTGACCCGGCTGTTGCGCCTGGTGGGAGATCTACCCGCGGACACACCCATTTCGAGCGATTCCAAGGTGTATCAAGGCGCGCTCGTGGACGCCGTGAAAGCCTTTCAGAGCCGCCATGGCCTGCTCCCGGACGGCCGCCTGGACCGGCAAACACTGGCAAACCTGAATACGCCTCTGAGCCAGCGCGTCGACCAACTGCGGCTGATGCTGGAGCGCTGGCACTGGCTCCCGGACCGCTTCAACGAGCCGCCCATCATCGTCAATATCCCGGAATTCCGCTTGCGCGCTTACGATGCCAACCAAAATCCCGTGCTCACCATGAACGTGATTGTCGGCAAGGCGTTCCGGCACAAGACGCCGGTCTTCGAGAAGGATATGCGGTATTTGATCTTCCGCCCGTACTGGAATGTGCCGCCGAGTATCCAGCGCTCGGAGATCGTGCCCGCGGTAATGAAGGACCGCGATTACATCGCCAAGAAAGGGTTCGAGGTGGTCACGCCGGCGGGGCAGGTGGTGGCCACCGGCGCGATCACGGATGAAGTCCTGGAACAGTTGCGTTCCGGCAGGCTTGAGGTGCGCCAAAAACCGGGCACGACCAACGCGCTGGGACTGGTGAAGCTGATGTTCCCCAACGAGTACAACGTTTATCTGCACAGTACGCCGTCGCCCCAATTGTTCTCACAGACGCGCCGCGATTTCAGCCACGGCTGCATCCGGGTGGAGAGGCCCGCGGATCTGGCCGCCTGGGTACTGCGCGACAAGCCCGATTGGGGCCTGGAGAAGGCGCGGGCGGCGATGACGGGCGGCAAGGACAACGTGCAGGTTAACCTGACCAACCCGGTCCCTGTGCTGATTCTCTATGGCACCGCGGTCGTCGATCCGGACGGCAGGGTCCAGTTCTTCGATGACATTTACGGCTACGACGACGAACTGAAGCAGGCGTTGGCGAAGGGGTATCCGTACCCGGGTTAGCCCTTGAGTTTCTACATTTTGTCCGCCGCAGTGGGGCAGGCTCGAAGCCTGCGCGGGCCTCGCAGGCCCGCTCTTGGTGGGACAGGCTTTAGCCTGTCGAGGACAGGCTTTAGCCTGTCGACGGCGAGCGTAGCTCGCCTCGGCGGCGCCATGCGCCGCCGCTACCAGCCGGTAGTCCTACCAGCGCCGGACGCGGCCCACATCCACATGCACGAAATCCGACGCCGCGTAGTATCCGACCCCGCCGCGCCGCAGGGCGAGAGCCGCATCCCGTAGGTCGGCCGTCCGCACGCCTGGCAAGCGGATGTCGATCGCCATAGCCTGCATGTGCAAGCTTTGGCGGGCGACTCCACGGCCGTGCGTCCGCAGGAACTCGTTGCTCCAGGGTGTGCGGTATCCGCAAACGACATCGATTTCGGCGTTGGGTCTGCCTAACTTAGCGGTGAGATCGTGCAGCAGGTCGAAAACCTTGGGGTCGTAGTGGCGGATGTCGCCCGTGCGGTGATCGCGCAAGTAGCGATCGAGCGAGTCGAGTGCCGTGTGAAGGTAATGGTCGCCTTTGCGATAGATAATATCCAGGCGTTCGCCAGTGTGCAGGTGGAAGAACTTGAGCCGGTATTCAGGCGCGGCGAGCACGCCTGTGTGCGCGGGCGCGATGAGACTATTCGCGAGCAAGCCGAGGAAGACGGTCCTCAATACCCTCAACATTTTCTTTCAACGTATCACGATATTCGAGTCCGGCGCTCAGCGTGGTACGCCGCAGGGATTCGTCACCCGACGCCAAAATCGGGCTCGATGTATTCGCAGACCAAAGATAAGATGAGCCGCGGATTCATGATCGGGAACGGAATGTGCGCTCCGCTATCGCCGACATGCAGGTGGCAGCGTGGAATCCTCATAGGGTCGTGCCAAGTTTCAGGATTCAGGTGAATGCGCACCGTCTTGACGCTGCGCGACGGCGGCAGGTGAAGATGGAATCGGAATCGCTTAACGAGCCAACCGCGCTGGCTTTCCCCGAGCTGAATGTTGAAGAGCAGCCGGCCCCCGTCGGCAAATTCCGCCCCTGAGCACGTCAATTCGTTCATGCCTCCCGCGACGGTCGCAAGCTGTGGAACTCGACCGTGCGTGTCGTTGATACGTTTATGGTCAAACTGGCGTAAGAGGTCTTGTCGCAACTCCCGTCCCAGTCGAGCGGGCGATTCTATTAGCATCGCGCCCAGAACCGCCTCCATTTGCCTGTCGCGATCCCGTGCGAGACGCAGAAGGTCTTGCTCGGCGCTAAGCAATGGGCCCCCCGAAAGCCTCATCCGGCAGGATCTCGACGACATCCGTCAGACGGTTACGCAGGTTGGGCGCCTCCGCCAAAATGCGCTCTGCGACCTTCCGGCTGGCCAGGAGCAACACGGCGCCGCTCCTGGTCAACAAGACAATATTGCGGTCGAGCGCGGTGACGAGCTTAGGCAGCCAATGATCGAGGGTAATCAGCGTGACCGGCTTATCGGGGTCCGGCGCGAATGCACCTTGTGAATCATCGAATCTCACGTCGACCGGCGCCAAAGCCCGAACGCCGACTCCGATCTGGACCTGCACTTCCGCCGCAATGTCGGCTTGGATGGCAGGGATTGCGCCGGCATCGGAGATAAGCAGGTACAGCGACGGAGTGTCTGTCCCTGCGGTAGCGAGCCTCCTGATCAGTCCGAAGGCGATGGTGGCGGAGAACTCGATCATGCAGTTTTCGGTAGGATCCTAGTAAGTGCGGGATGAACCGCGAAGTAATCGACCCCGCCTTTGAAGTACTCAAGAACCTGGCGGTTCACTAGCAGTTCCTTCGCGGCAGAAGTCTCGATCGGAAACTCGTTATTTTCGATCAAGCGCTGGAGAAGCCCTTTTTGACTATTGCCGAGGCCGGCAAGGTAGCGGTTCCCGAGTTGTTTGATCGCCGCGCTGACATGTCGACGCCCGATGCGGTCCTCACCGTCGCGGTAAGCATATTCGGCTGACGAGCGGGCCAAGGTCAAAAGGTCGCGCAACACCCCGCCCGAATACTTCGCAATGGCGGTGATCTCCGCGCGATCCATAAGTTCGGGTGCTCCGCGGCGCTCAAGAATCTGCCGTAGGAAGGCCGAGCTTCTGGGACCGGCGGCTGCGGCCGGGATATGTTTGACAACGTCAAAATAGTCTTGCACGAATCGGCTCTTGTCGTACAGAAATAGCAAAGGTGCCACGATGATCACGGATATCTGCGTACCCTTTAGCGACCGTAGATCCTGCTCGGCGAATTGCCGGAAGAGTTCCGGTGTGATCAGGCGGTCGAGGCCGTCGATCAGGAGCGTAACCTGGGCTTCAGACCCCAGGAGCGGTGAGGCGATAGAGACGAGCAGTTTTTGGATCTCCTCCACCTTAGGCCAAAGGGCCGGGAACCTGAGCTTCATCACTCCGGGGGACCTCACCGGAACAAGTCGGTCTGGTTCGTAGTCGTAATCCTCATCCTCATAGATCCAACTCGTTTTGCCAAGCGCGAGTTCGCGCAGCTTCGCGTGCGCCGACTTGATTGTCTCCGGCAAGTCTCTGCCTTCCCTTCGCAGCCGCGAGCAAACGTGTGCCCCGACCCGATGCCGCCGACAAGCGCCATTTGCGAGCCGCGCGTCAACTCCGCGGTGTTCGCCAAAGAAACGTGAATAGGAGGCTCCCCGGTATCTCGAGGATCGTGGTCGGGAGCCACAATCAGCCCGTCAGCCAAAAGACCCTGAGACGACGCAATCGGATTCAGCCGCTCAAGGAACGGTCGATAGACCAGCCGTCTGTCGAACGCAACCGCGCCGGGTTTGGAATCCGTGGCCGTCTCCATCTAACGATAGTATAGGAGATCCTCACCCCCCGCACGCCAGACGCAGCGCCTCCCCCAGCTTCTCCAACCGCTCGCCCTCCGGCTTCCCTCCCCCCGCCGTCACATAGAACACGTCAATCGCCTTATGCGCCTCGGTATCGATCAACACCACCTCGATGTTGCACTCCTCCGCCGAGATAGCCGCCGCCAGATCGTAAAGCAACCCCGGCCGGTCCTGCGCCATAATCTCGATCAACGTCGCGCTGTCGGACGCCTCTGCGTTAAACGAAACCGTCGGCTGCACCTGCGCGTTGCGGCTCGGCGGCCCGCTCTTAGGGCGGTTCCGCAGCAACTCGCGCACATCCGCGCGTCCCAGCACCACCCGCTCCACCGTGACCCGCAGCCGGTCGATCTCGCTCGGGTTCAGCTCCAGCGCCCGCATGGGATCGGCGAACGTGAAAGTGTCCAGCACCGTGCCCTGGTCGTTGGAAAATGCCTCCGCCTTCAGAATGTTCATCCCGAAACTGGAAAGCGTGCCGGCTACCGACGCGAACAGGAAGGGCCGGTCGCCAGTCACCAACGTCAGCCGCCAGGCCGCCTCCACCTTTTCCAGCGCCACCGCCACGCCGCGCTGGCGAAACAGGCCGTCCAACACCAGGTGCGCGTCGATCTCCTCGGCCGTGTGCGTGCGCGCGTAGCGCATCGGCAAGCCTGCCAGAAAGGCCCGCTTCTCGGGCGCCGCCGCGATGGCGCTGGGAATCCGGTCGGTTGCCAGTTCGCGGGTCAGCTCGTTGTAAGTCAGTAGATAGAGCTGCCAGAGCACCTCCGCGCGCCAGGGTGTCATGGCGGAAGGATTCACGGCGCTGATATCCGCATAGGTCATCAAGGTGAGCGCCTTCAGGCGTTCCACCGTTTCGACGCGCCCCGCCATGTCACGCGCGGTGGCCGGATCCTGCAGGTCCCGCGAGTTCATCACGGCCGACATTTCCAGATGCCGCCGGATCAGAAAAATCACCAGATCGCGCTCCGGCCGCGGCATCCCGATGCGCTCCATCGCCGGCCCGGCCGCGCGCACCGACGCCTCCGCGTGCGCCCCGTTCCCGGCGCCCTTGCCTACATCGTGAAACAGCAGCGCGCACAACAACAACGCGGGAGCTTCCATCTCCGATAACAGATCCGTATACCGCTTCACCGCCGGTTCCCGGCTCCCGCGCAGTCCCTCCAGCACCTGCAGCGTCACCAGCGTGTGCTCGTCCACCGTGTAGCGATGATAGAAGTCGCGAATCACCAGGCACTCGATTTGCGCCATTTCGGGGAAAATAGCGCGCAGCACGCCGGTATCGTGCATGCTGCGCACGGCATCGGCCGCATAGGGCAGCGAAAGGATTTCCTCGATCGCCGGCCACACCTGCCGCGGCGTGGAAAACCATTCCGCCAGTTGCGGCGCCACGGCGGCCACCCGCTGCTCGGTTTCAGTGGAGGGCCGGATGCCATGCCGCGCCACGAACTGGAAAAGCCGCAGCGCCAACTCCGGATCGGCCTCCAATGCATGCGGCGCGCGCACGTGAACGCGCTCCCGCGCCACGCTGAAATCCGCGTTCGAAAGGCGCGTGCGCCAGTCTTTGAATTGCGCAAACAGCGAGCTCGACTGCGCCTCGCTCAACTCCAACTCGCGCACCGCTGCCCGATACAGGTCGCGCGCGTGGCGAAAGTAGTCCCGCATCCATTGCGCCGTGCCCGGCGCCGCGAAATACTCCGCGGCCTCCTCCTGGGCGTCGAAAGTCAGCGCGTTGTTGTCCCGCCCGGAGCGCGAATGCAGAAAGCAGCGCAGGCGCGCCATGAAGAGAAACGCGGGCTCCGTGCGCGGCGCTTCCACACTGCGAATCTGCGCCAGCCAGCGCACCAGTTGATAATCGCGCATGCCGCCGGGCGTGTCCTTCACGTTCGGCTCCAGATGATAGAAAGTGTTCTGATACTTCTGGTGCCGTTCGCGGGCGAGGCGCGTCAGGTTGCGCATCAGCGGGTCGCGCTGCGCATGCAGGAAGCGCGGCAGCCGCTCGGCGAACCGGGCGTATAGCGCGCGGTCGCCTGCCAGGTAACGCTGATCCAGCAGGCTGACATTCAGTTCGATGTTCTGATCGTGAATCTCCGCGCATTCTTCCGGCGTGCGCACCGAATGGCTCAGCCGCAGCCCGGAATCCCAGAGCGTCTGCAAAAACGCTGAGATCGGCGCAGCGGCCTCCTGCGCCAGCCGGCCGCTCTCCACCAGCAGCAGCAGGTCCACGTCGGAATAGGGAAACAGGTGGCGCCGGCCGTAGCCGCCCACCGCGAGCAGGGTCAAGCCGGCCGGAAAAGCCGGCCACAGCTTATCGCCGGCGGAGCGCTGCACCATGCCGTCCACCAGCGCGGTGCGTTCCGCAAGGGCCAGAATGGGGTCCTTACAGGGCGGCATCTCCACGATCGTCGTTCCGAATCCTTATCGCCTCCGCCACGTCGAACACGAACACTTTGCCGTCGCCGATCTTGCCGGTGCGCGCGGCGGTGGTTAAGGTCTTCACCAGTTCCTCGCACCGCGCATCGCTCACCACCACTTCGATTTTCAACTTGGGCAAAAGATCCACCGTATATTCGCGTCCACGATAGACCTCCTTGTGGCCCTTCTGCCGGCCATGCCCGCGCACTTCGCTGATGGTCATGCCATCCACGCCGATGCCCGCCAGCGCTTCCTTCACTTCATCCAGCTTGAATGGCTGGATTATGGCCTCGATTTTTTTCATATTCCTGCGACTCGCTGACTCGCAAACCGATGACCGCGTCGCAGATTTTCAGTACGGCCAATGTTCCCACAATGGCCAAACTCCAAGCGATCGCGCATCCGGCCGCCTGGTTCCAAACTTGGCCGGGGTGGCCGTCCACCAGGCCCAATGGCCGCTTGAAGCCGTCATTTACCGCGCTGGTGGCGAACACCCCCGTCAAGACCGCGCCTAAAGTACCGCCGCAGCCGTGTACCCCAAAGGCGTCCAGCGAGTCGTCGTATCCCAGCTTCTGTTTCACTTTCGCCACCATGAAATAACATACGATTCCGGCCAGGAAACCGATCAGCAGCGCCGGGAACGGTTTCACGAATCCGGAAGCCGGAGTGATGGCCACCAATCCGGCCACGCATCCGGAGATGCCTCCCAACACGCTGGGCTTGCCCGATCTGCGCCATTCCGCCAACACCCAGCCCAAGGCGCCGGCGGCCGCTCCGAAGTGTGTCGCCACGAACGCACTGGTGGCCAGGCTGGAGGCCGCCAGCGCACTGCCGGCATTGAAACCGAACCAGCCTACCCACAGCATACACGCCCCGATGAAACTAATCACCAGATTGTGCGGCTTCATATCTTCGTGCGGATAACCCAGCCGCTTGCCCAGGTACAGCGCCGTGACCAGCGCCGAAACCCCGGACGTGATGTGCACCACCGTGCCGCCCGCGAAATCGAAGCATGGGATTCTGCCGCCCAGGGCCGCGTTCAAGAAGCCGCCCTTGCCCCATACCATGTGCGCCATGGGAAAGTACACCGCCAACATCCACAAGATCGTGAAAAGCAGCATGGCGCTGAATTTCATGCGCTCCGCGAAGGCGCCCGAGATCAGCGCCGGTGTGATCACGGCGAACATCAATTGATAGATCATGAAAGTCTGATGCGGAATGGTGGCTGCGTAATCCGCGTTCGGCGCGCCGCCCACGCCGTTCAGCAGCGCATAACGCAGGCCGCCGATAAACGGCAGCCCTTCGCCGAAGGCCAGGCTGTAGCCCACTACGGCCCACAACACCGTAACCACCGCCATCAGGATGAAGCTTTGCATCATTGTCGCCAGCACGTTCTTGCGGCGCACCAAGCCGCCGTAAAATAGCGCGAGGCCCGGTCCGGTCATCATCAGCACCAGGGCCGCGCTCATCAGCATCCAGGCATTGTCGCCCGCACTTTGGGCCGACCGGGTGGCGGCTTCCAGGGCCGTCACTTTAGCCTGGAGTTCGGAAGTGTTTTGCGCCCACGCCACGACGGGCAGGACTGTCAACAGGGACAGGCATTTCACCGAGGTTAGTCTCCAGCGGCAGGTATCGACTCACACAACTCTATCTTTACATTGTGCATGCCGGCCTGGAGCGTCCCAAGCGGAACATTTCTATGGGTGTGATTGAAATTTTCTATCCCGGTAGGACAGGCTTTAGCCGGTCTCTTCCAATTGCCCTCACACAAACGCGCGCCCATACTGCTTGGGCACGCTCGCCGCCGCGCCCAGCGCCTTCGCGGCATGCAGCGGCCAATAAGGATCCCGCAGCAATTCGCGCGCCAACAGCACCATGTCCGCCCGCCCGCCGCGCACAATCGCGTCGGCCTGGTCCGGCTCCGTGATCATCCCCACCGCGCCCGTCAGGATGCCCGCTTCCCGCCGGATGCGCTCGGCGAAGGGCGTCTGGTACGCCGGTCCGATTTGCACCTTGGCATGCGGCACCACCCCGCCCGACGAGCAGTCGATCAAGTCCACGCCCAGTGGCCCCAAACGCCGCGCCAACTCCACGGAATCCTCGATCTGCCAGCCATCCTCCACCCAATCCACGGCCGAGATGCGCATGAACAGCGGCAGAGAATCCGGCCACGCGCCGCGCACCGCCGTGGCCACTTCCAGCGCCAAGCGTATACGGCCGTCGAATCCGCCGCCATACTCGTCGGTGCGGTGGTTCGATAGCGGCGACAGGAATTCGTCGATCAGATAGCCGTGTGCGCCGTGAATCTCGACCACCTGGAATCCAGCAGACGCTGCCCGCCGTGTGGCCGCCGCGAATGCCTCCACGATGGCGCCGATCTCGGACTTGCTCAACTCCGCCGGCGCCGGCTCTCCCGGCCGGAACGGAATATCACTGGGCGCCACGGTCCGCCATCCGCCTTCGGATTCCGGAATCGCCGCGCCGCCCTCCCACGGCACGCGCGTGCTGCCTTTGCGGCCCGCGTGCGCAAGCTGCATGCCCGGCGCCGCGCCTTGCTCGCGGATGAACCGCGCGATGCGCGCCAGCATCTCCACATGCGCATCATTCCAGACGCCCAGATCGGCGGGCGAGATGCGCCCGCGCGCCTCCACCGCCGCGGCTTCCGTGAGCACCACCCCCGCGCCACCTACCGCGCGGCTGCCCAGATGCACCAAATGCCAGTCGTTGGCGAAGCCATCCTCGCTTGAATATTCGCACATCGGCGAGACGGCGATGCGGTTGCGAAACGTGACGCCGCGAATCGTGAGGGGAGAAAACAGATCGGCCATAAACTAATAGATGTGCGGCAGCGCCGTCCGCTGCGCCTTAGGCCTTATTTAAGTCCACAGCCAACCCCGCGTTTCTAATCTCCCGCGCCAGGTGCAACTTCCATGCGGCCGCATCGTCCATCGCGATGTACACCACGCCCTGGTAGTCGGAAGGTAATTCCACACCCCCCTTGTGCAAGGCCGCCACTCGGCTGCGCCCCAGAGCGCCACAGAAGTACCCCAGCTCAAAGATCACGTTCTGGCGGGCCCTGGGATTTAACTTTCCGGAACCGTCGTTTAGACCGCCTGCATCGTCGGGCGTTAGAAGCACGACCACAAAATCCACGTCTGCCGCATGCGCTTCAAACTTCTCGATTATGGTGTTCCCGCCGGTAGCCTGCTCGGCAAGAATCACCGGCTTTAGCTCGATCTGCGCCAGGAAGCGCGCCAATCCCTCTTTGGCGCCGTCGTCTCTTCCATGAACAATGAACACGCGTCGCGTGCCCCTCTTCCGCTTAGCCGCTGCCTTTGGGCGCATATGGTCGCCAATCATGCGCTCTACCGGGCGGAAATAAGAGGAAACAGACTCCGCCAAACCTGAATCCAACGCTGAAAAAAGACTTTTCCCAAGCAACTCGAAAAGCGGCTTGTGATCTTTCACATTGGATAGCTCTCTGATGCGTGCCATCTGGGCGTCAAAGCGGCTTATCGCGGGCTTGAGCGCCTTGGGCAGTGCCCCACGGTCCTTGAAATACTCCCACCGCAGGTGATTGTCCGTCGTCGTATAAACGCAGGCAACCGCGCTCTGCCCCAGAATGGATGCGATCACTTGACCCGTGCCGCACTTGCTGCCGACCTTGTATTGCTTGGCCGCCATGTCGAATGCCGTCGACGTCTCCGGCAATACCCGCCCTACTGCAGCGTCACCAGCACCTGAATCACGCCGCTCCCCGCCGCCAGCGGTTCCATGGCCTTGCCCACCACCGCGCCCAGCATGCGGCCGCGATCCGTCCCCTTCATCGCGTAGCCCGCCCGCGAAGACGCCACCAACAAATCGCCCACGCCGATCGCGCCGTTTTCGGCAGTCGCTTTGCACGGCACAATGCCCACCACCGCCAGCGGAACTTCGCCGGCCAGCCGCGCCTCGTCCATCGCTCCCGTGCTGGCCAGAATGCCAGGCTTGGTCGAGAAGATGCCCGCCACCCGCGTTGAGTATGCGTCCTGCGAAAGATCCAAGCGCCGGCTCCCCGTGGGATCGATGGCCAGCAGATCTCCCGGTTCGTAGCGCACGCGGTCTCCACGCACCGCCACCGACTCGGCAAAATCGGCGCCGCCGGTCACCGTGCCGCCGTCGAAATATCCTTTGCCCGTTCCATCCACGCGGAATTTGTTCGCACCGTTATTCTGCCCCACCAGAATGTTGCCGCCTCCCACGCTGTCGAAGAGTCCGGCCGTGCCCGTAGGGCTGGAATCGAAGACCACGATCCCGATGGTATTCCCCGTGGCGGAGCCGGCATCGAATAGTCCCGCCGTGCCCCCTGAGCTGAAGGCATAAGCCGCCACACCGGTTGTCACGCCGGTCGTGGCGGTGGATTCCAGAATCGCGCCCGTGCCGCTGGTGCTGTAGTCATAAGCCGCCAAGCCAGCCGTCTGGCCCGTCGCGGACGTAGCGAAGGCCGAGATCCCAATATCGATCGGGCCGTTACCCACTCCTTCCAAGCCATAGCTCAGATTGGTGGTGTTGCCGGTGGCATCTCCGCGCACGCCCACGCCGCCCGGCCCGTAGGCGGTGCCTTGCACCCCGCGCTGGCCGCTGCTGGTGGTAGCCAGCGCTTGCCCGAACACCCCCACGCCCGACGGGTTGAGATCGGTTCCCAACACCCCCGCGGTGTTGCCGCTCGTGCCGTTCGAGGTCCCGGCCACCCCCGCCGCCAGCGTTCCCGTGGCTGTAGGATCCGTGTTCACCAGACCCAAAACCCCATACGCCGTGCCCGACGTGACATTCGATTCCCCCTGGATGGCCGGCGTCCCGGTGGTGTTGGCGGTCTCCACATCCAGCACCCCTTTCGGTGTGATCGTGCCCAGTCCCACCTCACCGCCGGCCGTTTGAAATAACCCGGAATTGCCCAGTTTCGTGGCCGTCTTCCAAATCGCGATGTAGTCCGCGGTCCCGCTGCCCGTCAACGCATCCGGGTTGGCGGCCTCGCTGGCCGCCGCCGATTGCTTGCCCTTGTCAGCTTCCTGTGCCGCCGCGGGCGATATCCCCAGCGTCACCGTTAATGTTGCAACTGTAAATAAGGTCGTCACCGCTACCGTTCCACTTCCGAGCCGGCTGTCCATACCGTTCCCTCCCTTGTGTGTGAGCTTCAACCAGGAGATTGGCGTCCTGGGTATAGGAATTATACACCCAGCCAAAGTCTTTGCAAGCTTGTATTCCGTTTTGGCATCCGGCAGGCGCATAATTAGGTTAATGGGCCGTCAGGCAATATGGGAGGCGGGATGAGTAGCCGAACGTGGGTATGCGCGGGCGTGCTGTTGGCCGTCGGGGCCGCGGCGCGGGCCCAGTATCCGGGGCAAGCCGCCATCGACAAAAGCGCCGAGCGCGTGGTCTTCTTCACCGGCAATGTCATGGTGGACGATGGGTCGCCGCCCGCCGACACGGTGCGCATCGAGCGCGTCTGCAGCGGACTCGCCACTTTCGAGGCCTGGACCGACGAGAAGGGCCATTTTGGTTTCAAGGTCTCGCCCAACGGGCGCGATGTCTCCGGCAGCGACGCCAGCGCGCAAGGCCAGGGTCCCACGGAGTTGAATAAGGCGCTCAACGGCAACTCCACCCAGTACACCATGCCCATTACCAGCACGCTGAAAAACTGCGAGCTGCGGGCCGTTCTGGCCGGCTACCGTTCCGAGGCCGTCAGCATGTCCATCAAAAGCACCATGGACGATGCCCGCGTCGGTACCATCATGCTGCATCCCCTTTCGCGCGCCAGTTCTCTAACCGTAAGCGCCACTACACTCCAGGCTCCTCCCAGCGCCCGGAAGAATTACCAGAAGGGACTGGAAGACATGCGCCTGGAGAAGTGGGACGCCGCGGCGGCCGATCTCGCCAAGGCCGTCAAAATCTATCCCAAGTTCGCCATCGCCTGGTATCAGCTCGGCCTCGCGCGGCACAACCGGCAGGATGCGGCCGGCGCCCTGGAAGCCTGGAAGGAAGCGCAGCAAAGCGACCCCCGCTACATCAAACCCTATGAGAACCTGACCGTGGCCGCCGACCGTAGGGGCGATTGGGCCGAGTCGGAAAAATACTCGCACCTGTGGCTGCAGCTCGATCCCGAGGACTTTCCCGGAGCCTACCTTTTTAACGCCATAGCCAACGCCAGGCTCAACAAACCGGATCAAGCCGAGCGCGCCGCGCGCGAAGGTTTGCGTCTGGACAAGGACCAGAAGATCCCGCGCATCAGCTACGTCCTCGGCCTCATTCTGATGGACAAGAAGGCCTACGCCGAGTCCGCCAGGTGCTTTCGCAAATACCTCGAGCTCGCGCCCAATGCCAACGACGCCGCCATCGTGCGCCAACAGCTCCCTAAGCTCGAAGAACTCGCCGCCACTCCCCAGTCCAAATAGACGACGTGGCGCACGCCCCCGGCGTGCCGTGTCGGCACTCATGCCGACACAGGCGAGCTTCGCTCGCCGAGAGCGGGTTCTGGAGAACCCGCGCAGGACTGGAGGCCTGCCCCACCAAAAGGCCAATCTCCAGAGGCGAGCTACGCTCGCCCGGTCCATGATCTAATATAAATGCAATGAACCCACCTACTCCCAACCCTCTCAGCGAGTGGCTTAAGTACGCTCCGCCGCCCCGGCCGCTCGGCCCCGGCGAGAATTGGAATGTATTTCTGTCGTACCGTTCCCTGAACCGGCCGTGGGTGCTGAACCTTTACGACCTCCTGCGCCAGCACGGTCACAAAGTCTTCATAGACCAGTGTGAGCTCAAGGCGGGCGATCCTCTGATCCTCAGGCTCCAGGCGGCGCTCAATTCCAGTCAGGCCGGCATCTTGATCTGGTCGAAAGCCACCGGCGACTCGGAATGGGTCGCGCGGGAATTCCAGGTTCTGGAAACCTTCGCCACGCAAAAGAAGGACTTCCAGTTCGTCCCCGTCGCGCTCGACGGTTCCAAGTTCCCGGTGTTCGTGTCCAACCGCATCTATCTCGATTTCTCTTCGTACCCCGATGGTCCGAATGGCGGGGAACTCCTGCGTCTCTTGCACGCCATCGTTGGGCAGCCCCTGAGCCCGGACGCCGCGGAGTTTGCCTTGGAGCAGGATGAGGCATTTCAGATCGCCGCCGTCAAAATCGGGGCCGCCGTGCAAAACGGCCGGCCGGACCGGCTGATCCAACTCGCGCAGCAAGGCGGTCTCTGCTGGGACGATTCTCCAACGTTGCGCTGCAAGGCCGCCGAGGGCCTCACCAAGCTTGGCCGCAACGACGATGCCATCGAATTGCTCGGCAACACGTGCGCGCGGTTCCCCCGCGCCGTTCGTCCGAAGCAGCTTTACGGGCTGGCGTTGGCCAGGCGCGGAAAAGGGAACGATCTGGACGATGCCCAGGAAGTCTTGGGCGAGCTGTACGCGCAGGGCGAGCAGGATTCGGAAACGCTCGGAATCTACGGCAGAACCTGGATGGATCGCTACGCCATCTCCGCGGACATCGCCGATTTGCGGCGTTCGCGCGACCTCTATGCCGACGCGTTCTCCCGCGCCCCGGACGACTACTACACAGGCATCAACGCCGCGGCGAAAAGCGTCCTCCTCGGGTCGCCCGAAGATCTCAAAGCAGCCGAAGGGTATGCCGCTAAGGTGCAGGAAATTGTCGGGAGTCAACCACGGGCCGGAGATTACTGGTTGACCGCGACCGTGGCTGAGGTGTCCCTCATTCGGCGCAACTACGCCGATGCCGCCCGCGTCTACCAAGCCGCCGTCGCCATGGCGCCTAAAGAGAAATCTTCGCATGCGAGTACCTGGCTGCAGGCTTGCCGTCTCATGCACAAACTGCAGCCCGTCGCCGCGGACCGCGCGCTTATCCGGAATGCGTTCGCGTACCTCGACGATTGCGATCAAATGAAACTGTAAAATGTGGGGCAGGCCTCTAGGCCTGCGCGGGTTCTCCGGAACCCGCTCTTCGCCGTCCGCCAATTACTTCACCGCCAGCCGGAAGTCCACCGTCACAATCAAAGCGTCCGGCATCACCCGAATCTGCGGCACGCTGAAATCCAACAGCTCCTGCCGGTATGCGGCTTGCGGCGCTGTCTGCTCCAGAATCCGCCTGGCCTGGTCCCCCACGCGATATTCGAACTGCTTGCGCAAACTGTCGCCCAGCGCCGCGCATACCCGCCGCACATAGTATCCCGTGCGCGGTTCCCCGCGCGCCTCTCTGCCCTCCACGCGCACGTCCTTCAGCCCGATCGCCTGGTTGTGGTAGTAAGGCACGGCGGTAATGTAAACATCGAACGAGTCTCCCAAACCGATACACCGCCCGAAGACGTCCAGTGCCGACCGTCCCGTGAATCGCGCCTTCAGGCTCAGCCGGCCATTGTCGCCGTGCAACTCCGGATGCTCCAGATAGGCGAAGCTGCATTTGGCCGCGGGGTTGCCGCGCACGTAGCGGCGGCCGTCTTGCGTGAACACCTCCTGCGCCAGAATCTTCTGGATCGCGGTGTAGTAAATGTCCAGTTCCGCGGCCCGCACACCGTTTAGGCACAGCACAAATAATAGAAACGTCCGTATCGCCACCGGCGTGATTATACCGTGGGGCGGGCCTCTAGGCCTGCGCGGGTTCTCCGGAACCCGCTCTTCGCCGTCCGCCATGCTCGTTCACGCGTTTCAACAATAAAGTCAACCGCGACATACAAAAGCCACTTACCAAATCCTTCTCCTTAATGTTCAACCTATCCCCGCCCACCGCCGTTCTATTCTTAAATCGGGATGTGCGCATCAAATCGCGCCACCCCGGAAAGAGAAATTGACATGCTGATTTCCGAGAAGCAACAAAAAGCCAACCGGCGGAATGCCCAGCGTTCCTCCGGTCCGAAGACTTCCGCGGGTAAGGCCGCCGCCAGCCGCAACGCCCTCACCTATGGCCTGCGTGCCCGCACCCTCATCCTCCCCGAAGAAGACCCCGGCGAATACCGCCAACTCTGCGCCGATCTCGAAACCGAGTGGCAGCCGCAAACCTCCAGCGAACGGTTCTATCTGGAAATGATGTCCACCTCCCACTGGCTGCTCGCGCGCGCCGACTCGAGCGAGCGCCGCATACATCAGATGGACCTGCGGTTGGACATGGAGGGCGCCTTGCTCGACCGCGTCGCCGCGCGCCGCGCCCGCCTGCAGCGTTCCTACACCGCTGCCATGCACGAACTACAACAATTGCAGAAACAGCGCCAAGCCCAGCGCCCGCAACCAGCCCAGTCCGAGGCCAGGCAAACACAGCCAACCGCCCCAGCCGGCCAACCGCCCACTCCTCCCCCCGGCTATGTGATGTCGGACGCCGCCGAAGACCACCCCGCCTTCCGCGCCCCCGCCGCCACCGATACGCGTTAGCAATCTGCCCCCCTGATCTTTGACAACCCCGCAAACGACCCCACCGCATACGCAACAAATCCCTCTCCCCCAGCCCCCCAATCGCTGTGATCGAACGTGGGGCGGCGCCATGCGCTGCCTGCCGCGCACAGAGCCCCGCATCCAATCCCCATCACCCGCTCTAAATCCAACCACATAGGCTTTGATCGTCTCAGAAACACAACTCCATCTCCCCAGCCCCCAGCCCCGGCGGCCCGAGGCCGCCCACGGCGCCACCCCTGCTACCCTAAGACCATGACCGCCCCGAGCGACACCGCCCTCCGCGCCCAAAACCTCTCCAAGGTCTACCGCTCCGGCGACGCCGACCTGGTCATCTTCGATTCCCTCGACCTCGAAGTCCGCCGCGGCGAAATGCTCGCCCTCGTCGGCGAGTCCGGCGCCGGCAAATCCACCCTCCTCCATTTGCTCGGCGGTCTGGACAGGCCGACGACTGGTACGATATACTACGGATCGATAGATATTTCACGGCTCGCGGATTCGGAACTCGCCGATTTCCGGAATCGCGAGATCGGGTTTGTTTGGCAGATTCACTACCTGCTGCCGGAATTTACGGCGCTTGAAAACGTGATGATGCCACTGCTGATCCGGGGAGTTCCGCACACCAAGGCGGCTTCGGATTCGCTAGCGAGGTTGGATGAAGTCGGGCTTCACGCGCGCGCCACACATCGCGCAGGGGAACTGTCCGGAGGCGAACAGCAGCGCGTTGTGCTGGCTCGCGCTCTGGTCGGTGAACCCTCTGTCCTGCTCGCCGATGAGCCCACCGGCAACCTCGACTTCAGGACCGGTGAAATGATTTTCGATCTTCTGGAGCGCCTGCATCGTTCTCATACGCTCACCTCGGTTTTTGTCACGCACAATCTTACATTCGCCAGAAGATGCGATCGAATCCTGATGATGGAAGCCGGCGCCTTGCTTGCCGAAAGTTCCGGTACCGGCCCAGATAACGTGCATCCGCGCGCGGATGGGTAGTATCTTTAATAATAGGGAGCGTCACGGTCATGTTTGAACGTTATACGGAGAAGGCCAGACGGGTGATCTTCTTCGCCCGATACGAGGCCAGCCAGTTCGGCAGTCCTTATATCGAAACCGAGCATCTGCTTTTGGGTCTGTTGCGCGAGGATAAGGCGCTGGCCAACCGCTTCTTGCGGTCCCACGCCGCCGTCGAATCCATCCGCAAGCAGATCGAAGGCCACACCACCATTCGGGAGAAGGTTTCCACTTCCGTGGATCTGCCCCTCAGCCACGAATGCAAGCGCGTGCTCGCCTATGGCGCCGAAGAGGCCGAGCGCCTCAATCACAAACACATCGGCACCGAGCATCTGCTGCTGGGCCTGCTGCGCGAGGAGAAGTGCTTCGCCGCCGAAATCCTGCACGAACGCGGCCTGCGCCTCTCCACCATTCGCGAAGAGCTGGCTCGTTCCCAGTCCGAGAAGGTCGCCTCCAACCGCCCCAAGGAAAGCTCCCTGCTCGCCGAATTCTCCCGCGACCTCACCCAGGCCGCCATGGACAACTCGCTCGATCCCCTGATCGGCCGCGACTACGAGCTGGAACGCGTCGTGCAAATCCTCTGCCGCCGCACCAAGAACAATCCCGTGCTCATCGGCGAGCCGGGCGTGGGCAAGACCGCCATCGTGGAAGGCCTCGCCCAGCGCATCGCGGAAGGCGATGTGCCCTCGTTCCTGGCCGACAAGCGCATCCTGGCCCTGGATCTTTCCCTCATCGTGGCCGGCACCAAGTATCGCGGCCAGTTTGAAGAGCGCCTCAAAACCATCATGAAGGAGTTGATGGAGAATCAGAACGCCATTATCTTCATCGACGAGCTGCACACCCTGGTGGGCGCGGGTTCCGCCGAAGGATCGCTCGACGCCGCCAATATCCTGAAGCCGGCCCTCTCGCGCGGCGAAATCCAGTGCATCGGCGCCACCACTCCTGCCGAGTTCCGCAAGTCCATTGAAAAGGACCGCTCGCTCGAACGCCGCTTCCAGGCTGTGAAGGTGCCGCCGCCCAGCGAGGCGGATGCCGTCAAGATTCTGTTCGGCATCAAGGACCGCTACGAAAAATTCCACGCGGTCGGCTACACCGACGATGCCATCGAGACGGCGGTCTACACCTCCAGCCGATATATTCCCGACCGCTTCCTGCCCGACAAAGCCATCGACCTGATCGATGAAGCCGGCGCGCGCGTCAAACTGCGCCAGACTACCCTGCCCAGCGATCTAGCCGACATTCAGAAGCGCATCAAGTTCATCGTGCACCGCATGGAGAACGCCATCGCCAACCACGAGTTCGAGAAGGCCCGCTTCTACTCCGACGAGGAGCGCAAAGAGCGCGAAAACATGCGCCAGTTGCGCGAAAAGTATAATCTCGACGATTCCTCCACCGGCATCGTCACCAAGGACGATATCGAGGACGTGGTGGCCCGCTGGACCGGCGTGCCCATGACCGCCATTAAGGAAGAAGAGATCGCCAAGCTGCTGCGCATCGAAGAAGAGCTGCACAAGCGCATCATCAGCCAGGAGAAGGCCATCTCGGTCCTCGCCCGCGCCATTCGCCGCTCCCGCGCTGGGTTGAAGGCCAGCGCCCGCCCGGCCGGTTCGTTCCTCTTCCTCGGCCCCACCGGCGTCGGCAAAACGGAAGTCGCCCGCGCCCTGGCTTCCTTCCTGTTCGGCAGCGAAAAATCGCTCATCCGCTTCGATATGTCCGAGTTCATGGAGAAGCATTCGGTCTCCAAGTTGATCGGTTCGCCTCCCGGATACGTGGGCTACGAAGAGGGCGGCCAGTTGACCGAGCGCGTCAAGCGTTCGCCCTATTCCATCATCCTGCTCGACGAAATCGAGAAGGCCCACCCGGATATTTACAACATCCTGCTGCAGGTCTTTGAAGACGGCCAGTTGACCGATGGCCTGGGCAACCAGGTGGATTTCAAGAACACCATCATCATCATGACCTCCAACCTCGGCGCGCGGTTCCTCGAGAAGCGCGGCCACCTGGGCTTCTCCGCGCCCATGGGAGAAGGCATTCCGTCCAAGATCGAGGATATGGTGCGCGCCGAAGTGAAGCGCGCGTTCAACCCCGAATTCCTGAACCGCCTGGACGACATCATTCTGTTCACTTCGCTCACCGACGACGACCTGCTCAAGATCATCGGCCTGATGGTGAATATGATCAACGTGAATCTGGAGGCCAAGCAGCTCAAGATCCGGCTGACCCCGGACGCCGCCAAATACCTGCTGGAAAAAACCTGCGCCGATCGCAGCTATGGCGCGCGGCCTCTCCGCAGGGCCTTGCAGAAGTTCATCGAAGACCCGCTCTCGGAAGCGCTCATCCAGGGCGCGCTTCCCCGCCCCGGCGATTTGGAGGTTTACCTGGGCGACACGGGCATCTACTACCGCCCTGTAAACGCCGAAGCGCAGCCTGTCGCCGCCGGTTCCGAGCCCGCCGAAGAAGTGGCCGGCGTCCCGCTCTATACCTTCTAAGCCGTGGGGCAGGCGTCCACGCCTGCGGCGGGTCTCCAGACCCGCCTGTCCGGAAATGCAAAGAAAGACAGGTCGCATGAAATCGCCAACGCGCGTCTGCATATGCTACTTCGGTCTCGCCTTAGCCGCCCTTGCTCAGGAGCCGCGAACCGACTGCAAAGACCTGACCTATGAAAACCGCAATCCAATCGAACGCGAGAGCTTACCAGTCTCCCGGGTTCGCGGCGTCGCGCAGGACGCGCAGCGTCTCCCCATAGACGCCTGCGTCGGCATTTTCACGGAACCCGATCATAATCTCATTGCCGTCGCAGAGACCGACGAGGCCGGGCACTTCGACTTGACCGGCATTCCGGACGGGAACTATCGCCTCGTCGTCAAGTCCAGCTATGTGGGCTTCTCCCCCGCCAACGCCAGGCTGCAAATCGACCGGCACGCGAAGGCAAAGAGGACCCTGACGGCCCAGATGCGCCCGGCCGGTAGCGACACCGGCAGTTTCATCGAATTGAAGTAGCCCGCGGGCATATAATCACATCGATGGACCACGCGCCCGCGCCCACACCCCACCTCCGCATCCACGCCATCAATATCTACGTCCGCGACCAGGACCGCAGCCTCCGCTTCTATCTCGACCAGCTCGGATTCAATCTGGCCTTCGACGCCAAGTTCGGCTCCGCTGGCCGCTGGGTAGCCGTTTCCCCACCCGACGGCTCAGCGGTCCTTATGTTGATCGCCCCCAAGCGCGGCACCCAAGAGTACAAGCTGATCGGCCGGGCCACCCAGGTGGCTTTCGTTACCGAAGATGTCCTGGCTAAGTTCCACGAATGGCGCAACCGCGGCGTACGCTTCGGTCATCCACCGCGCCTGCGCCGGTTCAAGTATGAGCGGCCCGCCGCGGAGCCTCCCACGCCGGCCGCCGAAGAGAAACCCATCTGGGGCGCCGTCTTCACTCGCTTTAAGGACTTGGACGGCAACTCCTTCGCGCTGGTGGGCTTCGACGAAGTCAGCCGGGAAGTCGAGGCCCAACGCCGCGCTTTGGCGGAGAAACTGGAAGCGGATCGCCGTGCCGCGCAGGAACTCGAGATCGCCAA
>JBEKMJ010000062.1:0-47018 GCA_050008575.1 Bryobacteraceae bacterium
GGGTTCACCGTCGCATATTTTCTCACTGTCGCCGACATCGGCCGATCGGCTCGCTTCTACGAAACGGTCTTCGGCGGTCGCATTCTGAGCGGAGGTGACAGCAAGGGCGCGCCTGGGTACATTCAGATCGCGAATGTGTGGCTCATTGTCAACGTCGGTGGCGGGCCGACCCCCGAGAAGCCGTCGGTAACGCTCAGCGTCCCCGACCCGGATAAGATGAGCGCCTTTATGAATATCCGCGTTGCGGATATTCAAGCGTGCTATGAGTTATGGAGGAGTCGAGGAGCCGAGTTCATCACCGAGCCGAGGGACAAGTACGGCGAGACGCTCTGCTACATCCGCGATCCTGACGGTTATATTATCGAGGTCGGACAGAGCAAGCCGGAATTCACGTATGGTTAACGCCCGGCCCGGATGGGATGCGGATTTAAACGCTTACGGATGTCCGCTTAGTGCGAGCCCACTGGCGCGAACGATAGAACACGGGGAAACTGCACAAGCTCAACTAGCTACAGGGTGACGTTCCACTTTAATTACAATTGATCGAGACGCACGTTGATCGGGTTTAGAAAACTTTTTTGGTGAAGGAGAGCACACCATGACTGGACTTCTGACGGAATCCTCGGCGCAAGTACAACAAAAACAAAAGATAGAAACGCGCACCGCCGTAGAACATATCGCGGCCTTTACCATCGTTGCGGCCACGGCACTGCTTGCCATCCTGGGCGGCGCGGTCCTTTACGCGCAGGGCCAAGACAAGGATAAGTACTCGCTGAGATCGCCGGGCGGAATCGCGTTCTCCGACTTCAGGGGATACGAGGACTGGTCTGTGGTCTCTTCCGCCCGCACCGAAGAAGTGCTTAAGGTAATCGTCGCCAATCCGGCGATGATCAAGAAGTATAAGGCCGGCGTTCCGGGAAACGGACAGCCCTTTCCGCAGGGATCCATGATCGTGAAGCTCCAGTGGAAACCGAAGAAGAGCACGGAAGCGCCTTTCGAAGTGGATGTGCCCGATGTCTTTAAGCAGGCTTTCGTGATGGAGAAGGACAGCAAGAAATTTCCGAAAACCGGCGGCTGGGGATACGCGGTGTTCAACTACGACGCCGCATCGGACAAGTTCACTGCCGATCCCACGGCCGCTAAAGACTGCGGACACTCGTGCCATGTGGCCGTGAAGGCGAAGGACTACATCTTCCACCCGTACCAGAAGCGTTGAACCTGGCCGCACACTAACTAAGTACCCCTCGCAAAGGATGTCCCTGTGTGAGGCTTATTTTCGACCATTTTTCGACGTGGATAGAAAGGGAATACACTGCGAGCTAAGGAGATGAGAGATGAAAGCAGTTGTTGTCCACCAATATGGCGGTCCTGAAGTACTCAAGTTCGAAGAATACCCCGACCCGGTTCCGGGTCCGGGCGAGGTGCTGGTGCGGGTCGCTGCCACGAGCGTGAATCCGATCGATTACAAGCGACGTGCTGGATTAACCAAAGATTTTTATCCCATCAAGTTCCCGGGGCTTATAGGAGTCGATATCGCGGGCACTGTGGTCAAGATTGGGCCGGGAGTGGAAGGCTTTTCTGCCGGCGACCAGGTGTTCGCTATGGCGGACGATACTTACGCCGAACTTTGTGCCGTGAAAGCCGCGATTCTGGCGAAAGTTCCCAAAGGGCTCGATTTGCTCCAGGCGGCGGCGTTGCCGCTGGTGACGACGACTGGCAACCAACTCCTCTTAGCTACGGGGATCAAGGCCGGCCAGACGGTTCTCGTCGTAGGTGCTGCTGGAAGTGTCGGGCGTTCGGCGGTATTCACCGCGAAGGCACGCTGGGCGACTGTGATCGCGGGGGTTTTGAAGAGGCAGATCGACGACGCGAAGACAGTCGGCGCGGATCTGGTCGTGGCAACCGACGACGACACCGCTATTGCAAGTCTTCCGCCGCTCGATGCGGTGGCGGATACAGTCGGCGGAAGAACCGCCGAGAAGCTGATCGCCAAGGTCAAGCCGGGAGGAGTCTATGCATCGGTTGTCGGGGCACCGCGGAACGCCGCGGAACACCCATCTGTAAAGGTGGTGGCAGTATTCTCGAAATTCGACAGGAAAACGCTCGAGTTCATGGCCGAGGCGGCGCGAGATGGCAAGCTAGTAATCCCGATTAGCCTGAAACTGCCACTCAGTGAGGCGGCCGAGGCTCAAGCAGCGGCGGAGAAGGGTGGTCTCGGGAAGATCTTGCTGGTGGCTTGACATTATTTTGCGAACAGAGGACACGAAAAGAAAATCGGAAATGAAAAAAGACCGGCGCGGAATCAACCCCGCGTCGAAGTTTACACCGGCCCTGGTACGCAACTTCCACCGCCATTGCAGGACCGGCTGAAAGAGGCCCGGAGGCTGATCGCCGAGAACAAGCCGGACGTTGAAGGCTGAAGACATATGTCACTTTGGCGTGGCATGATGTGATGGAACATCGAAATCGCGACTTCGTGGATGCCTTAGAGCTGGCCTTGGCATTCGGCGCCATGCGTGACCGGGACTTCGTGCACGCCGCCCCCCGATTTGCCGGCGTCATGCGCCAGATCTTCCGGAACCAGCCGGGGTAAAAGCCTCTGCCGGCATTTCCGCCGCATCACTTGGCCGCTTCACACGCGTTCCACACGTTATGGCTCGCGACCTTCAGCACGCCCTCGTGCGTGAACGGCTCATCCTTCAAAATGGCTTCCACCTGGCCCCAGTCGCCGGCCGCGAACAACATGGCGGCGGCCGGTTGGTCGCCTTCCATAGGACCGCCGGAAAGAACCTTGCCGGATTTCATCTGCCGCAAGATGTAGGCCAAGTGTTGGGGGGCGACCTGGGCAGCCTTTTCCCAATTCGGACCACGCTCAAATAGGACCAGCGTGCGCTGCGGGCATTGCATGCCGGGAGGCGGCCATGGGGGCTGGGCAAGCAGCAGGCCGGCGATCAGGAAGGGAAAGATCCGCATGAGGAGCATGGTAGCATCGTCGAAGAGCGCGCGGAAGCCCTGCCGCAAGCCACTTTATTTCTTGCCCCAAAAAACATCCGTCTCTTCCACCTCGGCGGAATGCGCATACCTGTCTCGGATCCCCAGCTTGTCTACGCGCGTATCGTCGTCCGAGATCTCCATCGCGTCGAAGACGCCCGCTTTGATTTGCCGGTCCAACTCCTTTTGCGGGATCACGTGGAATTCGCGCGCCATCGCCGGAGGGAAATCGAGCTTGTGCGAATCCGCCAGTTCCATGCCCGAGGGAGGCACGTGCCGCGTGATGAAGTAAGTGGGTTCATCGGCATAGAGCACGGCTTTCAGGGGCGTCACCTGCTTCACCTTAGCGGCAATGTTCTCCGCGGTATGCCAGGAGAAGTCCTCCCATCCCTCCGTCAGCCGCTTGGTGAGGCAGGCGCCGGTAAGCAGGCACACGATCAGCACCGGCCACCACGGATGGTCGGGCGCAGCCAGCCGCGAACCCACGTCGTACAGCCCGGCGCACGCCAGCATCGCGAGAAACGGCACAGCCAGCAGATAATACCGCCGGAAGGTGGGAGTGGCGGTCGAAATGTGAGCCATCAAAGCCAGTGCCAGCCAGGCGCACAAATAGAACTCGCGGCGTTGCGCGGGCTCCCAGCCGCTGCGCTTGCGGATGAACAACACACCGGCCAGCGCCAGCAGCCCCAGCATCAACGCCTGCGGGGAGCCGATCCAGGCGAACCATTCATCGAAATTATGCGCCACCGCGCCGCTCCATTCCCGTTGGCGGTAGAGCAGATTATAGTGGAGGACGTTGAAGATCGCCTGTTGCGGTCCCTTGGCGAACAGCCATGCCAACGGCACGCAGGGCGCCGCACCGGCCGCGGCGAAGGCGCCCAGCTTGGCCCAGCGGCTTCCAGCCCGGTTGCAGATTAACATCCAGATCAGCAATACAGGGGCCACGGGCGCGGTCAGCAGCGAACAGTTGGCGGCGGCGGACGCCAGCAAACCGGCGGCGCCCGCCACCCACGGCCCGGCGCGATCCACCGCCGCCACGGTGAACAGAAAAGCGGAGACAATCAGGAACAGGCACAGCGCGTAGGCCTGCGCGATGGTGCCGAATTCGACCACCATGATGTTCAGACCGAAGATGCACACCCCGGTGACCGACGCCGCCAGCCGCCATCCCGGTTCCGGGAAGCGGCGCAACAAGTAACCGGCGGTCAGCAGCACGGCCAGCGCGGTCATGGCTCCGGCTACGCCGTGCGCGGTGCGCCAGGTTTCGCCGAAGACGCGCATCCAGCCGGCGTTCCAGAAGGCGTTGAGCGGCGTCTGCGGGAAACAGAAATCCAGATAGGGAAGCTTGCCGCGGCCGATGGACTGCGCCGCCACCAGGTGCCAGCCCTCGTCCCAGGCGAACGCCCGCGTCTGCGCATAGACGCCCAGCACGGCCGCAACTACCGCTACCAGCGCCCATACAATCCAGTGCGGCCCCGCGGCTTTCGCTTTGTTCATCGGGCGGCCCCGAACCGCCGCACATATTCATCGCGAGTGCAGAGACTGTTCGTGTCGAGCGCCCGGTCGATCGCCAGAACTCCGTCCAAATGGTCGATTTCGTGCTGCAATAACTCGGAGAGCGAACCCGCCGCTTCCACGCGCCGCACTTCCCCCTGCTCGTCTTCGTAGCGCACGCGCACGCTCTGGCTGCGCTCCAAATGCACCAGCAAGCCGGGGAAGGAGAAGCAATCGTCCCACAGCCGGAACTTTTCCTCGCTTTGAAATTCATATTCCGGATTGCGCAGGGCGTAAGCCGTGCCTTCGAATTCCATGTAGATGAGCCGCAGCGGCGCGCCGATCTGGACCGCGCTGATGCCGCGCCCGAAGCCATGCGCGCGGCGGAACTCGTGGAGCGTGTCGCGCAGGTCCGCGAACACGGGGGCCGCGTCAGAGGGTGCGCTTACCCGCGCCGAAACGGTGCGCAACAAGGGATCGCCAAGCTGGATAATGCGGCGGGAAGGCATCACGTATGAAGATATCATGGGGAAGAGTCGGGAGGTGTCGGAAGACAGAAGGACAAAACGTGGAGTACCGCTCCGCCTACCGGCTCACAGGCTCCGAATCCCACAGGTGGCGGTTAGTCCGCGCACCGCGGTATGGTGAAGGAATGGGGATGATCCTGAATATCCCGGACTCGGTGATTGAGGGCCTCCGCATCCCCGAGGCGGAGATCGCGCAGCGGCTACGGACCGAACTCGCCGTCGCGCTCTATGCGCAAGGAGCGCTCTCCCTCGGCAAAGCGGCCGAACTCGCGGAGATGAATCGGATGGCTTTCGGCGAAATTGTGGGGCTACGAGGAATCGCACGGCATTACGGCGGCGCGGAGTTGGCTGAACACCTCTCCTATGCTCGTAGTGAGTAATACCTCGCCGATTTCGAATCTTGCGATAATCGGGCGGCTGAGTCTACTCCGAAGCCAATTCGGCGAGATCCGGATTCCCCTCGCTGCTTGGGAACAACATCGTGCGACTGTTGGCAGCGCTGGCGTTGGAATTGTCGGTAGTGGGTCAATTTGGTTTTTGGAGGGCGGCCAATCTTGGCCGCAGCCGCCTTTCAGGCGGCCAGAGCCGGCTGAAAGCCGGCTCTGGAGATTGGCCATTTCAGTTGGGTAGCACTCGTGGCGCACGCCCCCGGCGTGCCGTGTCGGCACTTCTGCCGACACAGGCGAGCTACGCTCGCCTTAGCCGGCTGAAAGCCGGCTGCGGGCAGAATTGCCCGCCCTCCATTTTGTGAATAACGTGGCGTTGGGCAGGATTATCTGCGGCACAAAACCAAACTGACCCACTACCGAATTGTCTGCGGATCTAATTCTGCTCGACGAGAGAGACGGACGCAATGCGGCCGAACACGCCGGGTTGCGCGTCACAGGCGTCCTGGGCGTGTGGCTGCGGGCCAAGAACGACGGCCAGCGCTGCGCGCTCGCCCGATTCGGACAGGCCACTTTTGACTGTCATTCATCCGCACGGCCGACGCCAACGCTCTCGTTCAGCGAATAAACCTTCGGTCTCCCGACTTCCGCCGCCACAGTCCACAGGCTGAAGCCCGTGCTACCGCAGATTGAACTTCTTCATCTTATACCGCAGCGTATCCCGCGTAATGCGCAGCAGCCGGGCAGCCTGTGTTTGGTTCCCCCCGGTCTTTTCCAGCGCGCGGGCCAGCAGCATGCGCTCGTTGTCTTCAAGCGAGAGTCCTTCGCTGGGGATGTCCGAGCGCGGCGCGGCGTTGGCCGGCTGGCCGTCCGGCCGGGTGATGGCGATGGGCAGGCTGGCCGGCATGATGTAAGTGGACTCTTCCAGAATCATGGCGCGCTCGATGGCGTTGCGCAGCTCGCGCACGTTGCCGGGCCAATCGTGCGCCAACAGCAAATCTCCGGCGGCCGGCGAGACGCCCTCAATGCCGCGGCGGAACTTGCGGTTGTAATGCTCGATGAAGAAGCGCGCCAGCGGCAGGATATCCTGGGGACGGTCGCGCATGGGGGGCAGTACGATCTGGATGACGTTGAGGCGGAAATAGAGATCCTGCCGGAAGGCGCCTTCCTTCACGGCTTCGCGCAGGTTCTTGTTGGTGGCGGCGATCACGCGCAGGTCGAGCTGGATATCTTTTAGGCCGCCCAAACGGCGGAAGTTCTGCTCTTCGAGCACGCGCAGCAGCTTGGCCTGCAGCATGAGCGGGATCTCGCCAACCTCGTCGAGAAAGAGCGTGCCTTTATCGGCCAGTTCGAAGATGCCGCGCTTCTGCTGGCGGGCATCCGTGAACGCGCCCTTCTCGTAGCCGAACAATTCGCTCTCGAGCAGCGTTTCCGGGATGGCGGCGCAGTTGATCGAGATAAACGGCTCGGCCTGGCGGGCGCTTTGGTAATGCAGGGTCTTGGCGATGAGGTCCTTGCCGGTGCCGTTTTCGCCTTCGAGCAGGATGGTGGTGGCTTCGCTGGCGGCTACGCGGCGCACGAAATTGAGCGCTTCGCGCATGAGGGGCGATTCGGCGATCACTTCGCGCTTCTGCGGGGCGGCTTCTTCGGTGACGTCCTTGATGGTGGCCACCACGCCTTCCACGCGGCCCTGGTCGTCGAACATCTGGGTGGTGCGCATGACCACCAGGCGCTCCATGCCGTTATCGGTGTGCAGCCGGATGGTGGAATGCGGCGCGGAAGGAGACTGATTGAGCCCCACCAGAACTCCGCAGCCGGGTTCGCAAACGCCGCAGCGGAAGACTTCCTGGCAATGGCGGCCGATCATATCCTCGGAGGCCATACCGAAGAGTTTTTCAGCAGCGCGGTTGACTCCGGTTATGGTGAAATCCGGCGAATAAAGGACCAGCGCGTCCGATAATTGGTCGAAGACGGCTTCGAGGATGCGGGTTTGCTGCCACTCGGGCGTCAGCTTGGACATTGTTTGGTAATACTTCATTATAAGCGACTGCATCGGCTGTGCGTTAATTGGCCCAAAGACTTGAAGATAGAGGGGGCAATTCACCCGGAGAAGCGGCCTGAAGCACGCGGAAAGCGCGGCGTGCAAGAGCAAATCGCAGGTTCGATAGGTGGCGATCCAATTGCAGAATGGCGGAACGGAGGTTTCATGTTGAAGATCAAATACGCCGTTCCCGCCGCCATCCTGCTGGGAGGGTTTCTGGTGAGTTCGACGCTGTCCTTCGGCAAGCCGGAGTACGTAAAGCTTACCAAGAAAACGTGCACGTTCTGCCACGTGGATTCCAAGGCGAAGCCCAAGGAACTGACCGAGGCGGGAAAGTACTACAAAGAGCATCAGTCGTTGGAAGGCTACACGGAGAAGAAGTAGGCGAGGGCTCCGGGCGGAGCGGGCATCATGCAAACAGTTCAGCTCGCGATCATGGACTCGGCGTATCAGACGGCCCTGCGCGACGCGCTGGTGCGCAGCGGTCCATGGCACGTGGAAAGTGTCGACACGCCGAGGCCGGGTGAAAGGTGCGTGCTGGTGATGGATGAGGGGTGTCTCAACCGGGTATCGCTACCCCTGCCGTATCCGGAGCGGGTAGTGCTGCTTTCGCGGAAAGATCCCGCGCACCTGTCGAACGCCTGGGAAGCGGGGATCGTGTCGCTGGTGTCTCCGGACGATCCCCCCGGCACCGTTCTGTTGGCCATTATGGCGGCCGCTCTGCGAGTTCCCCAGCCGCAGACCGACGCCGCTCTGGGTGCTATTTCCCACAAGAAGTCTGTCTCTGCTGCGCCAATATCCCCAGAGCTCCCCATCTTAGGCGCAAAACGATACAAAACACAATAGTTATAGAATCCGAACCTTGGAATCCGGCGTGCACTGATGTCGGCTTCCAGGAGGGATTCTACATGGACCGCACATTGGCCGAGCTTGAAGCCTTGGTACGCAACCGGATTTGTGGAGTGTGCTCGGACCGCAAGATGGACGGGACATGCGGGCTGGAGGAACCCGGCCAGTGCGCGCTGTTCCGGCTGTTCCCGCAGGTAGCCCAAGCCATCCAAGCCACCCAAAGCGACAACCTGGAAGATTATGTGAGCGCCATCCGGCGGCACGTATGCTCGGTGTGTACCTCCCTGGAGAGCGATGCAAGCTGCGCTGTTCGCCAGGAGGTGCAGTGCGCGCTGGACGCGTATCTGATGCTGGTGGTGGAAGCCATCGAAGAAGCCACTGGCAAGGATTTCGGACGGCCGTTACCCAACCGGCCAAACAACAGGCCCATTTCAGTTCAACTTTAAGAGGAGGTCACTATGAACGTCAATTTACTGCCATACGCCGTTTTTTGGGGCGTGCTGGCTATTGTTGTGGTATTTCTGGTCATCTACCGGAAGTCGGTTTCGAGCCAGGAAGACGATTCCATCCACCTGGAAGGCAATGCAACGGTGCAACAGATGTCGCTAGCCCACCGGCTGGAGTCGATTGATCGCTGGGGCAAGACGCTGACCGTCGTGGTAGCGGTCTACGGCATTGCATTGGCTGCCATCTATCTGTACCAGGTCTGGAATAACGTCCCGACGTATTAAGGCGGAAAACATCGAGCGGGAGTCACGAGTCGGAAGCCGGACTTCCAACGTCGCGGTGCGATTTCCGGCGTCCGGCTTCCGGTTCAAGAGAGACAAATGAACAGGGCACGAAAAAGCGCGTGGGAAATTTGTGTGGCCGTGGCCAGCCTGGCGTTTTGGATGGCCGCGACCGCGGCGGCGGCCCGCGCGGCGGACAACTCGGCTTGCACGGCTTGCCATGACGATCAGGGGGCCAAGCTGGCGAAGAGCGCGCACGCCGACGTGGCTTGCGCTTCGTGCCACTTGAAACACGATGAATATCCGCATCCGGCGAACGTGCCCAAACCGGTCTGCAGCCAGTGCCATCAAGGCCAACAAGCGGACTACGATCGCGGAGTTCACGGGCAAGCCACTAAGAACGGCAATGGCGCCGCGCCGGACTGCGGAGTGTGCCACGGCGCGGCGCATGAATTGCTGCGGCCCAAGGAGGCCGAATTCCGGGAGAAGGTTCCCGAGACTTGCGGCATGTGCCACAGCGAAGTGGCCGACCAGTTCCGCACCAGCGTACACGGGCAGGCGCTGGCGAAGGGCATTTCGCAAGCGCCGATCTGCACGGATTGTCACGGCGAGCATTCCATCCTGGCGCCCAGCAACAAAGCGTCGATGGTGTACGCCGGCAACATCCGGGATACCTGCGGGAATTGCCACGGAAACGTGCAGTTGTCGCGGCGCTTCAACCTTCCGGCGGACCGCGTGGTGAGCTTCGACGCTTCCTTCCATGGACTGGCGGCGAAAGAAGGCAGCGAGACGGTGGCGAATTGCGCGAGTTGCCACGGCGTGCACAACATTCTGCCGTCGGCCGATCCGCGGTCGAAGGTGAATCCTAAAAACCTGGCGGCGACTTGCGGCAAGTGCCACCAGGGTGCCGGAAGGCGTTTTGCGATCAGCCAGGTGCACGTGGCGCAAGGCGGCCGGGAAGCGCCGGCCATGGCTTGGGTGCGGCAATTCTACCTGCTGATGATCCCGCTGACCATCGGACTGATGTTGCTGCACAACGGCGGCGATTGGGTGCGCAAGCTGCTGCGGCTGCGCGGCAACGGCGGCGCGCGGCGGCGCGGCGGCGACGGCCTGCCGGGCCGGCCGAACCTGCGCATGCTGCCCTTCGAGCGGGTGGAACACGCGCTGCTGGTGGTTTCGTTTGTCACGCTGGCCTGGACCGGCTTCGCCCTGAAGTACTCGGACCAATGGTGGGCGCGGCCGTCCCTGTTGCGGGACGGTAATCTGCGCAGTATCGTGCATCGCATCGCGGCGTTGGTCTTCGTCGCCGTATCGCTCACGCACGTGATTTCGCTGGTGTCGAACCG
The DNA here is from genome assembly GCA_050008575.1 of Bryobacteraceae bacterium. Classification (GTDB taxonomy): domain Bacteria; phylum Acidobacteriota; class Terriglobia; order Bryobacterales; family Bryobacteraceae; genus Bog-159. The sequence continues at coordinate 10,363 of JBEKMJ010000062.1, forward strand.
GCGTCTCCGCCGGCATTGGATGGAGCTTTTCCCCAAAGCGCGGGACGCGCGCGAAGCGCTGGCCAACTTCAGCTATAACGTCGGACTGCGCTCGGCGCCGCCCGGCCGCTCCGCTCACAGTTACATCGAGAAGGCGGAATATTGGGCGGTGGTTTGGGGAGCCATGGTCATGATCGTGACGGGGCTGATGCTTTGGGGCAACAACCTGATGCTGGCCCTGTTCCCCAAGTTATGGCTGGACGTGGCCACGTCGGTGCACTTCTACGAAGCGCTGCTGGCTACCCTGGCGATCGTGGTCTGGCATTTCTACACCGTGATCTTCGATCCCGACGTTTATCCGATGGATACTGCCTGGCTGACGGGTGTGAGCGTAAAGGAAGAGGAACCGCACGAAGCGGAGCCCGATCCTGAAAGGGAAGATGCCACCGCCAACGTGGCGGGCCGCGAGACAATATCCAAATGAGCGACGCGCGCAATGGCAAGATACCCATCCAACTCTCTCCGCTGGTCCATCTTTCCAATAACTGGATCAGCCTCATCGGAGTCGTGGTAGTCACCACGGCTACGGTGTTCTGGCTGTTCCTGTTGCCCACCACCATGCGTGGTGAGATACACAACCCTTATAACGGGATCCTCGCGTTCATGTTGCTGCCGGCGTTGTTCTTTTTGGGACTGATCCTGATTCCGCTGGGCATCTACCGGCAGAACCGGGGAGAGCGGCGGCGGGGATTGTATCCGGCCGCCTTTCCCCCGTTGAACCTGAAGAACATGGAGTTCCGGCGGCTGATCTCGTTTGTGGGCGTGACCACGTTCGCGAACATCGTGATCGCCAGCCAGTTGGCGTACGGCGCGGTCTCGTACATGGAGACCCAATCGTTTTGCGGGCAGACCTGCCACACGGTGATGCAGCCGGAGTACACGGCGTATCAGAGCTCGCCGCATTCCCGCGTCGAATGCGTGCAATGCCACATCGGGCCGGGGGAATCCTGGTTTGTGCGCAGCAAGCTCTCCGGAATCCGGCAGGTGTTCGCGGTGATGTTCCACACTTACGAGACGCCCATTCCCACTCCGGTACACAATTTGCGCCCCGCGCGGGAGACCTGCGAAGCCTGCCACTGGCCGCAGAAGTACGGCGAAGACCGGCTGCGGATCATCGACAAATTCGGCGACGACGAAAACAATTCGCCGACCAAAACGGTGCTGTTGATGAAGATCGGCGGCGGCAACAAAGGGATTGGGATCCACGGCACGCACCTGGGGCCCGGCGTGCATATCCGCTACGGCCATTCCGATGCGCAGCGCCAGACCATCCCGTGGATCGAGTACGGCGGACCGGCCGGAAAGACGGTGTACCGGGCGGAGGGCGCCGCGGCGGACGGCAAGGGGCTATCCATCAGGGAGATGGATTGCATCGACTGCCACAACCGGCCGTCGCATAGTTATAAGCTGCCGGAGCGGGCGGTGGACGAGGCCATGTTCGCGGGCGATCTATCCGCCAGCCTGCCGTTCGCAAAGAAGAAGAGCGTGGAGATTTTGAAGGTGGCGTATGCCAGCCGGGAGGAGGCGGCGGCCCGGATACCGTCGGCTTTGACGGCTTTCTATCGCGACACTTATCCCGCGATTTATAAGGAACGCCAGGCGGAAGTGACGAAGACCGGAATGAGCTTACTCGCTCTATACAACCGGAATGTTTTTCCGGCAATGAAAATCGCCTGGGGGACATATCCGAATAACATCGGGCACTCGGATTTTCCAGGGTGCTTCCGATGTCACGACGACAGCCATGCCAGTGCCGATGGGCGGAAGGTGACGCAGGACTGCGGTGCCTGCCATAGCCTGCTGGCGATGGAAGAGCCGGCGCCTAAGATACTGACGGATTTGGGCGTCGTGGAGAGCAAGGGACAGAAGTGAAGGCGGCGCGGCGACGCGCCGAGGTGTAGGGGACGTTATGAAGCCTTTAAGTAAGATCTTATTGCCTGTGGATTTTTCGGAGCGGTCGCTGGGAGCGGCGCGGTACGCCAAGACGCTGGCGGACCATTTTCACTCCGAGCTGACCCTGTTGCATGTGTTGACTCCGCCGCACTATGAATTTGGCGCCCTGGAGATCGGCGGATCGATGTTGACGGAGTTGTACACCAATCGCGCGGCCCAGGTGGAGAAGGAACTGGAAACGTTTCTGGCGGGCGAATTGGCGGGCACCGAAGCCAAGCGGATGGTCCTGGAAGGCGATCCGGCGCGGCAGATCGTGGAATTTGCCCACGAGGAAAATGTGGGCCTCATCGTGATGCCCACGCACGGGTACGGGCCATTCCGGCAATTCATTCTGGGATCGATCACGGCCAAAGTGCTGCACGACGCGGATTGTCCGGTGTGGACAGGCGTACATCTGGAAGAAGCGCCCCAGGTGGAGCCCATGACGTTCCGGGAGATCCTGTGTGCGATCGATCTGGGCCCCCAAAGTTGCAAGGCCCTGGAATGGGCCACGGCGATGCAGAAGGAGTTCGGAGCGCGGCTCACGGTGGTACACGTGATGGCCTCTTCAGCCGCCGCCGCGGAAGAGGACGCACGCACGCGGGAAATGGAGTTGGCGGTGCGGGACGACCTGGCCCGTCTGCAACAACGCTTCGGCACCGAGGCGGAACTGGTGGTGGAGCCCGGCGACCCGGCGAAAGTCGTTTGCGAGATGGCCGAGAAACGGCATGCGGGGCTGCTGGTGATCGGACGCGGATCGGCGGCTGGGGTTTTTGGCCGGCTGCGCACCAACGCGTACGCGATTATCCGGCAGTCGCCATGTCCGGTCGTGAGCGTGTAGCCGGTTAGGTGGCCCCCGTGGCGCTCCTGTCAGCGCAGGAGATTGGCCTTTTGGTGGGGCAGGCTCGCAGCCTGCGGCGGCCTCGTAGGCCGCCTGCCTCGAAGCTCTGGCTGGCTTTCTTGCAGGGCTTGGTGGCATAGGCTTTAGCCCGTGGAGGCGAGCGACGCTCGCCGAACGGGCGAGCTTCGCTCGCCGAAGAGCGGGCCTGCGAGGCCCGCGCAGGCTGCGAGCCTGCCCCACTACGGCGAGCTTCGCTCGCCCCCAACTGGCCGCACCGGCCCGCATTCCACAGTATCATTACCTTAAGTGGCGGCATGCCGGGTGAAACCAAGTCAGTCACGCGCTTGCTGCAGGACTGGAGGCGGGGCGACAGCCAAGCCTTCGACCAATTGGTGCCGGTGGTCTACGAATCGCTGCACAAGATGGCGGCGCGGTGCCTGCGCTCCGAACGTCCCGGAAACACGTTGTCCTCTACCGCGCTGGTCCACGAAGCGTACCTGCGGTTGGTGCATGCGGACGTCGACTGGAACGATCGCGTGCACTTCTATGCGGTTTCGGCACGCGTGATGCGGCGCATCCTGATCGACCACGCCAAGCAGCAAGGCCGGGCCAAGCGCGGCGGCGGCGGCGAGCGGGTGGCGGTCGACGAAGCGGTCATGGTAGGGGCCGCGGCGCCGGATGCCCTCCTGGAGTTGGATACCGCGCTCAGCCGGCTGGCCGATCGCGACCCGCGCAAGAGCGAAATCGTGGAACTGCTGTTCTTCGGCGGCTTGACCTACGATGAAGTGGGCCAAGCGCTGGGCATCTCGCGCGCCACCGTGGATCGGGAACTGCGCCTGGCCAAGGCCTGGCTGCATCGCGAGCTGAGCCTTCCCGCGAGCGCGGGCGCGCAGCCATGAGTCCCGCGCCCGCGCCCGGCCGCTGGCGCCGCGTGGAAGCTTTGTTCTACGAGGCGCTGGAACGCGACCCGGCCTCGCGCGCCGCATTCCTGGAACGATCGTGTACCGGCGACGAAGAGCTGCGGCGTGAGGTTGAGGAACTGCTCGCCCACACCGACGCCACCCTGGGGCAGCTTCGCCAACCCGTGGATGACGCGATGCTGCGGCTTTCCGCGGCCGGCGCGCAGATCGGCCCCTTTCGATTGGTGCGGATACTCGGAGAAGGCGGCATGGGCACGGTCTATCTGGCCGAGCGCGCCGATCGGGAGTACCGGCAGCAAGTCGCCATCAAACTGATGCGCACGGATCTGGGGCGCGACCGCGAAATGCTGCGGCGCTTCCGCGCCGAGCGTCAGATTCTGGCCGACCTGAACCATCCTTATATCGCGCGCCTGTTGCATGGCGGCACCACGTCGCAAGGCGCGCCGTACCTGGTCATGGAGTATATCGATGGGAGCCCCATCGACCGGTTCTGCGCCGACCGCGATCTGCCGCTCGCAGAGCGTCTCGAACTTTTTCTGAAGGTCTGCTCGGCGGTGGATTACGCGCACCGCAATCGCATCGTCCATCGCGACTTGAAGCCGGCCAATATTCTGGTGACGGCCGATGGCGCGCCGAAGCTTCTGGATTTTGGGATCGCCAAGCTGCTGGAACCCGGTTCCGGCGAACTGGACCCGCCCGCCGGGCGGCTCACAGGACGGCTGATGACGCCTGAGTACGCCAGTCCGGAGCAGGTGCGCGGCGATCCGCCGACCCCGGCAACGGATATCTATTCGCTGGGCACCGTACTCTACGAGATCGTCGCCGGCAGGCATCCGTTCCGCCGCGAGAACGCCAGCCCGATGGAGGTGGGCCGCCTGATTTGCGAAACCCAGCCGGAGCCTCCCAGCGCCTCCCTGCGGACCGCACAGGGTTCGCCGCCCGGGGATGCGCCGCGTCGCGGAGCGCTGGACCGGATTATCCTGAAGGCCATGCGCAAGGAGCCGCAAACGCGGTACGCTTCGGCGGGGGACTTCGCCGCCGACGTGCGGGCCTGGCTGGAGGGTCGGCCGGTCCGCGGGGACACGGGCGCGGCGCAGCCCATCGCGGGATCGCGGTGGAAACTCGCGCTGGCGGCTCTGGCCGCGGTGCTGGTCTTGGCGGGCGTAGCCGGCGGGCTCTATGTGGCGATCGGCCGCGGCCGGTCGGGCGCGCCGTTCAATTCCATGCAGATGAGCCGCATGACCGCGCGCGGCAGCGTGGCGGATGCGGCCATCTCGGCGGACGGCAGATTCGTCGCCTATTTTGCGGACGAGGACGGCCTGGAGAGTCTGTGGATGACGCAACTCGCCGCCAACAGCGATCTGAAGATGGCCGGGCCCGAACCGGGCCGGCATACGGCGCTGACTTTCTCGCCGGACGGCAATTATCTCTATTACGTCAAGCAGGCCCCGGACCGCTCGCGCTCCCTTTACCAGTTGCCGATCCTGGGCGGCGAACCGAAGAAACTGTTGGCGGGCGTAGACAGCGCGATCGCCTTCGCGCCCGGCGGCATGCGATTCGCGTTCTTGCGCCTGGATGGGCTGCGCGGCGAGGCGGCGTTGACGATCGCGAACCAGGACGGCAGCGGCGCACGGGCCATCGCGGTGCGCCGGCGGCCCGCCTATTTTTCGCCGCACGGATTGGCGTGGTCGCCGGACGGACAGACCATCGCCTGCTTCGCGGGAGATTCGTCATTCTTCACGCCGGATGCGTTCAAGGTGGCCGTCATCCGCGTCGCCGATGGGCGCCAACGCCTGCTGACCACGCAGGGATGGACTTTTTCGAGCGACATCGCCTGGGTGGCGGACGGGCGCAGCCTGGTGCTGAGCGCCAGCAATCAAATATACGACGCCTTTCAAATCTGGCAAGCCGCGTATCCCAGCGGCGAGACGCGCCGCGTGACGAACGATCTCGGCAACTACACGCATCTGGACATCACGGCGGACGGCCGGACGCTGGTCGCGGTCGCCGCGGACACCGCCGCCGGAATCTGGTCGGCTCCCGCGGCCGATCCGGCGCGCGCCGCGCTGGTGTCCGCGCCCAGCCTGCGGGGCATCGGCACGCTGGCGTGGTCCGAGGGACGCATCCTATATTCTCAAATGGCCAACGATGCGCGTAATATCTGGACGCTCGGCCTGCATGGCGCCCCCGCCACGTCGCTCACCACGGGAACCGGCTACAAGGAAGAGATGGCCGCCACGCGCGACGGCCAATATATCCTGTACACCTCGTCCGGCAAGATCTGGCGGATGGATGCCGACGGCGGCCGGCCGCGGCAGCTCACGCATGGCGCGCTGGACGTGCACCCATGTCCCACGCCCGATGGGCGCTGGGTGGTTTACGGATCGTTTCGCGACTGGTCTCCGGCCATCGGCGGCAAACCCACTCTGTGGAAGGCGCCCATCGATGGCGGCGCGCCGGTCCAAATTACGGAGCGGGCCAGTTCGTTACCCCGCGTCTCGCCGGACGGCAAGCTGATCGCGTACGTATACTTCCGCGACGAGCGCGCGGTTTCGTCCCCGTCCGGGATCGCGGTGATGCCGTTCGATGGCGGACCGCCTTTCGCGGCCTTCGACATCCCGCCGCAGGAGGTGCAATGGGCGGCCGACGGGAAGAGCCTGGTGTACCGCAAATCCGAGCATGGCGTGGGCAACGTCTGGCGGCAGCCCATCCATGGCGGAGCGCCTGCGCCGGTGACAAACTTCGCGGCCGAGGAGATCTTCGATTTCGCCTTGTCCCCCGATGGGCAGTTGGCCATGGCGCGCGGCAGGTCGTTGAGCGACGTAGTGCTGATCCGCAATTTCCAGTAGGAGCGGTCAGTGGGGCAGGCTCGCAGCCTGCGCGGGCCTCGCAGGCCCGCCCTGAAGTTCCCGGATCTGCGCGAGCGCTTTCATCAACTCGGCCTCCTGCCGGTCGATCTGGCGCTGCTGTTCCTTCATGGCCTCGATCAGCAGCGCGGTCAGGCGGGTGTAGTCCACGCCTTGCGCGTCTTTGCCGTTCTTCTCCCAGCTCACCAACTCCGGGACCACCGCGCCCACCTCCTCGGCGATCACCCCGATTTCGTGTTTGCCATTGGCCTTCAAGTCGTAGGAAACGCCGCGCAGTTGTTCTACCTTCTCCAACGCGCCCGTGAGTGTCCGGATATTGGTCTTCCAGCGCCGCGAGCTGTAGGTGTCGTATCCGTCGGCGATGGTGTGGCCCAGTCCGGCGCCCACCGTCAACACGCGGGTCACCGTGGTGGTTCCAATGCCCACGCCGCCGCCGCCGGGACTCAGCACCAGGGGCGTATTCATCACATACTCCTCGCCCGCCTGAATGGTGCCATAGCCGGGGTCGGAACCGCTATCGGCGATATAGCCAAGTATTAACTGCTTGGCCGGATTGGAAGCGCCCTGGATCTGCAGTTGCGCGGCCGGACCGCCGCGGGCCGAGCCGTTGTCGTCCGCCTGGATCACCAGCGGCTCCGCCGGAGTAGACGTGCCAATGCCGACGCGCGTGCCCGGCGTGCCCAGCGCGATGGCGCCATTTTCTCCGACGATCGCGCCGGCCCCCACGGCGGTGGCGTTCACCAGGCCTTGCAACGACGCGTTGGCGCCCGCGCCAAGAAAGGTGTTGCCGCTGCCGCTGATGTTCGCTGTGCCGGCCATGTATCCGAGCGCGGTGTTGCCCCCTCCCAGGCCGTTGTTGTAAAGCGCCTCAAACCCGATACCGGTGTTGTTCTCGGCGAAAGGCGGACCGGGAGGCAACTGTCCGTTGGCCAAAGCCCCCAGGAATGTGTTCGTATAGCCGCCATAGCAATGCAGGAACGGGTAGGGACCCATGGACAGTATTCCGTCATTCTGGCTGGTGCTGATGAGCATGCCGATGTTGCCGGTGAAGATTGCCCCCACTCCGTCGATCAAAGGAGTAGTCACCGATGCGGCGGTCACCGCGCCGCTGGCGGTGAGGTTGCCGGCGATGGATTGGTTCGCTGTGAAAGAGTTGGCGGCATTGAGCTGCGGCACCAGAGTGGTATCCAGGTTGAGGGTGACATTGCCGCTGGCGCCGCCGCCCTTCAATCCCGTGCCCGCGGTGACGCCTGTGATGGTGCCGGACCCGGTTCCGGTGCCGGGAAAGGTCTGGCCGGGTGCGAAGCTGATCAGCCCGCTCGCGCCGATGGCCAGTCCGGTTTCCGCCGCGCCCGCGCCATTGGCGGCGAACAGCAGGTTCAAACTGCCGGATGCCGCGCTGGTACCGTTGGCAACGGGCTCCGCCTGCCACGTGAAGGCGGCATTCTGCGCTGCGCCGGCAGTGCCGTTGAATGCGGAAGCGGTGAACGTGATGGGGTCGGAGTTGGCGCCTTGCGACGCCGTCGCCGTGCCGGCGGCAGGCAGGCTGAGTGCGCCGCGCACGGTGGCCGCTCCATTTACGTCCAGCGCTGACGCCGGCGCGACGGTGCCAATGCCGATCTGGGTGAAAGCGCCGGCGCCGGCACTGACCGATGCGCCCGTGATCGGGCCGGTGGCGGTCAGGCTGCCGCCGATCGATGCGTTCCCGTTGATGGACTGGTTGCCGGTGAAAGAGTTGGCGGCGTTGAGCTGGGGCACCACCGTCGTGTCCACGTTGAGTGCGACGTTGCCGCTGGCGCCGCCGCCTTGCAATCCCGTGCCCGCGGTCACACCGGTGATGGTGCCGCCGCCCGTTCCAGTGCCTGGAAAGGTCTGGCCGGGGGCGAAGCTGATCAGCCCGTTCGCGCCGATGGCCAGTCCGGTTTCAGCCGCGCTGGCGCCGTTGGCTGCAAACAGCAGATTCAGGCTGGCGGAAGGCGCCGCGGTGTTGTTGCCGGCCGGCTGCGCCTGCCACGTGAACGCTTGCGCCTGCGCTGCGCCGGTAGTGCCGTTAAAGGCGGACGCGGTAAAGCTGAGCGGATCGGAGGCGGTCCCTTGCGTGGCCGTGGCCGTGCCGATGGCCGGCAGACTGAGCGCCCCGCGGACCGTCATCGTACCGTCGACATCCAACGTGGCGGCCGGCGCGATGGTGCCCACGCCGATCTTGGCGGTAGCGCCGGAGCCGGACTGGTAAAGCGTGGAATCGCCTTGTGCCGTGGCGCTGGTCCAAATGGGGATGTAGTTCTTCTTGCCAGTGCCGGTGGCGGGTTGTGTGTCGGCGGCGTGGAAATCGGATACGATGGCGGCCGCGGGCTGCGGCGCGGCCTGTGGCCGGTCGGCGCCGATCAGATCGTGGAGCAGATCGGCTGTCACGTAGGCGGAAGCCGGCTTGCCGCCGAGCGTCTCGGCGTCGCTGGCTTTCATGGCGTAAGGCACGCCCACCAGCGGCGCACGCGGCAGTTCGGCTGCGCCGGGCCAGCCGGGTTGCACGCCCACCCAGCGGGCTTGGTTGCCGGTAAACAGATCCTGGGGCAGTCCGCCCGAGGCGGATCCCAGCAGCACGCTGTACTGCCCGCGATTACCGAGCGGCACCGTCTGCGTCTCGGACCACAAAGGCGGGCCGCCCTGTGGGTCTTCGTAGAGAGTGAAGGTAAGCGCGGCCACTCCGTCGCGCACGTTGCCGCCGGCGTCGCCCACCGCGCCACTGAAGCGGAGCAAACGCGGCAGTCCCGCGCTTGCCGATTGCGGCGCGGGAGCGGCCCATGCCGGCTCCCCATAAACGGCGGCGGCTATCAAAACAGCCGCTGCGATCCAATTTGGCGTGCTGAAGCGTTTCATGATGTCCTTTCCTAAGCGGGCCGTTTTGGCGGCTCATTAGGGAAAGCGACATCCGGCGGCGAATCGGCTCAGGCGCGCCCGGTACTTAACAGCTTTGGGGGAAACCGCTCCCTGGCGGTCGCGGCTCGGTAATCCCCGCGTTGATGGCGTATGTCCTTGCTGAGCCGCGACCGTCAGGGAGCGGTTTCTATCGGTCGGGGTCCCCGCCGCGTGTGGGAGAATCTTAGCGTGGACGGAGTCATCGTCGTAGACAAGGAGCAGGGTTGGACATCGCACGATGTGGTCGGCAAGATGCGCCGCATCGCCAACACCAAGAGAATCGGCCACCTGGGCACGCTCGACCCGATTGCCACCGGTGTGCTGCCGCTGGTGATCGGGCGCGCCACGCGTCTGGCGCAGTTCTATACGCGCAGCGATAAGATCTACGAGGCGCTGATCCGCTTCGGCTTCGCGACGGACACCTACGATCGCAGCGGTGCGCCCACATCCCCTGCGATCGAACCCTCCCTTGACGCCGGCGATCTGGACCGGCTGCTCGATAACTTCCGCGGCGAAATCATGCAGGCGCCGCCCCCCGTGTCGGCCAAAAAGGTGGATGGCGTACGCGCATACGCTTTAGCCCGCCGGCAAATACCCGTGGACCTGCCGCCCGCGCCCGTGCATATCCGCGACTTGACGCTGCTCGAAGTGCGTGGCCCTGAAGCCCGGCTGCGCGCGCACTGCTCCGGCGGCACCTATATGCGGTCGATTGCACACGATCTGGGTCAAGCCCTTGGATGCGGCGCGCACCTGCGCGACTTGCGGCGCATGGCGTCCGCCGAATTCACCCTGGAGCAAGCCCACACGATTCCGCGGCTCCAGCGAATGGCGGCGGAGAACCTGTTGGACGAAGCCCTGATCCCGGCCGCCCGCCTGCTGCCGGATTTTCCTACGGTCTACGTCGATTCCCTGACCGCGGGGCAGATCCGGCAAGGGCGCAACTTCCCCGTTTCGCCGTTCCGCGTACAGCAGGGTACCCGTTATGTGAAGGCGGTTGCCGCGGACGGCGAGTTGATCGCAATTGGCGAGGCCGTGTTGCCGAATCTGTACCACCCGGCCGTGGTGCTGTGAGGCGGGTCTTTCCCGTGCGCGATAAAGCCTGTCGGCACTGCGCTTTACCGGACATCGATTCGGGCACTCGAATCGGCTTATTTCAGCTTACAGGCCACTGTGAGCCCTGGCGCGGCTGTCCGAGATTGGACTGGAACCCACATAAGAAAAGTACCAGTATTAAAAAGGGTCAAAATAATTCTGTTTTCACTTTCATCCGGCGGCGATTTGGGGTAGATTACTGAGAGGAGGATGTTTCATGACATCGTTCGTGGGGTCGCGCACTATCTTCTTGGGCCTGTTGATATCGGCTCTGATTCTTGGCATTCCAGCCCAGTTCGGCGGAGTGGCCACTGCAGGAACGATCGACATCTTTAGCCAGCCGGGTACCGGCAGCAACAGTGTCAGCGGGACCAACCAAGGCGTTATGTCATCGCCCGTCTGGGCTACTCCGCCCACCGGCGCCGAGTGGATCTCCTACGGCGCAACCGGTTGCAATACATTCGTGGCGCTGACCGGGCTCTGCACACCGGGAGCGGAGAATCCCGTCGCCACCACGATTACTGGAGCTCCCACGGCAATCTTCTACCAGACCTTCACGGTGTCGGGTTCCAACTATGCCGGCGTTCTGGATGTCTGGGCCGACGACACAGCCGGCGTTTGGCTGGACACGGGAACGGTTACCACCGGCACTGGCAGCGGGGGCACTTTAGAATGGGCGCCGAACGCCACTCTGGGCCAGAATTGCTCCGGTCAGCCGATCGGCTGCGTTGAGGGCATGGACGCTCAAATCGGGCTCAATCTGACCCCCGGGACTTACACCTTGGTGATCGACGCATACCAGCTTGTGGGCGGAAGTCCATTTGGAGTGATGTACGACGGCGTACTCACGAATACTCCGGAGCCTGCCAGCTACATTTTGATGGGCCTGGGTTTAGCAGGCTTGGGCACGCTGATCCGGCGCCGCAGGCGGGCGTAGCCCGCACGGCCCGAGATTGCCGCGCACGAGTTCCGGTCTTATGTCTTCAGCTAGGTCGAGGTGGCGCATGAGATGGATCGATAGCACCAGTACGAAAATCCGTGAAGGGCAAGTCAAAGTGTGGTACACATTCCCTATGCGGCTTCTGTTGATCGCGTTTGTTCTGATTGCGGTTCCTGCCTACGGGTCGATTATCTACTTCAGCGGAGACGTGGAAGTCTTGCCGTCTCCTCCGGCGGCGATCATGACCAGCGCGAGCGACAGCACCATCTTCGGGTTCGCGGAGCAGCAAGGCGTCATGCTGACCGCACCCTTGAATGCGGGCATCACATCGCCTGGAACCTGGGTTTGCTGCTCCGACCTCCCCGGCGGCACCATCGCCGCGGGCACTACGGTCAACAGCTATCTGCTGTACGCCTCTCCGGTCACCGATGCGACTGGACTGGACTATCGCGACTTCCAGGGATCTATCACGTTTAGTCCCGGCGAGAAAATCGTCGCCGTCCTGATCGGCTATCAGGCCATCTTTGCTACCGACGGTCTGCTGGGTGCGCCCGGTACGATATACCCTCCAGCCTCCGATACAACGGCGGGCCTGGAAAGGCTCGATGAAGTGATCATCGGGCCGGGCGATCAGGCGGTGTACGTGAACTTCCACGTTACACCCGGCAACCTCGATATGATCCGCATTTTGACGGAGACGCCGGAACCGGCGGATTTCGTGCTGATCGGTTCGGGGCTGGTTGCACTGGCGCTATGCAGACGGCGGCTGCACGGCTTCCTCGCCCGGCACCAACACTAAACCTGAGGGTAGTTCTTCGCCGAAGATTCGGCCTAACGCGCGATCGTCGCGTTCTTCTTCGCCATCCAACACGGCCAGATAGCTCTCCGCATGCGGCAGGCCTTGCAGCTTGCGCCGGATGGCTGTGAGCGTGGCGTTGGGCAGATCGCGAGTAGGATCTTCGGTGCGCCGCGCGAGGGCCGCCAAGGCATCGCCAACGCCTGAGAAATTTACCGGCAGCAACCCTTCAGCCCAACGCCCAGCCGCGCCCGGCGGCACAACCTGATTGATCGGTCCGTAGAATAACTCGCGACCGCCCAGGCGCGAAAGGCACCAAAGTTCGCTCTCCCGGAACTCCCCCACTTTGATGCGGCGCACCAGCGCATCTCCCAATTCCACCTTCGTGCCGATGGGCAACAGTTCCAGACTGGCGGCAGTGCGCCACATTTCACGCAGCAGGCTGCTGTTGAGGCGCTGCTTCTTGCCGCCGCGCGGCAGCAGAAACCCCGATAGCCGTTGGTAAATATCGTTCTGCTGGTTGCGGTTCATGCCGCCCGCCAGGCGTCCCCAGAAGATCCACCAATCGATTTCACACTGCACCTGGTTAGGATATTGGATCCCGGCGGAGTAAACCCGCCGCGCCAGCTCGATGCGAAAATCGTCCCCTGGAAAGCCGAATCCGGGACGCAGACAGAAGCCGCACAGGTTCAACCAGCGCGCTTCATAGGCCGGACTCTTCTTGCGGCCGTCGGCCGCCACCAGAAATACGTCGGCGAGTTGGCGGATGGCGGCCAGCGGCCAGGAGTTCTTACCCAGCCCGAGAAGCCGCTCCAGTTTGGCCGGAAGTTCTTCGGGCGCGATGGGCGACTTGGCGCCCGGTGAGAAGACCGCCGGGATCAGGGTGAGTGCGTCCTTGAGCGCCTGTTCGGCGATCACCGCCGCGGGCTTGCGGCCAGTGGCTTCCGCCGCCGCCTTGCGCAGCTCGAACTGCAACCGCCAACGATTCTCGCTGATCTTGGATTCGCACCAGGTTTCCAGCGTGCCGATCTCCGTCAACCGCGCGCCGAGCTTCACCGGGATGAGCCGTTCGCCGGCCTTCTTCCCGAAACGGATGACGGCGTTCAGCGGCGCGTGCGTATGCAGATCGGGGCCCAGCGCGGGCAGATCTACGACGTCGCCGAGGTGGTCCTCGCTGCGGGTGAGCGAGCTGTAGAGCCGGAACGATACCGGCTTGTTGGCCACCAGTTGCAGCGCCTCGTTATCGATTTCCAGGGTTGCGCCTTCTTCCGCGCCGCGCGGCACCAGGCAGACCGCGGTGGCATCGCCGATGCCGATGAAATACGTCCGCGGCAGTCCGCCCCGCACCAGCACGCCGCTGCCCGTCGAACGGACGTAGGAATAATATGCCGCGCCGGTGGCCACGGCGAGGTCCAGGTCGCGATTCTCGAAGACCTCGGGGCGCTTGCCATACCAATGGCCTACGGCATCGGCCACGCGCTGGCGCAGGATCTCCGGGATGAAGAAGCCGCCGTTGAACAGGATGGCATCGGGGGCCTGGCCGGCGCTATCGAGGAACGCGTTCAGGTGCTTGGTGACGGCGGGGTCCGAGACGTAGGGCAGGCCCAATTCGCGGAAGAGGCTGCGCTTTTCTTCCTTGGGCATATCGCCGCGCGCGGTGATGGGCAGGAAACCATCCAGCGCCAGTTCCAGCGCCTCTTCGCGCAGCACTTCGGTCTTCAGCGCTTTGCCGATCAGCGCGGAGCCAGTGCCCAGCACGGTGATTTCGACGCTCTTCAAATTGGCATCGCTCAGCAGTCGCTCTTTGGCGTTGGTGCACTGCCGGCGCAAGCCGCTGCGCTGCCGGATGGAGAGCGGCACGCCCAGCTTGGTTTCCACCAGCCAGGCGATAGTGAGATCGAGGTTGTCGCCGCCCAGCAGCAGATGCTTGCCCACCGCGGTGCGCGTGAAGTTGACCAGATCGCCCTGGCGCTCGACGCGGATGAGGCTGAAGTCGCTAGTGCCGCCGCCGACGTCGCAGACCAGTACGATCTGGCCATCGTAAAGCAGCTTGCGCGATTGGGACAGGTTGTTGGCGATCCAGGAATAGAAGGCGGCGGCGGGCTCTTCGAGCAGCGTCAGCTTGGGCAGACCGGCCTGCTCGGCGGCCATCACGGTGAGCTCGCGGGCTTCCTCGTCGAAGGAAGCGGGCACGGTGAGGACGATATCCTGATCGGCGAGGGGAAGCTGCTTGGCGCGATCCCAGGCTTCGCGGAATGCGGCGATGTAGCGTGCCGAGACTTCCACCGGCGAGAGCACGCGGCCGGTCTCGGGCGAATCCCAAGGGAGGATCTTGGCGGTGCGGTCGACGTCGGGATTGGAGAGCCAGGACTTGGCGGAGTGTACCAGCTTGGTGGGCACCAGCGCGCCCTGCTCGCGCGCGTAGACGCCGACAGGCTGGCCGTCTTCCAGGAAGAGGAACGACGGCAGAGTGCGGCGCGGCTCGGTGCGGCCGGGCGCGACCAGTTGGGGCGTTTCGAAGATGTGGATGGGCGGGAAGTCGCGATCCTCGGCTTCGCGTTCGTCGATGTAGGCGAGGGCGGAGTTGGTGGTGCCGAGATCGATGCCGATTTTCATAGGCTTGTGCGGGATGGGGCGGATTTGGGCATGGAGGGCGGAATGGGGGAGGTTGAAAGCTTTTTGCACAACCGAAGCCAATTTCGTGTAAAGTTATTGAAATCAATACGCTGGAGGGTGATTCGGCGGCCGCTCCTTAGGTGGCGGGGTTGTCGAGGCGCAAAGATCATACTAAGTAAGAATGTTGGCGCTTGTTTAGCTGGATCGGGGTGATATCGCGGCTGGCCCTGTAAGCGAGCGATATCTTCCCGTCTCTACGATAGCACGGGGTGTGGCGGCGTCCGGGTGCTGGAAGGCGGCGGTGGGCTGCATCGCGTGGAAAACGCTAGGGAAGACTGTTTTTGAATGGGGTGTGATCAGGGTGGCCAGGAGCCGATAGCGCGTCGTGGCGGCCCGTTGCTGACGGCCTATCGCGGTACCGCGGGCAGGGTGTAGCTGGTGACCTCGGGCAGGTGCGCGCGTTGGGGCGTGGTCTAGGGTTGCCGGCGTAACATCGACGCGGCGCGTGATCCGTCGGTCTGCCCGCCGGTTCCCACAACGCTGTTCTGGTTACCTACCGAGTGTCCAACGATGCGTTCGGAATCCCGATCCGACGCTTCCCATACGCCGTTCTTAGCCCGGAGCGATGGTATCTCTCGCCCGGCTCAACGCGGCAACTTCATCAGCCACACAGAGGAATTACCGAGCTCCTCACGCGAAAAAACCAGCCCCGGGCCGCGAGCCGCCCAGAGGTCGTCGGGCTTCGGCGTCATCGCGGAGACTGGCGCGAACTTGACTTCTTGAGGCTCGCTGAAGGTGGTCCTCTTTGGATCGAAGCGGATCGCCATGAGTTTTGATCCCTTGAAGAAGTAGACGAAGTTGCTCGTGGGGGAAACGCGCCAAGGGACGGTCCCGGCTCCGTCGGGCACTGGGATTCTTATCCAATCCGACTGCGGTACCGGCTCCTCCCTCCAGGGGACTAGATACACCCGCAAGGACGCCTTCGATCCCGGCGGCCCTAGCCAGACCCCGAGCCATCTGCCGTTGTCAAATGTATCCACGACGAAAACAGAATCCGTCGGGTGTTCCAGCGAGGGGAATCAGATAGAGGTCGTTGAGATTGCTTCCAACTTCGAGCGCCACAGTGCCTGTGGCACTAATGCTGGTGGGAATTTCGTTCAGCGTTCCAAACGTGAGCTGGTGCGGAACGTCCCGCACGCGCCACGAGCCCGGGGCGAGGCGGATTTCCCAGACGTTGGACAGCCCTGCCGTTCCACCAACGACGTCAAATAGAACGCGATCGCCCGTCATCAGCCGCGGCTCGGCCAGCGTAAGTCCCGCCGCGCGCAACGTTGCGCCTGCTCCCGTGACCACCGGGTCGCCACCGTCCACCGGAAACGCGAACCACTCCCACTCCTCGGCGTTTGCGGCTTCGCCCGGTTTCACCATCAGGGGACAGAGAAGGTAGCGACTGTCGGGTGTCCACACGGGACTGCTATAGCCCAAGTTTCGCACGCGTGCCCAGGCAGGCAATTCTCGCGGCTGGCCGCCGTTGGACGACAGCGTCATCAGCTTCTCGGCGCCTTGCGTGCTCTCGACGTAAGCGATCTGGCGCCCATCCGGAGAAGGCGTCCAACCCCAGCGACTTACGCCCACGCCCTCGGTCAGCACCATTGGCTCTCCCCCCAGCGCGGAAATCGCCTCGATGGTGCTTTTCCCCGTGTCTGCGGAGATTCTCTCGTAAAGGATTCGCTTGCCGTCAGGGAAGAACGCCGGAGCTTCTACCTTTTCGTTTTCGTTGTCATGGGTTAACTGGATCGGGCCCCCGCCGCCCACCTGTTGCAGCCACAACTCGTCCTTGCCGGAGCGGTCCGACACGTAGGCCACGAATCCGCCGTCGGGCGAGATCGCCGGTGGCCATAGGAGTGCCCGTCGTCGGGCGACACTCGCGCCAGTTCAGGGCTTTTCGACTGAGTCCCGCGAAAGTTGAAATAAACCCCGATGAATGCGGCTGCTGCGATCAGCACGCATGCGACCGCCACCGTGGGCCATACCCAGCGGCGCGTTCCCGCTTCAACCGCCGCGGCGGGCCGGGCCAGCTTCCCCGATTCCGATTCGTCCCGCAATTCCTCCAGCGCCAGCTTCACATCCGCCATGTTCTGGCTGCGCCGGTTGACGTCCTTGCGCAGGCACCGCGCGATCAGCCGCTCCACCTCCGGCGGCGTGGTGGAAGAGATTTTGCTGGCCGGCGGTGGGGCCTTCTCCACGATGGCGGCCAACGTGGAGATTTTCGACTCGCCTCGAAACGCGCGCTGCCCGGTGATCATCTCGTAGAGCACCGCGCCGAAAGAGAAGATGTCGCTGCGCGCGTCCACCGGCTTGCCTTCGGCCTGCTCCGGCGACATGTAGGGAACGCTGCCGACGATCACACCTTCCTCGCTGACCGGTTGGTCCGTAGTGAGGCTACGGGTCGCTTCGTCAGCGCCGACGGCGGCGGGCGCCGAGAGCTTTGCCAAGCCGAAGTCCAGCACCTTCGCGCGGCCATGCGCATCCACCATGATGTTGGCGGGCTTCAGATCCCGGTGCACGATGCCGGCGGCATGCGCGGCGGTGAGCGCGCCAGCCACTTGCGCGGCGATGCGCAGCGCTTCGGTGAGCCGCATCCCTTTGCGCGGGATCAGCTCGTTGAGCGGCTTGCCATCCACCAACTCCATGACGATGAAGGTCTGCCCGTCCTGCTCGCCGATTTCGTGGATGGTGATGATGTGGGGGTGGTTCAGCGCGGAAGCGGCTTTGGCTTCCTGCACGAAGCGGGCGCGGCGGCCGGCATCGGTGCTGCGCGCTTCGGCCAGCAGCTTGATGGCGACGAAACGATCCAGACGTTTGTCACGGGCCTTGTAGACCCGGCCCATGCCGCCCTCGCCGATTTTTTCGAGTAGGGAAAAATGCCCCAGCTCGCCGCTGTCCATATTCGCTCTATTGTAGTCTTTCGGCAAGTCTCGGGCGTCCACTGGCCGCTGGCCCTCGGTTACGGCGCATCCGGAAGTAATCCGCTGGACGTGTAATGCCCGAACGGTAGAAGTGAAGCCCAAAGGCCCGCGAAGTCCCGATTTGGGAAGCGCCGGCCGTCCACGGGGATTCCTCGCGTGACACGCCGGTCATGGCAGTTGGGAAGCACCGATCCCGGCCACTTGATCGTAGTCGATATTCCGGACTTTGCGGGGCAGGGCTGCTGGGTTATTCTCAGAGCAACGCTGAGCGCATTGCGGGAGATGCCGGGCACTTCACGGGAGTGTATCCTAGAGCATAGAGGGACTCGGCAGATGGACGTCAGACGCGAGATCGCGAAGCAGGTCGAAGCATTGCCTCCGGAAATGCAGGAGCGGGTGCTCCGGTTCGTGGCTTCTTTGGCCGGTTCGGCGCCGAAGGGCGAGCACGGCGCGGCGATGCGCCGATTCGCATCCTCTCTCGATTCCGTTTCGGCCCGGCAGATGACGCAAGCGATTGAAGAAGGCTGCGAAAGGGTCGATGCCGGCGAGTGGTAGGTTTTTGCTCGACACCAACATCGTCATCGCCCTCCTGGAGGGAGACGATACGGTGCTGTCCCATCTCGACCAGGCAACCGAAGTGTTCATTCCGGCAGTCGCGGTCGGCGAGTTGTTCTTCGGGGCTGCGAAATCCGGACGACCATCCGAGAACACGGAGAGGGTGGAGCGATTTGCGGCTGGCAGATCCATCGTCCCTGCGATCTTAATGTCGCGCCTGAATACGGACGCCTGAAGCAGCGCCTAAGGGAGAAGGGGCGGCCACTTCCCGAGAACGATATCTGGATTGCCGCTACCGCGATACATCACGGTATGGTCCTGGTAACTCGCGATCGCCACTTCCAGGAAGTTGAAGATTTGGACACAGAGGACTGGGGCGGTCGGCCGTAATTACCAATGAACCATCGAAGAGCAGCTTGCGGGATTGGGCGAGGTTGTTGGCGATGCAGGAGTAGAAAGCGGCGGCGGGCTCTTCGAGCAGTCTCCGAATCACTCGATTTCCCGCCGGCGCAAGAGCGCCTGCAGCTTGCGGGAGCCGTGGACGAGGCGTTGTATATCCACCGGTCTTCCAACGGCCCGTAGAGAATGAGCATCCGTTCAAGCCCTGAGACGCGGAACATGCGTAGCGTGCCAAGCGCCGGGTCCTGAGCCGCGCATGCCAGCCTATGTTCGGCTGGGTAGCGAGGAGGGAAAACGTTTCGTCCGCGGCGGTCAGGAAGCGTAGCGCCACATCGAGGCTCGCATTGCGTGCGAGATAATCGGCATAATCCTCGATGTCAGAGTCGGCTCGCGGTTTTAATCGTGTAGCGGCTTCTCACCGAGCGCCGGTGTTCCGGTAGCGATCGACGATTCGGCGGCGCTTCTCATCCCAATAGCTCTCAGAGCCTTCGATCGACTGGCCGGAATTGAGACCTTCCAGCGCCAAGGCTTCAAGCTCCTCCTCCGCGGCTTCGTCGTCGCGGGCCAGCCGCTCGACGTAAGCCTGGACCGTAACGCCCTCCGCTTCGGCCCTTGCGCGAAGCCTGGACTCCAACTCCGGTTGTATCACTATGCTCATCCGCGCTCCAGTCCAAAAATAGCACGGGCCCCGCACAAGCGGTGGGATCTTCGAGCAGCGTCAGCTTGGGCAGGCCGGCCTGCTCGGCGGCCATCACGGTGAGCTCGCGGGCTTCCTCGTCGAAGGAGGCGGGCACGGTGAGGACGATATCCTGATCGGCCAGCGGAAGCTGCTTAATCTTATCCCAGGCTTCCCGGAATGCGGGATGTAGCGTGCCGAGACTTCCACCGGCGAGAGCACGCGGCCGGTCTCGGGCGAATCCCACGGGAGGATTTTGGCGGTGCGGTCGACGTTGGGATTGGAGAGCCAGGACTTTGCGGAGTGCACCAGCTTGGTGGGCACGAGGGCGCCCTGCTCGCGCGCGTAGACGCCCACCGGCTGGCCATCTTCGAGGAAGAGGAAAGACGGCAGGGTGCGCCGCGGCTCGGTACGTCCGGGGGCGACCAGTTGGGGCCTTTCGAAGATGTGGATGGGGGGGAAGTCGCGATCTTCGGCTTCGCGTTCGTCGATGTAGGCGAGGGCGGAGTTGGTGGTGCCGAGATCGATGCCGATTTTCATGGGATTGGGCAGAATTGTGCAGGATTGTGCAGGTAGGGCGGGTTGGGGCTTCGAAATGTTTTTTGGACAGACGAATCCAATAGCGAAGCCAATTTCGCGTAAGATTTTTGGAGTCAATGGGCTGCAGGTGATTTTCGGGGTGGCCGATGGCGCTGGCGCCGTGGACGCCGCTTCCGCGGCGGGTTTGTAGAGGCGCAGGAATCATATAACCATTTCGGCGTTTGGCTGGCAAGGCTGCGAGCCTGCCCCACTTAGAAACTCCACAGGCGAGCTAAGCTCGCCAAACCAGGGCGGAGCCTGGCTAGTCAGAAACTCCAGCTCTGCGAGGCATACTCCGCCGCGGCCGCCGGCGCGAACACCGCGGGATACCCGCCATATTCCGCGGACTGGTTCCCGCCGGTGGCCGGAAGTGGGTTCCCGTGGGCGGCAAGGCGCTCGGGTGTATTGCGAATCTGATCCCAGCCCTCCAGCAGGGTGGCCAGCAAGCCACCCACTTCCACCAGGGGCTCCGCTTTCTGACACTGATTCGCCTCCAACAGCCGGCGTTGCATATAATCGTACAACTCGGCCAGGCTGCGGCTCAGCGCGCCTCCGCGCGTATGGTCGAGCGAACGGGACAACTGTATCAAAATGGCCAGGGCCTTCGAGATTTGGCGGGAACGCTCCGCGATACGGCCGGCGGCCAGGTGGGCGCTGGCGCTGCGCGTGGCATCGCCCGCGGCGCGGTAAAGCAGACGCACCAATTCCAGTGGGTCGGCGGTCAGGACCTGGCTTTCCAGGTAAGCGTCTTGTAGCGGCATAGGATCTCCTCGCACTGCATATCGGTAGAATACGTCCGGACTTGCGCGGTGGCCTTTAGCCGTCCTTTAGCCGCCCGTTAGCCAAGGCGCTGGCCCAGAGTCTGCGCCAGCCGCAACATATACTCGGGCGGCGATTGCCAGAGGATCTCGCCCGTCTGCTGGTCGACGACCCGCACCACCGGCCGCTTGGTGTCCCGGTCCAAAGCGAAGGTGAGCTCTCGGCCTTCGCCGAAGAGGTCGGAGGCGTCAATGCCCTTGACGCTGCGGATCAACTCGCGGTTTTCCGCCAGCCATTGGGGGTTGGCGGTGTCGGGCACGGCCGGGAGAGCCTGCCCCGGATTATTGACAGGTGCGATATCCATAAATAAAGGCCACTCCGGGGGATGGCCTGCTCCCCCATGATCTCATCGGCTGCCTGGGCGCGAATTTGCGCCGGCCTAAAGCTGCGTCCCCGCCCGCCGATACAGTATTAGGACGGCTCAGCTTGAATCGCACCTTATCGCAACAGGAAATCGACGCGCTGTTCAGCACGGCCGCCGGGGGGCATCTACAGGAGTCCCCAGCCAAGAAGGTGGTGCCTTTCGACTTCCGCCGCCCGGATCGCATCGCCAAGTCGCAACTGCGGGCCATTCACCAGCTTCACGAGACCTTCGTGCACAATCTGGTCTCCAGTCTCTCGGCGTATTTGCGCACGTATCTCCTGGTGAACCTGGTGAGCGTCGAGCAGCTTTCCTGCGAGGAGTTCCTGAACGGGTTGCCCTCGCCCACCTGCATGCTCTCGCTGGGCCTGCGGCCCTATGACGGGTACGGACTGCTGGAACTGAGTCCGGCGCTGGTTTTCCCCATTCTGGAAGTGCTGTTGGGAGGCGATGGCAAGACCACCGCGGCTCTCCGCCGGGAGATCACCGAGATCGAGCAGAAACTGCTCGACAGCCTTTTTCGGATCATTCTGAACGACCTCAAGGAAGCCTGGCAGGCGGTCGCTCCCATCGAGTTCACCATCCATACGGTGGAGACCGAGCCTCAATTCCTGCGCGTGTTGGCGCCCACCGAGGCAGTCGTCGCCGTGGGCATCGAAATACGCATCGGGGACAACGTGGGAATGATGAACATTGCGGTCCCCTCCATCATCGCTAAAATGATGCGCCAAAAGTTCGACCAGCAGTGGTCCATGCGGCGCACCCAGTCGACCGAGACCGAACAGGCGGCCATGCTGGCGCGCGTCAGGCCGTCCCAACTCGGTCTGGACGTGCGCCTGCGAGGCCCCCGGCTGCTGGCGCGGGATCTGCTGCGTCTGTCCGAAGGCGACGTGCTGACCTTCGACTTTCCGGTGAACCGGCTGCTGGATGGCTTGCTCAACGGCAAGCTGCGGTTCGGCGGCCGCATCGTCGAAGCCGGCCGGAAGCGCGGCTTTCTGCTGGAAACCGGACCTGCCAAGGCGGGCGCGGCCGATAAGGATTGAGAGATCATGATTCACCTCACGCGCCTCAACCACTTGCCGCTGGTGCTCAACTCGGACCTCATCGAATCGATCGAAGCGACGCCCGACACGGTGATCAGTCTGACCACCGGGCAGAAGCTGATGGTGCTGGAACCAGCCGCCGAGGTAGTCCGGCGGGTAGTGGAGTTCCGCCGGGCCATCTACTGCGGCATTCTGTTCAGCCCGTCGATCCGGGCGGGGCAGAGCCAGACTGCGGAGGAGCCTGTGGACGGCGGAAATCGAATAGGACATGGCAGAGACAATTGCGCCGGCTCATGAGGCAGTGAAAAAACCGTCCGGGCGCCGGCCGGATCTGGCGACCA
This sequence comes from Bryobacteraceae bacterium, assembly GCA_050008575.1. Taxonomy (GTDB): domain Bacteria; phylum Acidobacteriota; class Terriglobia; order Bryobacterales; family Bryobacteraceae; genus Bog-159. The sequence continues at coordinate 33,064 of JBEKMJ010000062.1, forward strand.
TGGGCGGCCTGGCGCTGGCGCTGGCCGGCATCCTGGGAGGCCTGGTGCTCGAGAAGGGCAAGGTGAGCGATGTCGCGCAACTGACCGCCGCCATCATCGTCCTGGGAGGCACCCTGGGAGCCGTGATGGTGACCACGCCGATGGATCTTCTGCGCAGCGCCGCCGGCAAGTTCGGCACGGTTTTCTTCGAAGCCAGCCACGCGCCGGAGGCGGTCGTCGAGCAGATCATCGGTTATGCCGCCAAGGCCCGCAAGAACGGCATCGTCTCCCTGGAAGGCGAGACCGAGACCATTCGAGATCCCTTTCTGCGCAAGGCCTTGAATCTGGCCGTGGACGGGACCGATCTGCAGGAGTTGCGCCGCATGATGGAGCTGGAGATCGCCCTGGAAGAGCATCGCGGGGAAGCCGAAGCCAAGGTTTATGAAGCGGCGGGCGGATACGCACCCACTATCGGGATCATCGGCGCCGTGCTGGGGCTGATCCAGGTGATGAAGCATCTAGCCAATATCGACGAAGTGGGCCGGGGAATCGCGGTGGCCTTTGTGGCCACTGTATACGGGGTCGCCTCGGCGAACATATTATTTCTTCCGGCAGGCAGCAAACTCAGGTCGCGTATGCACGCCGCCGTCGAGATGCGCGAGTTGATGCTCGAAGGCGTGCTGGGAATCGCGGAAGGTTTGAATCCTAAGCTGATCCGGATCAAGCTGGAGGCCTATGCCCCCCCACCGGCCCCCAGCAAGGCCCCCAAGGAAAGCCCGGCGCCGGCGGCCTCCGGCCAGCCCGCGGAGGCTGCCGCGGGGCAGTAGAAAGGCACCTATGCGGCGCCGCCGAAGAACCGAGGAACATGCCAACCACGAGCGCTGGCTGGTTTCCTACGCGGACTTCATCACCCTGCTCTTTGCTTTTTTCGTGGTGATGTTCGCCTCGGCCCAAGCGGATCACGGCAACGCCGCGCGGGTTTCCGAGTCGGTTCGCAAAGCGCTCGAAGAGGGACAGGTGAAGGCCGTGGTGGCGGCTATTTTGGGGGGCGCGAAGGACAACAAGGGCCAGGGAAACGCCATGATGAAGGGCCCCGGAGGAGTGCAGCCCACGGTTCGCGAAAATAAACCCCCGGCGGACCTGGCAGGTTCTCTGGAATCCTTGCAGGTGGCCCTGAAGCCGGAGATAGAAAAGGGCCAGCTCCGGATCTCCCTCGATCAGCGCGGCCTGGTGATCAGTTTACGCGAATCCGGTTTCTTCGGTTCCGGCGACGATGCCGTGTATCCGGGAACCTATCGCAGCGTGGAAAAAATCGCGGGGGCCATCGCCGCGCTGCCGAGCCAGGTGCGGCTAGAGGGACACACCGATTCCGTGCCCATTCACAACTCCCGCTTCCGCAGCAACTGGGAACTCTCGGCCGCGCGCAGTATCGCCATGCTCGAGTTGCTGGTGTCCCGCTTCGATATCGCGCCGCAGCGCTTGGCCGTGGCGGGTTACGCCGACACGGTGCCGTTGGAATCCAACGAAACCGAGCAGGGACGTGCGCATAACCGCCGCGTCGACATCGTCATCCTGAGCGAGTACGGCCTCCACCCGGAGCCGAAACAGGCGGAGCCCAAGTGACCGTCCGGCCTCCGGCTTGAGGTCCGGCCGGTTGCTCTTTTTAAGCGTTTCTGGCGGCTTCACGTCTTCTCGCGGCAGGGCTGGGCGTGGCGATGCGGCAGCCGCCCGGCCGTTACGCCCGCAGGTAAACCGGCGTACATGTTTTTGACGAACCCGGCCCAGGCCCCGCGCCAGCCGGTTTTAGGAACAACTTGACCTCCAGGCGCTGCCCGTCGCATTCGAACACAACTACGGTCCAGGTTTCGTCGCCGAAGCTCTTAGCCAGGAAGTTCTTGCCAAAAATAGCGGTCGGAATGCTCATCCCCATCGTTCCGAGGGATTTCTCCAGCGCCGTCTTCACATTGCCCAGGATCATGTTGGCGATCTCCGCCACCGCGTCCAGAACGTCGGCGTCCACCACCGCGTATTCAGCCATCAGCATCTGTGAGGCGATCCGGCAGGCGAACTCGGCCGAGCAGGATGTAGTACCGGTGCCGGTCCACTCGCCGGCCATTCCGATCAGGCAGATCACGCCGTCCAGCGGGTGTGAAGGACCCTTGTCGCAGTAAGACTCCGTGAAGCGGAGCTCGGTGCCCAACATCGTCGAAAAAACTTCCTCGGCGGCGGTGCGGATGTGGCTAACCATTTTGTCACTGTCTATCATTGGCATGTCCCAAGTACTTATCGGCGGACCGGGGCCGATCTTTATAAGCATGCCGCCGTTGGCCCGGCGCCGGCCGGAGCCGTAAAGGGAAACCGGTTCCGGACCGATAGTAAGAAGGGAGTATGGCTTTGAACATTTTAGTCGTAGACGATTCCACCGCCATTCGGAAGATCCTGATCCGGGTGTTGCGTCAAACCGCCCTGGCTATCGGCGAAATCTTTGAGGCCCGCGACGGCCTCGAGGCTCTGGAGATCGTCCGGAATCATCCCCTCAATCTGGTTCTGTCGGATATCAATATGCCTAATATGGACGGTCTGGGCCTGCTGGCGGAGCTCAAGGGCGCCGACCAATGGCGTAACCTGCCTGTGGTGATGATCACCACCGAAGGCAGCGAAGAAAAGGTCAGCCAGGCGATCCGTCTGGGTTCCGCGGCCTATATCCGGAAGCCGTTCACCGCCGAACAGATCCAGGAAAAAATCGGCGCCCTTCTCTAGCTCGGACTGTCCGTCTCGCTGCAGTGTTGCCGCTGCACTCAGCTTGCAGCAGTCAGCTCTCAGCCCGACTTACGTGCCACCTCCGATCCTCCCGCTGGGCGAACGCCGACCGCCGATCGCCGATCGCTTGTTACGACATGACCCCGACCTCGCCCACGCATGGCGCGCGTATCCCACCCGCTTTGGTTGCGCCGCTGCCCGTGCCTCCGCTCCGCCCGCCAAAATGTTTGCGCCCCGACGGGATCTTGGCGGCGCACATCTCCGCCGCGGCTCATTTTGCGGCACTTAGGGATGGATCTCGGGTTGCTTACCGGAGAGTGGCATGCTAAGCCGTTTGTCGGACACCTTGGAACACTACATGGATCTGTTGAGCGCCCGCCAGAAGGTGGTGGCTTCCAACATCGCCAATGCGGATACGCCCGGTTATAAGACCAAGGACATCGACTTTCAATCGGAGTTCCGTTCGGCCCTTGGCGGAGCGACGCCGCAATCCTTCGAGGTCGCCGGATTGCCGGTGAAGAACGACGGCAACAACGTTAGCCTGGACCGGGAGTCCCGGCTGTTGACGGAGAACGATATGCGTTTCAACCTGGCATCCAACCTCGTGCGCAGCGAAGTGCAGGCGATCCGGGCGGCGCTGCAGACCGGGAGCAATACATGAGCCTGTTTTCAGCCATGACCGTGAGCGCGTCGGGTATGGCGGCCGAGCGTACGCGCGCGGAGTTGCTGGTCGAGAACCTGGCGAACGCCGAAACTACCCGCACCCCGGAGGGCGGCCCCTACCGGCGCAAGGATGCGGTCTTCGGCTCGCAACCCATGGCGGCCTCCTTTGGGTCGTTGTTCGAGTCGCATTTGCAGGAAGGCGTGGCGGTCGCCGAGATCAGCGTGGACACGCGCGATCCGGAGCGGCGCTATCTGCCGGGCCATCCGGACGCGGGCCCGGATGGCTACGTCGCCTTCCCGCGCATCAACCCGGCTGAGGATATGGTCGACCTGACGGGCGCGGCGCGCGGCTTCGAGGCCAATGTGGCGGCGATCTCCGCCGTTAAGGACATGATCATGCGTTCGATCGATCTGTTCAAGTAAGAGTTAGGGAATCAGCATGTCTTCACCGATTTCACCCATTCGCGCCGTGCAGTTGCCGGATCTGCGCACACCGGGCGGCGGCGTCTCCGCCGGCGGCGCCGGCGATTTTCAATCGCTGCTGGCCAATGCCATCGGCGGCGTGGAGCGTTTGCGCGGCGACGCGGGTAAAACCGTGGAACGCTTTCTGGCCGGGGATGGCGAAGAAGTGCACACCGTGGCGTTAGCCACGCAGCGCGCGGAACTGGCCTTCGAAACTTTCCTGCAGGTCCGCAACAAGGTGGTCTCGGCTTACCAGGCTGTCATGCAGATGCAGGTCTAGCGGTCGCCGGTTATGGAACAGATGAAGAAGCTTCTAGCGCGCCTCTCGATGGCGCAAAAGCTCAGCATCGCGGCCGCCGCGGTACTGGTGGCCGCCGCCCTGTACGGATTCACGCAATGGCGGCACGAGGGAGACTTTCGCCCTCTGTATACGGGGTTGGCCGCGGAAGACGCCGGCGCGGTGGTCCAGAAGCTCAAGGAAACCGCGACGGAATACCGGCTTTCCGAAAGTGGCTCGACAGTGTTGGCGCCCTCGGCGCGGCTGGCCGAACTGCGCCTGCAACTGGCCGCCAGCGGCTTGCCCAAGAGCGGCCGCATGGGCTTTGAACTGTTCGATAAGACCAGCTTCGGAATGACCGACTTCGCCGAACACGTGAACTACCGGCGCGCCCTGGAGGGCGAACTGGAGCGTTCCATCGTGTCGCTGGCCGAAGTGGAGCGGGCCCGCGTGCACCTGAGCTTCCCCAAGGAGTCGGTCTACCTGGAAGCCCGCCAGCCCGCCAAGGCCAGCGTGGTGCTGGGGCTGCGTCCTGGCGCCCAGCTTTCCGCGCAAAACGTGATGGCCGTTTGCAATCTGCTGGCCAGCGCCGTGGAAGGACTGGCGCCGGAGGCGGTTTCGGTGGTGGATACGCGCGGCAACCTGCTCAACCGCCCGCGCAAGTCCGGCGACGACGGCCTGCAGGGATCGGAAGCTAATCTGGAATACCGGGAAATGGTCGAGAAGGGCCTGCTCACCAAGATCCAGTCGACGCTCGAGCCGTTGCTGGGCGCCGACCGCTTCCGGGCATCGGTATCGGCCGAGTGCGATTTTTCAAGCGGCGAGCAGAGCGAGGAAAGCTTCGACCCGGCCCGCTCGGTAATGGTGAGCTCGCAGAAAAGCGAGGATGTCGCGCCGGCGGCCCTGGCGGGCGGCGTTCCCGGCACGGCCTCCAATCTGCCGCATCCCCCGGCGCGCCCAGCCGGCGGGACAGCGGGGGCCTCGCGGCGGACCGAGGAGATCAACTATCAGTCCAGCCGCCAGGTCCGCCACGTGAAGTTGCCGCAGGGCGAATTGAAGCGTGTGTCCGTCTCGTTGCTGTTGGACCAGGACGTGCGATGGGAAGGCAAGCCTCCGCATCTGCAACAGGTCTTGATCCCGCCTTCTCCTGAAAAACTGAAGACCATCCGCGACCTGGTGGCTGGAGTCATCAGCTTCAAGGCCGAACGCGGCGACCAACTGATCGTGGAGACTCTGCCTTTCGACGCCACGTTGCGCACCGAGCCCCCGGCTCCGGCGGCTCCAGCTCCCGGATCGGCGGCGCCAGCCAGCCGGCTGCCCGCGTGGCTGGGTACCGCTAAGGGAATTGGCGCCGCGGCCGGCGGTGCGATCCTGCTTCTGGCCCTGGTGGTGGTAGGGTTTCGCCGCCTGCTCCGCGGCTCGGCGCGAACCGCCACGGTGCAGACGGCGTTGCCGCCGGGCGCCGCGGGCGAACCGGCTTTGCCCGCCGGCGATTCCGTGGAGAAGAAAATGCAGGCCAAGCTGGGTGACCAGGCCGACTTGCAGGCGCGCTTGGAAGCCGAGGCGCTGGACGCCATCAAGTCGCCCGCCCCGACCACCAATAAGAAAGACGTGCTGACCAAGTATTTGCAGGCGAGTCTCAAGAAGGACCCGATCGTGCAAGTGCAGAGCCTGCGCACATGGCTCAATGAAAAGCCCTAGCGGCAGCGAAAGGGCCGCTATGAAAAGCGATGATTGCCAATATTAAGCGCAACGAACTGATCTCGGGTGTGCGCAAGGCCGCCATGCTGTTGGTGCTGCTGGGCGAAGAGGCCAGCGGGCAACTGATGCGGGAACTGTCCGAAGACGACGTCCAATCCGTCTCCCGCGAGGTAGCCCGCATCTCCACGATCTCGAACGAGGAAGGCGAGGCGGTGCTCGAAGAGTTCTACCAGATGTGCATGGCGCGGGAGTACGTTTCCCGCGGCGGTATCGACTACGCCCGTAAGCTGCTCATGAACGCATTTGGGCCGGAGGCCGCCCGGAAGCTGGTGGACCGGCTGGTGAAGACTCTGGGCAACGACACAGCCGCCTTCGACGCGCTGCAGAAGGCCGATCCGCAGCAACTGGCGAAATTCATCCATAGCGAGCATCCGCAAACCATCGCGTTCATCCTCTCGCACCTTAGCGCATCTCAAGCCGCCGCGTTGCTGGTCTCGTTGCCGGCCCAGATTCGCTCGGACGTGGCGTTGCGCATGGCGCACCTGGATCAGATCTCGCCCGAGATCATCCACAAGATCGCCGCCGTGATCGGACAGAAACTGCACGCGCTGGGCGAGTTCAGCCGCGAATCCTATGGCGGCGTGCGGGCGGTGTCGGAGATGTTCAACCGGCTGGAGTCGGGCGCCAGCAAGGAGATCCTGGAATCCATCGAAAAAGAGAATTCCGCGCTGGCCGACACCATCCGGCACCTCATGTTCGTGTTCGAGGATATGCTACTGCTGGAGAGCAACAGCCTTAAGGAGGTCTTGACCAAGGTGGACCGCAAGATTCTGACGCTGGCCCTTAAGGGGACCAGCGATCAAGTGCGCAAACACTTCGTAGGATGCCTCTCGCAGCGTGGCGCCGAAATGCTGCTCGAAGACATGGACGCGCTGGGCCCGGTGAAGATTAAGGAAGTCGAAGGCGCGCAACAGCAGATCATCGGCGTGGTGCGGCAACTGGAAAGCGACGGCACGATCAACCTGAAGGGCGCCGGTGGCGAGCAATATGTTGTCTAGGATTTTGAGCGGCGCGGAGGGGGCTGCGGCGCCGCGCCTGAACTGGCCCAGGACGGGCGGTGCGGCCCCGCCCGGCGGCGCGAACGATGCCGGCGGCCAGGCCGGGCGGGACGCCCGCCGCATCGCCGAACTGGAGCAGCAGGCCGAACGACGGGCGCGGGACTCCCGCGAGGCCGGCTACCGCGAGGGCGAAGCCGCCGGGCGGACTCAGACCGCCGCCGCCTTGCAGCCGGTGCTCGACAGGCTGGCGCGCGGCATCCAGGAAATCGCCGGGTTGCGCCCCCAAGCGATGCGCGACGCCACGGCCGACCTAGTGGGCCTGTCGCTGGGGATCGCCCGCCGCATCCTGCACCGCGAACTATCGGTGGATCCGGCCGCTTTGGAGGGCTTGGTGGGGAGCGCCCTGCAAAAGCTTCCGGGGCAGGAAATCTGCCGCATTCGCATCCATCCGGAGCTGGAGCCGGGACTGCGCCAGGCGCTCGCGCGGGAAGGCCGCGGCGGCCTCCCATTGATCGCCGACGGAACCCTGGAGCGCGGCGCCATCCTGGTTGAGACGGCGCGCGGCAAACTGGACGCCTCGCTCGAAACCCAGCTCGCCGAAATCGGGCGCGGGCTGGCCGACCGCCTGCCGGAGAAATAACAATGCCCGGTATTCTTAGCCCTTACCTTTCGGCTCTCGACGAACTGGAACCTATGCTGCACGTGGGAGAAGTAGTGGAGATGGCCGGCTTGCTGATCGAGTCTGCGGGTCCGGCGGCGGCTATCGGCGACTTTTGCGAAATCTCGACCTCCGGCGGACGCGCGGTGCGCAGCCAGGTAATCGGCTTCCGCGACGGGCGCGTGCTGTCGATGCCCTTGGAGGAAACCGGCGGTATCGAGTTGGGCAACCGCGTGGTAGCCCGCCGGGACGCGTCGCGCGTAGCCGTGGGCCCGGGATTGATCGGTCGCGTGCTGGACGGATTCGGCCAAGCTATCGACCATGGCCCCCGGATTGAGGCGCGGGCCGCTTACGACCTCTACAGCGCCGCGCCGGGTCCGCTCGAACGGGAACACATCACGAAGCCCCTGGGGACCGGCCTGCGCGCCATCGACAGCCTGCTGCCCGTAGGGCTGGGCCAGCGCATCGGCATCTTCGGCGGCAGCGGGGTCGGCAAGAGCACGCTGTTGGGGTGCATGGCGCAGAAGAACTCGGCGGACGTGACCGTGATCGGGCTGGTGGGGGAGCGCAATCGCGAAGTGCGCGCCTTCCTGGAACACGACATGGGGGCGGAGGGCATGCGCCGCTCGGTAGTGGTGGTGGCGACTTCCGACCGTCCGGCCCCGCTGCGGGTAAGGGCCTGCTTCACATCGCTGGCGATCGCCGAGTACTTCCGCGACCAGGGCGCCAACGTACTGCTGGTGATGGACTCCGTGACGCGCCTGGCGATGGCCCAGCGCGAGATCGGCTTGGCCGCCGGCGAGCCGCCCGCCCAAAAAGGATATACGCCGTCGGTGTTCGCCCTGCTGCCCAAGGTCTTCGAGAGAGCCGGCAACTTTCCGCGCGGATCCATCACCGGCCTGTTCACCGTGCTGGTGGAGGGAGACGATTTCAGCGAGCCGATTTGCGACGCGGTACGCGCTATCCTGGACGGGCATATCGTGCTCTCCCGGCAACTGGCCGCCGCCAATCATTACCCGGCCATCGACATTCTGCAATCGGTGAGCCGCCTGCAATCGCAATTGGCGTCGCCCGCGCAGAGCGCGCAGGCCCGCGCCGTGCGGCAGGCGCTATCCCTGTACCACCAGGCGGAGGATCTGATCCAGTTGGGCGCTTATGTATCCGGCTCGAACCCGCAACTGGACGCCGCCATCCGGGCGCGGCCGCAGATCCTGGAATTCCTGCGGCAGGCGCCGGGCGTCCAATCCACGCGCGAGGAAACGCTGCGCCAACTCGGCCAGATCGCCGCCGCGCTGAGCTAAGGAGCGGCGCATGCGGGCTTTCGAATTTCCTTTGCGCCAGGCGCTCAAATGGCGCACCACTCAACTGGAATTGGAAGAAACCAAGCTGCGCCAATTCTCGGCCAGCCTCGAAGAAATGGCGCTGGCGGCGGTCCGGCTGGATCTGGTAAAGAGCCGGGCGGAGGTCGCCGTGCGCCAGTCCGCGGTGGTCGAGGCGGGCGACCTTTGGGCGCTGGCGGCCTACCGTCAACGCCTGATTGCGGAGTTGCAGGCTTTGGCACAGCGCCGGACAGCCTGCGAACGGCAGGCGGCGGCGCAGAGGCAGAAAGTGCTGGAAGCGCAGCGCCAATGCCGCTTGCTGGAAAAACTGGAACAGCGCCGCCGCGCGGAATGGCAAAGGGAAGCGGACCGGGAGCTGGAGAGCCTGGCCGCGGAATCTTTTCTGGCCCGCTGGAACCGCCAGGCGAATTAGCCGGCCGCGCGCGATTGATCGTGGTGCGCGCGCTCGGCTACGCCTTCCAGGTACCGCAGAGCTTCCCGCGCGACCTCTCCCACCACCGGATCCGGGTGACGCAGCAGGGCGATCACCAGCCGCAGCCACTGGATTTCCCGCGGATCCAGCCCGATCATGCAAACATTTTCCACAGGTCCCTCGTAGGCGGCGCAGGAGCCGTTTCGGCGATCAGCGCCGGTCCGGGCGGGTTCCAGGCGGTAGGCGGGAACTGGGCGCCCAGCAGGTGGCGGGCGATGGTGGCGGGCGGCTCGCTCCGCAGCAAGCACGTCTGAGAACCGCGGCGCCCTTCCAGCCGGACCTGCCCGCTTTCCCGCGTGACCCGATACGCGGTTTCCCCGCCATGTTGAGCCAGCACACTGGGTAACGCCCAACCGGCGGCCTCCACCATACGGATGCCGCCTTGCGGGTCGATCAGGATGGCCCAGTCGCAATCCGGCGAGCCGGACTGCGCGGCTTGAATGGCTGTTTCGAAGATGTTTTCCGCGTCCGCCCAGAAAGCTCTCACACTGAACTCATCGGGCATGCGGCGGGGAATGTGCGGCCTGGCTCACGCTAACGCTCAGCTAACGCGGACGGCAATCGGTTAGGTCAGGGTATCGGAAGCCTGCTCAAGATTTGCTGCACGTAACGCATGGTCTCGGGAATCCGCGGCACGCCACCGCTTTCCTCTACCCGCCCCGGTCCCGCATTGTAAGCCCCCAGAGCGAGCGCCGTGTCGCCGCCAAAACGCGCCAATAATTGCTTCAGGAAACGCGCGCCGGACAACAGGCTCTCGGCGGGGTCGAAGGGATCCTGCACTCCCAACTCCTGGGCCGTGGCCGGCATCAACTGCATCAGGCCCATGGCGCCCTTCTGTGAAACCGCGCAGGAGCGGAATCCGGACTCCTGCTGGGCCACGGCCCGCAACAGGTTGGCGTCCACTCCCTCGCGTTGCGCCGCCTGCTGGATCAGCGGAGTCAGCTCGATATCGGTCAACGGATCGCATCCCGCGCCCAAGGCGGGCCAGGATAACGTGAAGAACGGTGCGGGGGCAGCCTCCGCTGCCCCGCCGCCAGCCGTCTCCGTGCGGGCCGTCGCGACCGCCGCGCGCTGCTTTTCAATCGAAACCTGCATGACCGCCACCGCCTGCCGCTGGCGGGCCACGGAGGCGTCCATGGCCTTGCGCGCCGTCTCCTGCGGAGACTCGGCCGCAGCCAAGCACGTACACTGCCCCAGCCACAAACCCGGCAGGCTCAGTCCCACTCCGGCAAATTTTCGTCGCACGCTCATTTTTCGCCGTCCGCCGGACCGTCGATCAGCCGCTCTAACATGTGGCGCAGCGCGGCTACGGAATGCAGTTGGGCCGCGGCCAAATTCTCCTGTCCCACGAGCTTGACCTCTTTCATGCTAACCGCCACCGATTTGGGCGCGGTAATCCCGATCTTGATGCGGGACTCGCCGATATGAATAATCCGGATCTCGATATCTTCGCCAATGAGAATGGACTCGCCGGCACGCCGCCGCATTACGAGCATGCGGCCTCGCGCAGCGGCAGTACCTCCCGATGGGAGTAGGGGGAATCCGTCTGGATGGCCTGGCGCGCGCGCAGCGTGCGGAGATTCACCACAATGGGTGCCAGCAGATTGACTGTAGGGGGCGCATTCTCCGTCAGGGAGAGGATCGTCAGACAAAGCACATCGCGGCCGATCGCGGGTTGCCGGCCTCTTTCGAGGCCCAACACGCGCAGATCCTCGGGCGTCATGTTCAGTCGGAAACCGGGACATGCCGCCGGCGCCGGCAGCGTCGCAAAGCAGACGTCCGGGTTCGCCACGCTCTGCAAGAAAACCAGCGGTTCGCTGATCGGTTGGCGCAGCGCCAAAAAGCGCTTCTCCTGCTCGAAGGCAGGGATACCATCGGGGAACACCATCACGGAGTCCTCGTCATATTCGACCGGTCCGAAGTACCGGGTCTCGCAGCGCTGCAAGGGAGTCGTTTGAGTCGTAGCCATACGGTGTCGCTAAGAGCAATAAGAGTTCCAAACCCGATTAAGCTAACCACTCCCAGGTGCGGCGCGCCGGCGGGCGGTCGCCGTAGAACTGGGAGCGCTTGGCCATCCGTGCCAGCCGCGCCAGCCGGGCGCCGGCGTGCGCGCGTCCCGCCAGCAGCCGCCGCCGGGTCTCCTCCGCGAGCCGCTCCCAGTCGTGTTCCAACCGGGCCAGGCGGGCGTCGCCCCGCGGCAGTCCGGCCGCCGTTTTCCGCAGCGCCCCGCAATAGTCCCGGAGTACTGCCTGCGCCTCCGCGTACCGCCCTTCGGCAACCCGCGCCCGCAGACGGCCGGCCAGGACCTCCAGTTCCGCTGCGCCGGCATTCATATCGTGCTGGCCTGTATCTCGTTGGCCTGCTCCGCCGTAAACATGCCTTGCATCTCGCTCTGCTGCTGCTGCAAGTCGTAGATCATGGTATCGGCCGCCGCCATCTGCTGCGTGAGATTGGTCTGCAACTGGGTGACCGCGGTCTCCTTGGCGGTGATCTGGGTATTCGTGCTGGTAATGTTCGATTGGACGGAGTTCATTTGATCGGGGAGCACACCGGTGGTGGGATCCAGCAGACCGGTCATGGCGTTGGTGGCGGTCTGCAGAAATCCGCCGCCGGTGGCCGATCCCAGGAATTGCGTCAATGCCGCGGTTTGGCCGCTGGTGGCCGTGTCGAAGGTGCTCTGGGTGAAGGACAACTGGCCGGTTTCGTCTTCAAATCCCACCCCCAGCACGGCCAGCGACGAAATGTTGCCGCTGCCGGCGGCATAGTTGCCGAGGCTTTGCAAAGCGTCGGTGAGCTCATAAACGATGCTCTGGCCCGCCAGCGCCACGTCGGTTTGCCCGCGGTTGTTGGCCAACTCGGTCATGGCCGCATTGTATGCGGTCACGAAGCCCTGCAGGGCGGTGCCGATTCCGGAAGGGTCCGCCGCCACGGTTACGGTGGCCGGGGCCGTATTCGTTTTCGTCAACTGGACCGTCAGACCGGGCGCCACTGTCACCGTGTCGGAATCGCTCGCGAGCGGCTGTCCGTTGAGTGTGTACGCGGCCGTAACGCCGTTCTGGCTGGTGCTCAACAGATTCCGGCTCCCGTCGTTCAACTGCATGGTCACCGGGCCCAGTTGATCGCTCTGCAGCGACAAGCGGTAGTCCGGCGCGGAGCTGGTGCCCACGTCGACCACGGTAGCCTGGACTCCCGCGCCCGCCTCGTTGATAGCCTGCGCCAACACATTCAGGTTTCCGCCCGAGAAGGCCACCGGAGTACTGGTGGGAGTGCCGGTGCCAACCGTCACCGAAAGCGTGTAGCTGTCGCTGGCGCTGATGTTTTGCGAAGCCGGATCCGTCACCGTGGTCAGGCCATCGTCGCTGAGGGCGTCGCTGTAAGATCCCAGGTTGGCGACTTCGAGCGAGTAACTGCCCGCCGTCGCGGTGGCGCCCACCGTGGCCGTAGCCGAGCCGTCCGATACACTCGCGGTCATCATATCGCCGGCCGCCGAGGCCAGACTCGCGACGGCGGACTGGACCTTCGTGACGTCCGCCGACAGCGTTTGCAATTCGGTTTGCTGATTGGTCAAGGTGGTTACATCGTTCTGCAGCAGTTGGATGGGGAGCGAAGCGATCTGCACTTCTTGCGAGATTTCGGCGTTCAGACTCGTCGAAAAAGTGCTCATTCCCGTGAAGTAGGTCGGCGCGGCCGTGGAAGCGCTACTGCCCAGGGCGCTGAGCGCGGAAGTGGAGCTGCTCATTGTCTAATCCTTTCCAAAAAGGCTCGGGCCAGGCCGGGGAAGGCCCGGTCTGGCCAGAGCGTTTAGCCGCTTGCCGCGCCTATTGCTTCAAAAGCGACAGGACGGCTTGGGGCTCCTGATTGGCTTGCGCCATGGCGGCGATGGTGGCCTGCTGCAACACCGACGCTTTGGTCATGTTGGCGGCCTGCTGGGCCACGTTGGCATCCCGAATCTGCGACTCGGCAGACGAGATGTTGGTGATTTGCGATTGCGCCAGGTTAACGGCGTAATTCACTTGGTTTTCGCCGATACCGACAGCGGCTTGCGCGGTTCCCAATTGGGCCACCGCGGCTGAGACCGCGGTCACCGCGGCCTGCGCGCCCGCCAGCGTGTCGATGGAGGCGGTGCCGGCGCTGCCGTTGGTGACGGAGTTGAAGGTTTTGGCCGTCCCGGCGTTCAACCCGTCGCCGTTGACGGAGTTGCCCACACTGACGCTGAACGAGGGCGAAGAGCTCAGGAAGTTGATTTGCTCGGTGCCTCCCACGTTCTCCTCCACCGCCACGATGGACTGCATGGTCGGGTTATTGCTCTGCCGCAGTTGCGAGTTGATGTAACTGACGGCCGAGTCGATGGTGGCCCCGGTCTGCGCCGTGCCGTTGTTTTGCAGCGTGATGGTCACCGGGGGCTGGGATACTCCAGCGGCGCTGTTGGCCGAAATGGTGATGGCCTGCGTGTCGCTGCCGAATTTCATCGGCGCGAACGAGAGATAGGGGTTTTGAACCGTGCCGGTGCCGAGGGCGGAGGTGCCGCCGGCATCGATCATGCTGGCCCCGGATGCGCCGGAGGTCAGCCCGGTGAACGAGCCGC
>JBEKMJ010000063.1:0-47335 GCA_050008575.1 Bryobacteraceae bacterium
GCAGCCTGCGGCGGCCTCGCAGGCCGCCTGCCTTGGAGCCTTGCCCACCTCCGGCCATGGTTTCTGGCGCCAGAGAGGTTCCCGTCAGGGACCGCCAGTGCTCTTGCCGACACAGGCGAGCGTAGCTCGCCCCTGACCTGACCGGCTAAAGCCTGTCCTACCGCGGCACCGGCTCGGAGGCGATGTCTTCCGCATCCAGCGCCGTCCAACCGCCGCGCTGCACATAATCGGAACTGACGGCCGGCAGGTACAGGGCGCCGTGGCCTTGGCAGCACATCAACTCCGTGCCCGCATGGTCGAACAACACCGCACCCAGCGAGCCGATGCGTATGGGATATTGCAAGGTTCGCAGACAGGCGCGGCAGCGCGCCCGTTGGTCCGCCAGGCACCACCAGCCGATCGCGCCACAAGCCAGGATGACAAGCCAAATGAAGAATGGTTTGGCCACGAACGTGGCGCGCCCAGCCGGGGTGAAGGACGTGGCCCGGGTAAACTCCCAAATCACCAACGCCAGAGCCAGCGGCAGCGAAACCGACTTGGCGCAAAAGTAAGCCCAATACTTGCGGCGGATGCGGCCGATGCGGCGGCGGTCGGTGCGCATTCCTATGCAGGCGGCTAACAACAGAAGCGCGGAGGCCATGCCGCACACGCCCGCGTAAGCGTAGAGCGGTTGGCGGATGCGCACCACGAACGGCGTAACCTGCGCGGGTTCGGGCGGTGAGGAGCGCGCGCCGCCCCAGTAGCGGGCCGCCAGATCGCGGAGCTCGCTCTGGGCGGCCGTAGCGGAGACTCCGGGCTTGAGGCGCCCGAGTACACCCAGCGCGTTACCTACACTGGGCGGGCCGGCTGCCGGCCTCCACTCGCGGATGCGGTGCAGCAGGAAGCTGCGCGGCCGCACGCCGAGCACGTCGAAGAACTCCGGCGTGACCCAGGCAGTGCCACGGGAATTCCATCGGAATCCGGCCAGACCCGCCAGCGTCGTGTTGTGCGTCCTCCAAAAATCGAAGAGCGGCGGCGGGATGGCATGCCGTTCGCTCTGCAGGACACCGCCCTCGGAGATCAGTACCAGCCGGCCTGCATCCGGAAAGGGCGGGGCCAGCATGGCGCGCGTAATGGCCAAGCCGTGGCTGGCAGCGGCGATGCAAACCAGACCCGCGGCGATCAGTCCAAGGCAAAATCCCGGCGTATGGATGGCCGAACGAAGTTGGACCACGGCCGGCGTCTCCGCGAAAAGGCGTCCCGCGTCCCGCATCGCGCCAATGAAGTGATGCCATGTGCGGACCCGCACGTATCGATTTTTCAATCCACGGGCTCGCAGCAGCGTCGTGTAATGCTGGAGCTCGCACATCCACCCGAGGCGCCAGCCGGCGCGGTCGCGCGGCACCAAGCAGGACGCGGCCAGGATAGCGATCCGGAAAACAACCAGAACCATACAAACCAGCGATTTCGACGCGGAATCCCGTTACCAGGATACTACGCCCTGGAGTGGAGCGGGCCACGGGACCACTAAGGCCCGGCGTACAAAGAGTTGCAGTACTGGTACCGTGAATTCCGAAAACCGGCATTTTAACTTGCGTTAAGAGACAACCGCGATTTAGACTCCTTCTAAGTGGGGAACGGAGGCAAGAGCGAATGCCAGAGATGACCGAATCGCAGATTTTCGATCAGTTTGCACAGATCGTGGCGCGCAGCTTGCGCATCGGAGCGGAGCAGGTCACACCCGACGCCGAGTTGACCGACCTGGGCGCCGAGTCCCTCGATCTGATCGAGATCTCGATGGAGACAGAGTCTCAATTCCACATCTTCCTGCCCGATAAATCCATTCTGGAAACCGCGGTTGAGGTTTTCGGCTCCGGCATTTTGGAGAAGGACGGATACCTCACCGAGGAAGGCAAACGGCTCCTTTTGTGCCGCATGCCGGAGACCGATGCGCAGGCCTTCGAAGGCGCCGTGTCCGTTAAAGATCTGCAGCGTTATTTTCTGCGAGTCAATACCTGGGTGCGGATGATCCAGGGCCTGGCGCGGTATACACCCGCCGAGTGCGCGGCTTGCGGCGGCCCCATGGCCGCCTCGATGGGCTTTCGCATGAAGTGCACCCGCTGCGGCGCGGAGATTACCCTGCGCTCCGGGGAAGATTTGAACCGCGAATGGGTCCGCGAATATCATGAGCGCGAATACCTGCCGCGTGCAGGCGCCGCGGTCCCCATGGCGGCCCACCCGAGCTAACTTCAGACAGCCGACTTCAGACAGTATTGCTAGTGCGCCGACGCGAGTGTACACTCCGTCCAAACGGAGTACACCAGAGTGAGTTGGAGGCGAGCCATCCGAGCGGTACTGGTCGGTGCGATTACATTTCTTTTCGCGCTGATCTATGTGCCGCAGTGTGGAGTGCGGATCTACGCGGAAAACGCGGACTTGATCGGCTTTGGCCTGGCAGCGGTGACGACTTTCCTGGCGTATCGGTTTAGATAGTCTCCCAGGGGCGCGACCGAGGTGGGCCGCCTTAGACGGGCCTCCGACCTGCTAAAATCGGAGAAATGGCAAAGCAAAAGCAACCCAAGGAGCCCATGCCGCCCCTGCGTGTCTGGGCGGGACCGGTCGCGCTGGGCTGGTTGGTGCCGGGCGGCGGGCACTTTCTCCTCAAGCGGCAGGGCCGGGGCGTATTGTTGTTGGTCTCCGTCACCCTGATGTATCTTTGCGGGTTGATGATGCGCGGCGCCATGTTTCAGCCGCAAAGCGGCGACCTGCTGACGATCCTGATCAATACCGGCGGTTTCATCGGCAACCTGGCGTCCGGGATCTTGTACCTGCTCACGGTCTGGCTGGGCTACAACCAGCCCGACGTGGCCGGCGCCGTGCATGATTACGGGACAAAGTTCCTGGTCACCGCGGGCTTGCTGAATATTCTGGCCATGGTGGACGCTTTCGAAATCGCGGCGGGGAGGAAGAAATAATGCGCATGAATCTTTCCCACCTCGAAGCGTCGCTGTTATTTGCGTTGTTCACTTCCGTGGTCATGGGTGTGGTCACCAAACGCGACGACCGCGAACGGGTGCGCTATGGGCTGTACGTGTTTGGCTGTTTCGTGGTGGCGCTGGTGGGCCTGGGCTGGGTAATGCACTTCGGTCACGGGTAGGGTTCAGCTTGTGGGCGGCCAATCTTGGCCGCAGCCGCCTTTTTAGGCGGCCAGAGCCGGCTGAAAACCGGCTGCGGGCAGGATTGCCCGCCCCACGGAATAAAGAGGGGTTGTCATGATGCTTCGTCCGCTTCTCGCCGCGTCTTTCTCCGTGCTGGGCCTGTACGCCCAGACCGCGCCCACGCTGGCCGTGGACGCCAACGCCAACCGTCATCCCATCAGTCCGTTGATATACGGCATCAACGAGTGGAGCGACCAGGGACTGTTCGGACTGATGCGCATTCCCGTGCTTCGCTGGGGCGGCGACGACGCCACCAGCTACAACTGGCAGTCGAGCGTCAAGAACAACACTGGCGACAACCCGTGGTGCTACGAGAACTACGGCGTCAGCCCCGATTTCGATGGGTTTCACATAGCCAACCTGATCGCCGGCACGGTGAGCCTGGGAACTATCCCGCTGATGGACTGGTGGCCGAATGCCGCCGGCGAATGCAGCTTCAGCGTGAAGAAATACGGCGCGCAGAAGGCCACGGCCCCAGACGACCCGGACTGCGGCAATGGCGTGCTCCTGAATGGCAATCAGGTGGCCAACGATCCCAACGACGCCTACATTCCCGTGACGCAGTCCTCCGCCCAGCAATGGGTGCAGCACATCAAGACCAGTTACGGTCCGGCCAATGCCGGCGGCGTGCGTCTATGGAGCATGGACAATGAGCCGGAGTGGTGGTATTCCAACCATATCGATATTTACCCGCAAGCGGCCAGCTACGACGACATGCTGGCGCGTAATCTCAAGTGGGCGCAGGCAGTGAAGGCTGCCGACTCCGCCGCGCTGGTTACCGGTCCGGTGCCCGGGGGCTGGTCGGGGATGCTTTTTTCGCGCGTGGACATGGATAGCGGCTGGAGCACTTCGCCGAATCAATATTGGGACAATCCCATCGACCAGAAAGCGCACGGCGGCATCCCGTGGGTTCCATACTATCTGCAACAGATGAGCCAATACGAGCAGGCGCACGGAGTCCGGCTGGTGGATTACCTCGACGTACACGCCTACATCGCGCCCTCGGGACTGAGCGGCTCAGTGGGCGACAGCGCCATGGAAACCTTGCGCATGACCTCCACGCGCGCGCTTTGGGATCCGAATTACCTGGTTCCCGGCGGCGGTTTCGAGGACGCTACCGGAGCCGAGGTTGCGCCGCATCTGGTTCCGCAAATGCAGGAGTGGGTGGATCAGAATTATCAAGGCACGCAGACCGCCATCACCGAGTACAGTTGGGGCGCGCTCGACAGTATCACCGGCGCCATCGCGCAAGCCGATATCCTGGGGATCTTCGGCGCTTATGGCCTCGGGCTGGGCACCCTCTGGGGAGCGCCGGCGCCTAGCGATCCGGGCGCGTTCGCGTTCAAGATTTTCCTGAATTACGACGGCAACGGCAACCAGTTCGGCGGTACCGGCGTGTCGGCCACCTCGAGCGATCCGGATACGCTTTCCATTTACGCGGCCCAGCGCGTGGATTCGGCTTTGACGGTG
Source organism: Bryobacteraceae bacterium (assembly GCA_050008575.1). GTDB lineage: Bacteria > Acidobacteriota > Terriglobia > Bryobacterales > Bryobacteraceae > Bog-159. The sequence goes on from JBEKMJ010000063.1 coordinate 4,668, forward strand.
CTGGTGCTGAATAAGACCACCAGCGACATCGGCGACTCGATCAGCCTGGCCAACTTCACGGCCGCCGGGACGGCGCAGGTGTGGCAATATAGCCAGACGAACCTGGGGGCCATCGTGGGACAAACGTCCGGCATCAACGTCAGCGGCAACAGCCTGACCGCGACATTTCCGGCGTACTCCATGACGCTGCTGGTGATTCCGCAAGCGCAGAGCGCCATGAGCGTGCCGCAGCCGGTAGTTTCGGCGGTCACCAGCGCCGCGTCGTACGATGCCAGCGGCGTCTCGCCGGGAGAGATTGTGGCGATCTACGGCCAGTCGCTGGGACCGGCGAGCGGCGGGCTGGCGCAACCGGCCAACGGCCTGTGGGGCACCTCCTTTGGCGGCGTGCAAGTCTTCTTCAACGGGAATCCAGCCCCTATTTATTACGTATCGCAGACGCAACTGAACGCCATCGTGCCTTACGAAGTGGCCGGGAAGGCTGCCGTCGACGTCGTGGTGGCGTATCAAGGCAATGCGTCCGCGCCATTTCCGGTATCGGTGGCGCCATCCAAGACCGCCATCTTCACCGCCGATGCGTCGGGACACGGGCAGGGCGCCATATTGAACGAGGATTTCAGTCTGAACAGTCCGGCCAATCCGGCGCCGCGCGGGCAGTATGTGTTCATCTACGGCACGGGCGAAGGACCGACGACGCCACCGGGCGTGGACGGCCGGATCTCGGGCACGCCGCTGCCCAGCGTGAACCTGACGTGCTCAGCCAGCATCGGCGGGCTGGCCACCACGACTAATTACTGCGGGGAAGCGCCCGGGGCCACCGCGGGCCTGGTGCAAGTGAACGCGCTGATCCCGCAGTCGGTGACGCCCGGCAGCGCTGTGTCGGTCTCGATCACAATCGGCGCAGTGACGAGCCAGAGCGGCGTGACTTTGGCCGTCAAATAGGTTGTAGGGCGGGCAATTCTGCCCGCAGCCGGCTGTCAGCCGGCTTGGCCGCCTGAAAGGCGGCTGCGGCCAAGATTGGCCGCCCCACAAGAGAACCGTATGCGCGTGTTCACAGCCATCCCGCTCGGTGCGCTGAGCCTGTTCGCTCAGTCCGTGCCGACCCTGGCGGTGGATGCCAACGCCAATCGCCATCCCATCAGCCCGTACATATACGGCATCAACGAGTATGCCGACAGTGGCCTGGGATCCATCATGCACATCCCGGTGCGCCGCTTCGGTGGCGACGCCACCACCAGCTATAACTGGCAGATCGACGTCAGCAACGCCGCCGCCGACTGGTATTTTGTGAACGGATCGCAGACCAGTGTCATCCCTCCGTCGCTGCCCGATGGTTCGTCGTTCGACCAGTACCACGAGGCCAACTTGCAGACCGGCGCATTGAGCCTGGGCACCATCTCCTTAATGGACTGGACACCCAAAGACAACAGCAGTTGCAGCTTCCTGGTCTCGAAATACGGACCGCAACAACAGGTAGACCCGTACGAAGACGGTTGCGGCAATGGCATTCTGGCGAGCAACAGCCAGCAGATTGTCAACGATCCACACGATGCCTACGAACCCATGGCGCAGAATTACCCGCAAGCGTGGATCGATTACCTGGTGAAACGGTATGGCCCGGGAAACGCCGGCGGGGTGGCTCTCTGGAGTATGGACAACGAGCCGGAGTGGTGGTCGAGCGTGCATGCCGATATCTACCAAATGCTCGGGACGTACGACGACATGCTGGCGCGCCATCTCAGACTCGCACAGGCGGTAAAGGCGGCGGATCCCACTGCGCTGGTCACCGGCCCGGTGCCTTCCGGTTGGATGGGCTACTTCTATTCGCGGGCGGACATGGGCAGCGGATGGGATACGTATCCCTACCAATATTGGGACAACCCGACGGACCAGAACGCGCACGGCGGCGTGCCATGGGTCGAATATTATCTGCGGCAAATGAACCAGTTCGAGCAGCAACACGGCTACCGGCTGTTGGACGTGCTGGACGTGCATGGCTACCTGGAGCCCGGGTCCCTGCCGACTACCGCCGGCGATGCGGCCACGGAAACGTTGCGCATGACCTCCACGCGGGCGCTCTGGGACCCCAACTACATCGTGCCGGACACCAGCTTCGACGACGGGAATGGCAACCAGGTGGCGCCGCAGCTCATCCCGCGCATGCACCAGTGGGTGGATCAGAACTATCCCGGCACAAAACTGGCGATCACGGAATACTGGTGGAATGCGCTAGGCAGCATTACCGGCGCCATTGCACAGGCCGATATCCTGGGCATCTTCGGACAACAGGCGCTGGACTACGGCACGTTGTGGGGACCGCCCGCGCCCACCGATCCCGGCGCATTCGCGTTCAAGATTTTTCTGAACTACGACGGCAGCGGCGGCCAGTTCGGCGGCGCGAGTGTGTCGGCCGCATCGAGCGATCCGGACACGCTGTCGATCTTCGCCGCGCAGCGCGTGGACTCGGCCTTGACCGTGCTGGTGCTCAACAAGACCGCCGGCGATATCGGCGACTCGATCAGCCTAGCCAACTTCGCGCCGGCCGGCACGGCGCAAGTTTGGCAATACAGCCCAGCGAATCTGGCCGCCATCGTGCGCCAGACTTCGGACATAAATGTCAGCGGCAACAGCTTGACTGCCACGTTTCCGGCGTATTCGATGACGCTGCTGGTGATTCCGCAAGCGCAGAGCGCCATGCGCGTGCCACAGCCGGTGATCGCGGCGGTGAAAAGCGCAGCTTCCTACGACGCCAGCGGCGTCTCTCCTGGCGAGATTGTGGCGATCTTCGGACAAGGGCTGGGACCTGCCAGCTTGACGCCGCTGCAGATCGATTCCAACGGTACGCTGAGCGGTTCCATCGGCGGCGTCCAGGTTTTCTTCAATGGCTATGCCGCGCCCCTGATCTATGCACTGGCCGGCCAGTTGGGCGCGATCGTTCCTTATGATGTGGCCGGGCAAAGTTCCGTCAACGTGGTGGTGGTGTATCAAGGGAATGCGTCGGCGCCATTTCCCGTGGCAGTCGCGGCCGCCATTCCCGGTATTTTTACAAACGATTCGTCGGGGCAGGGCCAGGGGGCGATTTTGAACTATCCGGACTACAGCCGGAACGGCCCGGCCAATCCGGCGCCGCGCGGGCAGTATGTATTCATCTACGGTACCGGCGAGGGACTGACAACGCCGCCGGGCGTGGATGGCCGGATTTCCGGCACGCCGCTGCCGAGCGTGATTCTGAACTGCACGGCCACCATCGGCGGCGAGACTGCCGCGGTGAATTACTGCGGTGAAGCGCCGGGCTCGACGGCAGGCCTGGTGCAGGTGAACGCGATGATCCCAGAGTCGGTGTCGCCAGGCGGCGCTGTGCCGGTTACGATCACGATCGGCGGAGTGACCAGCCAGACCGGCGTGACGTTGGCGGTGAGATAGGTCTGTGCCCTGCGGAGTTTGGCCTTTTGGTGGGGCGGCGCCATGCGCCGCAGGCGAGCTTCGCTCGCCCGCGGAGCGGGCCTTCGAGGCCCGCGCAGGCTGCGAGCCTGCCCCACGGCTTCCGACGTGCTAGATCCGTTCGACCCGCACGCCGCCGTTGGTCGTCGTAGCACGCACCAGTTTACCCCCGGATCCCAGGTCCACCGCCAGATGCCGGTTGATCTCGCCCTGCACCGTCACCGGAAAATCGACGCTGACGCCGCCGTTCACCGTGCCCGTCTCCAGGTGCGCCGAGTAGCTGGAGGGAACCAGGATAGTTACGCCGCCGTTGGTGGTAGACACGTCGCAGCGGTCGCCATCCCAGTGATCCGAGGCCAGCTCCAGGTGCAGTCCACCATTGGTGGTGTGGCCTTCCACCGAACCCGCCAAATGCTTCAACGACACGCCGCCGTTCATCGCCTCAAACTGCGTATGCCCTTGCACGCCCGAGATGCTGATTCCGCCATTATGGGTATGCAGTACCAGATCGGTCTTGGTGGGCACGAATATCTCGTAGCTGACGCCCCAACCATGCTTCTCCGACGTGGGACCCGTCGCACGCACGCGTCCGCCGGCAGTCTCCACCTGGATCTCGGCCGCCACGCGCCGCGAGTCCGCTTGGTCGTCCTGGTAAGCCTGCACCTTGCTGCGCACCAGGATGTCGCTACGGTTGGCGCCTTTGATGGAGATCCCACCGTTGACTCCGCCGTCCACGTCCAGCCGGCCACCGGCCGGCACGGTCACTTCGCGCATTTCACAGTAATGGCCGCGCTCGCTCCAACGGCTGTCTTCGTCGCAGCTCATGGTCTTTTCCTGCGGCAACGCCGCCGGCGCCAGGCACAGGGCCAGAATCAGAATCCGGTTCATAGTTTGCTCCCGTTCCCTTAGACGCGCGGCTGGCGCGCCGGTTGGGCCGGGCTGGGAGGATTAATTGCGGCGGCGCAGCTTTTTCTTGATATCCGGCCAGAATTCGGCCGCAAGATTGGTCACCAGGTCGAACCCCACGCGGAGGGACCCCTGCTCAAAGCCCAACCGCACGGTATCCAGCCGGTCCGGATACCACAGGTTGGAAATAAACGCCGCGCCATAAGCGCTGCCAAAACGCCAGGTGGAGAAGGTCTCGCCGCCGACGTCCGTGTGGGTCAATATGGTGTCCCGCGCCGCGTGCGCCATCCGGCGCCACAGACCCGTACGGCGAGACCGGAAATACCGCGGATCCTCGTGCAACGTGGTATCCAGGCCAAACGCCAGCACGCCATGGATGATGCCGCATGCCTCTGTCGAGGCCACCCGCCGGCCGTATGCGGCCCAGCCGTCTCCCCACTCCTTCGGCGCGTTCAACTCCTGGAGCAGCCCGGCGTAGGCCAGCGTGCCTCCCACCGCCCAAGGACCCCACAAACCTCGCGCATGATAGCGCAGCTTGTCGAGAGGCGGCGCCGCCGCTTCCAGCGTCATCCGGTACACGCCGGTTTGATGGTTGCTATTGGTCACCGCCAGCAGGTACGAGCCGGACGCCCAGCCAGCCGGCAGAATCACGGCGGCGCTTTGGTTGGTGAAGGAGACCAGCGTCAGCGTGGCGCTTTCCGCCGCCACCGTGGGTGCCACACCGGCCGGGCTGAAGTTGGAGCCGGTGAGGGTTACCCGATTGGCGGCATAGTCCACCGTGGCGCTCACGACGGCGAGCGTTTCATCCGGCCCGGCGGTCAGAGTTGGGACGGCCGTGAGGGCCAGGCCCGCGAATAGTGAATGGACGGTTCTCAGCTCGAGCAATCCAACGCGGTGAATGTAACGGAACGTTAATAATATCATCATTTGAAAACTTCTTGTAAGGAACCCGGCGCCCCGAGGACTATACCCAACGAAAGACATTGAGACATGATCCAAGTTCAAAATCTCGTCAAGAGTTTCGATAACCGGCAGGTGGTGCGAAGGCTATCGTTCACGGCGCAGGATGGCGCCATCACCGGCCTTTTGGGCGCCAATGGCGCGGGCAAGACCACCACTCTACGCATCGTCTGCGGAGTGCTCCAGCCGGATGCGGGCGCGGTGAAGATAGACCGCTCCGGCACTGGCGCCTTGCTCGACCACACGGGCATTTATCCCCGGCTCACGGTGCGCGAGAACCTGGCATATTTCGGCATGCTGCGCGGGATGCCATCGGCGGTCCTCGCCGAGCGGGTGAGCCAGGTGCTAGGCACGCTCGGCCTGGAGGCCATTGCAGACCGCCGCACGGCCGGTTTTTCCCAAGGCGAGCGCATGAAGACCGCGCTCGGCCGCGCCATTCTGCACGCGCCCAAGAACCTGCTTTTGGACGAACCCACCAATGGCTTGGATGTCCCCTCGGTGCGGTCGCTGCGGGATCTGCTGCGGCGCCTGCGCGACGCGGGAGCGTGCGTGGTATTCTCCAGCCACGTGCTCGATGAAGTGCGCACGCTGTGCGACCACGTGGTGATCGTCGACCACGGACGCCTGGTGGCGCAGGGTTCGCCCGCCGAGCTTTGCCGCCAAACGGACAGCGGCTCGCTGGAGGACGCCTTCGTAAAACTAACCTGCACAGAGGAGCATGCCATATGTTGAATCCGGTTCTGGTGGTCGCCCGCAAAGAGACCATCGACAGTTTGCGCGACACGCGCTCGATCGTTTCATCGCTAATGTATGCGCTGATGGGGCCCGCCGTAGTATTCATGGTCTCCATGGCGGTGCGCGTGGATGGCGTTTTGATCGGAATGATGTCGGTCTTCACCCTGGTGGCCGCGTTCGCGGGAGGCATGAATGTGGCCATGGACACCATCGCCGGCGAACGCGAACGCCGCTCACTGCTGCCTTTGCTGATGAACCCCGTGCGCAGGCGCGACATCCTGATGGGAAAATGGCTGGCGGTCTCTCTGTTTTCGATGGCGGGATTGGTCCTGAACCTGGCGGGCTTCGCGATCGTGTTTGCCCGCGCCGGAACGCATCTGCCTTTGTTGGCGGTGGTGGCCGGGATCTTGCCGCTGGCGCTGCTGGCGGCGGCGATCCAACTGCTGATTTCGACAATCTGCCGCGCCGTGAAGGAAGCGCAGACTTACCTCTCGATGCTGGTCTTCCTGCCCATGGGACTCGGCCTGTTTCAGGTGTTCTTCCCGGCGGCGCGCGGATGGTTCGCCTTTCTGCCGGTGATGGGGCAGCAATGGCAGCTCGAACGCTGGATGAAAGGCGGTGCGGCTGCATTCGGTCCCGCCGCCACGCTGGGATGTTTCACCGCGGCGCTGGCCTTGCTGGTTTTGGAGGTCGCCGCAAACAGGTTGCATCGTGATGAAATCGTCTACGGAAACTGATGCCGATTTGGCCGACGTGACCCTTTTCGCGATCTTGGACCACGCCACACTGGAGCGGGAATTCGACCGTCTTCTGGCCGCCAACGGGCCTGCGCTCGCGCGACTCGCGGCGTGCTATACCAACACGCCCAGCGACCGCGACGACCTGCTGCAGGAGATCGCCCTGGCGGTCTGGCAGGCTTTGCGCAGCTTTCGTGGAGAATGCTCCCCGCGTACATTTCTGTTCCGCATCGCGCACAATCGTGCCATCGCGTATCTGGCACGCGACCAGGCTCGCAACCCCGGACGATTCCCGGCGGCTGCAGTTGACGAGGTCCACGATTCAGGCCCCGATCCGGAAAGCGGCTTGGCGCGGGAACAAGCCGCCGCACGTCTGCGCAGCGCGATTCATCGGCTGCCGTTGGTCTACAGGCAGGTCGTCATGCTGGCGCTCGAAGATATGGGTTATGCGGAGATCGCCGACGTGCTGGGCATTTCGGAAAGCAATGTGGGCGCACGTTTGACGCGCGCCCGGCAACTGTTGCGCGAGTCGCTGGAGAAATCGAAATGAGCCGGATATGAGCATGGATACCGAATTGGAAACGTGGCGCCGCGAGTGGCAGTCGGAAACCGCGGTCGCCCCGGATTTGCGCCGCCGCGTGGAGCGGCAATCGCGGTGGCTGAAGATCGGGATCGCGGCCGACATCCTGGTAACCGTGGTAATCGGCGGAGGCGTCATCGCCTTGGCGGCGCGCGAGCCGCAGGCGCATACGCTGCTGCTGGCGGCGGCCACCTGGACGTTCATCGCCGCCGCCTGGACGTTCCGGTTGACCATCACGCGGGGCCTCTGGTCGCCCTCCGCCACCGACACGGCTACATTCGTGAATTTGTCCATCGGACGGTGCCGCGCCCAACTGAAGGCCACGTTGTTCGGCGCCGGACTCTACGTGTGCGAGCTGGCATTCTGCCTGGGATGGATCTACCGCTACTCCGCGCCGCGCGCGCCGCTCGGGAACTGGCTGTTCGGTTCCATATTCAACTGCCTGGTCTGGGTATTTTCGCTGGCGTTCTTCATTTTTCTCGCATGGTACCGGCGGAGGAAGCGTGCGGAGTTGGCCTGGCTACTCAGTCTGCGCGAATCGTAGGTTGTCTCCCATAGATTAAATCCGCCCAACCGTGCGCTCCGACACGCAACCATATTCCCGGAGGTGCGTTTGTTTCTATGGAGGGTAAGAAAATGAAGAAAAAACTGGCGATGCTTTTGGTGACGGTGGCCACGTTTATTTCATTAGCTGCCTGTGGCGGACGGCCTTATTACGCCGGCCCGCCGCCGCCCCCAGGCGCCTATTGGGTTCCGGGGCATTACGTTACCGGTCCCTACGGCGGCCAACAGTGGGTTCCCGGCCACTGGCGATAGGCCGCGCTTGACCCCGGCGTAGCGCCGGCTCTCGCGCCACTTCAACTAATAACCCGGTGAGGAGCGGGATGCTGGCGCAGCCAGCTCTCGAGTTCGGTGAATCGCATCCGGCCCTGCTCGTATAGTCCGATCAGGAAAGAGAACGCTTCGGCGTCGTCGAACTCAAGCGCGTATCCGTTCACTTTGAGGAACGCCGCGGTGACAGTTACCGAGACCCGCTTGTTGCCGTCGATGAACGGGTGGTTCTGAGACAAGCTCTCCCAAAGTGCCGCTGCCTCCTGAATAATGTCAGTGTAGTATCCAATCCGCGGCCGCGCGAGCGCGGACTCCAGTCCGCCCCGGTCGCGGATTCCGAGGGAGCCGCCAAATCTGGCGATCAACAGAGCGTGCACCGCGATCGCTTCGCCGATCGCCGGATAGACGGTCACTGAGCCAGCCGGCGGAGCAGTTCGGGGTGCAGTTCCACGAACTCGTTAACGGCCGCGAGGAACGGAGATACCGGAGCGGATCCCTTTCGCTGTAGGAATTCGACGAAGAGCCTGACGGACTCTTGCTCTTCCGGCGTCAGCGACCTGATCGTTTCCGCGAGGTTAGCGGTGGCCATCAATCCCTTCCATTCGCAGTATACACTGCGGCGGATAGTGCGCTATTTGTTACGTTTCAGGTCACGATGGCGCCACCGGCAGATCCACGATGCCGCGTGCCCGCAAGAACGGGGCGTTGGAGGCGACTGCCGTTTTCTCTACCAGCACCGCGCCGACATAGGTCCGCGCATCTTCGGGTGTGGGCGCGCGATGCGTCTTCCCGGCCATCGACGTACGCTTCGCCCAACTCGGTGCCGATCAAGGCGTTGCCGGAATCGCTCGCGGCCGCTTGCTCCAGCTCGATGGCGTCTGCGTATTTCTCTTGCCGGAGGTATTGGCGCCTCTAGCGCGGCGTGGCTTCTGCGCAAGGCATCGCCCCGGCGGCAACCAAAACAGACAGGATGAGGCACACTTTGGCATTCTACCCCACCACGACCACGTGAATCTCCCCCGGCCCATGCCGTGCCGTCCGGATGAGCCGTAACGACTAAGCCCTGGTCCTGGCACAATTGAAGAGGAGCACCAGATGAGTTCCCGCGCCACCAGCCCCAATACCGAAGCAGCAATCCTAGGCCGCCTAATCCAAATTGGCCAGGAGAAATTGTCGCGCGATGCAGAGGTCTTGCAGATTTGCAAATCTGCTGCCACCATTTCCCCAGATGTCTACAGGATTCTCGAGGAGAAGCTCAAGAAACGCAATTCAGCCGCGCACCCTTCCGACGTAAGCTTCGGGGCGCCAGAGGCGGAAACCTTTATCCACGAGATCGTGAACAACGTCGTCCTCAAATTCACCGTGTAGCGCTGGGACTTTGTGACGGGCGAACGGCATGGCCATCTACCCCACCACTACCACGTAAATCTCGCCCGGCCCATGCACGCCCCGCACCAGAATCTGCTCGATATCCGCCGTGCGGCTCGGGCCGGTGATCAGCACCATGGAACTGGTCTGTTCGGCCGGCAGCGGCAGGATCGTGAACAACTCGTCAAGCCCCGACAACACGCGATCCTTCGGAACCACCGCGATGTGCACCGGCGGCAACAGCGAGATCAAACGGGCTTCCGCCGGGCTGGCCAGCATCGCGAGCGTGCCCGTGTCGGCCAAGGCGTAGTCGGCGCTGGTGATGCCCACGTCCGCCGTGGCGCAGAGCGCGCGCAATGCGGCCGCATCCGTCAAGCCGGACTGCACACCGGTCAGGTCCACGATGCCGCATTCGCGCAGGAACGGCGCGTTGGATGCCACCGCCGTTTTGCCGTCCAGGATCGCCGCGACGTATGCCCGCGCATCCTCGGCGGTAGCCGCGCGATGCGTCTTGCCGGCCAGCGCCTCCACCGCGCGCAGCATGCTCGCGATGCGCGTATCCGTGTCTACTTCGCCCACCCGCAAGCGGACCGGCGGGGGCGTGGCGACGGGCTCTCCGGCGGTGCGCCCCAACGCCGTGCGCACTTTATTCAAAATAGCGTCGCGCGACATCAGCGCCGTCTCCACAGTTCCCTGAAGCTCTTGGCCGGCGCGGGCGGCAAGTCCCGCTGGCTCAGCCAGGCGCGCACCGGCGGCAGATTCATCACGGCGGGCGCGCTGCGCAGCCACTTGCCGTTTTCCGACGGCGCCACGCCCGCGGCCACCATCGCCGCCATTTCATAAAGGCGCGGATGGCACATCACCCAAGCCCAGATCTTGAACGCCAGCCGCTCCAGGCGGTTCACGCCCCTGCGCTCCTCGCCCTGTTTCACCTCCGCGCGCAGATCGAGCAGCACCTTGGGAATGTCGATCTTCACCGGGCAGACTTCCGCGCACGCGCCGCACAGGCTCGACGCGAACGGCAGGCTGGGCTCATGCTCGATGCCCAGAAACTGCGGCGTGATGATCGCGCCAATGGGCCCCGAATAGACCCACGGAAAGCTATGCCCGCCGATCTTGCGGTAAACCGGGCAATGATTCAGACACGCGCCGCACCGAATGCAGTAGAGCGATTCCCGCTTCGCGCGGTCCGCCAGCAGTTTGGTGCGGCCGTTATCCAGCAGCACCACGTAGAACTCTTCGGGGCCGTCGATCTCGCCCGTGCGGCGCGGTCCCGATAGGAACGATGTGTAGACCGTCAATGCCTGGCCTGTGGCGCTGCGTCCCAAAAGTTTCAGAAATACGGCCAGATCCTGCGCGCGCGGAATCAGTTTCTCGATGCCCGCCACCGCGATGTGTATCTTGGGCGCGGAAGTGGTCAGGCGCGCGTTGCCCTCGTTTTCGACGATCAGCACCGCGCCGGAATCCGCTACTAAGAAATTGGCGCCGCTGATCCCTATATCCGCCGCCAGGAATTTCTGCCGCAGCACCGTGCGCGCGATCAGCGTCTGTTTTTCCACCACTGTCTCATTGGCGACGCCCAGCGTGCGCGCGAACAGATCGCCCACGTCATACCGCGTCAGGTGCAGCGCCGGCGCGACAATATGATACGGTCGCTGGTGCGCAAGCTGCAGGATGTATTCACCCAAATCGGTTTCGACGGATTCCAGATGGTGATGCTCCAAGCGCTCGTTTAAATCGATCTCCTCGGTAGTCATGGATTTCGATTTCACGATCAGATGCGCGCCGCGTTTCTTCGCCAGGCCGAGGACGAAATCCGCAACCTCCGTGGCATCCTGGCAATAAACCACTTGGCCGCCGTGCGCCGCTACGTTAGCTTCGAACTGTTCCAGGTAGTGGTCCAGATGCTCGATGGTGTGCTTCTTGACGGCGTTGGCGTGCGTGCGGAGTTCCTGGTAATCCGGCAGCGCGGTGGCCGCCACGGCATGCTTGCGATGATCGATCAGGCGGCCGGTGGCGCGGTAGATGGCCAGTTGCAGGTTGGCGTCCGCCAGCGTGTTGTGGACCTTTTCGTCGAATGCGGCAGACATGTGTTTAACGGCTCGCCAGGACTTCGGCCAAGTGCATGGTGCGCACCGGCAGCGCGGCGCGCGAGAGAGCACCCTGGATCTGCATCAGGCAACTGGAATCCACACTGACTACCGTCTTGGCGCCGGTGCGCACGATGGAATCGATCTTGGTGCGCGCCATGCCGCCCGAGATTTCGGGGAGTTTGACCGAGAACGTGCCGCCGAATCCGCAGCATTCCTCGGCCGCGTCCATCTCGCGCAGTTCCAATCCACGCACGTTGGCCAGCAGACGGCGCGGCCCGTCCCGGATGCCGAATTCGCGCAGTGCGTGGCAACTGTCGTGGTAGGTAACCACGTCCTCCAGGCGCGCGCCCACGTCGTCCACGCCGGCTATTTCCAGCACGAATCTTGAGAACTCCCAGACGCGCGGCGACAGCGCTTCCGCCGCCCGCAACGATTCCGGATCTTCCGGAAACAGGTCGTGGAAATGATGCGCGATCATCGAAGTGCACGAACCGGAAGGTACTACCACGTACTCTGAATCGCGGAAAACTTTCAGAAAGTGCCGAGCCACCTGGCAAGCTTCCGCGCGATATCCGGTGTTGAAGGCCGGCTGCCCGCAGCAGGTCTGATCTTCCGGAAAGTCGACCTGATAGCCGAGGCGCTCCAGCACGCTGGTCATCGCCAGTCCGACTGCCGGGAAGAGTTGATCCACAACGCAGGTGACGAAGATCGAAACCCGCTGAGCCATGAACAAGGATTGTAGCAGAATGGCTCAGCCCCCTCTGGCTGCCGGCGCAATCAAACCCTAACATGCAGCAAACAAAGGGATAAATGTGAGAGTTTGGCAATTCGCAGGTAGGTTGTGGCGCCTGACGCCAGGGTATGGTATCCTTGACGTAGGAATGTAAGGAGGTAAGGAAGTAATGGTTATCGCCAGTAAGGTTACCACGAAGGGCCAAGTCACCATTCCCAAGGAAGTCCGCGAGCGTCTGCGGATTCAGGCGGGAGACATGCTCGTCTACGAGTTCCAAGATGGGCTAGTCGTGGTCCGCAAGATGGAGCCGTTTGACGCCGGGTGGCACCGCGCGCTTTCCCCTACGCTGGCCGATGAGTGGAACTCCCCCGAGGACGACGAGGCCTTCGGTGACCTGTGAGCCGTGGGACGTGGTCGTGGTCCCCTTTCCTTTCACCGATTCTCCGGCCAGCAAACGGCGGCCAGCCCTGGTCCTCAGCTCACTGGCATTCAACCAGGGCTCCGGCCATTCGCTGATGGCCCAGATCACCAAGGCGAAGCAGTCCAGTTGGCCGGGCGATCTCGGCATCCGGAACGTTGAAGCGGGCCTGCCGGAGCAATGCATCGTGCGCATGAAACTGTTCACGATCGACAACCGCCTGATCCAAAGGCGCACGGGGCGCCTGAGCGCAACGGACCAGGGGCAGGTGCGCGCCGGCTTGCGCCAGTTCATGCCGCTCTGATCGCACCGGCCCCAATTGACACGCCGACCGGCGGGATTCCGTAATTTCCGACTCCCTTATGGTGTTACAGGTATTGATTATGCGTTTTCCATACATGCTGTTGGCCCCTTTCGTCTGCCTGCACGTGGCGGCGCAAGAGACAGCTCCGGTCCGCTACAAACTGACAGCGCCGGAAGTGGTGGCTTCCCGCGTTGGAGCCGCTCCGATGAAGAACGCCGATCGGGGCGTGAAGCTCAAGGAGATGTTCTCTGACGCTGGGTGCACCGCGCACGATTTACAGGTGCAGCCCGTAGCACATGCCAAACTCCCGAACATAAATCTGCACGGTGGGTGGGGCCACGGATTCCGCGATCGTGGTGGGCGCCCATTTCGATCATTCGAGGCAGGGCCTCGGCGTGATCGATAACTGGAGCGGCGCTTCTCTGCTTCCATCCCTCGTCGAGAGCGTTAGATCCTCGGAACGGCGGCATACCTTCGTATTCGCCGGCTTTAGTCAACAAGGAGGCGGCCTGATATCGTCCTTCCTGGCTGGATCTTACTTCTATGCCGGCCAGTTGGACAAGGAGCATCTCAGCAAAATCGCAGCCATGATCGACTTCGATTCAATCGGCGCCGGCCCAACCAAAGTCGAGCATTCAACCGCCGATGCCAGGCTGTTGCAGATGGCGCTGGAGATGACTGCGGCTATGAAGCTGCCCCTGACATCCCTGGACGTGCGTCCAGCAGGCTATTCCGACGATCTCCCGTTTCGCTCCATGCATGTGCCCACGTTGCTCTTTCACTCCGTTACAAGGGAGAGCCTCAAACTTCTGCACAGCACCGCGGACAACTATCAGGCGTTGAAGATGGACGACTACTACAATACCTACCGAACTGCCGCCATCTTTCTGGCGTATCTCGATGTCACGCTGGATGTCCGCGCGAGGCAGGGAATCGAGTCCATCCCTCCAACGCTCCAGCGGACGCCCGAATAGATCGCTCCCGCGGTGAAGCGCAGCGACATTTAGCCGCGAAACGAGGGGCGATAAATGGCAACTACCGGCTCGGTAGCGCGATTGACATTTCTCTTCGTCTGCGGTTACCCTGAATTCGTTCGAAGATTGCCGGTGTTTTAAGGGAAGCTGGTGCAAGTCCAGCACGGCCCCGCCACTGTAAGCGTGGAGGACCGGTCGAATATGAGCCACTGTCCTAACCGATGGGAAGGCTGACCGGTTCGTGGAAGCGCAAGTCAGGAGACCGACCGGCAAGACTCCGTAATTGCGGCTCTCGAGGGAGGAGCCTACAATGCGCTTTCTTGTCTTTTGGCTCGGGCTATTGCCCGCGGCCGCCGCGTCGTTTACGATTCACGGAACTGTGCTGGACCCGTCCGGCGCCGCTATCGCGGGCGCACAGGTATCCGCCGTCAACCGTTTGGGCGTCTCCCAACAAACCACCACGGATCAGGCCGGCGGTTTCACGCTGAAACTCGCCGAGACGGCCGAAATGCATCTCGCCATTACCGCGCCTGGTTTCGAGACCAAGAACATCCCGCTGGCCGGCGCGGCCGCGCCGGAACCGCTAAGGGTGCGCTTGAATATCGCGCCGCAAGTGGATTCGGTGCGCGTGGCAGGCTCCGCGATCGATGTGCCGTTGAGCGAGCAAGGCAGCAGTGTCACCATCGTGCCGCGCGAGGAGATCGCGGAACGCAACGAAGGGCTGGCCGTGGATCTGCTGCGCTACTTGCCCGGCATCGTGATCGGCCAGACCGGCAGCCCCGGCGGCGTGGCCGATATGTTCATCCGCGGCGGCGATTACAATTTCAACCTGGTGCAGATCGACGGGGTTCCGGTGAACTCTTTCGGGGGCTCTTTCGACTTCGCGCACATTCCCACCGATTGGCTGGAGCGCGTGGAGGTGATCGAAGGGGCGCAATCCTCGGTCTACGGAGCTTATGCCAACAGCGGGGTGGTCAATTTCGTGACGCGCGCGGCGTCCGATTCGCCGCAGATCGAGGCGCTCGCCGAAGGAGGCACTTATGGGGAGCACCGTTTCGCCATCGGCGCCTCGGGCACCGTGGCGGGATTCGGCGTGGCGGCATTCGCTTCGCAGCTTGGGGACAACAGTCCGGTGGCGAACAGCGACTACCGTAACGACAACGTGTCGCTGCATATCACGCGCTCCTTCGGCAGACAAAGCCTGTCGTTCGGCGGCGATTACAACGCCAACGATGTGGGCGACCCCGGCGCTTACGGTTCCGATCCGGGGCACGACTTCCCGGGCATCGACACCATT
The DNA here is from genome assembly GCA_050008575.1 of Bryobacteraceae bacterium. Taxonomy (GTDB): domain Bacteria; phylum Acidobacteriota; class Terriglobia; order Bryobacterales; family Bryobacteraceae; genus Bog-159. Next base: position 20,042 of record JBEKMJ010000063.1, read on the forward strand.
AGCCGCGACAAGAACGATTTCTCCGACTACTTTCTGCATCACCAGATCGATATCTCGCCGCGCTTCCGCCAGGAGACGTTCGCCAGTTTCTTCCTGGAAAACAGCGGCTACACCAGTCCCTACGGATTCAGCTATGAGAAGGATCTGCGCGGGCAGTTCGAGACGCGCAGCATAATCAGCATCGCGCCGTGGTACACGGCGGCATTCGGCGTGAGCCTGGCGCGCGAAGAAGTGAAGAACACTTACATCAGCGACGATTACAACAATGCATTTCCGATCAAGCGCGACGACGCGGGCATCTATTGGGAGAATCGCTTTCAGATTGGCAGCCGGTTGTTCTTCAATGCAGGCGTGCGCGGCGAGATCGTCGGCACGCCGCTCATCCCGGAGAGCCTGCCCGACGGACGGCCGGCATTCCCGGCCAACACCGTGACTAAGGTCAACCCCAAGCTGGCGGCGACTTATGCGCTGCGTGCGGCCACGCGGCTGCATAGCTCGTTCGGCACGGGGATCCGGCCTCCGGCGGGCCTGGAACTCGCGTTCACCAACAATCCGGCGCTGAAGCCCGAGCGCACGGCCAGCTTCGATTTCGGCGTGGAGCAGCGCGTCTTCAGCGGCAAGCTGTCGCTGGATGCGACTTACTTTTACAACCGGTTCTACGATTTGATCGTCTCGCTGGGCGGCAACCTGGCGGTGCTCAGCGCCTATCAGACCGACAACCTGTCGAATGCCCGGGCGCAAGGCGCGGAATTGTCGGGGCGTTTCCGCCCGGCGCGCTGGATGTCGGTGGCGGCGTCTTACACTTATCTGGATTCGGAGGTCCTATCGCTGAATGGCTCCTCGGGCCTGGCGCCGATTCCTTTCTCGGTGGGACAGGAACTGATCCGGCGGCCGGCGAATTCCGGGTCGTTCGTGTCCACCTTCACGCGCGGACGGGCTACAGCGAATGTGACTGGGTACTTCCGCGGCTCCGATCTGGACGTGGACCCGACTTATGGCGCGTCCGCCGGATTGTACCCTGCCCGAGGCTTCTTCGATATGGGGATCAACCTGAATGTCCGCTTGGGCGGGGGGCTGACCGCGTATGGAAACCTGCGCAACGCGCTGAACCAGTCTTATGAGGAAGTCTTGGGATACCCTGCGCCGAAGTTGAATTTTGTGGCGGGGTTCAAGTGGGCTTTGCCGAAACGGAATTAGCCGATCCTGTAGGGCAGCGCCATGCGCTGCCTGCGGCGAGCTTCGCTCGCCGCAGAGCGGGCCTGCGAGGCCCGCGCAGGCTGCGAGCCTGCCCCACTGACGGGAACGAATCTGGTCGGGCCGGAGCGCCCGATCTCCATCGGCAGGCCAAACGGGACCGCCACCAGCCGCTGCGAATTTCTCGTAAAGTGACTTGCCTGGCGCTGGAACGCTTCGCCAATCCCGATTGCGCGACGCCGTTACGCCGCGCGAGAGGGATCGTCCGGCGGGTTCTGCTCGTGATCGTCCAGACGGACATCGTGCGCTTCCGCGATATTCGCCAGGCGGTTGATGGCGTCCAGCACCTGGGCCAGGCGCTGCTCGTTTTGCTGGTACATGGCGGCCAGCAGATCCACCGCCTGCGTCAGGGCTTCGTGGCGTTCGGTCAGCTTTTCGAGACGTTCGTCGATGGTCATGGAGTTACCCAGAATTGAAACCATCATAACAACGAGCGCCACACTCGATGTATCCTGCATGCATGGAGTCTGAATTCGAGCCTAAATTCGACCAGCCGCGCGTGGCCATCAACCGCGTGTACACGCGCCAGGGCGACGCGGGTGAAACCAGCCTGGCGGGCGGGCAGCGCGTGCCCAAGAATTCCCGCCGCATCGAAGCCTACGGCACGGTGGACGAGTTGAACTCGTTCGTGGGGCTGGCGCGCGCCAGCGCCGCCGGCGAACCGCCCGTCGCCGCGCTGGGCGCGATTCTGCTGCGCGTGCAGCATGAGTTGTTCAACCTGGGGTCCATCCTGGCCACGCTGCCCGAAGATGTGCATCCGCGGCAGGCGCGCATCACCGAGGCGGAGATCGCCCGGTTGGAAGCGGAGATGGATCGCGCGAACGAGGGACTGCCCGCCCTAAGATCGTTCGTGCTGCCGGGCGGCTCGCGGCTCAACGCGGAGTTGCATGTTTGCCGGACGGTTTGCCGCCGCGCGGAGCGCATCGCCACGGCGCTGGCGCGCGAGGAAGCGGTCCCGGCGGAAGCCGTGAAATATTTGAACCGCCTGAGCGACGCGTTTTTCGTCTGGAGCCGCTGGGCCAGCCACCAAGCCGGCGCGCCAGAGACGTTATGGGAGCCGAACCGCGCGGCTAGCGGCGGCCTGCCGCGCGGCGGTACACTATCTGAATAAGGAGAGAACATGGATCGAGCAAATAATGCCCGGCCGTTGGCGCTGAGCCTGACTGTACTGGGAGCGGTGCTCCGCCTGCTGCCGCATCCGCCGAACTTCGCTCCGGTGGGCGGCATGAGCTTGTACGCGGGTGCGCGCCTGCGCGGCTGGCAGGCCTTCGCGCTGCCGCTGTTGTTGATGGCCGTGACCGACCCGCTGCGGGGCGGCTATTCCATCGCGACGCCGTTCGTCTATCTCAGCTTCATGATCACCGTGTGGATCGGCCGGCGTTTGCAATCGACCGAAAGCCCGGTGCGCATCGGCGCGGCGTGCCTGGCGTCGAGCACGCAGTTCTTTCTCATTTCCAACTTCGGCACGTGGTTGAGCTGGTATCCGCACACTTGGGCCGGCCTGACGCAAGCCTTTACGTTGGCCATTCCGTTCTTTGGGCGCACGCTGGCGAGCGATCTGCTCTACTCCGGCGTTCTGTTCGGCCTGCATGCGTGGCTGAGCCGTACGGTGCGTACCGCCGAGCGGGTTCCTTTGGCAGCTTGAGCGAAGCTTGAAACGCGCCCTTCTTTCCTGGTCGAGCGGCAAGGATAGCGCTTGGGCCTTGCACCTGATGCGCGGGCAGATTGCCGGCCTGCTGACCACGTTCAACCAAACCGCCGATCGCGTGGCCATGCATGCGGTGCGCCGCACCCTGGTGGAAGCCCAAGCCGCCGCGGCCGGTCTGGCGTTGCGCGCGGTGGAGCTTCCCTGGCCCTGTTCCAACGAAGAGTACGAATCCCGCATGGCCGAGGCATGCCGCGCCGCGGTCGCGGATGGATTCGAAGCCATTGCGTTTGGCGACCTGTTCCTGCGCGATATCCGCGCATATCGCGAATGCAAGCTGGCCGGCAGCGGACTGGAGCCGCTGTTCCCGCTGTGGGAGATTCCCACGCGCGAACTGGCGCACGAGATGCTTCGCGGCGGCCTGCGCGCCCGCATCACCTGCGTGGATAAGCAGGCGATTGGAGCGGATGCCGCGCGCTTCGCCGGCCGCGAGTTCGATGCGGAGTTGCTGGCGGATCTGCCACCGCAGGTCGATTCGTGTGGAGAGAACGGCGAGTTCCACACGTTTGCTTACGCGGGGCCGATGTTCCAGCATCCGATCCCGGTGACCGCGGGCGAGTTGCGCGATGCGGATGGGTTCATCTTCGCCGATCTGATCCCTGCCAGTGGGGCAGGCTCGCAGCCTGCGGCGGCCTCGCAGGCCGCCAACGCGCGCCAACGCACCGCTTTTCGGCAAGATTGGGGAGCTGACTAAATGCCGCGCATCGTCTCCATGATCTCCAGCGCCACCGAGATCGTGCACGCGCTGGGCGCGCTGCCATGGCTGGTGGGACGCTCGCACGAATGCGATTATCCCGAGGAAGTGCGCGCGCTGCCCGCCTGTACCGCGCCGCGCTTCGCGGTGGATGGCGACAGCCGCGAAATCGACCGCCTGGTACGGCAGAGCAGGGCCGAATCCATCTCCGTCTACCAAGTGTTCGACGATGTATTGGAGCGCCTGCAGCCCACCCACATCCTGACGCAGATCCATTGCGAAGTCTGCGCGGTAAGCCTGCGCGATGTGGAGCGCTCCGTGGCCGCGCGGCTGGCCAGCCGTCCGCGGGTGGTGTCGCTGCAACCCTTCTCGCTTAGCGAAGTGTGGGAAGACATCCGCCGGGTGGCGCGATCTTTGGAGATCGATGCGCGCGGCGAGCAAGTTGTGGCGCGCTTACAGGAACGCATGCGAGCCATTGCGGATACCACCCGCGCCGCGGCGTCGCGCCCGCGCCTGGCCTCGATCGAATGGATCGAGCCGTTGATGCCCACGGCCAACTGGATGCCGGAACTGGTCGAGATGGCGGGCGCGGAGAATGTAACCTGGCACACGTGGGAGGATCTGGCCGCGGCCGATCCGGACATCATCCTGGCGATGCCCTGCGGCTTCGACCTGGAACGCGCCCTCAGCGAGATGTACTGGCTCACGGGCCGCGATGGGTGGCATAGACTGCGCGCCATCCGCAATGGCCGGGTCTATGTCGCCGACGGGAACCAATTCTTCAATCGGCCCGGACCGCGCTTAGTCGAGTCGCTGGAAATCCTGGCAGGGATCGCACACCCGGAAGTCTTCCCGCCGCGTCACGCGCGCAGCGCCGCGACGGCCTTCCCCTTGCCGTCCCTGGTAACGTAAAACGGCCGCTTTTCGACCTCGTACGCGGTGTCCGGTGCGATGCCCAGCGCGCTGTAAATGGTGGCGTGCAGATCCTCGATGGTCACCGGATTCTCGACGATGCCGCAGGGGCGCTCGTCCGCGGTGCGCCCGTACAGCTTGCCCTTGGGAGCGCCGCCGCCGAACATCAGCACCGAGCAGGCTTCCGTGAAGTGCCGGTGCATGCCGTAGTGCTTCGGCTCGGTCATGATCTCCGGCTGGTTCACCTGGTTCTTCACCTGCGCGCCTGGCTTGCCCTCGGTCATCATGTCGCGGCCGAATTCGCTGGCCAGCACGACCAGGGTGCGGTCGAGCAAGCCGCGCGCTTCCAGATCGAGGATCAATTGTGAAACCGGCGCATCGATCGATTCCTTCATGCCGGCGGCGCGTTTGTGCCCGTTTTCGTGAGTGTCCCAATAACGGAAGGGGATGTATTCGGTGGTTACTTCGATGAAGCGCGCACCCGCCTCCACCAGGCGGCGCGCCAGCAGGCAGCCCAACCCGAAGCGGCCGGTGTTGTAGACATCGTAACTGGCTTTCGGTTCCAGGCTCAGGTCGAATGCCTTGGCGGCGGGCGACATCAGCAGCCGGTGCGCGTTGTCGAACGAACGCAGCAGGCTCTGCCGCTGGAAGTCGCTGCCGTATTGGCCTACCGGACTGGCGGCCACCAGCTTCTTGTATTCTTCGTAGCGATTGGCGAAGCGCGCCGGGCCAATGTGTTCGGAAGGCCGCACGCGCGCTACCGCATCCCGGGGATCGGCGATCAGGAACGGCGCATGTTCGCCGCCCAGAAAGCCGGCGGTGTGAAAGGCCTTCACCGCGTCGCTTTCGCCGCCGATTTCCAGATTTTGGCCGATGTCGATGAAGGCGGGGATCTCCGCATTCCGCGGCCCCAGCGTGCGCGAAACCACCGCGCCCATGTGCGGCGCCGCCACCGACTGTGGCGGCGCATAGCCGGTGTGCCAATGAAACTGGTGGCGCGCGTGCAGGATGAAACCCAAGTCGCCGACGCGGTGGGAGCGGATGAGTGTGCCGCGGTCCATGATTTTGGCGATGTGTTCCAGGCCCGCCGAGATCTTGATGTTGTCGACCGCCGTGTCGATCGCGGGAAACGTACTGAGCACGCGCTTCGACTCCATGCCGGGCTCGAAGGGCGTGTACTGCTTGGGATCGAACGTTTCGGTTTGAGCCATGCCGCCGGCCATCCACAGCAGGATGAGGCTATCTGCGCGGGGGGCGATTTTCGTGCCGCCGGCCAGCAGGCGCGTTTCGGACCCGGCCAGCGCGGCTAGGGCGGCGGTGCTCGAGGCGCCCAGGAAGCTGCGGCGGGAGATCTGCCTTGCAATGGTCTCTGCCTCGCGGTTCATGGGATCTATGGTACTACTTCAACGAATGAGTTTCAGCCTCGTGGGGCGGCGCCATGCGCCGCCAAGTCGGCCTTTCAGGCCGGCGTTAGGGTTAGGCGAGCTTCGCTCGCCTGTGTCGGCAGAAGTGCCGACACGGCACGCCGGGCGCGTGCGCCACGAGGGCTGCTCAAATTGTGCGATCCTCTCAAAAAATATACTTGATCCCCAACTGAATCTGCCGCGGCGGCTTATTCCCGTACGCGTTCTCCGACAACACCTGCCCGAAATTCGGATCCTCAAACACGTGGCTCGGGATATCGAAGTTCGGATGGTTGAACAAATTGAAAACTTCGCCGCGAAGCTGTAACCGATGGCTCTCCTTGCGCAGAACGATGTTCTTATACATCGAGAAATCCAGGTTCTCCAGTCCCGGCCCGGTCATGATGTTGCGGCCCGCATTGCCGAATTGTCCGGCAGGCGGCTCCACGAACGCGCAGGTATTGAACCAGCTCGCGGGCTGGTCGACCACGTCCGCTGCCAGCCCGCCTTGCGAGATGGTGGTGTGGCAGGCAGGGTTGGGGTTGGCCATCACCGGACCCGCTACATATGGGTTGGAGATCAAATCCGGCCGGTACGGGTTGCCGAACGCCGCGATGGCCGACCCGGATTGCGAAGACGGCAGATTCACCGTGAACGGAGACCCCGTCTGCGCCGTCAGGATTCCAGCCGCCTGCCAGTTGCCGAGCAGACCCCTGCGCCACCCGGGTTGCGTGACCCATTTGCGGCCGAACGGCAGATCGTAGACCGAACTGACTACGAAGCGGTGCGCCGCGTTGAAATCGGAGAGCCCGCGGTCGGCCTGGATGTCCTGGGAGTTCTGCGGTAGGCCCGATCCCACGCTGCCGCCGAACACGGACGATACGTCGTCCAGCGATTTCGAGAAGGTGTATGCGGCCAGAAAGGTAAGACCCTGGCCGACGCGCCTCTCGGAACGGAACTGCAGCGAGTTGTACGAACTGGCGGCGGCCGACTCCACGTATAGAACCGACGAGAACTGCGGATAGGGAGCCAGGCCGGTGGCCGGGTTCACCTGATTGAGATCGCGCACGTCGGCCAAGTGCGTGCCCTTCGATCCCACGTAAGCCAGATCGACCATCCAGTTGGGCTTTATTTCATATTGCAAGTCCGCATTCCATTGCTGCATGTAGGCGTCGCGGAAGTTGCGCGCGATCATATTGGGCTCCACAATCGCATTGGCAGGCTGGCTCAGAATATTCTGGATGGTGTCCGAACCGCTGTTGGGGTAATACGCCAGATCGTAGAAGGGTGGGTTGAAGCGCGGAAATACGTTGATATTGAAAATGCCCACATCGTAAAAGACGCCGTAGGCCGCGCGCACTACCCAGCGCTCGGTCTTCATGGGCCGCCAGGCAACCCCGATACGCGGCGCGAAATCGGTTTTCGTCGGCGTGTAAGTGGCCCGCGGAACCCCGTCCGTACCCGCCAGGATGAACTGGCAGTCGGGCACCGGTGTGCAAGTCGCGGAATTCGTACTGAGATCGGGAATGCTGTAGCGGTTGTGATCCTCCACGCCAGGGCTGTTGTACTCATAGCGCAGACCCACGTTCAGCAACAGGCGCGGCACCACGTGGATATCGTCCTGAATGTAGTAGTTCATGCCGGTGCTGCGCACGGTGTTGAAGGTATTGCCCGTTACCGCGACCGCGTAATCGGGAATGCCGACCGACAATTGGGCCAGCGCTTCAAAAGGAGATCCCGCCATTCCGTCTTCCGTTCCGGCCTCGAAGAAGAAATCGCCGCGCGCCACGAAATCGAGGTAATTGTCGATCTGGATGTTGCGGATATCCGCACCGAACTTGAACTGATTGCGGCCCTTGACGATGGACAAGTTGTCGGAGAGATGTATGGTCGTATCGTGGCGGTCTTGCGGATAGTTGAGCGGCTCGCCAATGCCGTCGAATCCCAAAATATTGACCTCGGGATATCCCAGATCCACGGGATTGGTCAGCACGTCCGGAAAGCCCAACTGCGCGCTCTTATTCTGGCCATAGCTCTGCTGCAGGGCGCCCGCCCGCATCCGGTTGAAGCCCAGGCGCAGCTCGTTGATCGCGGCCGAAGTAAACACATGCGTCCAGCCCAGCCCGCCGTTTTGGCCGTCGTTGAGCGTGTAGCTGCCGTAGCCGGGCAGGTTGGTGAAGGCATTCACCGGATCGAAAGGGTTGAAACGGTCCTCGTCGAAGATCGCCCAGTGCGCCGATAGCGTGTCGTGGGGTCCCGCATGATGGTCCACTTTGATCAAGCCCAGGTTCTCCGTGTTCCGAATCACGGGCGACGAAACGAACGTGTTCGAATTCGTCAGATCGGAACCCACATTGGCCGCCGGATACAGATTGAGGATCGCCTGACCGGCGGGATTCGCGGCAATCCCCACGCCGGACAACAATTGCTGGGCTTCCGAAAGTTGCGTTTGCGAAGGCACGGTGGCCTCGCGCGTGGTGGCTTGCCGCAGGCGCAGACTCTCGTACGATACAAAGAAGAACGTTTTATCCTTGCGAATGGGACCGCCGAAAGTTCCGCCAAACTGGTCTCGGTCCAAGCTGGGGATCGGGCCGCAGGTGCCCGGTACCGAGGCGGGCGTGCAGTAAGGCTGATCGAAGTAATTCTTGGCGTCCAGGTTGCGGTTGCGCAGGAACTCGAAGAGTCCGCCGTGGAACTGATTGGAGCCGGACTTTAGGATCACGTTGACCTGCGCGCCGCCGCTGCGTCCGAATTCCGCCGCGTAATCGCTGGACTGCACCTTGAACTCCTGCACCGCGTCGATCGACGGCAGCGCGACGTATTGATTAATGTACGGGTCGTTGTTGTCCACGCCTTCCAGCAGGAAGTTATTGGACTGTTCGCGGGCGCCGTTGACACTCACCGCGCCGCCCTGCGTGGAATTCTGCGAGCCCTCGGCGGGCAACTGGCTGCCCGGCGCCAACAGCGCGAATGCCAGGAAATTGCGCTCGTTCAGCGGCAACTCGTGTACCAGGCGGCCATCGATCACTTGTCCCAACGCCGAGGTGTCGGTTTGAATAATGGGCGGCGTGTCGTTGACCGTGACCTCCTCGGTCGGTCTACCCACTTGCAGCGCGAAATCGATGCGCGCGGTTTGCTCCACGTCCAAGCCGACATCGGCCAGAACGGCTCGCCGAAAGCCTTCCTTCTGCACGGTGACGCGATAGTGCCCGGGCGGCAGCAAGGCGACCGTGAAATCGCCGTCGTCATTGGTCACGGCGTCGCGCGCGGCGTTGGTCGCAGTGTTGATCGCCGTCACCCGCGCTTTGGGGACGACACCGCCGCTGGCATCGGTTACCGTGCCTGTGATGGTGCCCGTGGGATCGTTTGCCAGGAGTGGGAAGACCAGCGCACTCCACAGCAAAGGCATGCGTAAGAAACATCGAAAGCGCATAATGTTCTTGCCCTCGGCACGCACCGCGGTGCAGTTGCCCAGGATAGCAACATATTAGACGTGTGCACCATGAGGAAGTTTCGGGGCCATGGCGGCTGCTACACTGATTCGATGCGGATCGCCCTGGTAACCGGAGCCAGTAGAGGCGTCGGCAGGGGCGTCGCAATCGGGTTGGCTGAGGCAGGATTCCAGGTATATGGAACGGGCCGCGGCATCCTTGCGGCCGATCTGCCCGGCAGCGTCGTTCGCATCCGTTGCGATCACATGCGGGACGAGGAGACCGCCGCCGTGTTCGCGCGTATCGCGGCTGAAGCGGAAGGTCTCGACGTGCTCGTCAACGCGGCTTGGGGCGGCTACGAGAAAATGGTCGAGGAAGGCCGCTTCACATGGCGCCTTCCCTTCTGGGAACAGTCCGCGCATCGCTGGACGAGCATGCTGGATGCCGGGGTGCGCGCCGCCTTTGTGGCCTCCGCGCAGGCGGCCGGCATGATGTTGAAGCGCCGCGGCGGCCTCATCGTGAACATCGGCTACTGGGCCGCTCGAAAATATATGGGCAACGTCATCTACGGTGTGGCGAAGGCCGCCACAGACAAGATGACCGCCGACATGGCGCACGAATTGCGGCCCCACGGTGTGGCGGTCATTTCGCTCTATCCCGGTTTGGTGCGGACGGAGGCCGTGATGGCGGCGGCTAAAGACGGCTGGTTGGATCTATCGAACAGCGAGAGTCCGGAATTCATCGGGCGAGTGATAGCGGCACTGGCGCGCGATCCCGCTCTGATGGGGCGCACCGGCAAGGTCGCAATTGCAGCGGAAGTTGCCACGGAGTTGGGCGTCGGAGATGTCGATGGCCGGCAGCCTGTGCCATTGACGCTGGAAACCGCCTAGGAGTGGGGCGGCGCCATGCGCCGCCGCGGGGCTTTTAGCGCCGTGGGACTCTTAGCGCCGCCTTGGCGAGCTTGCTCGCCGAAGAGCGGGCCTGCGAGGCCCGCGCAGGCTGCGAGCCTGCCCCACGCGGGCGATCACTTCTGCTGGATCGACTCCAAATACCGCAGCAAATTATCCACGCGCAGCTTCGCGATGTTTTCATCCGGGCTCATCGCGCGGAAAACCGGCCCCCAGATGGGCATCTCCTCGGAGCCGTGCGCGGGCGTCGACGAACCGCCGCCCAGCAGTTGGCGAACCCCGCCCACCGGGAACTTGCCGCCGTTGCTACGCGCCAGATGAGTCAGGTCGGTGGGGGCGGCCTTCAACGCCGCCGCGGCCGGACCGCCCCCCTTTCCATCTTTGCCGTGACACACTGCGCAGTATCGCCGATACAGATCCGGCCCCTTGACTTCCAGTTTGGGCTTGGCATCCTGGCCGAGGGCCGCGCCAGCCAGCCAGATAGCAAGAACGCCCGTTACGATTCGCATAGCGTCCCCCTTAGAAGATCAACTTTAGTCCGAACTGCACCAATCGCGGATCGCGCGTCTGCAGCACTTTGCCGAAGGTCCCGGTGCCGGGCACCACATTTCCGTTATCGTCGACCGCGCTGTCGGAAATGTTGCCGTCCACCTTCGAGAATTGCGCATGGTTGGCGATGTTGAAGAATTCGGCGCGGAATTCCAGCTTGTAGCGCTCCTTCACCACCGTGTCTTTCATCAGGCTGAAGTCGATGTTGTCGATGCCCGGTCCGCAGCACACCGAGCGCGGCGAGTCGCCGATGGTGCCGTACTGCGCCGGTGTAAGCTGCTGGAAATCGGCCGTATTGAATGCCAGATTCCCCGATCCCCGCGGATTCAACTTCTGCAACGGGGCCACCTGGTTGGGTTCGCCGGGATAGTAGAAAAATGAGCTATCCATCAGCTCCAGGTCGTCGGACGATTCAATGGGCACAGGAAAGCCGTTCTGGAACGTGACAATACCCGAACTCTGCCAGCCGTTCAACAGCTTATCGGCGAAGCCGTGGATGTCCCTATGCGGGAACTGGTAAAAGTAACTGAACACGAACCGGTTGCGCGCATCGAACAGCGACAGCGCACGGCTGTCCCTAAAATTCAGCGGATTCAGCATACTCTCAAAGCTCGAAGCATCGTCAATCGACTTGCTGAAAGTGTAAGCCGCCTGGAACTGCAGGCCATGCGAGAAACGCTTTTCGGCGCTCACTTGCAGCGAATTGTAATTCGAGTTGGCTACGGTATTTTCCGTGAAAATACTGGAAAACACCGGTATGCCGTCCGGCGGACAGCCCGTGCCCGTCAGGGGGTTGCAGTTCGGCGAAGAGTACTTGCGCAGTCCCACGAGCGTAATGGGATTGGGGTTCGGCCCGGTCACGGTGGGTTGCGGACCGTATGGCAGATGCAGCGTGAATCCCGCCGGAATCTCGTTGGCCTGGATGGTGAAGGCGGAGTCCGCATAGAAGGGACCGCACGCCAGCGAACTATCGCCCGTCAGGTTGGAAAGATTGTTCAGGTCCAGGCACGTCTGCGCGTCGCCATAATTCAAGTCGTAGGATGCCAGCAAGCGGTGCGCCTGCGTGCCCACATAGCCGATCTGGAAGAGCACGTCGCTGGGCAGCTCCCGCTGGATGGTGAAGTTGTACTGCTCCGAGTATTGCGTGCGCATGTTCGGCTGGAACTGGCCATAGAGCAGAATCGGCCGGTACGACGACCAATCCACGGGCTGCCCGCGCGTTGGGTTCAGGATGCCGTTGAAGGGATTCGGCGTGGCCGTGCCACTCTGGCCCAGGAACGGAGTGTTGAACATCGGATTCGCCAGGGTGGTGCTGCCACCGAAGGGCGGTTCGGCGCTGAACTGCTCGAGCACCAGTTGTTCGATGGGATTGTAGAACATGCCCCAACCGGCGCGGATGCTGGTCTTGCCCGGCGAGCCCACCAATTTGTGCCAAAATCCCGAGCTCGCCGATGGACTCCATGCCATCCCGATGCGCGGCGCAAAAGCCTTGTAGTAAGTCTGCGTCATGCCGTTGGGGACGCCGGTATCGCCGGGGAACACCAAGCCCAGCGGGAATACCGAATTGGCGGGGCCATTCTCGCTGCAATCGGTGGATCCGTACTGCGCGGCCAGCGGGTTGTCGGCCGCAAGCTGGCAGGGATAAATACTGGTCACCTGGCCGGGACGGAAGGTCTGCACGTGTTGGCCGATATCGGTGAGCGGCGTATCCAGTTCCCAGCGCAGGCCATAGTTGAGGGTCAGGTTGGGGCGGATCTTCCAGCTATCCTGCGCGAACAGGTAGACCGCCGTGCTGCGCACGTTCTCGTGCTGCGCCGATCCTTGCGTGTAAGTATTGGGCAGGCCCAACAGATAATCCGGGTACAGATCGTCGGAACCCACGTCGTTGGTGCCGCCGCTGGTGAAGGAGTAAGAACCGTTCACGTTGTAATAAAGCGTCTGGTCGAAGCGCATGCGGCGCACATCCGCGCCGAACTTCAGGCTATGGGAGCCCTTCACCTTGCTCAAGCTGTCGGACCACTGAAAGCTGTTGCCGATCTGCGGCAGCTCACCCTCGAAATTATTGCCGATGGAGAATCCGCCGTCGGTGGCGATGGAGGGCACGCCTTCGTGACTCGCTCCCAGGTTCGGCGTGATTCCATACTGCGGATTGGTGGGGTCGGAGAAGCAATTGGCGGCCGGCACGGCGGAGCCGCAAACATTCTGGATGAGCTGCGTGTTCTGCGGATGGTTGTAGTTGAGTTGGCCCTCGCGGAAATAGGTGAAGCGGGCTTCGTTGACCAAGGTGGGCGTAGCGGTCCAGGTCTCGCTCAGATTGAACTGCTGGTCGCGTGTGCCGAAGAGCGCGCCGAACCCCGGCACATTGGAGCCCGCGGCTTCGAAGGTGGAAAAGGGCTGCGACTGGGTGTCGTTGTCGAAGTAGTAGTAGAAGCTCAAGTTGTGGCGATCGTTGATGTTTTCGTCGAGGCGGAACGTGGATTGAATGCCCTTTTCCGATTGGTTCGCCACCGCTTGATAGATGTTGCCGCCGCTATTGGGCAATGGCACGTAACGGTTCATCAGGGCGGCGGCGGTGGGATCGAAGCATTGCGTGGGTATCTGGTTATTGGGGAAGATGGCGGACCAGGCGGTTCCCGCCGCGATCGGCGCACCGCCCTCCCCCGCCACGGCGGACGCGCATCCCGTCCGGTTATTCAGGGCCGTGGCCAGGTAGTTATCGGTCAAGGTGCCGCTGAAGGTGTCCTGGGGCCCGCCGGGCAACTGTGAGAAATCGCCGTTCCGCTCGGCAGCCGTGGGCACGGTGATCAGGTCCGAGGGGATGCCCTGCACGATCTGGCGGTCCTCGACGGAGGCGAAGAAGAAGGTCTTGTTTTTCCTGACGGGTCCGCCTAACGTGCCGCCAAACTGGTTCTGGTGGAAATCGGGCCTGGTGGTATCGAAGAAGCCGCGCGCGTCCAAGTCCGTGTTACGGAAGAACTCGTACAGGTCGCCGTGGAATGAGTTGGTGCCGCTCTTGGTCACCACGTTCACCACCGAGCCGGAGTTTCGACCGTACTCGGCGTCGAAAGTGTTGGTGAGCACGCGGAATTCTTCGATGGTATCCGGCGACGGTTCCACGGCCGGTATGGCCACGAACTGGTCGTTGGCATCGCCGCCGTTCACGTTGAAGTTGTTGGCCCGGCCGCGGCCGCCATTCACCGAAACCACGCCGGCGTTTTCACTGCCGGCAAACAGGGAGTATCCCTGCTGCGACTGCACGCCCGGCTGGAGCTGCAGCAACTGATAGGTATCGCGCGTATTCAGGGGCAGGTTCACCACCGCCCGCGAATTCATCACCGCGCCCAACTGCGTGCTGGTGGTTTCCACCAGCGGCGCTTCGGCCTCCGCCGTGACGGTCTGGGTGACCTCGCCGATTTCAAGCGCGGCGTCCACCACTACCACGTGGCCCAGCGTGATATCCACGTGTTGCACGAACTTCTTGAATCCGGCGGTTTCGACTTCCACCGTATACTGCCCCACCGGCAGCGTCGGCATCACGAAATCGCCTCTGGCATCCGAGGTGGCCGTGCGGCTGTTGCTGGTACCTTCCAGCGTGGCCTTTACGGCGGCGCCCACAATCACGAGGCCGGACGGGTCCTTGACGGTCCCCCGCAGATCGCCGGTGGTTTGGGCGAACAATCCGCAGGCGGCGGATATGCCGCACGCCAGCAGGATAGCGGCTTTTCGCTTCCCTTTACCGATATTCATGCAGTTTCCTCCCTCTTATCAGGGGCGCCACAAGGGGCCCTGGCCATACGTGGAGTTGCCGAATCTGATCGGATTATTATGACACATCAGTGACGGCAACTCGACCTTGTGGGGCAGGCTCGAAGCCTGCGCGGGCCTCGTAGGCCCGCTCTTGGTGGGACAGGTTTTAGCCTGTTGAGGACAGGCTTTAGCCTGTTGTGGGGTAGACGCCGGCCACAGGACTCTCCGGAAACCCACTTGCCGGTGCGGGGCTAAAGCCTGGCTAAAGCCTGGCTAAAGCCTCGCCTAGGCGAGCTGAGCCGGCTGAAAGCCGGCTGCGGGCAGAAATGCCCGCCCTCCATTAATAAGGGGGCGCCAGGCGGCTGAACTCGAACCGTAGCGGATCGAGGCCGCGGGCGGTCAGTTGCCGCGCGCACTCCTGCACACTGCCGCCGATGGCTTCGATACGCCGCAGCGGAAGATCCTCCGGCGTGTAAATCTCCAGCGCGATATATCGGCCCGTCAGGGCGCGGCGCTCGTCGAGCGAAAGGCGATCGGGCGAACGGCCGATGGCCTGTTGTGGATCTTTGGCGGCGGAGGTGGTCATGGTTAGAACCGTAAGTGCGCGGCCACTTGCAGGATGCGCGGCGCCGCGGTATTCGAAATCTGGCCGAATGTCGCATCCGTGATGGTGGTATCCGGATTGGAGAAATTCGTGTGGTTGAAAGCGTTGAATGCGTCCAAACGCAATTCGAGCGTGGCCGCCTCGCGAATCCTGAACTTCTTGGCCAACGCAATATCCAGGTTCACCGCGCCCGGACCGCGAAACGCGTTGCGCGGCAGAGAACCGTATGTGTAATAAGTAAGCTGCGAGGCGTCGTTGAATGCGATATTGTCCTGCGTGTTGGCGCGCGAGGTGGAGAAGTTGCCGGGATTGAAATAATAATTACCCGCGTTGCCATTGATGGTCTGATAATTCTTGGCATTCAGGATGCCGACCGAACCGCCCACCAGGTCGGCGCGGACCGATCCCGCATCGCCGGCGCCCGATGGCCCCGGATCGCTGTCGGTCGTTTGGAGATCGGAAAACACGTCCAACGGGAAACCGGTGCGCCACGTAAAGATGGGATAGAGACTCCACCCGGAAGTGATGGCCTTGGGCCCGCCGAGCCGGTCGAACGGCAAATCCCATCCGCCGGAGAAAACCACTGTATTCCGCAGATCCGTGTCGCCGTCCGCCATGAACAAATCGTGATTGTAGTACGGCACGCTGTAATTGCGCTGCCGGAAACCGGAGACGTTATCCATTTCGTGCGACCAGGTGTAGGCGAAGGTCAGGAAACTGTGGCCCCACCCGCGCATGTCTCCGAGATCCTTGCGCACGGTCGCGGTCATGCCGTTGTAATGGGCCTTCGTCACGTTTTCGAACTCATCCAGATAACTGAAATTCGTATTTAGCCGTGAGTTAGTGCCGAGCACGAACGGATTCGCGTCCACCAGGGAGGTGAGCTTGTGCGCGTCGTATCCCAGATAGCCGACCTCCAGAATCATGCCTGGAGCGAGTTGCTGCTGCACTTGCATGTTGTATTGATACACGTAGGGTGTACGCAGGTGCGGATCCACCACGAATACGCCGCCGCCACCATACGGCAGAAATCCCGAAGCGGCGAAATTGATGTCGCTGGCGGGGGGCTTGGAGGGAAACGGATTGATGGCGCCCGCCGCTACGTACGGGTTATCCAGGCCTAGCGGAGGCGCGCCGCCGCTCTGTCCCGCGGGATAGATATCCGCGAAGCTGGCGAACGGCACCTGCCCATTGAACTGCAAGTTGTCCTCGCCCTTCAGGATGTCATAGAAGACGCCGCCGCCGCCGCGCAGACTGGTCTTGCCGTTGCCAAATACGTCCCACGCGAAACCCAGCCGCGGCGCCCAATCGTTCCGGTCCGGGAAATTCGCGCCTTTAGGAGCGCCCGGATCGCCGGGGAACACCAAGCCCAGCGGCGCGCCGGGGAAGCGCTGGGACTGCATGCCCGGTTCGTAGGAAAACGACCGTCCCTGGGTGTCGTACTTGGGTTCGGCATACTCATAGCGCAGCCCCAGGGTGAGCGTGACGCGCTTCGAGACCTTCCAGGTGTCCTGCCCGTAGCCGGAGTATTGGTGCGAGCGGATATTCGAAGGCGCTTTGCCGAACTGCAGAAACTCGTCCGGAAGCCCCATGAGGAAGTCGGCCAGATCCACGCCGGAACCGACACTCGTGCTGGGGCCATAGAAGAAGAATTCCCCATTCACGTAGAAATCGTACACGGTGTTGTTCTGGTAGGGCGAAAAGTAAAAACCGAATTTGGCATTGTGGCGGCCACGGGTCCACGACAGATTATCGTAGAAAGCGTAGGTATTGTCGATTTCCGTAGTGGGTCCTTGCGGGCTTTCGCCGATGTTGAGCCCGCTTCCCAGGAACCCGATGAGGGGCGGGCCGGTGGGCTGGTCGGGTGTAATGTTCACGCCAAGCTGGCTGGCCGTGGGCTGGGTGGTGGCGGGAAACGCCTGGGTGTGGTCCAGCCGTTGCGCAGTGACCCTGAGCTCGTTCAGCAGGGCCGGTGTGAACGTGTGAGTATAAGTGACCGCGCCGAAGTAAGTATTAGTTTGGTAAGTGCCCGGATAGCCGACCACGTTGGAGCCGTTCGAGAACGGTTCGAGCTGCGGATAGACCTGGGAGGTGAGCGTGCCGCTTAGGATATCTCTGGAGCTGATGTTGTAGTCGATCTTACCCAGAAATTCGTTATAGTTGGCCGTGCTGGGCGCCTGCGGATAAAGGAACCCTGTTGGCGAAGTGGGAATCAGATGGTCCGCGAAATACGCCTGGGCGACCGGGTCGATCTTGGTGGGATCGATGATGCCAAGCGCGGCCTTGGTGGGATCGGCCTGATAATAGCCGTCGCCATTATTGAGATTGTTCGTCAGAAACACAGCCACGGGATTGGGCGTAGGGGAAGAGAGTGTCCCCAGCGCCGAAAAATCGCCGTTGGCTTCCGCCGGCGTATAGGTGGTGACCTTGCCCGGCGAAGTATCCACCGCCTCCTGCCGCTGCCCTTCGTACGAAAAGAAGAAGAACAGCTTGTTGCGTCCGTTCACGATCTTGGGGAGCACTACCGGACCGCCCACGGTCACGCCGAACTGGTTGCGCTTCAGGATGGGCACCGGCAGCTCTGCCGGCAGCGCCGAGTTGTTGAAGAATGGGTTGGCGTCGAAATCCGTATTGCGCAGATAGTCGTAAGCCGAGCCGTGCAGCGTGTTGGTGCCGCTCTTGGTCACCACGCTGACGATGCCGCCCGCATTGCGCCCGTATTCCGCGGAATAGTTGCTTTCGAGCACGCGGAATTCCCCAACCGCATCCGGATTCGGGTTGGCCACCACGGCGTTGCTGAGCAAGCTATTATTGTTGCCGCCGTCCAGGAGATAGGTAACGGAATCGGTGCGCTGTCCGCCGATACTGTAATTGCCGGCGGCGCCCGAATCCGGGTTGCTGAGAGTGACGCCGGGCTGCGTACCGAGCAGGTCCAGTGTATTGCGGCCATTCAACGGCAATTCTTCGATGGCTACCGTGCTGACCGTGCCGCCTACCGTGGCGTTCTCGGTTTCCACCAGGTTCGCCGCGCTCTCGACCACCACGGTGTCGGTCAGCTTTCCGACCGGAAGCTGGATATCGATGCGCATGGTCTGGTTGATCTCCAGGTTGCCCTGGGACACCACCGTGACCTTTTCGAACCCCGCGGCGGTGGCGGTGACTTTGTATTTGCCGATGGGCAGCAGCGGGACCTGGTAGGAGCCCGAGGAATCGCTCTTGGCTGCCTTAGCGACGTTGGTGGCGAGATTCGTCACAGTTACGGCGGCATTCGAGACGACCGCGCCGGAGGGGTCCGTGACTACTCCGGTAATCTTACCGGTGGCGTCCTGCGCCAGCAGGCAGACCGGAAGGAGGGCGGCTCCCAAAATGGATGCACGTATAGCTCGGAAGGCGTTCATCATCGGCTACCCCTTGGAAACTCCGTTTCGTGAAAATTGGAGGTAGCTTAGCACGGGCCGAGCCCAACAAGCAAGCTGCTGCGTTGTTCGGTGCTGTCAAGCCTCGATAGAAGTGTCCCCTTTTTCTTCGCCGACGCAGTCGGCTGCTTTTTGGTTTTTTCTTCGTTCAACCCAAGAGAAGGCGGTGGGAAAGTGGTAAACCTGCTCTTGGTTTTCCACGCGTTCCACCACTCCGCCATTTCCACAGCTCTCTTCTTTCATTTCGCGGTCCCCCTTTGTGCCCGCATTTGTTGATAGCCCGTTCGCCAGGGGTGGCTGGCCTGGGGCGGCGCCGAGATCCGGCGTGGCTGCCGCAGTTTGGCTGGCGGCGGTGGGAGGGCCGGACGGGCCGCGATTTCCTCGTGACAAAACCTCCGGCCGCCGTACCGGATTTCCAGCCTGCCGTCTTCCGATTCGCATCCACCACCTGGCTCTTGGTCGGCGCATATCGGCTTTGCCGCTTCAGACTCGGCCTACACGTCCCGGTACACCGGGCTGGACAATGTCAGTGTCACGCCCCTCTCCGGGTCGCCTGAACCGACTTCGCTGCTTCTGTTCGGATCGGTTGGCGGTTCTGGGAGTGGCTCGCCTCCGCATAAGAACTTAAAGCGGCGCAGTGAATGGTATCGGGAAATAGGTCGAATTGAAGCCTCGAACCTCCTTCATGGGCCATCGCCAAACGGGAACGGGAAATAACAGGGCGCCGGAGTTCGTGCGGAGCCAAGTCAGCAGGGAAATCTCCGTCGTTCTGCACCGGGCGTGGATGCTCGTATCGGAGGCCCGGCTACTTTCAAACGCCGCTATCGATTGACAACCGCGCCGATTACGACAGAGGGCTCAACCAGTTCGCGGGAGACTTTCGAAATCATTGGAAACGCCAAATGGGCTGTGAGATCTCGTTCCACGTCTTGGGAGCCCGGGGCGCTACATGGCTAGAGAATAAACCGTGCCGTCGTCGATACTAATGCCTACAAAGAAGGTGACCCCGTATAATGCGCCCTCGAATCCGAAGACCACGCCGTATTTGGGATCTTGCAGCGGTCCGGTCTGGGAGAACGTGCCGATGGTTGTTTCCGTCCATGTGCCACCGGCAACGGCGGGTGGGCTTAGGCAGAATATGGCGCCGTTGCCGTACGCGCCGCCATCCGGCGTAGTGCCATAAAGCTTGCCGCCAGGGCCCATCGCCACGCCCGACGGATACGAGCCGCCGTCGCTATCGGGAAAATTATAGATGGCGTTATAGGTCCACGCGCCGCCGGGCGAATCGGGTGGAGTCAAAGAATATGCGGTGCCACAGCCGTTGCAGTTATAGTTTCCGCCCGTGTAGGTTGTGCCCCAGATAACGCCGTGTTCGTCCAGGATCACCGGATTCGGAGAGGCGCCGTCGGCTCCGCCCGTAAAGCTGTAGAGTATTTGAAAATCCCACGATCCGCCAGGCGAATGTGGCGGCGCGAGCGTATAGACGGTGCCGTAGCCCAACCCTCCCCCGCCGGTGGTTCCAATCAGGACGCCGTTGGGAGCCATCATGAGGCTGGACGGCACGCTCGTGCCGCTGTCGCCGGGGAAGGAATAAATCGTCTTGTAAGTCATCCGGTCGCGGGAGTCGTCGGGAGTGAGGGAATAGATAACGCCCTCAGAGCCGCTGCCGCCATATTGCGCCATGCCGTACAGCACGCCTCCCGGCCCGGTCACGATACCGTTCTGCGGGTTAAAACCGCCCTCTCGCGTGAAGCTGTAAATCGTTTTGTGAGTCCACGGCTGCCCCTCGACTTGAGGCCGCACTAATCGAAACACGGTGCCGCACGGCCGGCAATTACCGCCTGATCGAGTCACTCCGTAAACCACGCCTTCGCTGTCGATGGCCAGCGGCCCGGTTACCGATGGGGCCGTATAAATGGTAGTGGCGGTCCACGCCCCGCTAGGCGCTTTCGGTGGAGTCAGCGAGTAGACCGTGCCCGGATTGTAATAGGTGCTTCCGTAAATGACCCCGTCGGGTCCAGCGATTATAGGATTGGGATCGACGGCGCCAAAGCTGTAAATCGTCGTCGGCACGGGCTGTGCCGCGGTCGGGGCAGCCGAGAGCAGAAGTCCCGCAAGAATAGCAATGATGGTCGCGGCGCGCGCGGTGTCCATTTTCGGATCTCTCTTTTTGTTGATGCCGCTGTAAGTTGAGTTCAGTTTATCACGCGAAGCCCGAAAAGGCCGAGATTCAGTGGACAAGCTGCGTTGTTGGGTGCGCGTGGTTCAGGTCGGACTGACACGCTACGGAGTCAGCGCGAACACCGTACCGCTGTTGGGGGTACCACCGGGATCGAGTCCCGACGTAGTACCGAAAAGCACTCCCCGTGAACCAAAAACCACTCCGGCGTACGGGGCCTGCCCTTGCGTGGCGCCGAAGGTAAAGTTGTGGAGTACGGTGTATTGCCAATCGCCGCCCGGCGATGCCGGCGGCGCCAACCGGAACACCGCGCCCGCGGCGTCCTCGGTACCGCCGCCCGTATTGGCTGTGCCGAACAGGTCTCCGGAGCTATCGATCGCCAAGCCGCCAAGGGGCGATTTGGCGCCGTCGTAAGTGAAACTGTAAAGCACCGCCTGCTTCCAGTCGCCGCCCTCCGTGGCCGGCGGCGTCAGTGAAAACACCGTGCCGGTGTCATTGGCCCCGCCTCCCTGGGTCGTTCCGTAGAGCACGCCGCCGCTCCCCATCGTCAGACTTCCATAATAGGGAGTCCCACCCTCGGCGCCGCCCGAGAAACTAAAGAGCACCTTTTCCGTCCAGGAACCGCCTGCATCCGCCGGCGGCGTCAGCGCGAAGACTGTGCCGGCGCCGGAGGCTCCGCCGTTAAAGGTCGTGCCGTAGAGCACTTTGCCGGAACCGATTACCAGACCCGCGATCGGCTCGGTGCCATCGCCGGCGCCGCCGAAGCTGTGCAGGATCGCTTCGGTCCAAGCGCCGCCAGCCGTGGCCGGCGGGGTCAGGGCGAATACGGTTCCAGCGCCGTAAGCGCCGCCGTACGTGGTGGTCCCGTACAGCACGCCGCCGCCACCGATCGTGACGGGCGCCTGGGGACTGCCGCCGTCACTGCTGGCCGACTGGGTGCCCGAGAAGGCGTGCAGGGTGGCCTCCGTCCAGGAGCCGCCCGGCGAAGCAGGCGGCGTTAATGAGAATACCGTGCCCCATTTCGATGGGCCCAAAAGATAGGTCGTACCGTAGAGCACTCCGTCGGCGCCGATCACCACGCTTCCAAATAGAGCGAATCCATCGTGGCCGTCAAAGGCATGCAGTACGGCTTCGGTCCAGGCGCCGCCCCGGGTGGCTGGCGGCGTCAGGGAGAAAACGTTGCCGAAGCCGCCGGGCCCGCCAAAAGTAGTGGTGCCGTAGAGCACGTTGTTGCCAACCGTAACGGGCGCGGTGGGCGTCTGCCCGTCGGTGCCGCTGAACAGGAACAGCGAGGTGTAGGTCTGGGCTGCGCTAAAGGACGGGAGCGCTAACAGAAGCGTCCCTCCCTCAATCAGCAAGCGACGCATAGTGTGCAAGGTCTCCTCCGCAACTAAGAATTTGTTATGGACCAGTCCAAAAGTATACTCCTTTTGATCTCTTGTGGGGCGGGCATTTCTGCCCGCAGCCGGCTTTCAGCCGGCCAACGCGACCTGCACTCGCCGAAGAGCGGGCCTGCGAGGCCCGCGCAGGCTGCGAGCCCGCCCCACTGCCACTACGGCGGCGTCAACTTGAATACCACGCCGGTCGACTTTGTCCCGCCAGTGTAAGCCGTTCCGTAAAGGTTGCCGGCGGAGTCGCGCACTAATCCCGCGATGGGGTCGCCTCCATCGGCAGCGCCTGTAAAACTGTGCAGCACGGTCTCCTGCCCTGCCGCATCGATCTCGAATACCACGCCCTGGCCCGCCGTGCCGCCGGCAGTCGTGGTGCCGTAGATATTGCCGTTCGCGTCGAGGATCACACCGGCCTGGGAGCGTCCGCCGTCGGCCCCGCCTGTAAATCCGTATAGTACGGTGGCACGGCCGGCCGGATCCACTTTGTACACTGCGCCCTTGTTCGCGGCGCCGCCCACGTTGGTGGTGCCGTACAAATTGCCTGACGAATCGCGGATTACACCGGAGTATGGGTTCGCCCCGTCGGCGCCGCCCGAGAAGTTGTATAGCACCGTCTCCTGACCCGCCGTATCGATTTTGAACACTACGCCCTCAGACTTGCTGCCGCCTTCGCTGGCAGTGCCGTAGAGGTTGCCGGCCTCGTCGAGGATCAATCCTCCCCAAGGTCCGCGCCCATCGGCTCCGCCCGTGAATATGTGCAGCACCGTTTCATGGCCCGCCGGATCCACCTTGTACACCACGCCACCGTCATTGTCGCCGCCGAATTCGGTGGTCCCATAGAGGTTACCCGCGGGGTCGCGGACCACGCCGGCGGTGGGATTGGCCCCGTCGGCATTTCCCCCCAGAAACGTGTAAAGCACGGTCTCCTGGCCGGCCGGATCCAGCTTGTAGACGACGCCATAACCGGCGGCGCCGCGTCCCCTGGTAGTCCCGTAAAGGTTGCCCGCCGAATCGCGGACCACGCCGCCGTAGGGGCCGCCTCCATCGTTTCCGCCCGTGAAAGCGTAGAGCGTGGTCTCGTGGCCGGCCGCCTCCACCTTGTAAACCACTCCCTGGTTCGCGGGCCCGCCGTATTCCGTAGTTCCGTAGAGGTTCCCAGCCGAGTCGCGGATTAAACCCGCGTATGGCGAACTTCCGGTAGCCGGTCCTGAAAAGCTGTACAGTACCGTCTGATTGCCGGCCGTATCCAACTTGTACACCACGCCCGCGTTCGCGGCGCCGCCATGCACCGTGGTGCCGTAGAGGTTGCCTGCCGGATCCTGGACTACGCCCGCGTAGGGATAACCGCCGGACGGCCCATTCGTGAAGGCGAACAGCACAGTCTGATTCCCGGCCGCATCCAGCTTATACACCGCGCCCGCGGAGCTGGGGCCGCCGCCGAGGCTCGCGGTGCCGTATAGGTTGCCGGCCGCGTCGCGGATCACACCCGCGCGGGGCTGCGTCGTAGTCGGGCTGGCTCCGCCCGTGTTGAAATTGAATAGAATCGTTTCCTGGCGATTGGGGTCCAGCTTGTACACCACGCCTTGGTTCGCTCCGCCACCTACGTAGGTAGTCCCGTAGAGGTTGCCGGCCGCATCCCGGATCACGCCCGCATAGGGCTGCGCTCCGTCGGCGCCGCCTGTAAAGCTGTGCATTACGATCTCATGGCCGGCCGTGTCCAGCCTGTACACCACGCCCGCGTTGTCCGTTAGGCCGCCATAGATCGTGGTCCCGTAGAGGTTGCCCGCCGAGTCGCGGATCACCCCTGCGTAGGGTTGCGATCCGTCGGCGCCGCCCGTAAAGCTGTGCAGAACGGTTTCCTGCCCGCCGGCATCCAGCTTGTAGACCACGCCTTTGTTCGCCGTGCCGCCATTGAGCGTGGTTCCGTAGAGGTTGCCAGCCGGATCGAGTGTGACGCCGGCGTAGGGATTTCCCCCATCCGCCCCGCCCGTGAAATTGTACATCACGGTCTCGCGTCCGGCCGTGTCCAACTTGAATACCACCCCCGCGCCCGACGTGCCCCCGTTGTAGGTGGTCCCGTATCGGTTGCCGGCGGAGTCGAGAATCACGCCTCCGTAGGGGTTCCCTCCATCCAGGCCGCCCGTGAAATTGTACAGCACCGTTTGCACGCCGGCCGTACTCACTTTGAACACCACGCCCGCGTCCACCGTGCCGCCGCTGTAGGTGGTCCCGTAAAGGTTGCCGGCCGGGTCGAGAATCACACCCGCGTAAGGCAGCGCGCCCTTGGGCGGGTCTCCAAAATTGTGCAGTACGATTTCAGTGGACGTCTGCGCCTGTGCCATCGCCGCGGCGGCTAACCCGCAAGCCAGCCAGCTTGCGAAAGTTCGACAGCCGCATCGTCCGGTGTTCGTCAAGGGTTTCCCTCCCGCGCGTTTCCCTAAGGATGCAACCCAGTATACGATGTTCTCGGGCCAGAGATTGGACATTTGGTGGGGCAGGCGTCTACGCCTGCGGCGGGTCTCCAGACCCGCCCGGAGGCGAGCGACGCTCGCCAGGAGCGGGTTCTGGAGAACCCGCGCAGGACTGGAGTCCTGCCCCACGACGGCGGACAGAATGCCTCTTCTGTGGATCCGGATACCGATAAGCCTGATAAGTTCCATGGAGTACCAGGTTGCCCCCTGTGCCCGTTATATCTAAGATGAACAAATGTCCATTCCGCTGGAGCGGGTAAACGAAGCGCGCCGCAACATCGCCCCACTCGCGCTGCGCACCCCGCTGGTGCCGTGCAGTTCCGACGCTCCTGTGGACCTGTACCTGAAACTGGAAAGTCTCCAGCCGATCGGTTCCTTCAAGATCCGCGGCGCCGCTAATGTCATCGCGCGCACTCCGCGGGAGCGCCTGGAGCGTGGCCTGCTCACGGCCTCGGCCGGAAACATGGCGCAGGGCGTGGCATATTGCGCCCGCCGTCTGGGCGTGCCCGCTACAGTCGTCGCACCCGACACCGCGCCGGCCACGAAGATCCGCGCGGCGGAGCGATTAGGCGCGCGCGTGATTCTCGTGCCGTTTGCCGAGTGGTGGCGCACCTTTGAGACGCGTGCCTATCCGGGGGTGGATGCCACTTTCATCCACGCCTTCGACGACGCGGATGTGATGGCCGGCAATGGAACCATCGCCCTGGAACTACTGGAGGACCTTGCCGAACTCGACGCCGTAGTGGTTCCCTGGGGCGGGGGCGGACTTTCCTGCGGCATCGCATGGGTGCTGCGCCAAGTGGCGCCGCACGTGAAGATCTACGCCGCCGAGGTCGACACAGGCGCTCCGCTGGCTGCCTCCCTGGCCGCCGGAGAACCGCGTACGGTGGAGCATACACTGTCGTTCGTGGATGGCATCTCGAGCAGAGCCGTCTTCCCAGCCATGTTTGCGCAAGCCCGCGATCTGCTGGACGGTTCGATTGTGGTGACGCTTGACGAAGCCAGGCAGGCCATGAAACTGCTAGCCGAGCGGAACCGCGTCATTATCGAGGGCGCGGCCGCCTGCGCCGTGGCCGCGGCTCTTTCGGGGCGGGCCGGGAGCGGGAAAGTGGTAGCGATTGTCTCCGGCGGCAACATCGATCTCGACAAATTTGCGCGGATCGTCTCCTGAACCAGTACGCGGTGGCCGCCTTTCGCCGCCGCTCGGTTTCTGTCCGATATCGCCGCTTAACAGGGATAAGCTACGTGCCGTCTCCGTCAGTGAGAGGGACTTCGCACTCCCCGGCACGGTATCGCTGGCCTCGGCGCTACGAGTGCGTTCGCCACGATGCCGATCTACTCCCCGCGCGGGGCGGGAGGCGCTTTCAACGATAGCGGCGCGGGCTTCGTCGGAACCGGTGCCGGGTGGTTAGCCGGTTGCGGCGCGGGCCTGGACAGGCGCGATGGGGCCGCGCCGGGCTGGACCTTGAGGTACCGATTTAACGATTTTTGTTCGGCGTTGAAGCGCTCGGTCACGTCGGTCAGCCGTTGGGACTCGTAGCCGCGGCGCTTGGCCACGATGCGGTAATCGAAGCTCACCGAAGAGGCCCCGCCGCCCGACTCGCGCACCTCGAAGCCGGCCGCGGTCTTGCCGGTGACGTAAAGACCCTTCGAGTCGCCGTTCGGAGTGATGAAAACGTGGTAGTCCGTCGTACCGCTCACGGTTTCGGCGAAGCCGGGGTCGAGCTTCACGACGGCAACTCCGCGCTCCAGCGTGCCCGAGCCGAAGTCTTCCATCCAGTTTTCCGGCGACTGCATGGCGTAGGTCTCGACGGTCTGCGCGCCGCCGCCGGTCGTGGCCAGCGTCTTCATTTGTCCGGTGCAGATGAGGTCGCCGTCGCCGATGCCGCAGGTGCCGTTGCGGGTGGAAGCCTTGAAGACTCTGAAAAGGCCTGAGCCGCCACTACCGAGGTTTACTGCCCCCACGGTGGGAACGGTCGGGCTATTGTTATTGAAATGCCCAGCGAAATTGTTATCCGCGGTACCCACGACGCCTGCGAACTGGTTGCCCCCCCAGGCCGCGGAGGTGTCGCCCCAGACGCCGGCGGTGCCCCCTTCAGTCGTGAGAAGGCCGTAGGTACCGCTGTTGCTAACGGCAACACCCACGACGCCAATGCCAGAATCCGCCAACCCGTACACGCCGATGGGATTGTAGCGGGTCGAGTCTCCACGCCGTTGCTGTCGGTTCCCGACGAAGTGCCCTTGACGCCGATAGTCGGGCTGCCCTCGGTGCCGGTGCCGGTGGCGGAACCATAGACGGCAGTCGCGCCCGCGGTGGACACCGTATCCGAAACCGGTCCGCCGAAGCTTGCGCCCTGCGTGAAAGTGTTGGCCGCCGCCAACTGCGCGAAGGCGCTGGGAGCCAGACCTCCAAGCTCATTGGAGTTCGACGCCGTGACGTTGGTAAGCGCAGCGCCGCTGCCTGAGAAGGACGTAGCCGTAACCGTGCCGTTGATTGTCTGACTCTTTGTGAAGGTATTGGCCGAGGCCAATTGCGCAAAGGCGCTAGGCGCCAGGCCTCCAAGTTCATTGGAGTTCGACGCGGTAACGTTGGTCAGCGCAGCGCCGTTGCCGGAGAAAGATGTTGCCGT
>JBEKMJ010000064.1:0-46451 GCA_050008575.1 Bryobacteraceae bacterium
AGCAGACCAAAGTTTTTGGAATGAAACGGAATGAGACCGGTTTTTGGAATTCCTGTAAGTCATTGATTCTATGGTGGCCAGGGACGGAATCGAACCGCCGACGCCAGCCTTTTCAGGGCTGCGCTCTACCGACTGAGCTACCTGGCCGCCAACGGGCTATTGTAACAGACGCGCGCCGGAACCCGCTCCGCTACCGGGTTGCGAGCGCGGCCAATTCTTCACCAGTGGTCTTCTCCACGGCGGCGTGCAGACTGTTGCCATGCGCGTCCATGGTGACGATGGCCGCAAATCCCTTCACTTTCAAACGCCACATGGCTTCCGGAATGCCGAATTCCATCAAGTAGACGGCCGGCACGTCTTCGACTGTGCGCGCGTAATACTGCGCCGCCCCGCCGATGGCGTTCAGATACACGGCGCCATACTCCCGCAGCGCGGCCAGCGTTTTGGCGCCCATGCCGCCCTTGCCGATCACGGCGCGCACGCCGTAGCGCTTGATGACTTCCGCCTGGTACGGCTCCTCGCGGATGCTGGTGGTGGGACCGGCCGCCTTCACCACCCAGTGCTCGCCCTGCTTCAGCATGACCGGACCGCAATGATACAACACGGCGCCGTGCAGGTCCACCGGCGGCGGATTCTTCATCAGGTAGGTGTGCACATTGTCGCGTCCGGTGAACATCTCTCCGTTGATCAACACCACGTCGCCCACTTTGAGCGCGCGGACGGTGGCTTCGCTCAGCGGCGCGGTGAGCACCACCTCGCGCCCGGTGAGCGGGAACCCTTCGGCTTTGGCCATGCGCTCAACCGGACGGTCGGGGTCGCGGTACAGCCACCCGGTGATGGCGCCGTCGGTCGAATCCAGGCGCACCCCCAGGCGGCGGAACGCCCAACACTCGTACGCCACCGAAACGAAAAAACTGGCCGGCAAGCGATTGGCCGCGACGATTTTGCAACCGATCAAGGACGCCTTGCCGCCGAAGCCCATGGCGCCGACACCCAGCCGGTTGGCTTCGTCCATGATCTCGTCTTCCAGCTTCGCCAGCAGCGGATTCGGATTCACATCGTCGAGGGTGCGGAACAACTGCCCCTTGGCCAATTCGTAGCCATGGGAGCGATCGCTGCCAATACACACGCCTAGAGCGCCCGGAGCGCAACCCTGGCCCTGCGCCTGCCAAACGGCGTGCAGGATGCATTTGCGCACGCCTTCCAGGTTGCGGTCGGCGCGGCCCAGATGGTCCAGCTCGCATGGCACGGAATATTGGATATTCTTGTTCTCGCAGCCGCCGCCTTTCAAGATCAGCTTCACTTCGATATCGTCCCGCTCCCACTGATCGAAGTGCATCACAGGCGTTTCGGGGCCCAGATTGTCGCCGCTGTTCTTACCGGTGAGCGAGTCCACCGAATTCGGGCGGAGCTTGCCCAGGCGGGTGGCTTCCGCAATGGCCACACGGATGGCGCGCTTAATTTCCATCTGATTCACGCCCACCGGCGTGTGCACCACAAACGTGGGCATACCGGTGTCCTGGCAGATGGGGCCTTCGTCGTCCTTCGCCATGTCGATATTCGACAGAATGATATTGAGGGCTTGCGAGGATTGCGTGTGGGGCGTTTCCGTGGCCGCGGTCAGCGACATGGCTGCGCGCACGTCGGGCGGCAGATTTGTGGATGTTTGGATGATCAGTTCCAGCAGGCTGCCGGTGAGGAGTTCCATACCGATATCTCCGTTTCTTCCATTCTACCGGGTTTCCGCATGGAGCGGTTGGGTGAAGGCACGCAGAGCGATAACTCGCATACCGCTCCCTGACGGTCGCGGCTCAGTAACGGCGGCTCGGTAAGGCGCTGAATCTGCTGCGGTGGGGCCAATGGCGCTGAAACTGCCGCTAAGAATTAAAACCATGTGCCTGGCCGTGCCCGGAAAAGTCCTGGAAGCTGTCGACGCCCGCGGGAGCCGCATTGCCAAAGTGCAGTTTGGCGGCATCACCCGCCAGGTGTGCCTGGACTTCGTGCCGGAAGTCCAAATCGGCGATTACGTGATCGTGCACGTGGGCTTCGCGATCGGCAAGGTGGACGAGGAAGAGGCTAAGCGGGCCTACGAATACCTGGAACAGGCCGGACTACTGGATGAAGGGGGATCCGCGCCTTGAGATACATCGACGAGTACCGGGACGCGACGATTGCGCATCGGTTGGCGCGGCGCATCGCGTCACATGCAACCCGGCCTTGGGTGCTGATGGAGATCTGCGGCGGGCAAACCCACACCATCATGCGGTACGGGCTGGACGAACTGCTGCCGCGCACAGTGGAACTGGTACACGGTCCGGGATGCCCGGTTTGCGTGACGCCGATCGAAGTCATCGATAAGGCCATTGCGATCGCGGCCATACCGGACGTGATTTTCGTGTCGTACGGCGATATGCTGCGGGTGCCGGGGTCGCGGTCGGACCTTTTCGAAGTGAAGGCCAACGGCGGCGACGTGCGCATCGCTTATTCGCCGATGGAAGCGCTGAAGATCGCGCGGGCGCATCCGGACCGGCAGGTGGTGTTCTTCGGGGTGGGGTTCGAGACCACCGCGCCGGCCAACGCCATGACGGTATGGCAGGCGCGCCGCGAAGGCCTGAGGAACTTCTCGCTGCTGGCGTCGCACGTGCTGGTTCCGCCGGCTATTCGGGCGCTGCTCCAATCGCCATCGAACCGGGTGCAGGGCTTCATCGCGCCGGGGCATGTCTGCACGGTGATGGGATATCGCGAATACGAAGTGCTGGCCGCGGAATTCCGCGTACCGTTTGTGGTGGGCGGGTTCGAGCCGGTGGACCTGCTGGAAGCGATCGCGATGCTCGTGGAGCAACTCGAAGAAGGACGCGCGGTGGCGGAGAATCAGTACTCCCGCAGCGTGACCAGGGAAGGCAACGCGGCGGCGCGGAAAGTGATGTACGAAGTGTTCGAGACCGGCGATCGCAAGTGGCGCGGGATCGGGCGAATTCCGATGAGCGGCTATCGCATCCGCGACGAGTTTGCGCCATACGATGCGGAGCGCGTGTTCGACGTAGCCACGGTAACCGCCGAGGAGCCTGGGGAATGCACCGCGGCAGCGGTGCTGCAAGGATTGCAGAAGCCGCACGATTGTCCGGCATTCGGCGCATCGTGCACGCCGGAACGGCCGCTGGGCGCGCCGATGGTGTCGAGCGAAGGCGCGTGCGCGGCGTATTACCGTTACCGCCGGAACGCTGCGACGAAGGCATGAAATGATCGCGTGTCCTCTGCCCATTACTAAGCGCGACAAGGTCCTGCTGGGGCATGGCAGCGGCGGCAAGCTGAGCGCCGAGTTGCTGCGCGATATCTTCCTCCCCGCGTTCGCGAACGCCGCGCTGTGCCGCATGGACGATCAGGCGATCGTGGAAGCCGCCGGGCCGAGGCTGGCCTTCACCACCGATTCGTATGTGGTGAAGCCGCTGTTCTTTCCGGGAGGCGACATCGGCTCGCTGGCCGTGCATGGGACCATCAACGATCTGGCGGTGGGAGGCGCCGATCCGTTGTGTCTAAGCGCGGCCTTCATTTTGGAGGAAGGCTTGCCGATGGAAACGCTGCGCGCGGTGGTGGAATCGATGGGTGCGGCCGCGGCGCGGGCGGGCATTCCGATCGTGACGGGCGATACAAAGGTGGTGGACAAAGGCAGCGGGGATGGGCTGTTCATCAATACGGCTGGGATTGGGATCGTGCGGCCGGGGATCAGCCTGTCCGCGAACCAGGCGCGGCCGGGCGATTGCGTGCTGTTGAGCGGGTTTATCGGCGACCATGGGATCGCCATTTTGGCGCAGCGCGAGGGGCTGGAGTTCGAAACGCGGATCGAGAGCGACTCGGCGGCTTTGCATGGCTTGATCGGGGCGATGCTGGATGCGTCGCCGGCGGGCGCGATCCGTTGCATGCGCGACCCCACGCGCGGGGGACTGGCGAGCACACTGAACGAGATCGCGGGGCAATCCAAATGCGGCATCATGCTGCGGGAAAGCTCCATTCCGATTCGAGAGGAAGTGCGCGGCGCATGCGAACTGCTGGGGCTGGATCCGCTATACGTGGCGAATGAGGGGAAGGTGGTGGCGATCGTGGATGCGGACGCCGCGCAGGCCGTGGTGGCCGGCATGCGTGAGCATCCGCTGGGCCTTGGGGCGCGCGTGATTGGCACAGTGACCGATCGGGAGCCGGGGATGGTGACGATGCGCACGGCGCTAGGGACCACGCGCATCGTGGACATGCTGGCGGGCGATCAACTGCCCAGAATCTGTTGATGGGCGCGGGATGCGGGTCTGGGGCAAGACGGGATTCGGCCTTGCCGAACTTGGCGGCGCATGGCGCCGCCCCACCGGCGAGGCAGGTTTCAAACGCACGGCATTTTGGAGTATGCTGGTAGCGGGACCAGGGATACGACCCCGATCCCGCTCGACAACTACCGCCTGCCCTTACGGTGCCAGACGATAATGATCGTGAACTTGCCGATTAGCGGCAGCTCAACTAGCAATTTGATCGTTTGCCGATCCTCCTTTCCGCTTCAAAATGGAAGGCCCGGGCGCTTCCCGGGCTTTCCCGATCAAAGCGCAGGTGCTTGTCTCGATAACCCGTTCTTCCAATCTCCACAGGAAAGGACTCCGCTGGTAAAGTGCGCAAGGCGGCGCGGATTTCTCGTGGTTTGGTCCACCCGCACGCAAAATCGTAACGATTTGTACGGCCCCGCGGGCGTGACTTCCCGACACGCATTTGCTAAGATATTGATCTGTCAGTGCCTTGCTGGTGAATCAGGCGGGCCGGTTTCGATGCAAATTCCTGGAATTCATTGAGATCGCACCACTTCCTCGCTTGTGTCATGTCTCGCGGCTGTAAGTACCCGGCAATTGGCTGATGAGTCTCGCGGAGGCGTCGGTAATGGCCGTCGATCAGGGCAAAGAACAGTTGGACGAGTTGGTCCAGCCGGATAGCGAGAGCTACGAGTCTTTGCTCGATGAGTATACCCATCTGGCCCCCGCCGAGGGTGAGGTCCTGCAAGGTACCGTCCTGAAGGTCACCGCGAAGGACGTGATCGTCGATTTCGGGTATAAATCGGAAGGACTGGTACCCATCGAGCAGTTCCTCGGCCCCGCCGGAGAGGTGACCGTCCAGGCCGGCGATGCCGTGGACGTGATGATCGACCACGGCGAGCAGCCGGAAGGCTACATCCTCCTTTCCCACGCCAAGGCCGCGCGCGTGCGGGTGTGGGACAACTTGGAAAAGGCTTTCGCGGATCAGTTGGTGATTCTCGGTCACGTAATGGGCAGAGTCAAAGGCGGCCTCTCGGTGGACGTGGGGATCGAGGCCTTCATGCCCGGTTCGCAGGTGGATCCGCGCCCCGTGCATCACCTCGACTCGTTTATCGGCCAGGATGTTCCAGTCAAAATCGTCAAGGTGAACCGGCGCCGCGGCAACGTGGTAGTTTCGCGCAAGCTGGCCGTGGAGCAGGAGGTCAACCAACGCAAGGTCGCTACCCTCGATCAACTGTACGAAGGCGCCATCGTTACGGGTGTGGTGAAAAACCTCACGGAGTACGGGGCGTTCGTAGACTTAGGCGGCCTGGACGGCTTGCTGCACGTTACGGACATGTCGTATGGCCGCGTTGCGCATCCGTCGGAAATCGTGCACGCGGGCGATACCATCACTACCAAGGTGCTCAAGTTCGACCGGGCCAAGGAGCGCGTCTCGCTGGGCCTGCGGCAGATGGCGCCCGATCCTTGGGAGACCGTAGCAGAGCGATTCCCGGTGCAGAGCCGAGTTATGGGACAAGTGGTGAACGTTACCGATTACGGAGCGTTCGTGGAACTCGAACCCGGCGTGGAAGGTCTCATCCACATCACCGAAATGACCTGGTCGCGGCGCATGAAGCATCCTTCGAAAGTCGTGCGCGTGGGAGACCAGGTGGAGGCCGTGGTGCTCGAAGTGCACCCGCGGGACAGGCGTATTTCGCTCGGCCTCAAACAGCTTGAAGCTAATCCTTGGACTACCATCGACAGCCGCTACAGTATCGGTTCGGTGGTCGAGGGCCGCGTGCGCAATATGACCAATTTCGGCGCCTTCATCGAGATCGAGGAGGGCATCGATGGACTCGTGCATGTCTCGGATCTCTCGTGGACCAAGCGCGTGAAGCATCCGTCGGAAATCTTAAAGAAGGGCCAGCTCGTGCAGGCGGTAATTCTGAATATCGACGCCAAGGGACACCGGTTGTCGCTGGGCATCAAACAACTCCAGCCGGACGCCTGGGAGAGCTACATGCAAAGCCATCAGCCGGGCGATATCGTGCATGGCCGCATCTCGCGCCTGGCGGGGTTTGGGGCATTCGTGGAACTGGCGGAGAACGTAGAGGGACTTTGCCATTTTTCGGAGGTGCCTGGCTATTCCGGGCGGCGCGCGGCGGAGCCTCCCCTGGCAGTGGGCGATGAGTACGATTTTAAGATCGTCAAAATGAGCGAGGCGGAAAAGAAGATCGGGTTAAGCCTCAAGGCGGTGGCCCACGATGAGGAGAAGGGCCGCCTGGCGGACTATCAACGGCAGGCGGCCGCGGGTGCTGCTACCATCGAAGAGGTGCTAAGCCTCAAAAATCGGGGCGCGGAATAGGCTTGCAAAAACCGCGCATTCAAGAGATACTGCTGTAACGGCTTGAGAGCACAAGGAGAATAGCACATGACCAAGGCCGATCTGATTGAAGAGGTCTCGCGCGTAGTGGAAATGACGCGGAAGGAATCCGAAGTCATCGTAGAGGCCATTTTTGACAGTATCGTGCGTTCGTTGCGCACCGGCGACAAGATCGAAATTCGCGGTTTCGGGAGCTTCCGCACGCGGCAGCGCCAGCCGCGCATCGGGCGCAATCCGAAGACCGGCGCGCGCGTCGAGGTGCCGGCCAAGAAGATCCCATACTTCAAGCCGAGCAAGGAACTGAAAGACGTGGTGAACAATTCCGCCGTGGCGCCGGCTTCCGATCCCGCCTCCGGCGAGCCAGCGCCCACCCTTTAGCCGCGGTATGGACTATCTCTGGAGTCCGTGGCGTTATCGGTATGTGACCACGGCGGAGCAGGCGGCGGGTTGCATCTTTTGCGAGTTGCCGGCCGAGCATCGCGACCGGGAGAACTACATCGTCTACCGCGGACGCCTCAATTTCGTGATCCTGAACCGGTTCCCCTATACTTCGGGCCATCTGATGGTGGTGCCGTACGAGCACGCGCCAACACTCGATCAAGTGGCGGAAGAGACGCTGCGGGAGACGATTCTGTTGGCGCGCCAGGCGGAGACGCACCTGCGCGCCAATTATCGGCCCGACGGTCTTAACATTGGCGTCAACGTGGGCAAGGCGGCCGGCGCGGGCGTGGCCGGACATATTCACATGCACGTGCTGCCGCGCTGGGTGGCGGACGCCAATTTCATGACTTCGGTGGGCGAGACCCGCGTGCTGCCGGAGGATCTGGACACGACCTACGAGAAGCTGTCGCGGTGCTGGCAATAGGTGGGGCAGGCTCGCAGCCAGGCTCGCAGCCTGCGGCGGCCTCGTAGGCCGCCTGCCGCGAAGCTCCGCCGGCTGAAAGCCGGCTGCGGGCAAAATTGCCCGCCCTCCACGGTCTTACTGCGCCACCGGTTGATCCACCCGCAACTCCGCCAGCGTGCCGCTCACGCGCATTTCCTTGCTCCCGCTGGTGAGTTGGAATAGTAGCCGTCCATCGGGTTGCGTGGCCCCCTGCCCGGTGTAAGTATCGTCACCCGATATCAGTTGCAGGTCCGTGAAGCGCAGGATCGCGGCTGTCCGCGCCCATACCAGGTCATACGATCCGGAGACGCTTTCCAGGCCGGGCAGCGTCTCCATCTCCAGCCCGCGCGCCGTGAAAGCGCCGGCGGAGTGTAAGCGCGCCGGCAATTCCATCCCCGTGCCGCTCGATTCCAATACGGTGTCCGCGTCCACCTTGCCGGACATCCATGAGACTCCCTTGGCCCGCGCCTCCAACCGGTATGTGGGAAGGCTGCCGCGCAGGCTGACAGAGAGGATGCCAGTGACGCGACCGCCATACAGACCGGCGCGGACGTCCGCAAACTCAGCTTTGGTCACATCCCAAAGCAGGTGCGCTTGCAGATCGCGCGCCTCAGCCTCTCCTAGATGCAGCGCGCCGATCTGCACCGCCGCATCCACGTGACGATCGGCCAGCCACTCGGGGACGGACGGGCGCCCCAGGCTCAGTGCGCGGGCGAATAGTCCGCGGTTGTGCCGCAGAGTGGGCATCAGCAAGCGCTCCAACTCCGCTGCATCGGCCTCGGGGATGCGGATGCGCAAGCGATGCGGGCGGGCCATCAGCGGCTCATAACGGTAATCGCCTTGGACGGCAATCTTGCCGGCTTGCGCGTGAATGTGGTCGAGCGTGACCCGCGCCCCTTCGATACGCACGGCGGCCGATTCGACGACCACCGGCTCGGCGAGTCCCGGCAGCGGAAACCTGGCGTCCCGCAGATCGATGGCGCCTGTCCAGCCGGCGTTGACCGTGGCCGGTGCGGACGGGACCAGTGCGGCGGGCGGCTGCGGCGCGATCTGGTAGCGAAGCTGGCCTTTAAAAGTGCCGCTCGAAACCTGATCCAGCCACGGAATGGCGGCTAGGGCGGCTTGCGCGCGCAGGGATTCCACGCGCATGGCATCGGTTGAAATCGTCAGATCCAGCGCTTGCGCTTTCCAGTCGTAGTCGGCCTCCAGTTGCGCCGTCTCGTCCAACGCCGTGCGCACCAGTGCGGGCGCCAGCTTGGCGTGGCCGCGGTCGAAAATCAAACGCGCCTGCGCGGAGCGGATCGGCGCGGAATCCGGGATGGCAAGCGCGGCGTCGTGGAAGTCCAGCTCGCCTTGCAGGCTGCCCTGCCCCGTGTAGCCCAGCACGCCGTCCAACGATCCGGTCACGTTTAGCTTGGGCGGCAGATCCGCGCCCATGTGGCGGGCCAGATCCATCACGGGACCGGCGGGAAAACGATTCCAATTGAGCGCTACGCCCCAATGCGGCTGGGAGAGATAATCGGAACATCGGAATCGCACGGCCAACGGCAGCGTCTCGCCGCCCGCGGTCGTGGATTCCATTTCCACGGTCTGTGCCCGCGCGTTGAGGCGTCCCGCCAGGCGCAACGGCCAGCTCTGCCCGTACGGCGGCATGCGGTCCCAGCGGTGTACGCCTTCGATGTCCATGGTGCCGGAGATGCGGATATCGTCGAGAGGCCCCGCCAGATGCATCCGCGCGGCAACCGTGCCATGAATCCCAGCATCGTAGCCGTGCAGCAGCGCCACGATCTCGCCGATGGCGGCCTTCTCCAGGCGCGCGTCGAGATCCAGCCGGCCGGCGCCGGACTGGGTCCAGCGGCCGCGCGCGATGAACTCGCCGAATCCGTGCGCCGGCTTGTCCGTGCGCGCCGGCTCCCCGGTGAATTCCATGTTCCAGGCCGCTGAGCCGTGGGATGGCGGGGCGATGTCCAGATCCGCGTTGGTTAGATAGAAGACGGACTTGGTATCGCCGAATTTGAAATTAATGCGCCCCGAGCGCACGTGCAATTCCGGAATGGCGCGGATCACGGAGCGATTCAGCAGCGCTTCGAAGTTCCAGCGTCCCG
This sequence comes from Bryobacteraceae bacterium, assembly GCA_050008575.1. Taxonomy (GTDB): domain Bacteria; phylum Acidobacteriota; class Terriglobia; order Bryobacterales; family Bryobacteraceae; genus Bog-159. Next base: position 9,637 of record JBEKMJ010000064.1, read on the forward strand.
GCTCGGAAGGGCCGCCCGTCTTGGCCACGTTGATGCTGGCATCGTCCAGCCGGATGGATGCGAACTCCAGATGTCCGCCGAAGATGGAGACGATCCGCGGTACGGCTTCGAGCGAGCCCACGTAGGCGATCGGCTCGATGCCCACGGCGGGGTTCTCGTGGATCACCACGTTATCGACCGAAAATCCCGGCCCGGCGAACAGGCTGAAATGGATGGCGCCTAGTTCTACCTTACGTTCCAAAGCGCTTTCCAGCGCCGCCTGGATGCGCGGGGCGAACCGGTTCCCGCTCAAGTACGGAGCGGCGATCCCGGCCGCTAACAGCACGGCCGCGGCGATCGACAGCCATTTGGCCGCGCGTTTCAAACTGCGCTTCATGGTCCGCTCCCGGCCAGCAGGCTGGCGTAAGCCGCCGGGTTGTCCACATCCGCCAGGATGCCGGGATCGTCCACGTCGATGTAGGCGATTTCGCTGGCATGGCGCGTTACCACCTCGCGCGCCGAAGAGCCGGCTGGCAGGGCCAGGAACTCCGGTATGAGGGATCTTGAAATCCGGATGGGATGCCCGCGCCGCCCGTTGAATCGCGGAATGCGCAACGCCGCCGGCGCGCCGGCTTCAGACAACGCTTCAGACAATGCGTCCAGCAACGCGTCAATCGTGGCGGGCGCCACGGCGGGATGGTCCACCAAAGTGAATAACACCGCATCGGCCGCGGCGGGCACTGCGCGCAGACCGCATTGCATGGAAGTAAGCTGGCCGAGGCGGAAATCCGGGTTATCGACGATGAGCGCTTCGCCCGGCCGGCGCAATCCGGCGCGTACGATCTCCCGTTGTGCGCCCAGAACCGCGATCACGGGCGCGCAACGCCGCGCAAACAGGCCAATCAGCCGGTCCAGAAAAGTCTCTCCTTGAAACTCCAGCAGCGCCTTCGGCGAGCCCATGCGCCGCGACTCACCGGCGGCCAGGATGAGTCCGCAGGTCACTGCAGCAACAGCGCCCGCAGGGACTCGTCGTTGAACACCGACTTGGAGAGTGCCCGCCAGCCGGAATCCGCGTTGCGCCGCACCGCGATCATCTCGGCGACCACCGACACGGCGATCTCTTCCGGCGAAACTGCGCCGATCTCGAGCCCCATGGGCGCGAACACGCGCGCGAAGCTCTCCGGGGCGATGCCTGCCCCTTCCAGTTCCTTGATCACATTGATGACTTTGCGCTTGCTGCCGATCATGGCGATGTACCGCGCCTGGGTCGAGACTGCCCAACGCAGCACGCGCATATCGTCGCGGTGGCCGCGCGTCACAACGATCACGTAGCTCGTTTCGTTGACCGGCAGCCGGGCGCAGACGTCTTCGTATTCCTCCGCGTAGACCTCGGCAGCTTCCGGAAAGCGTTCGCGGTTGGCGAAGTTCTCGCGGTTATCGACGATGGTGGTGGAGAACCCGGCCAACGTGGCCACTTTTGAAATGCTCTTCGAGATGTGTCCGGCGCCGAATATGAAAGCGCCCGGCACTGGCAAGACCGGCTCGACGAAGACATCCAGTTGGCCGCCGCAGATGAGCCCGTTGTCATAGGCCGCATCCTGCCCGAGATTGAAGCTGAGATGGCGGGGCTGCTCGCTGGCGATCGCCTCGCGCGCCGCGTTCCACACCTCGGCTTCCACGCACCCGCCGCCGATGGTGCCGATCATAGAACCGTCTTCGCGGACCAGCAGCTTGGCGCTCTCGTAACTGGGGATGGAACCGCGCACTTGGACGATGGTGGCGATGGCGCACTTCTGGCCGAGTTTGCGCAGGCGCAACAGTTCCTCGTAAACATCCATTCCAGTGCAATTATAGCGCGGCGTGACCGTGGCGCACGCACACTCGGCGCCGCGGCCGCGGCGCGTTCAGAATAATCGTGGGAGAATTCGCCGCGCCCGCGACTAGTCGTTAGCTTTCCGTGAAAGGTGATGGAACGGGTTCTCGCGCCGAGGCAACCGGAGCTTCAAGCGAGAAAGCCCGGGTCCGGCCCGGGCCTTCACTTGGAGCGGAAAGGAGGATCTGCTTATGATTCTTATGTTGGTGATCCGGCTTGCTTTTATTGGCCGGCTCTCGGCGTTGATCGTATGGACCCGTAAGGGCCAGCGGTAAGCGCCGTGGCAGGATCGGTGTCCATCACCGGTCCCGCTACCAGCGTCATACCGCAGTTTGGCATGGATGACCACCAAAAAAGCGGTTCGCCGCGGTTCGCCCCTACGGCTTCAACCGGTACAGCATCCGCGGAAACGCGATGGTCTCCCGGATGTGCTCCAGGCCGCACAGCCACGCCACGCATCGCTCGATACCCATGCCGAATCCCCCGTGCGGCACGCTGCCGTACTTGCGCAGGTCGATGTACCAATCGAACGCTTCCGCCGGCAGGTTTTGTTCCGCGATCCGCCGCAACAGCAACTCCGCATCGTGGATACGCTGCCCGCCGCCGATGATTTCGCCGTAGCCCTCGGGCGCCAGCACATCCACGCCCAGCGCCACTTCCGGCCGCGCCGGATCGGGCGCCATGTAGAACGCTTTCACGGCGGACGGATACCCATCCACCATCAGCGGACGGTCGAAATCCTGGCTGAGCAGGGTCTCGTCGGTGCCGCCGAAATCGCCGCCCCACTGGATCTCGCTGCCCTTGGCTTGCACCGTCTTCACCGCGTCGTCGTAGCTCATGCGCGGGAACGGAGCTTGGATCGCTTCCAACTTAGTAACATCCCGCTCCAGCACCTTCAACTCGGGGCGGCGGTTCTCCAGCACCCGGCCCGCGACGAACACCAGCATGTCTTCGGCGAGCTGTTTCACGTCCTCCAGCGTGGCGTAGGCCATCTCCGGCTCCACCATCCAGAACTCCGTCAGATGCCGCCGCGTCTTGGATTTCTCCGCGCGAAACGTCGGCCCAAATGTGTAGACCTTGCCAAACGCCATGGCGGTGGCTTCGTTGTAAAGCTGCCCGGATTGCGTCAGATATGCCTTGCTATCTTCGAAGTAATTCACCTCAAACAGCGTGGTAGTGCCTTCGCAGGCCGCCGGCGTGAAGATGGGCGTGTCCACCAGCGTAAAACCCTGCGAGTCGAAATACTCGCGCACCGCCCGGATCACTTCGTGCCGCACGCGGATGATGGCGTGCTGCCGCTGGCTGCGCAGCCACAGGTGCCGATGGTCCATCAGGAATTCGATCCCGTGGTCCTTGGGCGTGATGGGATACGGATCGGACTCCGGCACGCGCTGCACCACTTCCAGATCTTCCACGTCCATCTCGTAGCCGCCGATGGCGCGCTGCTCGGCGCGAATCTTGCCAGTGACGATAATGGACGATTCCTGGGTCAGATCCTTGATGGTTTCGAACAGCGCTTCCGGCAGCGCGCTCTTCACCGCCACGCACTGCATCAGGCCCGTTCCGTCGCGCACGATGGGGAAGACAATCTTGCCGGACTTGCGCAGGTTGTACAACCAACCGCGGATCTGCACGGTTTCGCCGGCGTGCTTTGCGGCCTCGGCGATGGTGGCGATAGTAATGTGGGGGGCGCTCACAAGTTCTCCAATCGATCGAATAGCTCCACCGCCGTGGCCAGCGTGCACTCCGGCGCTTCTTTCAGCTCCAATACCAGCGGATACTGGTCCGCGCGCGTGCGCAGCAAGTCCATCGTCTTCTTCCAGTCGACCGTCCCGCCTTCGGCGATCAGCGGAAACAGGTGCTTGTCCGCCTTGCCGTCGTTGTCGTGGATGTGCGTGGACCGGATGCGGTCCCGCATCACGTTGAAAGCCGCTTCCACCCCCTCGCCAATGTGGGCGTGCCCGACGTCGAAGACAAAGTTCAAATCCAGGTGGGTCAGCTCCAGAAAAAGTATCAGGCGCTCGCCGCTCGAAAGCGCGTTGGGAATGTTCTCCAACAGCACTTCCACGCCCCGCTGGTGCGCGAAAAGGCTGATCTGCTCCAACGCCGAAAACGCCGCGTCCACGGCCCGTTCGGAGTATTCCTCGCCCGAGACGCCGATGTGTTGCACCATGTATTTGAATGGAATCGTCTCGGCGATTTCCAACGCGCGCTTGATCTCGTCCACCATTTCCAGCCGCTTGCCTTTCACCGGCTCGGTAATGTCGATAACCGCGTGCGGCCCCGACCGCCCCCAGATTTCGTCGGTATACATCGGCGCGTGAATCGAATGGAGCTTCAAGTCCGAATCGCGAAACCAGTGGCCCAGCTCCGTGATTTGGGCGCGATCGCGGTAGTCCAGATGCTGCCGCGCACAGAAGATTTCCACGGCCGGAATCCCCGCGCGCTGAATCTTGTCGAGTTGCGCAACCGTCAGCCGGTGTCCGACGAACAGATGCGTCGAGAGAACGTGTTGCATGCTTAGAATCCTTTGGCGACGCCCTCGGTGCGCGGATCGGCCGCGCCGTCCAGCCACCCGTCGCGCGCCTGAATGACGGCCATTTCGCCGATGCTGCCCACCAGCTTCACCTGGTGGCCGCGCGCCTTGAGCAGCGCGATCGTGTCCGGCGAGAAGCCGCGCTCCATCACGAGTTGGTCGGGCAGCCATTGATGATGAATGCGCGGAAAGTCGACGGCGTCCTGCACGTTCATGCCGAAATCGACCACGTTCACGAGCGCCTCCAGAACGCTGTTGATGATGGTAGGTCCGCCGGGCGTGCCCAAAACCAGCTCGAGCTTGCCGCCGCGCGCCACGCCGGCTGTCACAATAGTCGGAGTCATCGAAGAGAGCGGCCGTTTGCGCGGCTGAATGGCGTTGGCTTCGCCTTGCACCAGTCCGAATCCGTTGGGCTCACCAGGCTTGGCGGCGAAATCGTCCATCTCGTCGTTGAGCAGGAAACCGAGGCCCGGGACCGTCACGCCGCTGCCGTAACCGAAGTTCAGCGTGTACGTAACCGCCACCGCATTGCCGTCCGCGTCCACAATCGAATAGTGCGTGGTCTGGCTGCTTTCCGGACCCGGCGGCTTACCCCCGGCGTGAATCTGCGCGCTGGGCGTGGCGTGTTCCGGATCGATCGATTTCCGCAACTGAGCAATGTAGGCCGGATCCAGCAGGCCCGCCAGCGGTACTTTCACGAAGTCCGGATCGCCCATCGACGCGGCGCGGTCGGCGAAATACCGGCGCATCGTTTCGGCCAGAAAATGCAGCTCGGCGGCCGACCCGGCGCCCGACTTCTCGTAGCCCGAGCCTTCCAGCACGCCCAGCATTTGCAGGATGCCCGGACCGCCGGAGCTGGGCGGCGGAGCGGTAATAATGCCATGGCCGCGATAGCTGCCGGTCAGCGGCGCGCGCTCCACCACGGCATAGTCTCTTAGATCGGCCAGCGTGACCAGACCGCCGTGGCGCTCCATATCGGCGGCCAGCAGGCGCGCCGTCTCACCTTCATAAAAATCGTGCGCACCTTGCTCCCGGATGCGCCGTAGCGTGCGCGCCAACTCGGGCTGCGCGAACGTTTCGCCGGCTTCGTATGGTTTCCCGTCGCGCAGAAAAATGCGCTTCGATTCCGGAAACTGCCCGAGCAGGCCGGCCGAGCCACGCAGCGACCTGGCGAAACCGTAGGAAACCGGGAAGCCGTTCTCCGCCAGCGCCGCCGCCGGCGCCACCACATCCGCCCAAGGCTTCCGTCCGTACTTTTTCGATGCAAATTCGAAGCCGCGCACCGAGCCCGGCACGCCGGCCGCGCGATAGCCCACTACGCTATCGTTGGTAGCCTTACCGGAGGCATCCAGATACATGTTGCGCGAAGCCTTCTGCGGCGCGCGTTCGCGAAAGTCGATGAACGTGGAGCGCCCGTCCGCGAACCGCACCAGCATGAATCCGCCGCCGCCGATGTTTCCGGCCGACGGGTGGGTGACGGCCAGCGCGAAGCCCACCGCCACGGCCGCATCCACCGCATTGCCGCCGGCTTCGAGTACGGCCACTCCGGCGTCGGTGGCGTGCCGCTCCACCGTCACCACCATGGCGTGCCGCGCGTGTTCCGGCTGCGCGGCCCAACTGGGCAATGCGACAGCCAGCATCGCCAGTCGGCACACCCACTCCAGTTTGCGCATAGACACTTGATTCTACTATGTGGCGGGTTTTCTATTTCCGAGGCCGCCGCCGTTTGCACTCGAATAGCACGATGCCGGCGGCCACCGACACATTCAACGACGGAATGTGGCCTTCCATGGGGATGCGCACCAGCACATCGCAATGCTTGCGCACCTGCTCGTGCAAGCCCTTGCCCTCGCCGCCAAAAACCAGGACCGTGGGGGCGTCGTACTCGACCGCGCCGTAGTCTTCGGCGCCGCGCTCGTCCAGGCCGTAGATCCAGTAGCCCAGTTCCTTTAACCGTTCGAGCGTGCGATTGATATTGGTGGCGCGCACGACGGGCAGATATTCGAGCGCGCCCGCGGCGGCTTTGGCCACTACGTCGGTGAGCCCCACGGCGCGCCGCTCCGGAATCACGACGGCGCCCGCGCCCGCGGCGTGCGCGGTACGCACGATGGCGCCAAGATTGTGCGGATCTTCCACGCCATCGAGCACCACTAACAACTGCGCGGCCGGCGCTACGTCGTCCAGCTCGGCGTATCGCTGCGGCATCCCCATGGCGACCACGCCCTGGTGCGCCGGCGTGCCCGCCAGCCGGTCGAGCCCGTTGCGCTCCTCGAAGCGCACCGAAACCGACGCGCGCCGCGCCAGGTCGACGATCTCCTGTAAGCGCGCGCCGGCCGCGCCCTTGGCGATCAGGATGCGATCCAGGGGGCGGCCCGCTTTGAGGCTCTCCAGTACGGGATTGATGCCGCTCAATATGGCCATCGAGCTCTACTGCTCGGGTGCCAAGTCCAGGCCATTGTTGAAGCGGTTCGTGAAGTTCGCCAGGGCCGCGATCAGCGTGAGCTCCACGATCTGCTCATCGTTGTAATGTGCCGCAAGCGCCGCGCGTGTTTGTGCGCCATCCGCGGTGCGCGTCAGTTCGCGCGCGTATTCAATGGCCGCGCGCTCGGGCGCGCTGAATCCGCCATCTTGTTCAGCCTGCAGCGCGCCCATTTCTTGCTCCGTCACACCCGCCTTGCGCCCGGATGCCACATGCGCGGCCGTGCAATAAGCGCATTTGTTGGTGTAAGAAACCGTCAGGTAAACCAGTTCCTTGGTGCGCCGGTCCACGGACCCCGCACCCATGATGGAACCGTAGAACGGCACGAAGTTTTTCAACACTTCGGGCCGGTTCGCCATGGTGCGGAAGAAATGATTGGGGCGGTTAGAGCGCTTCTCGAGATCCGCTAAGAATTCGTTCTGTGCCGGTTCGACCAGCTTGATCGTGGTTGCCATCTATCCAGTATAGGCGACCAACCCGCAACCACCAGCGGCCGGCCACCACCGCGGCGCGCGAAGCTCGGCCCGGCTACACGCTGCTCAGGGGCGACGCGTAACGAATCCGGATGTCATGGTGATAATAATCCGAATTGGCGAACTTCTCCTGGAAGATGCGCTCCCAGCGGGCGTTCTCCTGGCAGTTGCGGCATTGGCCGCAGCGGCAGCGTCCGGAAGCGCGCCGGGACTTGACGGGGCGCGCCTGTGCCACCGGGTCCACGCGGGGCGCCGGCGCCGCAACCTTGCGCGGTTCCGGAGCGGCGTCGCAATCCAAAACCGCGCCCGGCATGGTTTCCCAAGGCAGCAGTTCGTTCGCGGCGCGCGCCGACCGCCGCCGTCCGGAGGTCGACCGCAGGGCGCTGAATGCGTAGAGCACCTCGCCGAAGGTGGCCAACTCGAAACCAGTTGACTGAAGTGTTACCGATTCGTTAACCATTGGGACTATGAACCTCCTATGGCCAATCAGATAATTAACCGTGAACTCGATAATAATATCCTGAAAGAATTTCAAGTTCAATACGTATGATTAACGAAGGATAACTTTATTTGCTTTGAAACGCTACATTGGGCCGGTTTGTTGAGGTTTGGGGGCCTAGGGACGCTGCCTTCGGCAATAGAAATGGCGCTATATTTGGATAAGAAAAGTAGACTATATCCTGGGGCCGCGCGTAAGGCCGCCACCCAACTATTGCATGCCGCGGCTGCCCGGCCGCGGCGGCTCACGCTTTCACGGCGCGCCTCGTATATCATCCGGTTAGTTCCTTGTGGATTGGCGGCGCAGCCAAAATGCCAGGTCCGCGCTGGCCCGCAAGCGAGCACGACCTTGCAGTGCGGGCAATCCTACCCAATGCCGCTCACTTTTCCCAAAACCTGGAATGCTGCATAATTTGTGGGGCAGACCTCCCGGTCTGCGCGGTCCTCCAGGACCCGCTCTTCGCCACAACTCAACGAAATGAGCCTGATCCGAGCACAAAGAGGCCGGCGTGGACGCCGGCCGCAGGACTGGAGTCCTGCCGCACAATTAATGCAAATGTTCCCGGAGTGGGCAAAGTAAGAGGTATTGCGGCAATCCTGCACGCAGCCGGCTTTCAGTCGGCTGCGGGTGCCTTGACGATAGGCGCCACGGTAGGCACCGTAGAAACAAGAGCCGCCTGAAAGGCGGCTGCGGCCACGATTGGCCGCCCTCCGGTGCAACTGAACCACTCCTGTTCTATAAGGAAGTATCTGTACGATGTACTAGCCGGGTGCACGCGCGCAATCGGTTCAACGCCCCGCAATCATCCGTCCGATGGTGTCGGTTTCCTACGCCGTTTCACGCCATTAGTAGCGAGAGCCGGAAAACGGCGGCCGTGAGATCGCATAGAGTGTCGGACTCGGCCAATTGCAAATCAAAGGAGAAATAAGCCTGTCTGTAGGTCTGGGCCCGTTTGTGAAGACACGGCCCGGCTTCGGCAAGGCGGGAAAGGCTGTTACGATTCTAGGTACCGATCTGAACGGCGCAACCAGCGTCACGTTTGACGGCGCCGGGGCGGTCTTTGAAGTGGTTTCGAGTTCCGAAATCACGACCACCGTGCCCGCCGGCGCCGGCAGCGGAAAGTCCAGGTGGTAACACCCAGGGGCACGCTTTCGAGCAACGTATCGTTCCGGGTGCCGCAGGAGGGTTCGCAGTTATCGCTCGGGAGGCTCGATCCGGAGCAAATGCCCTGATCGTTACTTGCCGTTCGATCTTTGGAGGGAAAAGAAGATGACTGGAAACAACCATGCTACGTTGCGCGTTCTCGTTGGCCTGAGCCTGGCCGGCGCCTTGGTGTGCGCGGGCCAATCGCAGCCCTCGCTCGATGCGCGGCGCAAAGCGCTCAACGACCTGCTGGCCGAACAGTGGGAGTACAATCTGCGCACGAATCCAATCAGCGCCACCGTTTATGGCGACAAGCGCTGGAACGACCAACTCGGCGATTTCTCCGAGGAGGCCGTCGAGCGGGATCTGCAGGAAGCTCGCAAGTTCCTGGCGCGATTCGAGGCCCTCGACAGCTCCGGCTTCCCGGACCAGGAGGCCCTGAACAAAGAACTGATGGTGCGCGATCTGAGAATGGCGCTGGAGGGCGCGCGTTTCAAGCCCTGGGAAACTCCGGTTTCACAGATGGACGGCATACATATCTGGTTACCCATGCTGGTCACGTTTTCGACTTTTGACAGCGTGAAAGACTATAGCGATTACATTTCACGTCTGACACAAGCGCCCCGCGCGATGGACCAGACCATGGCCCTGATGCGGCATGGGATGAAAGATGGGCTGATGCCGCCGCGTTTCCTGCTGAGTAAAGTCGTGGATCAGGCGGACGCGATTGCCACGCAAGCGCCCGAAAAATCGCCCTTGGCGCAGCCGTTTCTCAAATTCCCCGATAGCGTCGGAGAAGACGATCGACAGCGTTTGCGGCGGCAGGGCCTGGGCGTAATTCGCGACTCGGTCTTACCGGCTTTCGCGCGGCTAGCCAGGTTTGTGCGCGATGAATACGCGCCTAAAGGCCGCGCGGAACCCGGCGAGTGGTCCTTGCCGGACGGCGATGCGCGCTACGCCTTCGACGTGAAGCAGAGCACGACTACGGACCTCACGCCCGAGGAGATTCATCAGCTCGGCCTGGCGCAGGTGGCCGAGATTGAACCGCGCATGCTGGCCGTGGCGAAGCAGTTCGGCTACAAAAACCTGCAGGACTTCAATGCGGCCATAGCGGTCGATCCTAAGGTGCATGCGCACTCGCGCCAGGAGTTGCTGGACCTGACCCGCAAGTATATCGATCGGATGTATACCCAACTGCCGGACTTATTCGGCCGTCTGCCGAAGGCCAGGGTGGAGGTGCTGCCCACGGAAGAGTTTCGCGAGAAGGAGGCGTCCACGCAGTACCTGCAGGGCACGCCGGACGGTTCCCGGCCCGGCCGCGTGATGGTGGTCACGGGCGACTTTCAAAATCGCCTGCTCACCGAGGTCGAGACCACCGCGTATCACGAAGGCGTGCCGGGGCACCATTTACAGATCGCCATCGCGCAGGAGATGCCCAGCTTGCCGCCCTTCCGCCAGCATGAATTCTACAGCGCGTACACGGAAGGCTGGGCGCTGTATGCGGAGCGCCTGGGCAAGGAGGTAGGGTTCTTCCGGGATCCTTACAGCTATTACGGCCACCTGCAAGACGACATGCTGCGGGCCGTTCGGCTGGTCGTCGATACCGGTTTTCACTACAAGCATTGGACGCGGCAGCAGGTGGTGGACTTTTTTCACGAACACTCCGGGTTGGACGAGCCCACGGTACAGGCCGAGACCGACCGCTACATGGTTTGGCCGGGTCAGGCATTGGCGTACAAGATCGGCCAATTGGAAATATTGAGGCTTCGCCAATACGCCAAGGATGAACTGCGGGAGAAATTCAGCATTCGGGCGTTCCACGACGAGGTTCTGAGCGCGGGGGCGTTGCCGCTGGACGTTCTCAGTAGGCGGATTCACGCATGGGTGGCGCAGCAGCGATGACCCCGGGCCGAACAGGCTGGCTGAAGCGAGAGCTGGAGGGCGGGCCTGCGAGGCCCGCGCAGGCTGCGATCCTGCCCCACTAGAACCAGCCTGTATAATCGGTGAATGCGCACGCTCTTTAAGATCCCGGCCGGCCTGGTGGCGGCCTATCTTCTGATTTCCGCCGCACTGCTGGCGATCATGCGGCAGCCGCCCGTACGCTTCGCCAAGGCGATCGCCAAATTACCCGGCCCCATGTTCATGCTGTTCCCCTTCGAGACCCTCTGGACGTTCGCTCGTGGCGGCCGTATAAGGCCAGGCGACCCGGCTCCGGAATTCGATCTGCAAACGCTCGACAAAACCGCCCGCGTGCAGCTACGCTCCTTCCAGGGCCGCATGCCGGTGGTCCTGATCTTTGGCAGCTATACTTGACCGCCCTTTCGCCGGGAGGTTCCCGCGCTCAACAAACTTTACGAACAATACAAGGATCGGGCCGCCTTCTATATTGTGTACATTCAGGAAGCGCACGCCAGCGATGTGTGGCAGATGGAATCGAACGTCAAGCAACACATCGTGATCTCGAGCCCGCGCACTGCCGATGAGCGCGCAGCCGTGGCGGACTCTTGCGTGCGCAACTTGCATATCGCGATCCCCGCGCTGCTGGACGATTTCCGCAACACGGCCGAGCAGGCCTACACCGGCTGGCCCGACCGGCTGTATGCCATCGACCGCGCCGGCCGTGTGGCATACAAAAGCGGCCCTGGGCCGTTCGGGTTTCATCCGCGGGAGTTGGAAGCGGCATTGACGCGTTTAGTGAGCGCGGCGCGCTGAAGAGCGGGTTCCGGAGTACCCGCGTACGCTCGAAAACCCACTGCGAGTTGCGGGGAAGGGGGCGGGCCCGGAGACCCGCCGCAGGAGATTGGCCTTTTGCCCGGCTTGGTGGCATAGGCTTCAGCCTGTGGAGGGCGGGCAATTCTGCCCGCAGCCGGCTTTCAGCCGGCTCGCGTGGTTCGCCCCGCGCCAGGGCGGTGCCTTCGCCGCGCGCCAGGGCGGGTCTGGAGACCCGCCGCAGGCGTAGACGCCTGCCCCACAGGGTTTTCATCACGATTCCACCTCACTGCGCCGCGGTGACGTTCACGGTCGCCGCGGGACTGGCCACTCCGCCCACCGTCACCACCACCGGCTGCGCACCCAGGGGGGCGTTTGCCGGAATCGCGAAATTGATCTGCAACACTCCGGCCGCCCAACTCGGCTCGCCCACGAAGGTCAGTATCGCCGGTACGCCTCCCACGGTCAGCGCGACCGGTAGAATGGGCTGCGGCAGGGAATATGCGGGCACGCCCGAGGGTGGCGCCGCTCCCGTGGCGATCGCCGGGTTCAGCGCTCCTGCGCCGGTGATGTACGCGGTGAGAATTTGCCCTTGTTGACCGGCGGAGCTTGGCGCCAGCGAGCCGTCCCCCGCCGCGAAGATGCCAGGCGCGGCAATCGCTACCGGGAACGGGAACGATGTCACTTTTCCGTTATTGTTAACGCCCAGCACGGCGGTTCCCAGGCCCGTTTCGTACGGAATCTGAATGTTGAACTGGGTGGGCGAGACATAGTATAGCGGAGCCGAGACGCCGTTCACGGTCGCGGAGACGCCCTGCAGGCTCAGCGCCACCGGTAGCGTGGCATCCTGTTCCTGCGCGGGCGCCAGTTGCGACCCGTAAACCGACAAGATCATACCCGGCGCGAAGGTCTGGCCGTTGGATGCGGCGTTCGCCGCGCCGGAGATCGAGAGCGCGTCCGAGGCGCCCACCACAAATGTCACCGGCACGCCGATGGATTGGGGAGTCGCGCCGCTGGGCTGAATGGCCACGATCGCCGTGTACACGCCTTTGGAGAGCCCCGCGGCGGCCTGAAGCTGCAGTTGCGCCTGACCGCTGCCGGAAGACGGCGAAACCGTGAGCCAGGACGTTGCGCGGTTCGCGGGCAGAATTTGCAGCGTCCAGGGCGGCGCGCCGCCGGTGAAACTCAAATTCACGGTGGCGCTGGCGGGATGCGTGGTATCCGGCGCGGAGAGGTTTATGGCGGCGGGCGATACGGAGAACGCGGCTGGGTTCACCGCGGGCCCCGCGAACGATACTTGCAGGGTGGGGAACACGATGGCGACCTCACCGGAGGCAACCAATTGGTAGGTGTCCGTGGCGCCAGGCGTGGCGGTCCGGCACACGGTCCCGCGCAACATTCCGAAGGGCGCCAGTTGGGTGGTTCCGAACAACTGCTGAATACCGTCGGCGGCGTACGAGCCCGTAGCCCAGGTGAGGTTTACCAGATCCATCGCGTAGCCCGACTGCTCCTGCACGATCAACTCATGGGACCATTGGCAGTACGGCGGCTGCGTGGGATCTTGCGAGACGGTGGTGGGGGTACTGGCGAGTGTCACGGAGGGCGCGAGACTCGGAATGGTGGCGCCGGGGCCCGCCAGAAAAGGAATGGTGAGATCCTGCGACCACAGTTGTCCTCCAATGTCCGCGCCCTCGAAATGAAAGATGTGGCTGCCGGGCATCCCATTGCCGGGCTGCTGTCCAAGATACGTTATGACCCCCGAAACAACGGTTCCATTGGCGGCGATGTAGCTATCCTCAAAAAAGATCAGAGGCTGCGGCTTACCATCGATTAAGAACGCCGTCAATGTGGTGGCCACGCCGGCCTTTTCCGTCAGCGTCATGCTAAAAGTCCAGGAGGGGCTGCTGGCGGGGCCTTGCTGCGGCACGGGATCCGGCGTGACCGACGGCACCACCAGGGAACCCGAGGCCGGCAGCTTCAGCGTGACTGCCGTCGAGCCAGCGGAGGCGCTGAAAGCGGCATCGCCGCTATAGAGGGCAGTGACCGTCCCGTTTCCAGCGGCCAACGCGGAGGCGGTAGCGGAAATGGCTCCCGTGGCCGTCTGGCCCGAGGCGGCCAGAGCCACCGTTCCTATGGGGTTGTTGTCGGTGAAGAAAGCGACGGTACCCGTGGGCACAGTCTGGGCACCGGCCGCGGTCACCGTGGCGGTCAACTGCACCGTGTCGCTCAAAGCGATGCTAGAGGGATTGGCGGTGAGGGTAGTGGTGGTGGCGGCGGTGGAGCCGTTGGTCCATTCCGTCACCAAGCGGAACACATCCACCGAGCCCAGTCCCGTGGCTGGGTCGTATCCGGGACCGGCGCTATAACCCAGCAGGCCATTGTTGCATTCCGGGCTGCTTTGCACGCAGGGGACCATGTTGGTGCCCGTAGTGACGTCGTGGAAGACGTCGGTGGTCGCCTGGGCAAGACCGTAAAGCGCCGGATTGATGTTGCCCAGTCCGGCCGGAGCGGACGCACCGTGCGCCGCCAGATATTGGCTCAGCAGGGCGACCATGCCGGCGAACACGGGGCTCGCAAAGGAGGTGCCGCCATAAACCTGAAGCGCGCCTCCGGTATAGACCTCGTAGCCGTCGTGATCCGGCGAAGATGAAAACGCCACGTCGGGCAGATCGCGCGCATTGTCGTTGGGCACGCCTGGGCCGGTTTGCCAGAATGGCTTGGCGAAGAATGCGCTGGCGCCGCCGCCGGTAGCCGCCAGGCCGTTCGTCTCCACCGAATCGTTCCATGCCGTTTCCGGAATATAAGAAAGGGCCGAGCCTCCGTTGGCCGTGTTCGTGGAGCTCCAGTATGTGCCGCTGCCTTCGTCGAACTCAGTGCCGCCGACGGCCGTAACTTCCGGGATGCTGGCCGGGAAACTGACTGTCAGTCCTTTGGCGGCTTGCGGCGTGGGAGAAGTATAGTCGCAAGTAGCGGCGCCCCAATCGCCCGACGCGATCATCCAGGTGATGCCTTGCGCATTGGCCTGCTGCGCGACGGCACGGAAACCCGGCGTGGCATACAATTCACACTCGCCATAGCTCATGGTCACTATCGGCGCCAGATTCTGGTCGATGGCGTACTGCGCGGCAATTAGCACGTCATAGGAAAAAACGTAGAGGATGGTGGCGTCGGGCGCCACCGCGCCGGACCATTCCACGTCGAGGGCCGCTTCCACTCCGGGCAGCAGATAATAGCCCGGCGGGATGCCATACTCAATCACGCCGGGATCGTTTGGCGGCAGATTGAAGGTGGCGCGAAATGCCTGGACATCGGGAACACTGATGTCCGATTGACCAAGCACCGCCAGTTTCTGCCCAGCGCCCGTAAACCCGGCATTATAGAGCGGCGTGATGTCGTAGATGGTGGCTAGGTCGCCTGGCGCCAGGAAGTGCGAACCGCCGCTATTGTATGCGGGCACCGGCAGCGCTTGCAGGTTCATGGGCTTTAGGCGAAAGTCGTTGAGGCCGTTCACGGCGCTCACCGCGTCCGCGAAGGCCGCGGGAATCGAGGGCGGGATGGCATTGGCGAAATGCGTTTCGCCATCCACCAGGTAGCGGTGTATCTCGGTTTTGAAGGCCCTGGAAACCCGATCCGCCGCGCCGCTGAAGGCGATCCAGTGGCGGCCGCGCGCGACATCGTTCACTTGCAGCCCCTGCGATTCGAGCCACGCCGTCAACTTCGCGACATCTCCGTCGCTCAGACCGAATTTGTCCGCGAATTGCTCGGGCGTAAGCCAGCGATGGTAGCTCGCCGACGCCGGATTCTGCAGATCCTGCAGGAAGGCGTCCAACTCATCCGCGGGCTTCAGCAGTAACGTGGCATAACTAAGTTGCTGGGAGGGATCTACCGGTCCCAGGTCGTATTGCGTCCGCGCCCTCGGATCGATCCGACCTTGCAGGACGACCGTTCGGCGCGAATCTGCCGGAGTAACGATCCGGTCCGCTGCGGCAAGAACACTGCCGGCAGCCAGCGGCAGCACGGCAAAAAGGAACCTATGGAAGCGCGATGACATGAACCGACCTCCGGTTCTGAAATAAGATCCGAGAATCTTTATTGTATGCTGCGCAGCGCATTCACGCCACCCGTCTGCACACTCACCTTGGCCGCGAGGACAACCGCAGTCGGGAGCGGCTGCTTTATCCGCGTTTATCCGCGTTCATCCGCGGCCAGATATGCTTCTCTCGGCCCAACGTGAAAATCAAGACCCGGTATGGGCCGCAGATAAACGCAGATCGACGCGGATAAAACGCGCACGGAAGGATCTCGCGGTTTGACCGCCGCGACGCCTTGAGCGCATTCAAAGCGGCATTCAAAAGACAGATATCCGCTCGAAGACATCAATAATGCGCCGGACCTGGACCGCCTCCGGACAGACCCGGATTATGCCATCCGGTTGAAGGAATCGGCGCGATAATTCTCTGGATAGGAGATTGCATGACAAAGTTTACCACTTCAATTCTGGCTGCAACCCTGATGCAGGTTTGCCTCATGACATCCCAGGCGACGGCGGACACAGGCACCACTTGCGACCCGAAGAACCCCCAGAGCTCCCCGACAACAATTACGCTCAAGAAGGTCAATGGGAGCTACCAGGCGGATCCGAACGCCGCTTGTGTCACCAACGATGCCACAATCACGTGGATGGCCGCCGATTCAAGCTGGACGTGGGTCGTTTTTTCTCAGTGATGGCACTTCGCCCTTTAAGGCTAACGACCGTTGGCATGACGAAAACAATGCGACCGACATGGTCACGCTTTCGAGCCAGAACTGCCCGTCGGGCAGCGTTAGCTGCACCTTCAATTATTACGGCGTGGCCATCGACGCCGGGGGCGGGGAGCACATCATCGACCCGAAAATCATTGTCAATCCGAACGCCAGACCCCGAACAGCCGCAAGAAAGCCGCGAAGTAAGTGGCGCTGTCAAAGGCTTTCGCGGCGCGCAGGCGGCGCCCTTCAGCGGCCCGCGAGGGACAGCCGGAACGCGGCCATCTCCTGCCCGTTGCGCACCAGCAGGACGTCGCCGGCCACGACCGGATGGTTCCAAGTCTTGCCGTCGAGCGCCGGGAACCGCGCGAACTCCTTGAACTGGTCGGGAGTCGCCCCCACCAGCGCCAGCTCACCCTCTTCCGACAGCACCAGCAGCAAGTCCTGATCGGCTAACAGGACGAGTTGGCCATTGCCATAGCGTCCGCCCTTCCACTTGCGCTGGCCGTCCTTCAGGTCGATGCATGCCAGGATGCTGCCGTCGAAGCCGAACGCATAGCCATTATGCACGACGAAGTCGTTGAAGTAAGGCTTTAGGCCGTGCGAAGTCCAGCGCTCGGCGACGGTCCATCCGGCGGGTCCCCGCGCAACCGCCAGGCGGCGCGTGCCGCTACTGTCGGTGACGCTGATCAGGATGTCGCCGTCCGCGGTTAGTCCCGGCTGTACGATGGGGTACCCTTGCCACGCGTGCTCCCAGAGCAGCGTGCCGTCGGCCAGCGCGACGCTGGTCAAGCCGGCTTCGCTCAGCAGCAGGACCTGCCGGACTCCGTCGATTGTCGCGAGTTGCGGCGAGCTGTAGCTTACGCCGTGAGCCGGGCCGACCCAACGCCGGGCTCCGGTGGCGCGGTCGTATGCGGCAAGTTGGCCGGCGACCCCGGCGATGACGAGGTCGTCGATCACCAAAGGCGAGCTGGCAAAGCCCCAGTGCGGAGTCTGCATGCCGGTGTCGGACGCCGCATTGTGCGACCACACCGCGGCCCCGTTACGGGCGTCGAGCGCGTTCAGGATTCCCGTGGCGCCGAAGGTGTAGACGCGGCCCTTATCGAGGGTGGGTGTCCCGCGCGGGCCGGGGCCGCCATTCGACTCCCAAAACCGGGCCGGATCCCGATGCGCCCACACCGGTTCGCCCGTGGTCAGTTTATAGCAGGCGACCACCTCGTCGGGACCGCGCTGCTCCTGGGTGTAGATGAGGCCGGCGCGAACGGCGAAGGACGACCAGCCAGGTCCCACCGGCCGGCGCCATAGCGCGGCCGGCGGCGACGCAGTCCAGTCGGTTTTGATGCGCACGCCAGAGACGACGTCGTCGCGATGGGGTCCGCGAAATCCTGACCAGTCGGCTCCCGTTCCCGCTTCCGCGGGCGCCGCTGGAAGCACTGCGGGCTCGCTGCCGGAATTGGCCACAACCAGTTTCTCCGGAACCTTCGCGGTTGCCGGGGCGGGCGGGGCCGGAGTGGCGGGTTGCGCCGCGGGCAGTTTCGCCGGAACCACCGCGGCTACCGGGGCCGGCGGCAGCGCCCCTGGTGCGTTGCCCGACAACTCCACGAGCCGCTCCTCGGGGGTCTTCGCCCACCGCCAATGCAAGTCGTGATGCAGGCTGGCGGCGGTGAAGCCGCCGGTGCGGACCAGCGCCCACCCGCCACACGCGAGCAGGATGGCCGCAACCATCGAGACTCGCCGGACACGGTCCGGGAGACGGCTGGTGGCCACCGCCCACGCGACGAACACCAGGCTCAGGGCTGGCAGCACCAGGAAATAGATCAACATCCCTTGCGCCCCAGTGGCAATCGATACGTCCACAATACGCCTGGTCGCGAGGGTCGCGACGACCATCAGGGCGACGGCGCCCAAGCGCTCGAACCAGCGCGCCCGGCTTAATAACAACCACCACAGGATGACGAGCACTCCGGCCGCGGGGGGCGCCAGCGCTACGAAGATCGCGGAATCGGGCACGAGGCGGGGGATGACAAACGGAGCCAGCAATTGCAGGATCACGATAACCACGCCGGGCCACAGCCGGAGCGGCTTCCGGCGTCTCGGTGCGTCGGTCTGCGCGATGGTCATATCAGACCCATACTCTCCCTGGACACA
This sequence comes from Bryobacteraceae bacterium, assembly GCA_050008575.1. Taxonomy (GTDB): domain Bacteria; phylum Acidobacteriota; class Terriglobia; order Bryobacterales; family Bryobacteraceae; genus Bog-159. Next base: position 28,219 of record JBEKMJ010000064.1, read on the forward strand.
ATTCGTTCCATTTTTCTGGTGGGGCGGGCAATTCTGCCATGCAATTCCGCTCGCAACCGGCCTTCAGCCAGCATGGGCGAGCTTCGCTCGCCTGCCCCCTAAGAGGCTAATCTCCTGGGCCAAGATTCGGTGGCCATGTTAGGGGGAGATGACCGGCAGCGGCACGCGATAGCGGCCCTCAAAAACCTCGCTGAAGATCTCCACGATCTGGGCATGTAGGTGGCCGTTATCCGCCAGCAGATGCGGCGAATCGAAATTGTGCGGCTGACCGTGCATGTCGGATACCTGGCCGCCCGCTTCAGCCACCAGCAGCCTGCCCGCCGCCATGTCCCAGGGCTTCAGCCCGAATTCCCAAAACCCGTCCAGGCGGCCGCAGGCCACCCATGCCAGATCGATGGCGGCCGAGCCGGTCCGGCGCACGCCATGCGTGGCCATGGCAAGCTGATGGTAGAAGTGCACGTTTACGTTCAGATGGCGCCTCCTGGTGGGGAAGCCCGTACACAACAGACTGCTATCGAGGCGGCCTACAGACGAAACGCCGATGCGGCGATTGTTCAGCCAGGCCCCGGATCCGCGCTCCGCGGTGAACATCTCCTGCCGGATCGGATCGAATACGACTCCCGCCACCATCTCGCCCGCCCGCTCCAGCGCCAGCGTCACATTGAAGATGGGAAGGGAATGCGCGAAGTTGGTGGTGCCGTCGAGCGGATCCACATACCAGCGGTATTCCGAGGGGCTGGTATGGCCGCCGCCCTCCTCCGCCACGATGCCGTGCCGCGGAAAGCTGGATTGCAACCGTTCGACCACCAGTTTTTCGGATGCGCGATCGGCTTCCGTGACCAGGTCGAACTCGCCCTTCAACTCGAACGGCACGCGCCGCTCGTAATAGGTGACAAGCAACGCGCCGGCTTCGCGGGCGATGTCGACGGCGGTTTCGAGGGGGGAATTCATAAATGCCGTGGGGCTTAAGCCCCGCGCCGGCTAAAGCCCGCCCTCCACTATGTATTTGATCTCGTGTTTGTAGATAAACAAATTCGGGCCGTCTTTTCGCGTCAGCCGGATGAACGAGTGGTCATAGTACTCGATGGTGCCCGAGACCTCCTCGCCATCGGTAAGTTTCACGCGTATGGGGATTTCCGCCTCGATGAGATGTTTGAGGTATCTCACTTCTTCAAAGGTTTGTTCGGGAGCGCGATTCCCGGGTTTTCCGTCTGGTCTTGACGTAGCTGGCTCTCCTGTTTCTCCGCATCCCCATAATAGCCATTGCGGGCGGTCACCTGCAAACCCGCGCGGCGCGTGCGCACCTGCAAACGGTGGAAGCGATTCTTGGTCAGTGGCACGGCCTTGGGGTAGTAGGCCAGCAGGTATTGCGTGCGCAACTCCTTGATGATGTCGCTAAACGCGGTATCGAGGGCCGTTCCCAGAGTGGGCTGAAACACGCGCCCCCCGGTGCCCAGGGCCATGGTGGCCAGGGCGTGCTCGCCACCCAAATTGCGGCCGGCATCGTTGGTTATGGGCACGACCAGCACCGGATAGATAGACGCGTTGGCCAACTGCGCGGAGTCGAGCGCGGCGTGGAAGTCCTTCACGCTGGTCGTGTCGCCGCCATCGGTGACGATGACCATTACTTTGCGGCCTTCGCGCGCCTCCAATTCGCGGGATGCGAAATAAATCGCGTCGTACAGGGACGTGCCGGCTTCCCCCTGGATGGTTCGCAGCGAATGCTCGAGCGGGGCATGGTTGTGGGTGAAGAAGTTGTGGAGCGTCACCTGGTAGTTGAAGCTGTACAGCGCCACCGCATCCTTGGGGTTGCCCTCGGCAAACAGCGCTTTCAAGAAGCGCACCACGGAATCTACTTCGTACTTCAGATCCTTGGCGGTGGATCCGCTGGCATCCACCATCAGGGCGACGGAAAGGGGTTGCTCGGTCTGCCGCTCGAACACCGAAATCTGCTGCGCGACGCCGTTGTCCAGGACCTCGAAATCGTCTTTGTTGAGCGCGCCCACCAATTCGCCGGCGGGATTCTTGACGGTGGCCAGCACCCGCACCAGGGTGACATTGACCTTGATCTGCGCGCCTAAAGCGGCTGCCAGCGCCAGCCCGGCGCTAGCCGCTTTGAGCCAGGGTAGCATTGCGGTCCCACTCTCCTTCCACCCAGACTTCGCCGTCGGCGAAGCGCTCCTTTTTCCAGATGGGCACCACACGCTTCAACCGGTCGATCCCCTCCAGGGCGGCTGCAAAGGCCGCCTGGCGATGCGCCGCCGTCACGATCACCACTACGCTGGTCTCCCCGATCAGCATGCGCCCGAGCCGGTGCACCAGGGCGATCCGGTCAATGGGATAGCTGGCTGCAATCTCGCTGCCGATGCGGGCCATCAGCTTAAGGGCCATCGGCTCGTAACACTCGTAATCCAGGAAGTGCGTCTGGCGGCCTTTGGTATTGTTGCGGACCACGCCTTCGAAGGTGACCACCGCGCCGTCCTCTCCCCGCAGCAGGCGGTCGGCGATCTTGCGCGTGACGATGGGATGCCACGTCAGGGCGAAGAAGTGGCCGTTTTCGGAGATTTCGAGCCGTGGGACGGAACCGCCGCTAACGGGCGGCAGGAAGGCGATTTCGTCGCCGTCGGCGAGTTGCGTGGCCGGACCGGCGAACTCCTGGTTGCGCGCCAGCAGGATGCTGCCGGCCATGTCGCGCAGGCCCGGATACCGGCTGGAGTAGTGCTCGAAGACGCCGCCAAGAGTCGCATGGTCTTCCAGATCGAGCTGGTCTTCGGCCCGGCCCGCGATGTCCTTGAGCATCCCGAAAAATAGTACTTTCACGCGCACTTCTCCGTGTAGTTTATCAGACGGGGGAGACGCGGGATTCGTTGCGTCGGGTATGCAGGGCGGCTTTAGCCGGCGCAGGGCTTCAGCCGGGCTCTTGGATTCAGACGCCGGAACTCGCCGCGCCGGTTCTGCACGCGAACTGCGGCGGCCGGCTCCATTTGGCGAGCACGCTTGATGGCCTCGGCCTGGGTCAAGCTTACGGCGCTGCTACGTTCGGCATCCGGACGCTTCACCGCCCATCCGTCGTCACGACGCACGACGAAGACCTCTTTTACGTTTGGATTCAATGTGCGGTTCACATGGTCGGGATCGCGGGCAATCGGCGTCAGATACGCCCGCGTAGGCCGATCCGGCTCGGCGCGGCCTTGTTCCCAGTCCCGCAGCGTCCCGAGGGGAATATGATAGCGGGCGGCAAATTCTTCCTGCGTCAGCTCCAACGCCCGGCGGATGATCTTCGCCCGCGGCGTTCGCTTCATCCGCCTGATGTCGCTTTCGCTGAGTGGGAGTGCGTCGGGGTCGGCACACGCTGCCCGCTCGATCGCTTCGGCAGTCATCGGCATGGGCGGATTAGGCGTCTTGGCGGAAATAGTCGTCTTGTTCACGGGGTGTGGCCCTCCGGGCGGAAATAATGCGAATGCGCTGGTCCCGTTCGGTGTAGGCTACCTACAGCATAGCGTGACCGTTCGCCATGCCGACAAGGACCAAACGTTCCTCGCCGTAGTCTTCGCGGTCGTCAAGGCGCTCAATGGCAAACGCATCGTTAAATACCGTTTTCGCCAGATCGAGGCTTACGCCGTCAGCTTGCTAGTTGGCCTCGGCATCACGAGCTGAATGCGGCGCGATGGCATCGCACACCTGCCGCCTTGCATTCCGCCTGTCCACCGTTTAGCATCACGGTAGTGGAGGGGCTTCCATGCCACCAAAGAAGATGAGCCGCCGCGGGTTGTTCCGTTCGGGCGCGGCGCTGGCTGCCGCGGGCGTGTCCGCATCCGTTCCCGTGCCCGCGCCGGCCGCGCCGGCGCTCGAATTCAACGGCAATTTGTATCCGTCGATCGGCGTCACGCCCATCGTGAATTGCCGGGGCACGTATACCATCATCACGGGATCGCAGACGCTGCCCGAAGTGAAGCGGGCCATGGAGGCGGCTTCGAATGCGTACGTCCACATGGATGAGCTGATGGAGGCCGTGGGGCAGCGCCTGGCGGAACTGACCAAGGCTGAATGGGGCATCGTCACGGCCGGATGTGCCGCGGCACTGACACACGCCACGTCCGCCTGCATCGCCGGCGGCGATCCGGAGAAGATGCAGCGCGTGCCCAACCTGGCCGGACTGAAGAACGAAGTCGTCGTGCCGCGCTATTCGCGCAACGAATACGACCACGCCGTGCGCATGTTGGGCGTGAAGATGGTGGAAGTGGAAACCGCCGCGCAGTTCGAAGCGGCACTCGGGCCGCAGACCGCCATGGTGATGATCCTCTCCTGCCCGGCCGCCGAGTCCGGCGAACTGTCGATTGAAAATGCGTGCGCCATGGCGCGGCGAAAAGGCGTCCCCGTTGTCGTCGATGCGGCCGCCGAGACGCTGACCATCCCCAATATTCACCTGGCGCACGGCGCGCACATGGTGGCTTACAGCGGCGGCAAGTGCCTGCGCGGTCCGCAGGCGGGTGGGCTGCTATTGGGCCAGAAAGACCTGGTGCGCGCGGCATGGACGAACAGCGCGCCGCACCACACCTTCGGCCGCTCGCTGAAGGTGGGCAAGGAAGAGATCATGGGCATGCTGGCGGCGGTGGAGATGTGGGTGAAACGCGACCATGACGCGGAGTGGAAGCAGTGGCAAGGGTGGCTGGATTCCATCGCGGAACAAGCCACGCAGGCGCCCGGCGTGACCAGCGAGATGCTGCAGCCGGAAGATCTTTCGAACCATGCGCCGCGATTGCGGCTCCATTGGGATACGGCGCGCATCGGCATCACCGGCACGGAACTGGAAGACATTCTGTGGCATGGGCAGCCGCGCATCGCGGTGAATGAATCGAGCGGCACGCGCCGCGACGGCCGTCCGAGTTCGCTCACGATCATGCCTTACACGATGATGCCTGGGGACGACAAAATCGCCGCCGCCGCCATTCGCAAGCTGCTGCAGAACCCGCCGTACATCCGGGTTCCGGAGCCGGAGGAAGCCGGCGTGGACGTGACCGGGGAGTGGGCCGCGGAACTGACCTTCGTCTCAGGATCGTCGCGGCACCATTTCACCATCGAGCAGCATGACGGCAAGCTCAGCGGCGTGCATCGGGGCGATATTTTGTCGGGGACGCTGACGGGCGCGGTGGAAGGCCGCCGCGTTACGATCCGCAGCGGGCAGCGCATCGAAGGCGCCACGCTGCATTACGAATTCGCGGGCGACGTGGCGGACGGCAGGATCGCGGGCGTCGTAAAGTTGGGAGAATATGGGCAGGCTCGCTGGCTTGCGCAAAGGCTCGCCCAGAAGGCTTGAGCGCATATGATCCGCCTGATTACCATGGAGCGGGAGTACGGCGCGGGCGGCTCCGCCATCGCGCAGAAACTCGCGGAGCACCTGAATTGGAAACTGTGGGACACGGCGCTGACCGCGGAGATTGCGCGCATCGCGCGCTGCGATCAAAGCTCGGTGGCGCGCTTGGAGGAGCGGGTGGATCCGCGGTTCTACCGGCTGATGAAGGTGTTCATGCGGGGCAGCTACGAACGCAGCCTGCCGGTGAGCGGGCTGGAACACTTGGATGCGGACAGCATGGTGGTCTTTATGCAGCGCGTGATCGAAGGCGCGGCGGCCGCGGGCAATTGCGTGATCGTGGGCCGGGGCGCGCCCTACGTGCTGCGCGGGCGCGCGGACGCCTTTCATGTGTTCGTGTATGCTCCGCTCGAGGAGAAGATCCGGCGGGTGCGGGAACTGGGCAAGACCGAAGCGGAAGCCGTCGAGTTGGTGGAGGCGATTGACCAGGAACGCGCCACGTTCGTGAAGAGATACTTCGGGAAAGAGTGGCCCAGCCGACACCTGTATCATTTGATGATCAACTCGGCGGTGGGGGACCAGGTTGTGGTGCGGACGATTCTGGATGAAATCAAAACGCTGGAGGGCGGGCTCTAGCCCAATGTGGGGCAGGACTCCAGTCCTGCGGGCCGACGTCCACGTCGGCCTGTGGGAGTCCAGTTAGGTTAGGGCTGATTTCGTTACTAAAGAGCGGGTCCTGGAGGACCCGCGCAGGACTGGAATCCTGCCCCACTGGGCATGTGGCATTGGGCTTTAGCCCGGCTCTTTGCCGACGCTTTCCAGGAAGTCCGCAAGAGTCCGCCCAGGGATCTCGTCAAACTTCTCATCCCCCATTTCCAGGCTGCGGATGCGGTCGAGCCGGAAGACGCGGAAGTCTGCGCGAGACTCGCACCACGCGGCTACCGACCACGTCATGCCCCAAAAATTTAGCGCCAGGGGCTGAATCGAGCGGGTCGACGCACGGTTCGATTTGTCCCCGTATTCGATGTGCAGCTTGCGGCGCTGCAAGATGGCTTGGCGCACCGTTTCGAGACCCGCCGCCGCGCCTTCGGGCACCAGAAATCCGGGCGCAAACAGCCTGGTGCGCTCGATCTCCTCGCGACGGGCCGGCGGCAGCGCCAGCGCGATTTTGGCGATCGCCGAGCGCGCGTGCCTCCCGAGGGCGGGCCCGCCCCACGTCTCGATCACGCGCGCGCCGGCCACCAGCGCCTCGACTTCGTCCATAGTGAACATGATCGCCGGAAGATCGAAACCCGGCCGCAGCCGGTATCCCACGCCGGCCTCTCCCTCCACCGGAACACCGGAAATGGCCAGATCGCGGACGTCGCGGTAAACCGTTCGTTCGGAGACCTGCAGCCAGCCGGCAAGCTGCGCGGCGGTGGTCAGGCGCCGCCCTCGCAAGTGTTGGACGATTTGGAAGAGCCGATCGGCGCGCCGCATCTGAAACCATACTGACACAACGCTGTCAGGATGCCTGTGGCATATTTGACTCATGGGAAATCAATCGAACGAAGGCCGCGTGGACTATATCGAGTTCCCGGCCACGGATATCGGCAAAACGAAGGCTTTCTATACTGGCGTTTTCGGCTGGAAATTCACCGATTACGGCCCGGACTATACCAGCTTTGAAGACGGCCGCCTGGCGGGCGGTTTCTGGAAAAAAGATGCGGTCACGGCCGGCGGGCCGCTGGTTGTGATCTACGCAGCCGGTCTGGAGGCGATGCAGGCTAAGGTCGCGGTGGCGGGCGGCACAGTCGTAAAGGAGATCTTTTCCTTCCCCGGCGGGCGGCGGTTTCATTTCGCCGATCCAAGCGGAAACGAGTTGGCGGTATGGTCGGACAAGTGACGGACAGTCTGTTGCGCATCCCCGGCGTGGGTCCGTCGATAGCGGCGGATCTGCACAGGCTGGGGATCCGAGAGGTGGGGGAGTTGCGGGGGCGGAATCCGGAGTCGCTTTACGCGGAGTTGTGCCACGAAGTGGGCCACCATGTGGACCGGTGCGTCCTCTACGTGTTCCGGTGCGCCGTGTATTTCGCTACGGAGGCGGAGCATGACCCCGAGTTGCTGAAGTGGTGGAACTGGAAGGAAGGCGCTGGCGGTCCGCCGGACGCTCAAAAGGAGCAGGCTGCGTCGATCCTTCCAACAGGCGAAAGCAATCGGCGCAGCCGGTCCGCCGGCAGTTGAAGCAGAATCGCGAGGCGCTCGCGGCCGCGGTCAAAGACAACGAAACCGCGCGAATCTCGCAACTCTCGCAGACGGAGGCACCTGATGGAGAAACTCATCGCCGCGCTACGCATGGCGCTGCGCGAACGGGGGGTGTGGGCGGGTTTGGTGCATCATTCCGATCGCGGCGTGCAGTATGCCAGCGTCGATTACACCCAGTTACCAAAAGACAATCATATCGATATAAGTATGAGCCACAAGGCCAGCCCTCGGGACATGGCGGCCTGTGAGTCGTTCATGAAGACCTTCAAGTGTTAAGAGGTTTACAGAACTTAATATCTGAATATGGCACGCCTGCGCAGCGGCTTCGCTCAGCGTTGGACTACTTATCGCCGGTACAATTTGAACGAACGCTGGCGGCCGGCGCGGCCGCCCAGGACGAGAAGGCTTTCGGCATGACACCCAGGGGCGGCTGTGGGGGGAAGCGCGCGGTGGGGTACAGTCTCGATCGGCCAGTGCAGCCGCGGACATGGACCCCATTTTGGAATCAGAGTGACTCGCCGTACAATGGTTTTTCAGCGGACGGCGAACAGTGGGTTAACTGGTTGTCTCAGCCTTGAGGTCCACTCCAAGGCCCATCGATGCGCGCTGGCTGCCGCCGAAACGGCACACGCGCGCGGACGCCAAGCGATTCACGAAGCATTTGTCGCCGGCTATCGGAGGGTGCTGTGGGAAGTGCGATCTTAGGGCGCATCGGGCTTTGGGCCAGTGTCACGGATCAGGTAGTACAAGACCGCCAAGAAACCTAGAATTCCGCCGCCCCAAAGCAGCGTCTCGCGTCGCGTGCGCTCCCGTGCCCTTCTGCGCTCTTCCGGCCGCCTTCGGGGACTGGAACGGACGCGTTCCACCAGATCGGAGGAGGTTCTCAAGAAAAACCGTGAGAGGCACTCCTGACATCTGTACGGATGAAAGCCGAAAACCCCGCAGAACCGCTCGATCGGTCCCGTCCTGTGCGACCGCCGGAGATGCTCGCTGCCGCACTTGGGGCAGATTATCTCGCGCTGCTGCTCGGGCTTCACTGAGGACGTCCGCCGGTGAGAGGGCGCTTGCGTGGGAACCGTTTCCGGCTTGGATTCCGGCACCGCCGGAGGAGAAGTCTCGATTGTAAACTCCTCGTAACTGGACTCTGTGCGCATCTCGCCCGAGGGTTCGCGGAAAAAGAAGCCGGCGCGAGCCAGGCCGTCCGATCTGGGATGAACAACCAGGGCGATCTGAAACGCGGCGTCGAAATAGCGGGAGTGGATTTGCCGGTCGCGCTCGGACAGCAGGATCTTACTGCGGACGTGGGAATGATACCAACCCAGAACCTGCAAGCCGGTCAGCTCAGGATCTGTGGCGGGAGCCGAGAGAAGCTGACCCAGGCGCTTCTCGTCGTTTTGTGAAAGAACAAACCCGGGGCCCATCGCATGCTCGCATTGGAGTGGCTTGGAGGCAAGGATGCAGATGCGCCCGGGCTCGTGGATGCCAAACAGGACGCCGCCTGTTTCCCGTTGCCCGCGCCGGGAATTGCGGCCTGTCTCGACTTCCCGGCGGATCTGATCGAGCACCGCGGAGGAGCACTCCATCAGGAAAGGACACTGCGGAATTTGCCAGGTTTTGAGGTTGGCGCCCGGCTCGGCCCGCCGCCGTTCTTCGGTAATTTCATCCACGTTGGTAAAGAGCATATTGGATCACAATTGAGCCTCTAGCCGCGTTCGTAAGAATCGCAACCGTGGGTACACACACTGGCGCGGCTGTGAGTGGCTGCGCTGTGTCGCACATACTTCTCCGCGTGTTCGCACTCGCTGAACCCGGAGATGTTCGCATAACTCATGACGATGTGCTATGGGAGTCGCTCCCGCACCAGGCTAGCCGCTTTTTCCGGCACCGCTACGCTCAAAACTCGCCCGAGCTAGTCTGAGGGAAACCCGACAACGTCCGCCACTGAGAATCCTACGTGACGTGCCGGCCAGATAGCGACCCAAAGCCGGGAGTCCACTCTCCCTGACTTAGCGTCAACAATAGATCAGCCAAGCGCAGCATTAGCCCACGGCCGATATCTGCGCCCCGAAGGCAGCCCTCCTGTTGGGCGCCACAATCCGTCTCAGTAGATGCGCGCTCGGGCTGTAGTCTGCGACAATCTCTTTGAGAGCGATCACCAAACGACCGGCATCGCGCGCCTCGCAGATCTCCCGCAGGCAGTTGAGCCACGTCAGCATGTCGCCGTCCGGCATGCCGTTGCCTACGAAAATGCGGATCTTCTCGTGGGCCGTGGGTGCCGTATTCTCAAGCATCGTGCTCAACTCTTCATAGAGCTTCTCGCCGGGGCGCATGCCGGTGAATTCAATCTTAATGTCTTCATCCGGCTTCAGCCCCGACAGCAGTATCAGATTTCTGGCCAGATCGACTATCTTCACAGGCTCGCCCATGTCCAGGACGCAGACCTGGCCGCCTTCTCCGATTGCGGAGGCTTGCAGCACGAGTTGACAGGCTTCGGGAATGGTCATGAAGAAGCGCCGCATGTCCGGATGCGTTACGGTCACCGGCCCGCCAGCCGCGATCTGTTTTTTGAAGATCGGAATGACGCTGCCGTTCGAGCCCAGGACGTTGCCGAAGCGCACCGCGACGTACTTGGTCCGCCCGTTTTGCAGGGCCAGAAGCAGCAGTTCGGCAACGCGCTTGGTGGCGCCCATGATGTTGGTCGGCCGCACTGCCTTATCGGAGGAGATCATAACGAAGTCTCCGACTCCATGCTCGGCGGCGGCTTCGGCCACGTTGTATGTTCCGAAGACGTTGTTCTCGATCGCCTCGAAAACGTGCGCTTCCATCATTGGAACGTGCTTGTAAGCCGCGGCATGATAGACGACCGCTGGCGAGTATTGGCGCAGGACCTCGTCCAGACGGGTGCGATTCTGGATACTTCCGATCTCCGGGTAGAAGGGCGTTTTCGGGAAGTCCCGGCGTATTTCGCGGTCAATCTCGAACAGGGGGGACTCGGCGATTTCGAATCCCACGATCCCGGCTGGCTGGAAGCGTGCGATCTGGCGGCAGAGTTCGGACCCGATGGAGCCGGCCGCACCGGTGACCAGTACGACCTTCCCTTCGAGCGTGCCACGGATCTGCTCCTCCTCCAGTTGCACGGGATTGCGGCCGAGCAGATCCTCAACCGCCACCTCGCGAATCTGATTCGCCAGGCCGCTCCCTTCGATGACTTCGGCGAGACCGGGGACGGTCTTGTAGGAAACGCCGGCATCCTGACAATGTTTGAGGACGGTGGTCATCTGCGCGCCGGTGGCGGAGGGCAGGGCGATGAGAACCGTTTCGACCATCTGAGAAGCAATGATAGAGGGTAGTGCGGCCCCATTGCCGAGCACTTTTGCCCGGTAAATGAAGTTGCCGGACTTTGCCGAATCGTCGTCGATGAAGCCGACTACCTCGTAGCACAGCGCGGGATTCCGGTTGATCTCACGGAGCAAAATGATTCCTGCGTCACCGGCTCCGTAGATCAGGGTACGCTTCCTGGCGCGTAGACTCGGCGAACGGGAGGTTTCGAACACCAGTCTCACCGTCAGCCGGACTCCCGCGGTCATCCCGAAACAGAGCAGGAAATCCAGGAAGTAAACCGAGCGCGGAAACCCTCTAGGGGCGAACCACAGAAGGAGGAGGAGGCCGATAACGGAGCCGAGAGCGTTCGCTGCCGCAAGGCGCGCAAGATCGCGAATGGAAACATATCGCCACCACCCGCGATCCAATTTGAAGAAATGAAAGACCAGGGTCTTGGCCGGCGCCCAGACACAGAATCCGATCAGCACGTAGGGGCCGTAATGCGGGGGCACGATCAAGTCAAATCGCAATAGGAATGCGAGGAGCGTGGCTCCGACGAATATCCCCAACTGTACTGCTCGGGTCGCCCAGCGAGTGTGACGAGCAGCGTGACGAATGCCGCGCTGGACTACAGGTGCCGACATGGCGGTGGAACTCCTCAGGCGGTGGCGACAGCTTTCTCTTCGAAGGTGGACAGTGGTTCGGCGCCGGCGGCGGCGCGAACCTCATTGATCACGTAAAGTTGATCTTCGAGCGATAGGCTGCTCGAACTTGGGAGACAAATACCCCGCCGGAACAGGTCTTGAGCTACCTCTCCGCCGTAGCGTTCGCATCCGGAATACAGGGGCTGGAGGTGCATCGGTTTCCACACGGGTCGTGACTCCACGTCGGCCGCATCGAGCGCCCGGATCAGGTCATCCCGTGAGCGGCCGAACTTCTTCGTCTCGATGAGAAAGCAGCTCAGCCAATTAGTATGCAATCCATAGGAGGCTTGAGGCATAAGCGCGATTCCGGGCAGGTCGGCAAAGGCATCGCGATACTGGAAGGCAATGGCGCGACGCTGTTGGACACGAAGGTTGAGGACCTCAAGCTGGCCTCGGCCGATCCCGGCCAGCACATTGCTCATCCGGTAGTTGTAGCCAAGTTCGGAGTGTTCGTAGGAGATTCCAGGATCGCGGGCCTGCTGCGACCAGAATCGCGCCTTTTCGACCCAGACGGCATTGCGGCAGGCCAGCATTCCACCGCCCGTGGTCGTGATGATTTTGTTCCCGTTGAAAGAGAACACCCCGAGTTCCCCAAGTGTCCCGGCTGGGCGTTTTCGGTAGGTGGCGCCGAGGGCTTCGGCGGCGTCCTCGAGCACCGGCACGCCATAGCTGCGGCAGATCGCCAGGATGGGATCCATGTCGGCGCACTGGCCGTAGAGGTCCACGACTACAAGGGCACGAGGCAGTTTCCCACGCTGTGCCCGCTGCCGGAGAGCGTCTTCAAGGATGTTGGTGTCCAGGTTCCAAGTGGCGTAGTCGCTGTCCAGGAATACCGGTTCAGCACCCAGATATAGGACTGGATTGCAGCTCGCGACGAAAGTGAGTGTGGGGCAAAAGACTTCGTCGCCTGGGCCGACTCCGAGCAGGCGCAGTCCGAGGTGCATAGCCGCGGTGCCGCTGGCGACTGCGACGGCAGGCAAACCAAGGCGCCGGGTAAACTCCTGTTCAAAGGCCGCCACGTTCGGACCCACGGTGGAGAGCCAGTTAGAGGAGAAGGCCTGTTGGACGTACGCTTGCTCGGCGCCGCCCATGTGGGGCACAGAGAGGAGGATCCGTTTCATTGGATAAACTTCATCCCGTCGACCTGAACACTTTCAACCCCGGTAAGCTGGGAAGTATTCCGGATTCGACTGCCATTGGCTGCCCCGTATAGCCTCGAACGTGCGCCGCGACTGGATCAGTTGCGCATACGCGGCTGCATGTAAAACGCGAGATCCTATAGAGAAGGGCACGCTGCCATGCGGAGCAAACGACAGCTTGTACCGGTAAATGCCGTCGCCGCGGGCGTACCCGCCTCCCAGGACGAACTCCGTCTTGCCGGCGCGGCGCGCCCAATTCATGATTTCAACCTTGAGCAGGTCGTTGGGGCGGACATGATACCAAGCGGCATCGGTGCCCCCGAGAAAGGAGTAAATTCGCCTGGCGGAAACCAGCACCAGTTCCGCCGAAGCAACGGCACTTCCAACAAATGCGTGAAAGTATGCGAATTGCCCTTTCAGATCCGCATGAATGCGCTCGAAGTAATCGCGCGGGAAGTAATAGAGTTTTCCAGCATTTCGCCGGTCCATGGTGCCGGTATAGATGTCCAGAAAGTCATTCAGGCGGTCTCCCGTTTCATCGATCTTCACCGTCACGCCGGCGGCGCGGGCCTTATTGACATTCTTCCGGACCTTGTATTCGAAGTCGCGCCATAGTTCGTCTTCGGTCTTAAGATCGCGTACCACGTTGTCCACCAGCACGCGGCGCTCGCCGGTGTACTCCACCAGTGTCTCGGGGAACAGAGAAAGCCGCACCACTTCGGAGACCACCTGAGATCTAACCGCCCAAGCGTCGAATTCCCGCCAGAACGCGCGGACCGCATCGGGATTCCATGCGGCTCCCCATTTATACGGTCCGCCGTAGCCGTAAGGCGTGGCGATATCCGCGCAGTCGCGCAACGAAGCATCGCAATACGGCTCAGCGCCTAGGGTGCGCAGCAGAAATGGATATAAAACGTGGCTTCCGCCTGCCGAAGCGGCGGCGCAAAGAGCGCGGACGTGCGGTCCCGCATAGAGCCGGACGTAGTCCGGGTGCCCAAAAACCTCCCGCTCCGGCCACTGCGCCCAAAAGTCCATCCACGACTTTCGGTCGCGCGGGTCGGATGCATCCCAAATCTGAAGTTCCACTTTTACGCCCTCCGCACGCAACTGGCTAACTCGCGCACCATCGATTCAAGCGCTCCTTCCGAGGCGTCCTGGTGAACGGGCAGGTTTAGAATGTGACGCGATACCTTGGCGGCCGCCGGGAAGCAGCCGGGCGATATCTGCGAGATCAGCGTATGGTATAGCGAGACAACACCAAAACCCGCGGCGTTCATGTCGTGGTAAACGCGGTCGCGCGAGCCGTTCCGGATCATGACCGGATAACTCTGGGGAAACGCGGGGCAACCCGGCGCTCCCAGAAGCGGCTCGATCTCCGGCGCCAGCTCCCGAACCAGTCTGTCCAACACCAGGCTATTGGCCCTACGCTTATCCGCGATGCGATTGAGATCGTAGTCGTACAGCGGCAAGGCACTCTCGGGGTCGGCCACAAGGGCTTGCGCCAACGGGGACTCCGCATCGTTAATGACCGCGGCCCCTCCGGACTCGACCGGCAATATCTTATGAAACGAGTAAATGCACGCATCCCCGAGGCGGCCACAGATTCCGCCAACCAGATCGCTCAACATCGCGTGAGCCTCGTCTTCCAAAACAAAGACGCCGTGTTCTCTCGCGATCTTCACGGCTTCCTCGTAACATGGATCCACGTAGCCGAAGTAGTGAATGATCACGAGGACGCGGACCGAACCGCTCTCAAGCTCGGTTCGGAGTGAGCCGATATCGATACGGAGCCGCTCGTCCAGGGCATAAAAGCTGTAGTCGAGATGGAGTGACGCAATCGGATCGAACACCCCCGACCCCTCCCTCGGAGACCAGCCGATATACGACGGCAGGAGCACCTTGCCGTTGGAGACCTCCAGGGCGTTCAGAATGGCACGGAAGGCCTTCCGCGCAGCCTGAAAAGGAATGACCCGCCGCGCATGGTTAGACGAGTTCTCGGCTCTCTTGGTAATCATTGGACAGCGAGCGAATCAGATCGGGTATTTCCGCTTCCATCCGGTGCGTCTTCGCCAGGATTCGTACCACTTGTGCAGGCGGCGCCGAGGAAGCCGGAACGACCGCAAAGATGCGCCGCCCAGGATCGAGCAGGTTTAGCGCGGCGAAGATTGCGGGGCTCGAAACAGCGGCCGGGTCAGTCAAGCGAAACCACGTATCCCCAAGTCGCCCGACGGCGAAGGTTCCCTGCCCGGTAACGAGGTCGAACTTGGAAAATCCGAACTGCGCATGGCACACATCCGCCTGCGGTAGACCCGAGACATACGCGGGCACTTCGTCTAAACCGCTGGGCGGCGCGCACTCGATGAACTCGGCCGACGTCCTGGTCGCAAAGCCGAGCCGGCTATACCACTGTAGGGCGCGAACATTGTCGTGAAGTACGTCCAACCCGATTTGACCGGAACTCACGCCCGACATCCCGACCGCCTCCGAAAGGAGGATCGCCCCGACGCCTTGCCCGCGATGGCCGGGGCGCACGGCGATGTAATTCAGAAACAGCCTGTTCGATCCCCTCCGCAGCTCCGCTGCGCCGATGGTGCCGTTCGGCGTCTGTGCGACAAAATACACCGATTCAGCGATCGGAACGGCGGACGCGAGCTGCATCCGGATAAACTCCGGCGCGCCTTTGCATCCGTAGACCAGCAGTTGCGCAACGTCCGGACGGAAACCGCCAAAGAAGAGGTCCGCAATTTCCGCGGCATCTCTTGGTTCGGCGAACCGTATTTGAATGCCGTCCATTTGCTACACTCGATCCACTTTCAGCCCGGTGCGCTCCTCATCCAGGTTCAGCATGGCGGAGCGCGCATCGACGATCACCTGTTCGCGCCTCAGGACTTTGACCACCGTCATCCACAGGACCTTGATATCCAGCAGAAAACTTTGATTCCGCACGTACCAGACGTCCTTGGTCAGGCGGTCATCCCAGCCTGCCTCGTTCCTGCCATTCACTTGCGCCCACCCGGTGATTCCCGGACGAACCGTAAATCGAATGCGCTCCTCTTCGGTGTAGAAGGGCAGATACTTCATGAGGAGAGGCCTTGGACCTACAAGGCTCATATCGCCGCGCAGCACGTTCCAGAGTTCGGGCAGCTCATCCACGCTCGTCCGGCGAAGGAAGCTACCGAGCCGGCTCAGCCGCTCTCCGTCCAGTAAGGGAGCGCCTTGCGAGTCCACCGCTTCGTGCATGGTTCGAAACTTATAAATGGTGAATGGCTTCTCCAGGTAGCCCGGCCGGGTCTGCCGGAAAAACACCGGGCGGCCCATCCTCACGCGAATCAGCAGCGTGACAACGGCAAAAGCCGCCGAGGCCGCGACCAGGGCAACAGAGGCGACGACGATATCGACCACACGCTTGGCAGTGTAACGCGCGTGGGTCCTAACGGGCAATGCAAGAGCTTGCTGCTGGATGTTCACGGGATTCGACCTGCGGGCACAAAAACGCGAGTGGGTCGAAGCGCCTGGGCGCCTTCTCCTCGAGCTTCAGGACGTACGAATAGATATCAAGTATCTCTTTGGCAATGCGCTCAGTCGACGTCATACGCAGCAGCAGCGCCCTTGCATCGTTCGCGAGCTTGAGATAATGGCTGGGCGAACTCAGTACCCGAAGAATAGCACGGGCCAGTTCCTCGGGCTGCCGGTTCGGCACGAGCGTACCAGTCAGTCCATCGATAACTACTTCCGGCAAGCCGCCTACGCGGCCAGCAATCGTCGGGACGCCGGCGAGCATGGGCTCGCCTACGCCCCCGCAGTTTTCCGAAATGGGGACGTGGACGGCTACATCGAAATCCGGCCACATCTGACGTATCTCTTCGACTGGCAGGTAGCCTGTCATCACTATGCGGTCTCCCCCTGCCGCGCGCGCACGTTCCCGAAGGCGCCGTTCGTACCAGGCTGACCCTGGTGCGGCGCCGCCGATAAGGACGCCGATAACGTCCGGCCGCTGCTTTATGACAAGGCCGAGTGCGTCGATCACATCCTCATGAGCTTTAAGGCCGATTCGGTGACCCAGATACCGTTTGGGCGGATACATGAAATTCGCGTTGCCCACGATCCTCATGTGATCCGCAATGCCGTATCGTCTGCGAAGCAGGCCGGTCCGCGAGGTCGGGCACGCGCCGCGTGGGATGCCGTAATAACTGAGGTATAAGCGTTGCTCTGCCACGCCGGCCATCCGATAGTGGGCCAGAATGCAACGGCTCGACGCGATCCAAATGTCGCCGGGGCTCGCTGTCGAAAGGTCGACTGTTCGCCAGAACCGATGCTCCAGGTGCAATGGACCTGGGACCTGAAAAATGCGGGGTATCGTATGATTGGCGCCGAGAGCCAGACGGAGAAGAACAGTGGAGCCGAAGAAATGACTGTGGATGAGGCTTGGGCGAACGCTGGCAACCAGATCACGAAGCTTACCCATTGTCGCCGCCAGTGACCAAGGGCTCCGCACAGGCAGGTCCGTTGGAACTACATGTATGCTCGCACCGCCGTCCGCCCATTTCCCGACAGCTCGGCCTTCGGCGCGTGGAAGCGCCACGTGGACTTCCACACCGAGTCTCACCAGTTCGGCGGCCTGCGCTGCTGCCCAGTCCGCGCCATCGGCGGTTTTCACTACGTGGAGTACTCGCATCAAGCTGCCCTTTGCCGCTCTTCCCAGCGCTGCGTATAATCGCGAACATGCTGGTAGAAACGCCTCCGTCGTTCCGTGAGAGCGGAGTCAACAAACTCCTGCGCGCCAGCCAGGTTTCGTCGTGACATCTTCTCCATCCTCGAGGGGTCGCTCAGCACCTCTTGAATCTTGGCGGCCAGTGCAGCCGGATCGCCCGAAGGCACCAGTTCGCTCGCGTCGAGCAACTCCGGGATGCCTCCCACGGCCGATCCGATACAAGGCACCGCACGCGCCATCGCCTCGACCAGCGCCCGTGGTAAGCCTTCCGTACGGGAAGGCAGGACAAAGAGGTCGGCCGAATCCAGGATACGCCGTACCGGCTCGCCGGCCGTGACCTGGCCGGGAAACTCAATCCGCGCCGCCAAGCCGCTGCGCTCTGCCTGTGCCATCAGCTCCGCTCGGTATTTGCCGTCGCCGACGATAACGGCCGTCAGATCGACTCCCGCGCGCACGCCACGCGCGATCGCTTCGATCAGCACGTCCGTGCCTTTGTAAAGCTGCGCCAGCGATCCCACCGTTACCAGTCGATAAGGCCCGTGCTGTTTCGGTTCGCGGCGGGACTGCGCAAAACCTTCCGGCTCCAGTTCGATGCTGGAATAGTGAGTGCGGACGACGCCGCCCAGGACAGCCTCCTCCGGCAGGTCCACATCGGAGATGTCCATACTCATGAGCCGTGTGGGGTATCGTTCCTGTAATACTCTTCTGGTGACATAGGCCACCCCGGCCGCGCGAAGACACTGCCGGCGCAAGTGCCGGGCGAAATGCCACCGAAAGAATGGCCTCAGCGGGTGATCGACCAC